>JAKFYI010000016.1 GCA_021730985.1 Hyphomicrobiales bacterium | reverse complement strand
TATGCCGCGTCGAAGGCCGCGCTGGACACGATGGCGCGCACTTACGCGGCGGAAACCGCGGCGCGCATCTTGGTGCGGGTCGGCCCCGGATTGAACAGGTTGACGCGGATCGGCGTCGCCGCGGTTTCCGCCGCGTAAGTGCGCGCCATCGTGTCCAGCGCGGCCTTCGACGCGGCATAGAGCCCGCGATAGGCGCGCGCGTTGGTGGACGATCCCGAGGTGACGAACACCACGCGGCCGGCGGTCGACTTTTGCAGCAGCGGGTTGCAGAACCGGATCAGGTGCCAGTTCGCGGTGACGTTGACCGCCATCACCTCGTCCCATTCCTTGGGATGGAAATGATCGAGCGGTGAGTTCGACGCGCCGAGCGCCGCGTTGCCGATCAGCACGTCGAGCCGGCCGTAGCGTTCGTCCAGCGCCGCGGCGAGACGCGCGATGCCTTCGGCGTCGCGCAGCTCGAGCGGCACCAGCGTCGCCGTGCCGCCCACCGCGCGGATCGCATCGTCGAGTTCTTCGAGGCCGCCCGGCGTGCGCGCGGTCGCGACCACATGGGCGCCTTCGCGCGCGAGCGCGACGGCGGTTGGAAAACCGATGCCGCGCGACGCGCCGGTGATGAGCGCGATCCGGCCGGCGAGGGGCTTGGTCATTTCTGCTCCGTGCTCTTTGGCTTCGCGGTCATTGGTTCTGTTGTGCGTTCTCTCGTGCGTTCTTGGCTCACGCGCACGGACCGCGCAAGAGTGCGCGGCGCTGCCGCGAACTCCGCCTGTCATCCCCGCGAAAGTGAGGATCCAGTAAACACGCTCTATCGAGAGGACTGTGCGTACTGGGTTCCCGCTTGCGCGGGAACGACACCCGATATGAGGCAGCGGCTTTGCGCACACGGCTTCTCCTTCTCGCGGCGATGATCGTCCGAGGGCTGCCGCATTGGCCCCCGGAAAAGTCCGAGGGGGTGAAGCGCCGCGAGGCGCTGGTTCGGATCGCCGCACCCGTGGCCCGCCTTGCGGTGGGCCTGTCCCTGAAGCGTCAGGGACCGCCGGCTGATGACGCCAGCCGGCGCGCCTTGCGGCGCTTCACCGCGGCGTTTTGGTGCGGGGCGTTACGCTTGTCCGCACTGGCGCTCGGGCCGCGCTTGCGAACCGGAGAAACCGCTCCGGCCGTCCAGCAGGCTCCCTGCGCACCGGTCGTAGTGCCGGTAGGGCGGGGCCCCGAGGCCTCCCGGGAGCCCGGCTGACGAGGCCGGACCCGCAGGCGCCGCATCCCGCCCCATTCGCATGCGTCTCATGAGAACGCCCTCGGTTGGGTGGGAGTGGGTGATGCTTTACGCGAAAATAGGAATAAAGTCAAGATGAAATGAGGCGCGACAAGTCCTACAATTTCAAAGCGAAAACGATTATTGCGCAACTGTGCAGGGAGCCCGCCATGCCCGAAGACTGGATCACAAATCGAGTAACTGCCGCGAGTAAAAACAATCAACTTGTTAGCCAAGAAATGGCTGACAAGCTGGAAGACCTACTCCGCAACACATTTTGCGAGAGCCTCGTGACGGCTGGGCAAATTGGCAAACTGGCGAACGTCTTGCTCGACGACCTGAATTTGAGCGCCGACGGATCGAAAAGCGAGACATGAGGATCAAATCAATTGCGTTGTCTTGGTTTCGCGGCGCCGGCGAACTGGCTGTTCTGGATATCCAAGAAAAATCGACGGTCATCTATGGAGAAAATGGTGCGGGAAAGTCTTCATTCGTTGATGCAATCGAGCACGTAATAAACAGCGGAAAAATTGGCCACCTCTCTCTTGAGCAGAGTGGAAAACGACAAGAAAAAGCCGTTCCCAACACCCACATGCCTGAAGACAGACTGGCGAGTTTTGTAATTAGATTCGCTGACAACTCGGAGCACAAGACAACAATTAACAAAGAGGGAGTGATCCGAAATACCACTTCCGAAACCTCTCACATCGACTCGTGGGACTATCGCCGCACCATACTTCGGCAGGATGAGGTTGCGCGCTTTATCCAGATTACAAAAGGCGAAAAATATTCGGCGCTCTTACCGTTGCTGGGTCTTCAGCACATGGAGATCGCGGCCGAAAACCTCAGAAGACTTGCGAAAGCTGTAGAGCAAACATCCAATCTTAGAGAGATCAAAGCGGTTCTCGATGAACTCCTAACCAGGCGCAGAGCGGTATTTGGAGATGCCGATGATGTTGCAATTTTTTGCTCCGTTGATTCACTGCATGATGAATATTGTTCTGTTAAAAAGTTAACTCGAAATCCAATTGAAAAATATTCCGAACTAAATGGCGCGATCGAAGAGCGAATTTCTCGTTCGTCAACAGAGCAGAAGCAGCATCTGATTTTGAAAGACTTGGGACAGCTGGATTTGGTTGGGCAAATTGCGAGCATTCGTTCCGCATCAACAAAATTGACAGCTGGCGTCGAGCCCCTAATTTCGGAAAAACTGCGTGTACTGGAAGCCGCTGATGGTTTTGGGAAATTGGTGTCGAACGGGCAAATACAATGCCCAGCTTGCGGCCAAGAGATTCAAAGTGTTGCCTTTCAATTGCACCTTTCGGAAGAACGTAAGCGACTACAGGAGGTCATCGCTGCGTTTGAAGAACGGGATCGCAATGTTGGAACCCTGTGCGATAGCCTTGGGGTAATCAAGGCACAATTGAACCGAACCGAATTTGTGCCCTGGCGCAATCAACTTGATGCCGGCCAAATGGATTTTCTCGCGCAGTTGGACATAAACCTACTTCGCAGGTCATGCACAGAGACCGAACTCAAGGCGATCGAGACACTAATCGTTCCCATCGTTGCAATAGCTAAGGAAGCGATGGAAGACATTCCGCCCGACATACAAAAACTCAATGACGACAAGAGAAAAGGCGCGGTCGCGATTGAAATTCTAAGGGGAAAAGAACGGGCCCGGCTAGTTTCCGGCATTGGGATACTAGTCGCATTTATTGCAGCGGTGGAAGATGGGGTTCGTGAGGAAATTTCTGCGCAGTCGGCTCGTACAATCGGAGCGATATCAGCCGACATACAGGATATGTGGAGGATTCTGCATCCGAACGAACGCATAGAAGATGTGCGGCTTCACGTCCCGGCGGAGGAGAATAAAGCGATCGATATCTTCTTGAAGTTTCACGGAGTTGACCAAGAGTCGCCTCGCTTGACCTTATCCGAAGGATTTCGAAACAGTCTCGGCCTTTGTATTTTTTTGGCGATGGCAAAACGAGAAGCAAAAAAAGATAGGCCCATTTTTCTAGATGATGTCGTAGTAAGCGTCGACCGCAATCATCGGGGCATGATCGTCGATCTATTACAAAGACTGTTCTCTGACCGGCAACTCGTGCTGTTCACGCATGACCGCGATTGGTTCATTGAATTGAAGCAGCAACTCAATCCAGGAAATTGGTCCTTTAAAGCGTTGATGCCATACGACATGCCCACGGTTGGCATTCGTTGGTCAGAAAAATCGTATGGCTTTGACGATGCGCGAAAATTGTTGGAAGTAGGTCCGGATTTGGCGGGCAACACGGCGCGAAAGGTCATGGATATTGAGTTAGCGCTCGTTGCAGAGCGCCTCAATTTGAGGCTTCCCTATTTGCATCGAGAGCGCAACGACCACCGAGGGGCTCACGATTTTCTCAAGCAAATTATTGTTGATGGCGAGAAGGCTTTTCAGAAGAAGGGAGTAACGGGATACGAGAAAAGCAGCGTTGACATGCAAATTTTGCGTGACGCAGATAGACTACTCGTGTCTTGGGCAAACAAGGCGTCGCACACGAATGACATTACGAAAGCTGAGGCTACCAAGCTGATTGACGCCTGCGAAAGCGCGCTAGCTGTGCTCAGTTGTTCGATCTGTAAAAGGGCAATTTCCCGCCTTCACGATGAGAAATCAGAATTTCTACAATGTGAATGCGGAAATATTCGTTGGCGATACGGAAAAGTGTGAGCTAGCGCGTAACCCGGATTTCGCCGCGCTAACGGTCAAGGCCGATGCCCGCACCGCGCCACCTACCTTCTCCCACTCCACTTCATCATCGCTTCGCCCGCGATCTGGCCCGCGATCGTATCGCCGGTGACGCGGCCGGTGTAACGCGTCGTGCCGACGTTGAAGCGGATCACATCGCCCTGCAGCCGGCCGCGCTCGATCGGCTTGCGCTCGCCGTAGGCGGTCAGCGTGCCGGTGAGCCACTGGAACTCCTGCCGCAGCTCCAGTTCGCCCCGATCGGTCCGCCAGATGCCCGCGACCCGCGCGGGCACGATGTAGAGATAGGCGATGCACCAGTGCCGGCACGCCGGGCCCGTCAGATGGCCGATCTCGTCGTAGTCCCAGCCGGAAAATTCAAAACCGTTGTTGACGATGCGCGTGCCGGGCCGCAGCGCCAGAAATTTCGGCACCAATTGGTCGAGGTTCTCCGGCAGCAGGAACAGCGGCAGCACCGTCGCGTCCGAAATGTCGGCGTCGAACATGTTGCCCTGGGTGAACGTCGCGGCGTGGGCGACGCCGGCTTCGGCGGCATTGCGTTGCGACTGCTCGACCAGATCGGGATTGAACTCGATGCCGCGCGCCCGCGCGCCGCGGCGCGCCGCAGCGATCACGGTGCGGCCATCGCCGGAGCCGAGATCGACCACCACGTCCTGCGGCGTCAGCCGCGCCATATCCAGCATCTTGTCGACGGTGACCTGCGGCGTCGGCACCCAGGGGACGTCGCGCCCCTGGATGTAGGGCTCGGGCATAGCCGTCCCAAGGACGGCGTCGCTTCGCTCGCCTATGCGCACCGGGGGCACGTCGTGAGCGAGCCCGGCAGACGCATGAACGAGAAGGGAGGGCAGCAGCAGGCTGAGAATTGCAAAGCGCTTCACAGGGAGGAACCTCACGGGCGGGCGGCTTCGGCTTTGCCTGTCGGCTCGGCCCTGGCGCCCTTGTTGCCGACAAACACCGCGGACACCCCCGCAATTCCGGAATGCAGCATCCTTCCGTTCGTCCCCGCGAAAGCGGGGACCCAGGGCGGCACTTTCAGGCCGGTGTGGTTAGCCCTGGATTCCCAGCATAAGGCGAGCGAAGCGACGCCGTCTTCGACGGCTATGCGCGGGAATGAGCGGAGTTTGGAGCACGCAAACGTTCGCCTTGAACGCGCGATCTAATTCACCCTCACCACGGCGGTCGGCACCGGGCCCGGCAGATACGCGCCGCCCGCGCCGAGGCACGTCAGGCTGAAGCTGGTGGTCGAGGTGATGCCCGGCACCGGATGGCTTCCGGTCAGCGCGTTGCCCCAGGGCTGATAGTTGTTGCGCGTGGCGTCGGTCAGATAGAGCGCGCAGGTCTTGGCGCCCGATCCGCCGTTCCAGGTCACGGTGGCGGTGCCACCACGCGCCACGGAGGTGGGCGACACTGACAGCGTCGGCGGGGTCGCAGGTTTGGCCGGCGCCGCGGCCGGGCGCTCGCCCTGGGGGCGTTGCGGAAGGCGGCCAGGGCCAGGGTCTGGGCGGCCGAAATCGGGGCCGCCGTCGCGGCGATCGAAGTCGCGTCCGGTGTCGCGCCTGCGGTCATCGCGCCGGTCGTCACGCCAGTCGTCGTCGCGGTCGCGCCCGCGCTGCGGCGGGGGCCCGGACGGGCCGCAGTACAACAGGCCGAGTTCGGCGCAGACCTCGGGCGGGCCGGAGACATGACGGCCGCCGTCGCGGCAGTTGCGGCCGCACATCGCCACTCGCTCGATGGCTGACGGCGCTTCCAGCGTGGTTCGCGCGCCGGTCCAGGCTTCGGCGCCGCCCGGCGCCAACGCGATGAACGGCAGAACGAAGGCGAATCTCGACAGCGAAAATGTCATGCGTGCTCCTTGCAGCTTTGATCCTGCCTAGCGCAGATCGCAGGCGCTTTGAAGGCGCGGCGCAGGCCAGTTCACAGCAGCCGTCACACCCGCGGAATGTTGGCGTCGGCCACCACCTTGGTCCACTTCGCCACGTCGTCCACCACGCGCGCTTTGAAGCCCGCGGGCGTGGTCGGCACCACGTCGCTGCCGAGCGAGCGGAACCGCTCGATCACGGCGGGATCGGCCAGGGTCGCCTTCACCTCGGTGTTGAGCCGCTCCACCAGAGGGGCGGGCAGGCCCGCGGGACCGGCCAGGCCGATCCAGCCGGTGACCGAATAGCCGGGCAGGCCGCTTTCGGCGAAGGTCGGCGCGTTCGGCAATGCAAAGAACTTCGAGGTGCCGGTGACCGCGAGCGCGCGCGTGCGGTTGTCGGCCATGAACGGCAGGAACAGCGGCGGCGTGTCCATCTGGAAGTCGATGCGCTTGGCGAGCAGGTCGGTGACCGCCTGCGGCGAGCCGCGGTAGGGAATGTGCTGGATCTTTACTTTCGCCATCGACGCGAACAGCTCGAAGGCTAAGTGCATGCCGGTCCCGATGCCTGCGGTGGCGCAGGTCAGCTTGCCTTCGTCCGCCTGCGCCAACTTGATGACGTCGGCGACGGACTTCGCGGGATGGTCCGGGTAGGTGCCGAAGATGAACGGATTCTCGGTCAGCATGCTGACGAAGGTAAAGTCGTCGACGGTGTTGTAGGGCAACTGCTTGTACATGGCGGCCGACACCGGGTGGCCGCTCGGCAGGATGGCGAGCGTGAGGCCGTCGGGCGCTGCCCGCGCCACCGCCGCGGCCGACACGGTGCCGCCGGCGCCGAGCCGCGATTCCACCACCACGGTCTGGCCGAGGCGGCGGCCCAGATGATCGGCGATCAACCGTGCGCCGATGTCCACGTTGGCGCCGGGCGTGAAGCCGTGCATGAGGACAATCGCGCGGGCCTGCGCGATGGCCGGCGCCCGCGGCGTGAACGCCAGCGCCGACAGGCCGGCCAGCGCGGTGCGGCGGGAGATGCGTTGGGTCATGTGAGGTCTCCGATGTCGGTTCGACGCTGATTGCTGTGCCCTCTCCCCTTGCGGGAGAGGGCGGCCGCAGCGTTGCTACGATGGGAAGCGGGTGAGGGGTATCGTTGCTGCGCGCGAGACCCCTCACCCCTTCCGTTGTGCCGATCCACCGTGTTGCCCTCTCCCACAAGGGGAGAGGGCGCAGTAACGGCTATCGCGGTTTCGGACAGGTTGGAAAGTTTCACTGCGGCGCGGTCTCCACCTTGTAGCCGCCCTCGCGCATGATGCGCGCGCCGGACTCGGCGAGTTCGCCAAGCCGCTTCTTCAGCACATCGGCGGGGAACGTCAGCTTGCCGTCCTTCTTGCGAATGACGCCGTCGATGATGACGGTATCGACGTTGCCGGCCGCCGCGATCTCGACGATCGAGTAGATCGGATCGTGCACCGGCGCCATGTTGACGTCGTCGGCACGCAGCATCACAACGTCGGCCTTCTTGCCGGGCGAAAGCGTCGCGATCTTGCCGTCGAGCTTGAAGGCGCGCGCGCCGTTGATGGTGGTCCACTCCAGCGCCTCGCGCGAGCGCACGGGAATGGTCTTGTAGTGGGTGTTGCCGCGCAGAACGTTGTTGCGGATTTCCTTGCCACGCGCGAACAAGAGCGCCGCCTGCATCTCGCGGAACATCTGGCCGGAGCAATACAGCTCGACGTCGATGCCGAGCGACGGCGCGCCGCCGGCTTCGCGATAGGCCGCCACCATCGTGTCGCCGATGTGGTGATGCAGCTCCACCAGCACGGTGGAGGTCAGCGACGCGCCGCTATCGACGATCATGCGCAGCGTGCCTGAGTCGTAGCTCGTGCCGTGCACCAGGTTGTGGTCGGGGCCGAGCAGGCCTTCCTTCGCCATGCGTGCGTAGCCGCCGGGGTTCATGCTGTCTTCGTTGCGCCGGGTGTGGGAGGAGGACACCAGGCCGAACTCGCGCGCCATGCGGATGTCGTGCTCGACCACGTCCCACGCGCTCCAGTCGGGACCGAGGATCGCCATCGCCAGGGTGACGCGGCCGTCGTTAGAGGCGAGCCGGCCCTTGCGCAGCGCCTCGATGCGGTCGCGCGGATGCGGAATGTGCGTGAACGGCGTGCCCGAGGTCTGGCTCATGGGCTTGGCGGTGCCGTGCGCGAACACCGCGCGGATGCCGCTGTCGGTGAGGCCATCGACGGCGCGCTCGGCCATCTCCAGCGAGGTGATGCTGTGGCACCAGTCCACCAGCGTGGTGACTCCGGCGTCGATCTGCGCCAGCGCGCCGATCAGGTTGGCGACGTAGTTGTCCTCGGCGTTGTAGCGGGTGGCGAGATTGCCGTGCACGGTCTTGAAATAGTCGGCCGACAGCCACTCCGAGCCGATGCCGCGCAGCGCGGTTTCCCAGGTGTGCATGTGGGCGTTGACGAGGCCCGGCATCACGATCTTGTCGGTGGCGTCGATCGTCTCGTCGGCCGTGGCGTTGAGGCTGCGGCCCGCGGCTTCGATGCGATTGCCGTTGAGCAGCAGCTCGCCGCCCTTGAAGTCCCCGATCTTGGGGTCGAGCGTGACCAGCCAGCCGCACTTGATCAGAACGCGTTTCATGCCATGACTTCCCAGTTCCCGGCGGAGCCAGGCTCCGTGGGACGTCATTATGCAGGCAGCGTTAGGAGGCGACTAGTCTGGTGCCGGCCTCAACCCGCTTCCGCCAGCAGCGACAATTGCCGCGGCGTGTTCTGCTGGCCGGTCTGGTCGGTCAGCCCGGTCGGGTATTCGCCGGTGAAGCAGTGGTCGGTGAATTGCGGGCGCACTGGATCGCGGGCGCCTGCGCCCATCGCGCGGTAGATGCCGTCCACCGACAGGAAGGCGAGCGAGTCCGCGCCGATGAATTGGCGCATGCCTTCGAGGTCGTGGGTGGCGGCGAGCAGCTTGTCGCGCTCCGGCGTGTCGATGCCGTAATAGTCGGGATGCGTGATCGGCGGCGAGGCGATGCGGAAGTGCACCTCGCTGGCGCCGGCGTCGCGCATCATCTGCACGATTTTGGTGGAGGTGGTGCCGCGCACGATGGAGTCGTCCACCAGCACGATGCGCTTGCCGTTCACCACCGCGCGGTTGGCGGAGTGCTTGAGCCGCACGCCGAGCTGGCGGATCTGCTGGGTCGGCTCGATGAAGGTGCGGCCGACGTAGTGGTTGCGGATGATGCCGAGCTCGTAGGGGATGCCCGCGGCCTGCGAGAAGCCGAGCGCGGCCGGCACGCCGGAGTCCGGCACCGGCACGATCACGTCGGCGGAGGCGGGGGCCTCGCGCGCAAGCTCCGCGCCCATGTTCTTGCGGATGTCGTACACCGAACGGCCGCCGACCACGGAGTCGGGCCGCGCGAAGTAGATGTATTCGAAGATGCACGGCCGTGCCTGCATCGGCGGGAACGGCTTGTGGCTCTGCGCGCCGTCCTCGTCGAACACCACGACCTCGCCGTTCTCGATGTCGCGCACGTAGGTCGCGCCGATCACGTCGAGCGCGCAGGTTTCGGATGCCAGGATCGGGCAGCCGTCGAGCTTGCCCAGCACCAGAGGTCTGATTCCAAGAGGGTCGCGCGCGCCGACCAGCTTTTTGTTGGTCATGGCGACGAACGCGTAGGCGCCTTCGATCTGGCGCAAACCCTCGATGAAGCGATCGACGAAGCGGTTGCGCCTGGCGCGTGCCACCAGGTGCAGCATCACCTCGGTGTCGGTGGTGGACTGCATCATGGCGCCGTCGCGCACGAGTTGCTTGCGCAGCGTGATGCCGTTGGTGAGGTTGCCGTTGTGGCCGATCGCGAAGCCGCCGGCGTCCAGTTCGGCGAACAGCGGCTGCACGTTGCGCAGGATGGTTTCGCCGGTGGTCGAGTAGCGGACGTGGCCGACCGCGCTCATGCCGGGCAGGCGATCGATCACCTCGCGGCGGGAGAAGTTGTCGCCGACCAGGCCCATGCGGCGCTCGGAGTGGAAACGCTTGCCGTCGAACGAGACGATGCCGGCGGCCTCCTGGCCGCGGTGCTGGAGCGCGTGCAGGCCGAGAGCTGTGATCGCCGCGGCGTCGGGGTGGCCGAAGATGCCGAACACCCCGCATTCCTCCCGCAGCCTATCGCTATCGAAGTCGGGTTCACCCGACTTCGACCCTTCGGAAGCGTCCGAAGTCGGAAACATCCGACTTCGGCTCGGATCGAAATCGCTCGGGTCTGCGGGCTGCCGGGTCATGTGTCGCCTATCGGCTCAGGTTGCTGGGGCGCTGATACGCGACAAATTCAAAAGGCGTGCCAAGGCTGGAGCGTCGATCGGGCGCGGCATCCGCAGGCTCCTCGTCGCCACGGGGGCGGCGCTTGAACCACTGCGATAGGTAGTTATCCATGTCCTGCGGCAACAGGGCTTGCAACCATTCTCCGGTGTTTTCCAGAACCACGCGAGACTTGGCGTTGCGCACACCCTCGGGCTGCTTGTTGGAGGGGACCAGCCAGGAGAAGAACAGGAAGGCCACCACGACGATGATCAGGCCGCGGGCCAGCCCGAACAGGAAGCCCAAAGTGCGGTCGAGCGCGCCGATACGGCTGTCCAGCACCATATCGGAGACGCGGACGGTGATGATCGAGACCAGCAGCAGCGTGACCAGGAACACGCCGCCGACCACGGCGGCCGTGGCCAGCATGTCGTTGGAGATGTTTGCCTTCGCGATCGGCAGCAGCCGGTTGTAGAGCAGGATGGTCGCCACCGCCGCGGCAGCCCACGCCGCGATCGACAAAACCTCGCGCATAAAGCCGCGAATCATCGCGAGCAGGCCGGAAACCAGCATCACGCCGAGCAGAAGAAAATCGAGCCACGTAATCGGCATGGTCTTCAGGCCTGCTGGAACTTGGCGTCAGGGTTCGGGAGGCGTCCGGCGCGAATCGGTGCTGCGCCACTCACCACCTCACCGGTGTAGGACAGGTCCGGCAAGGGTGCGCGAGAGCCGATCCAAAAGATTGGACTGGTGAGGCTTTTTCGCGTCGGTTCGGCCACCATTCGGGGCGTGTATAGCGGGCTGGGGCGGCTGCGTCACCCGCCTATTTCCGCTTTGATTACAGGCCTTTCGCGGGGTGGCCCGGCCCGCTATGCATGGCTCTCCCGAAGAGCCGTCCGGCCCCTCCCATGAAGTACGCGCAGCCGTTCGATTGGTTCGACCGCATCGCGCGCTCGCGCGTGCCGGTCTGGGTGTGGCTGATCGCGTTCTGGTTCGTGCTGATCTTTCCGGCCATCCTTCTGCGCGGCACCCACTTCGAGGAAGGCACGGTGACGGCGCTCGCGCGCGGCGCCATCGAGGACGGCCACTGGCTGGTTCCGCATCTTTACGGTTTCCGGTTTCAGGAACGGCCGGTGCTGATGTCCTGGGTTCTGGCGGTGATCGGCCTGCCGTTCGGCGGATTGAGCCCGGCGGCGGCCCGCATTCCCGCCGTGCTGTCGCTGCTCGGCGGTGGCGCCCTGATTTTCTACCTGGTGCGCCAGCGCTGCAGCCATGCGGCGGCCCTGTTCGGTGCGGTCTGCTTCCTGGTTGCGCCGGCGCTGCTGCGGAAACTGATCACCGCCGAACCCGACGTGATGCTGTCGGTGCTGCTGTTCGCCGCGATGGTGGTGTGGTGGGACGGGCACAAGACCGGCCACGTCAGCCTGATGCGATGGATCGCAGCCGGACTGCTGGTCGGTGCCGCGGCCCTGACCAAGGGACCGCAGCCCGCCGCCTACTTCACCTTGGGGCTCGGCGCCTTCCTGCTCATCAAGCGCGAGTGGAAGGAGATGCCGGGTTTCGTTGCGGCCAATGCGATTGCCGGTGTTCTGGTTCTGGCGTGGTACGTAGCGATCTATCAGCCCGGCGATCTGGACAGGTGGGCGGGACACTCGCGGCTGGCCGCTGCATCCGACCCGGTTTCGTATCTGGTGGGTGTCGCAGCATTTGCGGGGAAGTTCGCGGTGGACGCGATCCCCGCCATCATCGTTGCGGTCCCGTTCATCGCAGCGCTCGCGCGCCAGCGCCTGCTGATGCGCGACGACCTGGTGCTGGCGCTGCTGTGCTACGCGCTGGTCTGCACCATGGCGCTGATGCTGTGGCCGGGCGCACACCCGCGCTATGCGATGCCGGCGTTCTTCGCTTTGGCCGCGATCGCGGGGCTGGGCTACGAATGGCTGCGCGGGCGGAGCACGATCGCGTTCAATACGGTTGTCGTCGTCGCATGCGGTTTGGCGATCTATCCCGTGGTGGCCGGCTGGATCGTGACGCCGCTCATGCCCGGCTCCTCGCAACGCAGCCGCCACGATGCGCAGGCCGTCATGGCGCAGATGGCGGAGCGGCCCGGCACGCTCTACTCCACGCCGCTGACCTACAAGAACAATGCGCTGGTCTACGTGCCGAAGCCGATCCGCAGCATGCCGGTCGAAGACCTTGCCAGGTTGAAGTCGCCGGAATGGCTGCTGTTGCGGGAGGACGAAGCGCAGCGCCTGCGCACGCTGCGGCCGGACCTCACGGTGACGCAGCGCACTTCGCTGCCGCCCGGCTATCCGGCCGGCAACGATTTCGACCTTTACCGCGCGGCTGCGAAATAGATCAGGCGTCCGGGCCGGCGCCGGGACCGCGCGCTGCGATATCGGCCACCAGATCGGTCAGCATACGCACGGTGGTCAGCGCGAGGCCGGAACTGCTTTCCGCGGCATCGCCGCGGCCCGGCTCCGGCAAAACCGCGCGCGCAAATCCGAGCTTCTGCGCTTCCTTGAGCCGCGACGGGGTCTGCGCCACCGGGCGCACCGCGCCGGACAGCGACACCTCGCCGAAGTAGACGCCGTCGGCGGGCAGCGGGGCCTTCGTCAACGACGACACCAGCGCCGCCGCGGCGGCGAGGTCGGCAGCCGGCTCCACGATCCGCAATCCGCCCGCGACATTGAGATAGACATCGTGGCCGCCGAGGTTGACGCCGCAGTGGGCCTGCAGCACCGCGAGCACCATCGACAGCCGGCTCTGGTCCCAGCCGACCACGGCGCGGCGCGGCGTGCCAAGCGAGGTCGGCGCCACCAGCGCCTGGATCTCGACCAGCACCGGGCGGGTGCCCTCGATGCCGGCGAACACCGCGGTGCCCGGCGAGCCGAGATCGCGCTCGGACAGGAACAGCTCGGACGGGTTTGAGACTTCGCGCAGGCCGAGGCCCGTCATCTCGAACACGCCGATCTCGTCGGTCGGGCCGAACCGGTTCTTCACCGCGCGCAAAATGCGGAACTGCTGCGAGCCTTCGCCCTCGAACGAGAGCACAGCGTCCACCATGTGTTCGACCACGCGGGGGCCTGCGATCTGGCCGTCCTTGGTGACGTGGCCGACCAGGATCAGCGCGCAACCCGAGCGCTTGGCGAAGCGGATCAGCGCCTGCGCGGAGCCGCGCACCTGCGTGACGGTGCCGGGCGCGGATTCGATCGCGCTCGACCACATGGTCTGGATGGAGTCGATGACGACAAGGCGCGGCAGCTTGCCTTCGCTGAGCGTGGCGATGATGTCCTCGACCGACGTTTCCGCGGCAAGCTCGACCGGCGCGCCGCCGAGCCCGAGACGCTCGGCGCGCAGCCGCACCTGGGCCACAGCTTCCTCGCCGGAAATGTAGATCGCGCGCTGGCCTGCGTTGGCGAGTGCGGCCGCGACCTGGATCAGGATGGTGGACTTGCCGATACCGGGATCGCCGGCCATCAGCAGCACCGAGCCGCGCACCAGCCCGCCGCCGGTGACGCGATCGAATTCGGTCACGCCGGAGGGCAGGCGCGGCGCTTCCCTGGTGTCGCCGGTCAGCGCCTCGAGCTTGATGAGGCGGCCCTTGCGGGGCGCGCGGCCGCCGCCACCGGGCGCGGGCGCAGCGGCGCCTTCCTCGACCAGCGTGTTCCATTCGCCGCAGCCGTCGCACTTGCCCTGCCAGCGGTTGCAGGCTGCGCCGCAGTTCTGACAGACGAAGCTGACGGTCTGGAGGCGTGCCATGTCATTTCACCTTGCGCATGATCGTTTCGGAAAACCGGTTCCCACTTTTCCGGATCATGCGCTACGCCGCTTCGATGAGCTGGATGTTGCCGCGCGCATTGTAGTCGGGCACCGACATCCAGTCGCGGATCGCGGCCAGCGCCCAGATGTGCCCGAACGGATCGATGATGGTGGCGACACGGTCGCCCCAATCGGCATCCTGCACAGGTGTCCGCACCACGGCGCCGGCAGCGATCGCGCGCGTCAGCGTCGCATCGAGATCGTCGACGCAGATCTGCAGCACGATGCTGCCGCGGCCTGGAGCCGCGACCGGGCAAGGGCCCGGCAGTTTCGGATCGGCCTCGCGCTTCGGATTGGCGCCGCCGACCGTGAAGGTGGCTTGGCCGATCTTGATGTCGAAGCCTGCGATCTCTCCGGTGCGCGGATTGAGCCAGTGGCGCGGCGAGGTTGCGCCGAACGCGCAGATGTAGAACGCGGCAGCCTCCTCCTGGCGGCCCTGGGGCACAAAGAGGGTCAGCCCAAGACCGTCTTGGGTGGTCAAGCCAGCGATGGCCATGTCCGAATCTCCGGTGGATGGCTCAGGAGAATACACGACATTGAGAACATATCAAGAACATTTGCGGAAGCCATCCACATTGACCGCGATCGCGCGCTCCGCTTGGATTCTCGCGTCGCGAGGGGAGGCAGCCGTGGCCGATCGCAAGCCTTGGTTCCTGGTGATGACGCCGGAAGACGCCAATCGGGCGGGCTCCGAATGGGTCCGCATCGGCGCCGCATCGCGCGGCAAGGTGGTGGCGCGTCCGATTGCGCGCGAAGGCTGGCTGGTGCTGCTGGCGTTCGCGCTCGTGCTGACGATTGTGCCGCTGGCGATTTGGCTGGCGCTGTTTCTCGCCGGCGTGCTGTCGCTGACCGGCGCGATCGTGTGGACGATCATCGCGGTGGCTGCGATCGTCACCGGGTTCGTGCTGCTGGTGCAGTCGCGCATGACGCGGCTGCCGCCGGGGTCCGCGTAGTCAGCTCTTCCAGACGCGGTGATAGCGGTGGCCGAGCGAGGACAGCACCTCGTAGCCGATGGTGCCGGACTGCGCGCCCACCGTGTCAAGGTCGAGTTCGCCGCCGATCAGCGTGACGAGACTCCCGCGCCGCACGGCGCCTTCGGCGAGATCGGTGACGTCCACCGCGAGAAGATCCATCGAGATGCGTCCGACCATGCGGCAGCGTTTGCCGGCGATGAGGACATCGCGCTCGGCCGCGGACGCCGCGCGCAGAAGGCCGTCGGCGTAGCCGGCCGCGATCACGGCGATGCGGCTTGCGCGCTTGGCGGTCCAGGTCGCGCCATAGCCGACGGTGGCGTTGCGCGGCACGCTGCGGATTTGCAGCACGCGGCATTGCAGCCCGATCGCCGGCTTCATCGGATTGGGCCGGCCGGGCGTCGGATTGACGCCGTAGAGGGCTGCACCCGGACGCACAATGTCGCAATACGCCGACGGGTCGAGGAAAATTCCCGACGAGTTCGCAAGCGAGCCCGGCGTGCCGCGGAACAGCGTGCGGATCTCGCGGAATTGCCTGATCTGCTGATCGTTGAGCGGATGGCGCGGCTGGTCGGCGCAGGCGAAGTGGCTCATCAGCAGCGTGATGCCGTGGTTCTCGGACTGCATCCGCACGGCCACCGCCGCCGTCTCGTCGAGCGACAGCCCGAGCCGGTTCATCCCCGTATCGACGTGAAGTCCCGCGCCGCCGTTCCAGCCGCTCGTGGCGATGAACTGGTCCCACTCGGCGAGTTCGACCGATGAGTTGATCACCGGCCGAGCGTAGGCCTCGACGAAGCCGGGCCCGCTTCCGACCGCGAAGCCGTTGAGCACGTAGATCACAGCCTCCGGCGCGAGCTTGCGCACGCGCCGCGCCTCGTCGAGGTGAGCGACGAAGAACGTCTTGCAGCCGGCGCGCGACAGCGCCGCGGTGACTTGGTCCAAACCGCAGCCGTAGGCGTCGGCCTTGACCACGGCGGCGCACTCGGTCGGCATCACCTTGACCGCCAGCGCCCGGTAATTGTCGAAGATGGCGGACAGGTCGATGGTGAGAATGCCGCCGGCCTCGGCCTCCGAAGGGCCGCCGGTGGTGACCGGGTTGGGCGAAGCGGTGGATTGGGGTGGACGGGCCATGGGCGGGTTATGGCCGGGCGCGGCGTGCGGGACAAGCGCAAGGAAACGGCCCGCCGTCCGGCTTTGGGACGGCGGATGGCGTCTCTATTCGCCGATCCGGTCCGGCATGTGGTGCTCCGGCGCCAGATCGCCGAAGCGCGTGACGTGGGCGTCGAACTGCACCTGGACGGTGCCCGTCGGTCCGTGGCGCTGCTTGCCGATGATCAGTTCGGCCTTGCCCATCACGATTTCCATTTCGGTCTGCCACTTCATGTGTTCTTCGGTGCCGGGCCGGGGCTCCTTGTTGGCGAGGTAGTATTCCTCGCGGAACACGAACATTACGACGTCGGCGTCCTGCTCGATCGATCCGGATTCACGCAGGTCCGACAGTTGCGGCCGCTTGTCGTCGCGGCTTTCGACCTGACGCGAGAGCTGCGACAGCGCGATGATCGGGACGTTCAATTCCTTGGCGAGTGCCTTGAGATTGGTGGTGATCTCGGTCACTTCCTGCACGCGGCTTTCGCTGGCGCGCTTCTGCGAGCCCTGCAGCAACTGGATGTAGTCGATCACCAGCAGATCGAGCCCGCGCTGGCGCTTCAGGCGCCGCGCGCGCGCGGCCAGTTGCGAGATCGACAGGCCGCCGGTCTCGTCGACGTAGAACGGCAGGTGCTGCAATTCGATCGACACGTCCTTGATTTTCTCGAAGTCGCTCTCGCTGATGCCGCCGCGGCGGATCGAGCTCGACGGCACTTCGGTGCGCTCGGCGATGATACGGGTGGCGAGCTGCTCGGCCGACATTTCGAGTGAGAAGAAGCCGACGATACCGCCGTTCACGGTCAGCATGCTGCCGTCGGGCTGCACCTCGCCGCGATAGGCGCGTGCGACGTTGTAGGCGATGTTGGTGGCGAGCGCGGTCTTGCCCATGCCGGGACGTCCGGCGACGATGATCATGTCCGACGCCTGCAGGCCGCCCATTTTGGAGTCGAGGTCCTTCAGGCCGGTCGCCAGTCCCGAAAGCTTGCCTTCGCGCTGGAACGCGCGCGCGGCCATGTCGACCGCGGTGGTCAGCGCCTGCGAGAAGCGCTGGAAGCCCGAGCCGTAGCGGTTGGTTTCCGCCAGTTCGTACAGCCTGCGCTCGGCGTCCTCGATCTGCTCGCGCGGCGCGAAGTCGATCGGCGAGGAGAACGCGACATTGACCATGTCCTCGCCGATGCCGATCAGGTTGCGGCGCAGCGCATGGTCGGCGATGGTGCGGCCGTAGTCGGCGGCGTTGATGACGGTGGTGGCTTCGGCTGCGAGCCGCGCCAGATATTGGCTGACGTTGAGGCCGCCGATGTCGATGTCACTCGGCAAAAACGTCTTGAGCGTGATCGGCGTCGCGGTCTTGCCGGCGCGGACCAGGTTCGACGCCAGTTCGTAGATTTGCTGGTGTAGCGGCTCGTGGAAGTGGCCGGGCTCCAGAAAGTCCGAGACGCGGTAGAACGCCTCGTTGTTGACCAGGATCGCGCCGAGCAATGCCTGCTCGGCCTCGATGTTGTGAGGCGCGGTGCGGTATTGCGGTGCGGTGGTGTCAGCGAGTTTGCGCGCTGTCGAATCGAGTGGTGCCATGATCAGCGATCGGAGATGCCGGGTGTGTCAAAATTCGGGAACGCGGTTTTTTCTACGAGGTTTCTAGGAAGACAGCCGGACTCAACACACCATCGTGGGACTCGCGGGTGAACTTGGAACAGACAGCGCATGGCGTTGCGCCGTGCAGACCCGATGACGTAGCACCGCGGGGCAGGGCGGCGAGCGGGAGTTTGGCGCTGTCCGCGTTACACACAGTCCCGGCTGTGAATCGGCCGTGCGGCTTGACCGCAATCCGGAGTTATCACCGCCAATCGCGCGAGTTGCGCGTCGCCAAGCGCCTGGTCCGCGTTTCGCAACAGGCGAGCCGGGCCGACTCGCAGGAGCGTCCGAGGCCTGCCGGAGTCCCGATCCGCTCCGCGCCTCCGATCCCTGATTGACCTCCCTTGAGCGGGTGGGGCGTCTTTCGTAGAACAAAGCGCAGGCTCAAATGGCCCAATGACTCAGGCCAGCAGCGCGACACCGGGATTTGCCCGGTTCGGGAGGTGAAGCATGGCCACGGGCAGGGCCAACAGGCCGCACCGGCTATCTCAAGCCTTGGCTCGCTGCCGCCTCACTTTCGCGCAAATATGCGCTATGACCGCGTGACGCATTCGCGCCTGAGCTGGAGATACCGTTGTCCGGCATGAGAAATCCTGCACTTCATCTGGCGATAGCCGGTGCGCTGGCGGTTTGCGCGGCGGCCGATGCCCGAGCGCAATGGGGCTTTGGGCAGACCCAGGCGCCGCCCCCGGCCCAGGCCCAGGCCCAGGCCCAATCGGCGCCGCCCCCGCAGGGCGCGGCGCGCGGCGAAAATTTCAGCGCAAAGCCCGCGCCGCAACTGTTTGCGAGCGATTGCACCGGCGCCGGCTGTCATAAGGGACCGCAGGGGCTGGCCAAGGACAGGGGACAGTCCGGTCTCGCGAGCTTCCTGCGCGAGCACTACACCAACAGCCGCGAAAGCGCGGCGGCGCTGGCGGCTTATCTGGCGGGCGTTCCCGGCGACGCACGGGCGGCGCGGCCGGAAAAGCCGGATGCGAAGCCGCCGCGTGCGGCGGCTCGCTCCGACGATGCCGCCAAGCCCGCCGAGGCGGCGAGGCGGCCTGCCGCCGAACCCGGCGATCAGGCCAAACCGGCTGCTGCTCCGGCAACGGCGCCTGCTGCGGCGGGCAAGCCCCCAGCGCGCGGACGCCAAACTGTCGCTGCCCCTCCGCCGCCGGAGCCCGCGCCGGCGCCTGTGGCGCCGGCTCCGCCACCGGAGCCGCCAAAGCCCCAGTGGGACATTTTCGACTAGATCATGCTCAAACAAGAAGCCGGAGCGGGATGACGATTCGAAGAACAGTCATCCCGCGCTAGCGGATCAGGCCTTGTCGGCCGCAGCTCCTGCCGCTTCGTCCGTCTTCTCGCCGTCGCCCTTCAGCGCTTCCGGCTCGAAGAAGGTTTCCGCCGCGGCAACCGCCTGTGCGGCTTCGTCCTCGTCGTCGCCCGGATCGCGCTGCACGGTCACGTTCTCGCCGCGGGCGAGGCGCTCGGCCTCGTCGAGGCTGCGCGCGACGTAAAGCGTGATGGTCACCTCGACCTCCGGATGCAGCAGCACCGGCACCTTGTGCGCGCCGATCGTCTTGATCGGGACGTTGAGAGCGATCTGGTTGCGGTCGACGGTGAAGCCGCCGTCGTTGAGCAGGCCCGCGAGATCGCGCGGCGTCACCGAGCCGTAGAGCTGGCCGACTTCGGAGGCCTGGCGCACCGCCTTGAAGGTCTGGCCGTTGAGCTTGGCCGCGATCTTGCCGGCGTCACCCTTGGCTTCGAGGTTGCGGACCTGCAGTTCGGCCTTCATCCCTTCGAATTTGGACTTGTTGTCGCCGGTGGCGCGCAACGCCTTGCCCTGCGGCAGCAGGAAGTTGCGGGCAAAGCCGTCTTTCACGCGCACCACGTCGCCCATCTGGCCGAGCTTGGCGATGCGTTCGAGCAGGATCACTTCCATCTTACGTCTCCGAGTTTGTCAGTGGGTTGAAGTCAGGTTCCGGTTGGTGGCGGCAGGCCGCGCCGTTGCGCGATACGGCCGCGAATGTCGAGAGCGGCGTCGATCAGGCCGATCATCATCATGACGAGCGCGGGCCAGCCCAGCACAAGCACTGCGGTGTAGACGCCGCCCAGCATCAGCATCCGGCTTTTGACGCCGCGCGTGATGTTGTGCAGCACGGCAAATCCGAGGATCGCATAGGCCATCAGCATGCTGGCGGCGAGCACGCCGGCGATGGTGCCGGCCAGTCCCGGCAGGAAGGAGCCTGCGATGGCGCCGCCGGTCAGCAGCGGCGCGTAGAATGGAAACTGCATTGCTGACAGATCGGGCTGCGGCCGCTTCAGGCGGCCCGACACCGACACGACGCGGCCTGCAAGCCACAGGTTGAGCACGCCGGTGATGGTGGTCAGCACAGCGGCGGCCGGCGGCAGCGCCAGCACCAGGAAATCGAGCAGACGGTTGATGTCGGGCGCTTTCGGCCCACGGTCGCGCAACACGCGCTCAAGTCCGGCGCGCAGCGCCGCGCGGAAGCCGTCATCGTTGCCGCTGATGTTGATGAGTGCCGCGGTCACGATCAGCGCGCCGATCAGCGCGCTCCAGACCACCAGGTTGCCGGCCGGATACCACTCCATGTCGCCGGGCGGCGGCGCTCCGGTGGGGCGCGCCAGCAGGGTGAGGTAGCCGAGCCACCACGCGGGCAGGCCGATCCCGAACAGGAATGCTGCGAAGAAGAACGGGCCGAACACCGCGGCGAGGCTGAGCGAAGCGAACACCGCGGCGATCAGGCCCGCCCATTGGCTCCAGCCGAGCGCCGCGATCAGGATCGGCAGCGGCGCCAGATAGAACAGCAACACGGAGATCAGCGAGCCGGATGCAACCGACGCGAACAGCAAAGCCGTCGCGGCTCCCGCTCCAATACCGATGAGAATCATCTGCATCATCGAGCTGTCCCGCCCCTTGAGCGGTTAGAGGCGGATCGAAGTCCGCCCCAACTGTCGGATCCCGGGACTGTTCCCGGCACCCTCGATTGCTTGCACCATCGCGCCCGCCCGCGAGGGCGAGCGCATTTCTCAATGCCGCGTTAGCGGATCACGTAGGGCAGCAGACCGAGGAAGCGCGCGCGCTTGATGGCCTGAGCCAGTTCGCGCTGCTTCTTGGCCGACACCGCGGTGATGCGGCTCGGCACGATCTTGCCGCGCTCGGACACGTAGCGCTGCAGCAGCTTGGCGTCCTTGTAGTCGATCTTCGGCGCACCTTCGCCGGAGAACGGACAGGTCTTGCGACGCCGGAAGAACGGACGGCGCGCGCCACCTGCGCCAGCGCCTGCACCACCACCTGAAGAACCGAATGCCATGACCGTTACTCCGTTGCCGCGTCGTCGCGCGGGCGGCCTTCATCGCGGTCGCGGCGTGGCGGACGATCGCCACGGTCGAACCGGTCGCCGCCGCCGAAGCGGTCGCCACCGCCGCCGAATCGGCCACCGCCGCCGCCGCCGTCACGGCGCTCGTCACGCTCGCGATCGCGGTCGACCTTGCGCATCATCGCGGAGGGGCCTTCCTCCAGTTCATCGACGCGGATGGTGATATAGCGCAGCACGTCTTCGCTGATGCGCTCCTGACGCTCGATCTCGGTGAGCGCAGCAGCCGGCCCGTCCACGTTCATCAGCGTGAAGTGCGCCTTGCGGTTCTTGTTGATGCGGAACGAGAGCGACTTGATGCCCCAGTATTCCATCTTGGCGACTTTGCCGCCCATCTGCTCGATGATGCCGGTGAATTGCGCGGTCAATTCCTCGACCTGCTGCGCGCTGGCGTCCTGGCGCGCGAGATAGACGTGTTCGTATAGCGGCATGATTAGCCTTCCTCTGTTCAATCGTCTTTCGGCGCCAAGCCCTTCGAGCCTTCGGGAAGGCTCGATGCTCTGAAGGCGGGAACACGGGACGCCGGACCAGAAGGTCCTACCGCCAAAAGCCCGAAAGCCCTGGCAGCCGTCCGTTCAGCTCCCGGCCGAATGACGAAGTGGGGGGTTTATAGGGTGTTTTGACGGAAAGACAAGCGCGCAGGCCGTGCTTCCGGCGTTCCTGGAGAACCATGACGCCGGGTACGGTTCACGAAAGGCAGGCCCCGGCTGGCCGGTTCTCTGAGTGCCCGGTTTGCGCCCCTGATGGCTCAATTCGCGGCTAAGGGGGGCAACTTGACACACCGCACCGGTTCGGGGCTTTTCGACGCGACTTTTGAAGGGGATGGAAGCGATGTCGGCAGCCTTTGTGTTTCCGGGCCAGGGCAGCCAGGCGGTGGGCATGGGCAAGGCGCTGGCGGACGCGTTCGCGCCGGCGCGTGCGGTATTCGACGAGGTCGATGCGGCGCTCGGCGAGAAGCTCTCCGCCATCATGTGGGACGGCCCGATCGACCGGCTGACGCTGACCGAGAACGCGCAGCCCGCGCTGATGGCGGTGTCGGTCGCGGCGATGCGGGTGCTCGAAGCCGAAGCCGGCGTCGATCTCAAGCGCGATGCCAAATTCGTCGCGGGTCATTCGCTCGGCGAATATTCCGCGCTTGCTGCTGCCGGCGCATTCTCGATTGCCGACACCGCGAAGCTGCTGCGCATCCGTGGCCGCGCCATGCAGCAGGCGGTGCCGGTTGGTGCCGGCGCCATGGCCGCGCTGCTCGGCATGGAGCTTGATGCGGCCGCCGCAGTGGCAGCCGAAGCAGCGCAAGGTGAGGTCTGCCAGGTCGCCAACGACAACGGCGGCGGCCAGTGCGTCGTCTCCGGCAACAAGTCCGCCGTCGAGCGCGCGGTCGAGATCGCCAAGGCCAGGGGCGCGCGCCGTGCGATGATGCTGCAGGTGTCCGCGCCGTTCCATTGCGCGCTGATGCGTCCCGCCGCCGAAGCGATGGCGGAGGCGCTCGGCAACACCAACGTGAAAGCGCCGGCGGTGCCGGTGGTTGCCAATGTGCTGGCACAGCCGATCAGCGATCCGCAGGAGATCGTGCGCCGGCTGGTCGAGCAGGTGACCGGAACGGTGCGCTGGCGCGAGTGCGTGGCGACGATGGCCGCGCAGGGCGTCACGACATTCTACGAGGTCGGTGCGGGCAAGGTGCTGACCGGTCTCGTCAAGCGCATCGCCGACGGCGCCACCGGAACGGCAATCGGCACGCCGGACGACGTCGCGGCGTTCAAAACCGCGCGCGGCGGCTGAAGGAGAGAACCATGTTCGACCTGACCGGCAAGACCGCGCTGGTGACCGGCGCGACGGGTGGCATCGGCGGCGCCATCGCGCGCGCGCTGCACGCCCGGGGCGCCAAGGTGGCGCTGTCCGGCACGCGGCGGGAGGCGCTCGATACGCTGGCGGCCGAACTCGGGGGCGCTGCGGTGCTGCCGTGCGACCTGGCCGACAAGGATGCGGTCGAGGCGCTGGTGCCCAAGGCCGAGGAGGCGCTGGGTCAGCTCGACATCCTGGTGGCCAACGCCGGCATCACCAAGGACAACCTGTTCGTCGCGCTGCGCGACGAGGATTGGGACCAGGTCCTCAACGTCAACCTGACATCGACCTTCCGCCTCGCGCGCGCCGCGGTGAAGGGCATGATGCGGCGGCGGTTCGGCCGCGTTATCGGCATTACATCCGTGGTCGGCGTCACCGGCAACGCGGGGCAGAGCAACTACACAGCCGCCAAGGCCGGCATGATCGGAATGTTCAAATCGGTCGGCAAGGAATACGCCAAGCGCGGCGTGACCGCGAACTGCGTGGCGCCGGGCTTCATCGCAACGCCGATGACGGACAAGTTGAACGACAAGCAGCGCGAGGCGATCCTGACCATGGTTCCGGCGGGCCGGCTTGGTTCCGGCGATGATGTTGCGGCCGCCGTGGTCTATCTTGCCTCCAACGAGGCGGCCTATGTCACCGGCCAGACCCTTCACGTCAACGGCGGGATGGCGATGATATGAAGCCTGCAATTCTGGCCCGGCCCGGGGATTCCGGTGAGTTGCCGGGCGCTAGTCAAGGCTGGTGAAGTGTGTTTTAACCGAACCGCGGCCTTGCTGGGGCAACTGATGGGCGAGGGCGATACGCGGTCCGCTCGCGACCGTGCTGTCAGGTGAGGCGACGCACAAAATTCGTTGGCTCAAGGCCGCTGATCGAGCCCAACGCTACCTAGAGCGACCAACTAGAGGGTTAGACGATGAGTGATATTGGCGAGCGAGTGAAGAAGATTGTGGTCGAGCATTTGGGCGTCGAGCCCGACAAGGTCACGGAAGCGGCGAGCTTCATCGATGACCTCGGCGCCGACAGTCTCGATACCGTCGAACTCGTGATGGCCTTCGAGGAAGAGTTCGGCTGCGAAATTCCCGATGACGCGGCGGAGACCATTCTCACGGTCGGTGACGCCACCAAGTTCCTCGAAAAGAACGCCAAGAGCTGATCCCGCCGGAGCTTCGGCTCCGGGCCTCGGCCATGCCGTGGCGGCCGGACAAGGTGCCGCGGCGGGTGCCTGAAATGTACGGCACATGCACGATGCATTGACGGGTGACGCGTGAGCTTGCGGGCCAAGAGATGAGACGTGTCGTCGTCACCGGTCTTGGAATTCTGAGCCCGCTCGGTTGCGGGGTGGAGACGGTCTGGCGCCGCCTGCTTGCGTCCGAGAGCGGCATCAGCATCATCGATCGCTTTGAGGTTGCCGATCTGCCGTGCCGGATCGCCGGCACGATCCCCCAAGGCGACGGCAGCAACGGCACCTACAATCCCGATCAGTGGATGGAGGCGAAGGAGCGCCGCAAGGTCGATAATTTTGTCGTCTATGCGATGTGCGCAGCCCAGCAGGCACTCGAAGACGCCGGCTGGAAGCCCACGACCCCGGAGGAGCAGAACTCCACCGGCGTGATGATCGGCTCCGGCATCGGCGGCATCGAAGGCATCGCCGACACCGCGATCCTGCTCAAGGAGCGCGGCCCGCGCCGCGTCTCTCCTTTCTTCATTCCCGGCCGCATCATCAATCTGGCCTCCGGCTACGTGTCGATTCAGCATGGCCTGAAGGGGCCGAACCACGCGGTGGTCACCGCCTGTTCGACCGGCGCGCACGCGATCGGCGACGCCGGCCGCATGGTCGCGCTCGGCGACGCCGACGTCATGGTCGCGGGCGGTACGGAATCGCCGGTCAACCGCATTTCGTTCGCGGGCTTCTCCGCGGTACGCGCGCTGTCCACCGGTTTCAACGACACGCCGAAAAAGGCATCCCGTCCCTATGACAAGGACCGCGACGGCTTCGTGATGGGCGAGGGCGCCGGCTGCGTGGTGCTGGAGGAGTACGAGCACGCCAAGGCGCGCGGCGCCAAGATCTATGCCGAGCTGATCGGCTACGGCTTGTCCGGCGACGCCTATCACATCACGGCGCCAAGCCCGGATGGGGACGGCGCACTGCGCTGCATGCAGGCAGCGGTGAAGCGGGCCGGCATCCAGGCCGGCGACATCGACTACATCAACGCCCACGGCACCTCGACGCCGCTCGGCGACGAGATCGAACTCGGCGCGGTGCAGCGCCTGGTGGGGAATTCCGCGAGCCGTGTTTCGATGTCCTCGACCAAATCCGCGATCGGGCATCTGCTGGGCGCGGCCGGCGCCGCGGAGGCGATCTTCTCGGTGCTGGCGATCCGCGACAACGTGGCGCCGCCCACGCTCAATCTCGACAATCCTTCGGTGGAGACGTCAATCGACCTCGTTCCGCATCAGGCCCGCAAGCGTGCCATCGACGTCGCGCTGTCGAACTCGTTCGGCTTTGGCGGCACCAACGCCTCGCTCGTGTTCAGGCGGTGCGCCGGCTAGCCGTGGCGCCATGACCGGTGGTGTCCACCGTTTCGCCATATTTGCTTTCTCAATGTCACCCGCTTCGTCCGTGTCCCAGGGGAAATGCTAAAAAACATGGGCAGGGCACGAGAAATCTGCGACCATCGGCGCCGACACGCCATTCATGTGCGGTTTCGCGAATTTGAAGTCATAGGAATGGTGCGCGCATGAATGCGGGAGCAGGGCGGTGAATTCATCCAACCCACCGCCCGGTGGCAACGGCAAGGGACGGCCGCCGCCGCCAGGCTTCGGGCCATCCGGGAGTCCGCCGCGTTCGCAGGCCGATCCGGCGCACGGCAATCCGTTCCAGCCGGCGCCCGCTGCACCCACTCCGCGTCCCGCCGCGCCGCCGCAGCAACCGCAAATGCGTCCGGCAGCGCCTGCGCCGCAAGCCGCGCCGCCGCGTCCGGCGCCCGCGGCTCCGCCCCCTCCGGCGCAACGTCCGGCTGCTCCGCCGCAACAACAGCAGCAGCGCGTTGCGGCGCCTGCGGCATCCGCGCAGTCCTCGCAACAACCGGCCCAGCGCAGCGCGGCGCCCACCGCGGCAGCGCCGCCCGCCGCCGCTGCACGGCAGCAGCAACAACCGGCTCAGCCGCCACAAGCTGCGCGTCCCGTGCCGCCTGTTGCGGCCGCGCCGCCGCTGCCGCCCGAGAGCAGCCGCGCGGTTCATGGCGCCGGTGATCCTTATCCGCCGATGCAGGCCGGCGCGTTGGATTCACCATTGCTCGATCCCAAGCGCATCACCCCGCGCAGCGCGCGGGCCGCGCTTGAGCCGGAACGCATGCCTGCGCCGAAGCGCCGCTCCAAGCGTGCGCGGCATCCGTTCGTGATCGCCGGAAACCTGCTGCTGACGCTGCTGTTCCTCGCGACGATCGGCGCCGGCGTCGGCTTCGTGATCGGCAAGCAGCGGTTCGATCTGCCGGGCCCGCTGGCTAGCGAAAAGATCGTCAACATTCCGCGCGGCGGCATCCGCGACACCGCCGATCTGCTGCAGCGCGAAGGTGTGATCGATCAGCCTTATCTATTCATGGCTGGCGCGCTGCTGCTCAAGGCGCGCGACGAACTCAAGTACGGCGAATACCAGTTTCCGCGAAATGCCAGCCTGCACGACGTGGTCAACACCATCATCGACGGCAAGGTGGTGCAGCATGCGTTCACCGTGGCCGAAGGGCTGACCTCGGACCAGATCGTGCAGCGCCTGCTGGAGAATGAGGTGCTGACCGGAAACATCCGCGAGGTGCCGCGCGAAGGCACCATGCTGCCGGAGACGTACCGGTACACGCGGGGCATGACGCGCGAGCAGATGATCCAGCGAATGCAGCAGCAGCATCGCCGGCTGGTGCAGGAAATCTGGGACCGACGCATGCCCGACCTCCCGATCCGCTCCGCCGAGCAACTGGTGGTGCTGGCCTCGATCGTCGAGAAGGAAACCGGCAAGTCCGAGGAGCGCACGAGGGTCGCCGCGGTGTTCGTCAATCGCCTGAAGCAAAAGATGAAGCTGCAGTCCGACCCGACCATCATCTACGGCCTTGTGGGCGGTAAGGGTACGCTGGGGCGCGGCATCCTGCGCAGCGAGATCGACCAGCCGACGCCGTACAACACCTATGTCATCGACGGCTTGCCGCCCGGGCCGATCGCCAACCCGGGCCGCGCCTCGCTGGAAGCCACCGCCAATCCGGCGCGGACCAAGGAATTGTTCTTCGTCGCCGACGGCTCCGGCGGCCACGCTTTCGCCGACAACTACGAGCAGCACCAGAAGAACGTCGCGCGGCTGCGCGTGCTCGAGCAGCAGGCCAACCCGCAGCCCGCGGCTGCGACCGGCCGCGCGCCGGCGCGGGCGGCGCGGCCCGCCGCGCGGCCATAGCCGTTTCGGTCGGTTTCACTTCGCCGGGCCATGCGCTAAGTTCGCGCGGATTTCACGAACGGAACGAACCACGATGGCGCTGTCGAGCATGACCGGCTTCGCGCGAAGCCACGGCGTCAGCGGCCCCTACGCCTGGGCTTGGGAGCTCAAGTCGGTCAACGCCAAGGGGCTCGATCTCAAGCTGCGGCTGCCGACCGGCTGGGACGCGATCGACGGCCCGGTGCGCGGGCGTGCCGCCGAGGCGCTATCGCGCGGCTCGGTGTTCGCAAGCCTCACGGTCAGCCGCGAGGGTGTCGCTCCGGTGGCGCGCATTAACGAGCCGGTGCTGGCGGCGGTGTTGGCAACCTTGAAGGATCTCGGCGCCCGCTCCAACGCGATGCCGCCGACGCTCGACGGCATCCTGGCGCTCAAGGGCGTGATGGATGTGACCGAGGCCGAGGAGAAGGAAGAAGACCGCAAGGCCGCGGAAGGCGCGATCGCTGCGGGCTTCGCGCAGGCGCTGAAGGGGCTCGAGCAGATGCGCCACACCGAAGGCGTGGCGCTCGGCCATGTGCTGGCGGAGCGGCTGTCCGAAATCGCGGCGCTCGCGGGACGTGCCGAAGCAGCGCCGGCCCGCAAGTCCGAGGCGATCAAGGCGCGGCTGGCCGAGCAGGTCGCGGCCTTGCTTGAAGCCTCGCAGCGGTTCGATCCCGACCGGCTGCACCAGGAGGCGATCCTGCTCGCCACCAAGGCCGACATCCGCGAGGAGCTTGACCGTCTCGCCGCGCACGTCGCGCAGGCGCGCAACCTGCTGACAGCCGGCGGCCCGGTCGGCCGCAAGCTCGATTTCCTGTCGCAGGAGCTCAACCGCGAATCGAATACGCTGTGCGCCAAAGCGAACGACATGGAGCTGACCAACATCGGCCTGGAGCTCAAGGCGGTGGTGGAGCAGTTTCGCGAGCAGGTCCAGAACCTGGAGTGACGATGGCGCGCAGAGCGAGGAGCAAGGCGGTCGCCCGGCGCGGCATGATGCTGGTGCTGTCGTCGCCGTCCGGCGCCGGCAAGACCACGCTGTCGCGGATGCTGCTCACCGAAGAGCACAACATTGCGCTGTCGATCTCGGTGACGACACGGGCGCGGCGGCCCGGCGAAGTCCATGGACGGCACTATCACTTTGTGGATCGCAAGAAATTCGATCAGATGGCAAAGGCAGGTGAGTTGCTGGAATACGCCGAGGTGTTCGGCAATTTCTACGGAACTCCGAAGCAACCAGTCGAGAAAGCGCTCAAGCACGGACGCGATGTGCTGTTTGACGTTGACTGGCAAGGCACAAAGCAACTTCGAAAGCACGCGCGGGCGGACTTGGTGAGCGTTTTCATTCTGCCTCCGTCAAGCGGCGAATTGGCCCGCCGCCTGCACACCCGCGCCCAGGACGACAAGAAGGTCATCCGCGCCCGTATGGCAAAAGCGGCAGACGAGATGAGCCATTGGGCGGAGTACGACTACGTGGTCGTCAATCGCGATCTTGATCGGGCATTCAACGATGTCCGTGCCATCCTGCACGCCGAGCGGCTCAAACGAGAGCGACAACCCGGCTTCGACGCATTCGTGCGCGGCTTGCAAAAGAATATCTAGCACTACGCCGATAGCACAACCCGTCCGACCACACGGCCCTGCCGCAGATCGTCGAGCGCGGACTGCGCCTCGGCGAGCGGGCGCTCGCTGATCGGCGGCGGCGCGATCTTGCCGGCGCGGGCCAGCGCCATCACTTCGCTGGTTTCCGCGAGCGTGCCCGTCAGCGTGCCCTCGATGGTCATGGCCTTGAGCGGGAACATCGCGACGGGCGTTGCGAAATTGCCACCGAGCAGGCCGGTGATGACGGCCTTGCCGCCCTTTGCCAGCGCGCCTGTTGCGAACGCCAGCGACTTTTCCGAGCCGACGAAATCGACCGCCGCGAACACGCCGCCGGTGGCCTTGTACAACGCCTTGCGGGTGTCGGGATCGGCCGGATCGTAGGCCGCGGCGGCACCCGCGTTCAGCGCCGCTTCGCGCTTGCCCGGGTCGATGTCGGCAACGATCGGCGCGTGCGGAAATATGGCGCGCGCGATCGCCAGCCCCATCATGCCGACACCGCCCATGCCGACCAGCAGAGCCGGCCCGCGCGCGGCGTGCTCGCGCAGTCTCTTGAGTGCGGCATACGCAGTCAGGCCGGAGCACATCAGTGCGCCTGCGAACGACGCGGACAGCGGCGAGTAATCGATCAGATAGCGCGGATGCGGCACCAGCACATGCGTGGCGAAGCCGCCATCGGCCGAAACGCCGAGATGGCGGTTGGTGGAGCACAGATTCTCTTCGCCGGCGCGGCAGGCGGCGCAGGTGCCGCAGCCGATCCAGGGATAAACCGCGACCTTGGCGCCGGGCGTGATGCCTTTGGCTTCGGGGCCTGCGCTTTCCACCGAGCCTGCGATTTCATGGCCGAGCGTGAACGGCAGCGTCCGTCCGGCGCGCACGTCGAGCCGCTTGTTGTCGGCCAGCAGGAAATATCCGTCCTGCATGTGCAGGTCGGAATGGCAGACGCCGCAGCGTTCGATGCGGACCAGCACCTCGCTGCCCTGCGGTGCCGGGCAATCGACGATGGTTTCGCACAGCGGGGCTTCGTAGGCGGTCAGCGACAGGCGGCGCAGTTGGGTCATGGCTTCATTCTAGCGTTGGCGAACGCGCGGGTCAGCGCGACAAAACCCTCGACCGAAATTTCCTCGGCGCGCTGGGTGGGATCGATGCCGGCCGCCTCAAGCAGCGGAAACGGGTCGGTGTCGAGCGATTTCAGGCTCTGGCGCAGCATCTTGCGGCGCTGGCCGAAGGCCGCCGCGGTCACGCGCTCCAGCAGCGCGCGGTCGCACTCCAGCGCATCGGCGCGCGGCACGAACTCCACCACCGACGAGGTCACCTTGGGCGGCGGCACGAACGCGGACGGATGCACGTCGAACAGGATTTTCGCCCGGGTGCGCCAGCCCGCCAGCACCGAGAGCCGGCCGTAATCCTTGCTGCCGGGCGGCGCCACGATCCGCTCGGCCACCTCGCGCTGGAACATCAGCACCAGCCGGTCGAACCACGGCGGCCACGGTTCGGTCGAGAGCCATGACACCAGCAACGCCGTGGCGATGTTGTAGGGCAGGTTGGCGACGATCCGCACCGGACCTGCGGCAGCGTGCGGCTTGAGATCGAGCGTCATGGCGTCGGCGGAGATGACGTCGAGCCGGTTGGGGTAGTGCTGTGAAATCTCATCGAGCGCCGCGATCGCCCGTTCGTCGCGTTCGACCGCGATCACCCGGCGCGCGCCATGCGCCAGCAGCGCCCGGGTGAGACCGCCGGGTCCCGGGCCCACCTCGACCACGGTGACGCCGTCGAGCGGACCCGCGGCGCGCGCGATCCGGCCGGTCAAATTGAGATCGAGCAGGAAATTCTGGCCCAGCGATTTTTTGGCCGACAGCGAATGCTTGGCGATCACCTCGCGCAGCGGTGGCAGGCCGTCGGGGGCGGCGCTCATCTAGAGTGCCGCGGCCGCGGGGCTCCGCTGCTGGCGGGCGTCGGCCTGCGCGAGCTTCGCTGCAAGACGAAGTGCGGCGATGAGGCTCGACGGGCTGGCCTTGCCGGTTCCCGCGATGTCGAACGCGGTGCCGTGATCAGGCGAGGTGCGCACGAACGGCAGGCCGAGCGTCACGTTGACCGCGTGGTCGAAAGCGAGCGTCTTGATCGGGATCAGCGCCTGGTCGTGGTACATGCAGAGCGCGGCGTCGTAGGTCAGGCGCGCCGCCTCATGGAACATGGTATCGGCCGGCAGCGGGCCGCGTGCGTCGATGCCATCGGCGATCAGGCGCTCGACGGCGGGCTGCACGATCGCTGCGTCCTCCTTGCCCATCGTGCCGTCCTCGCCGGCGTGTGGATTGAGGCCGGCGACCGCAAGCCTCGGCCGCGCGATGCCGAAGCGATGGATCAGATCGTGCGCGACCACCCGGCCGGTCTCGAAGATCAGGTCGCGGGTGAGCCGCTCGGTTACGTCCTTGAACGGGATGTGGATGGTGACGGGCACCACCGCGATCTCCGGCGACCACAGCATCATCACCGGCCAGGCGGGGTTGCCGGACAGTTCGAACGAACGCTTGGCGAGATACTCGGTGTGGCCGGGCTCGGTGAAGCCGGCTTTGTAGACCACGCTCTTTGCAATGGGATTTGTGACCATGGCTGACGCCACGCCGCCGATCACATCGGCGATGGCGCGGTCGATCGAGGCGATCGCCGCGGGTCCGCTGGTGGAGTCGGGAACGCCGGGGCCCGCGGTGGCCGGCCGGCCGAGTTCGACCACCGGCAGCGCGCGACCGAACTGCGCCGCGGCCTGCGCGGGCTCAACCACGGCGATCGGCACGGTGACGCCAAGATGGCGCGCGCGCTGCTCCAGGCCGTGCGGATCGGCAATCACGTAGAACGGCGGCAGCTTGAGGTCGTCGCGGCGCAGCCACGTCGCGAGTGTGATGTCGGGTCCGATCCCTGCCGGCTCGCCCAGCGTCAGAGCCAATGGTCGCGACATCCAGGCCTACCGATACTCGATCATGGCCGTGCTGCGCAGTTCCTTCATGAAGCGCTTGGAGTTGGCCTGGAATTGCTCGGTGGCCAATTCCTCGCGGACTTTGCGCTTCTCCGGCGTGTTTTCGGCGCTGGAGGGCTCCTTGCGGCACAGCGCGTAGACTTCGATGCCCTGCATCGTCACCTCGGGCGTCGTCAGCTTGCCCAGTTCCGTCTTCTCGAGGATTTCGCGCAGCGCCTGCGAGAGATCGGCCGAACTTCGTGTGGTGGGCGATCGAACCGCGACGTGGGGCAATCCCCGCGCAATGCGAATGCCTTCCTCGCAGCCCTGGAAACGCGCGCGCAACGCCTCGGCCTCCTTGCGCCGCAATTCGCGGGCCGAATCCGGCGAGTTGCGCGGCACCACAAACAGGATCGGCCGCAGGGTGTAATCGTAGCCGATCTGCAATTTCGCGTCGGGATTGGAAGCCTCGATCTTCGACATGATGTCTTTTTCGGAGAACTGAAAGCTGCTCTGGTACTTGCCGCGGATGATCTGCGACCAGGTGATCTCGGCCTTGATGCGGGACTTGAGCGTGCCGGTCATGACGCCGGCCTTGCCAAGCTGTTCGGTGAGCAGTTGCGGCGTCAGCCGCGCGCGGCGCGCCATGTTGGCGAAGGCGCTCTCCACTTCCGCATCGACACCCTCGATTTGGTAGCGCCTGAGAAGCTGCAGCTTCAGTTTCTCCTCGACCAGTTCGTTCATCACCTCTTGCCGCGTCGGAAGTTTTTGGGTCGTGATCTGGGTCAGCTTGGTGCGCTGCTCGATGTCGAACGCCGTGATCGGATCGCCGTTGACGACGGCGACGACCTGCTGGGCCAATGCGGGCGCCGGCGCCACAGCTAGGGCGGCCAATGCCGCAATGACGATCAGGCGGCGAAATGTTGCGGACAGGTCGAGCAAGTCAGGCATCGCGTTGTCCTCTGCGCCCCCAGTATGCCCTTTGATGCGATTGGATGTGAAGCACCCGCACGCTTACGGCTGACTACCAAAGTCCGGCGGAAGAAAGGCCCTGCGACGCTCCGGTCGAACCGACGGTGCGAAGCGCGATGGTCAGCATGATGCGGTGATCCAGCACGGGCGGGGTGGTCAGGGCCTGGGTGTAGGAATAGCCGGTGATGTAGTTCATGGCGATGATGAAGCAGTCGTCGATATAGCCGAGGCCGAATTGGGTCGAAACGAACTTGGCCGCGTCGACGTCGTAGTTGAGCGCGGTCGTTGCCACCCAGTTCGCGCCGAGCTTGATCGAAGCGGTGGCAAGGATGCCCTGCCGCCAATCCAGGAAGCCGAGTTGCGGTTGCGGAGCATACTGGCCGTACATCACCGCCACCGACACGCGGTCGTAGGCGGCACGGGCTTCGACCTCGAACCGGTTCAGCGCGAAGGTGTTGTGGTCGAAGCGGTAGCGGGTGCTGAACGTGTAGGTGCGGTCGGGCTGGTACGACAAGCGCGCCACGTAATCGGACGCGTTGGTGTCGAGACCGGTGCCGAGACCCGTGTTGGTCACGTTGGTCCCGTCGGCGATCGCGAATGAGTTGGTGCCGAACAACTGGTACGACTGGCCGAACATGGCGTTGAAGAAGCCCGCGCGATTGAATTGCGCGGTGTATTGCAGGCCGACGTTGGCGCGGCCGCCGCCCTCGATGCGGTCCCAGCCGCTGAACTTGTTGACCTTGAATAGATTGCTGTCGTCGAAGATCAGGCTCTGCGAGTCTTCGTTCGGGAACTTGCCGATGCTGGTCTCGTCCGGTCGCACGATCACCTGCGCGATCGGCGTGATCGTTTGGGTGCCCCAGGACTGCACGTTGATGAAGGGATAGCGGTACTCCAAGCCGACCGTCGGCATGGCGCGGAATTCGGTGCGCTCGCCCGGCGCGAGGTAGTTGGAAACGCCCGGCTGATTGTCGATCGACAGCGCGGCGGCGTCGCCGCGCAGCATGGCGAACGGCGTCCACTGCTGGCCGAGCGGATCGGTGACGGTGCGCCTCCAATCCGCCTCCAGCGAAAAGCGGGAGTAGTTGCCCGGAATGCCGCGCAGCAGGCAATTGGCCGAGTTCTTGAACCTCGGATCCGCGGTGCTTGGCGCGCAAACGCTCTGTCCCGTCGCGGGATTGATCAGCGTGGTGACCGGATCGAACGCCGCGTTGGTGCGGCTCAGGCTGGTCATGTTCATCCGGAACCCGGCTTCGCCGCCGAGGATCGGTTTGTCGAAGGTGTGGAAGTAATCCACCACCGGATGAATGATCGGGATCTGATTCTGCACGTCGGCGACGGAGAACCCGTAGTAATAGATGCTTCGCGCTTCGAAGTAGCTGCGATTGCCCTGGCCGGTTAGGAAGAGCTGAGACACGCCCTCCGTGAAGGTGGAGAGAATTTCCGTCGAGCTGCGCTGATAGCTGGTGAGGTGATAGTCGGAATAGTAGAGCGGATCGGTCGGCAACAGGCCGTCCCAGCCCCAGTTCCACTTGTCACTGATCGCAAAGCGGCCGCGCGTCTCGACGCTGCCGCGGAAGTCGCGGTAGCTCGGATAATTCGGGTCCTTGAAAGTGTTGAGGAAGTAGTCCTTGTCGAGCTGATAAATGCCCGACAGCGCGATGCTGTAGTAGCCGCTCTCCAGGCGCTGCCGCCACTCGCCCTTCGCCAGCAGTCCCTGCTTGGACATGATGCGCGGCGTCAACGTGAGATCGTAGTCCGGTGCGATCGCCCAGTAGTAGGGGACCTGGATGCCAACGCCGTACTTCGAGTCGTAGCTCGCAAGCGGAATCAGGAAGCCGGACTTGCGCTTCACGGTCGGGTCGGGGATCGAAAAGTAAGGGAAATAGGCCATCGGCTGCCCGAAGAATTCGAGCTGCGCGTTCTCGAAATAGATCATCTTCTCGCCGGAGTCGTGGATCATTCGCGCCGCTTTGATCTGCCAAAGCGGCGGCTTCTTCGGGTTGTCCTTGCAGGCCTCGCAGGCGGTATAGACGCCGCTCTGGAACACCGTGAACTCACCGCTGCTGCGGTCGGCGCGCGCCGCCGCGATCCTGGTCTGTTCGGGCGTCTCGACGCGCAGTGAATCGACGAAGCCGTCGCGGAAGTCGTCGCTCAGATTCATTATTTCGCCGTAGGTGATCTGTCCCTGGGCGTCGGTCAGGCGCACGTTGCCTTCGGCATGCAGCCGCTTGGTGGTTTCATCGTAGATCACGCGGTCGGCTTCGACGGTCGAGCCGGTGTGATAGATCTGGACGCTGCCGACAGCCGAAACGCGCTTGTTGACGTAGTCGTAATTGATCTCGGTGGCCTGCAGCAGCATCGGCGCCTTGTCGCTGGCCGGCCGCGCTTGCGGCACGATCGGCTTCGGCCGGTCGGGGAATGCCAGCAGCCGCGGTGTGGTCTGCGCCCACACGGCGTCGGTGTGGCCTGCGAACAGCGCGGCGAGCGCCAGCAAGGCCAGCACGCCGGCGCGTGAGCACCGGAACAAGGATGACGGTGACGTGGCGGAAACGCCCACCATCTAGCCGTCCTCCAGGTAGAGGAGGGCGAGGAAGCCGGCCAGGCCGGTCATGGCCGCGGGCGACCATGCGGCGACGAGCGGATTGATCAGTTCGGCCTTGCTCAGATCGTCGGCCAGCTTGGTCACGATGTAGAACAGAAAGCCCGAGCCAACACCGCCCAGAACCATCTTCTGCACGCCGCCCATGCGGAAGAAGCGCAGGCTGAATGCAGCCGCCAGGAACACCATCCCGCCGAGCAGGAACGGGCGCGACAGCAGCTTCTGGTACTGCAGTTGGAATGCCGACGCGGAAAGCCCCGCGTTCTCGGCGCGGGCAATGTATTCGGGCAGCTCCCAGAACGGCACGGTTTCCGGCGTCGAGAATGTTTCCTGCACCTGCTCGGCGGTCAGGTTGGTGCTGAGCAGATACGCCACGCGCTCGACCGGCGGGTTGCCCGGCGCGTAGACGCGCGCGTTCTCCAGCCGCCACTGGCCCTGTTCGAGCTTGGCGGTGGTTGCTTCGATGCGCTCCATGAAACGGTTGTTCAGGTCGTACACGAATACCGTGACGGTGTTCAGCAGGATGCCTTGCTCGCGGCTCGATGCGGCGTTGATGATGGAGTTGCCGTCCGCGCCGCGCTGGCGAAGCCAGATGCCGCTCCCTGTCACGCCGCGGCGCATCGGCGCGTGGCCGGACAGTTCGGCTTCCATCCATTTGGACTGCTCATGCAGGACCGCGGCGACCGGATTGTACACGGCGGTCGCGAAGATGCCGACGCCCAGAGCGGCAATCACCGCGGGCGCGATAAACTGCCACGCCGACACGCCGGCGGCCCGCGCCACCACAAGTTCAAGCCGGCGCGACAGCGCCAGGAACGAAGACATTGCGCCGACCAGGACGGCGAACGGCAGGATGCGCTCCAGGATCTGCGGCACGCGGTAGAACGAAGCGGTCGCGATCGTCAGCACCGAGGCGTTCGGGACGTGAGCGAACCGCCGCATCATCTCAAGGTAGTCGACCAGCATGACGAGGCCGAACACGCCGCCGAAAATGGCGGCGAGCATCACCAGGAAGCGCGTCCCGAAATAGCGGCCGAGCGTGAGGCTCATCGCGTCAGCCCCTTCAAGGTCAGGGCTTGGCTCTTGACGAACTCAACCATCGCGGCGATGCCGCGGATCAGGAATGCCGGCGGCTCGATCACCATCCCGCGCGAGATGACGACAAGGCCTCCGGCGATGGTGGCCATCAAAACGAGATACTGGAACGCGATGAAGAGCGGGATCGTCACGCCGACAATGGATGCCGCGAACCCGAGCAGGCGCAGGGTCACCACGCCGGAGGTGAGAGCGATAATCGACCAGATGCGGCTCTGCCGCGTCGTGCTCGGCGCGCCGAGGAACAGATACGCCAGCACGAGGAACGCGATCGGATACAATGGCCCGAGCAGGCGTTCATGCAATTCGGCGCGGAAGTGCCCGGGCTGCGCCTTAAACTGCGGATCGTCGGGCGACGGCGAGATCAATTCCCACAAATAACGCTCGCGGATCGAATAGTGGATCACGCTTGACGAACTCGTGAACTGCGACAGATCGAATGCGTAGCGGTCGAACTGCACGATGCTGGGGTCGGGCGACTTGATCTCGTGCTGCTGGATGTTGCCGGTCTCGAACAGGATGAAGTTGCCGGTGGCGGTTTTCACGATCTCGCCCTTCTCGGCAAGAATGGTGACGCGCGCCTTCTCGTCGCGGCGGTCGTCAAGCAGGATGCCGACCAGCAACCCGTTGGCTTGGCGCTCGCGAATAAAGAACGTCAGGCCGCGGTCGATGGTGGTGAAGCGGCCGGGCTGCACGATGTTGGTGATAAGGTCGGTGCGCACTTCGGTCAGCCAGCGGCGCAGCAGGCGCAACCCCTCGGGAGCGATGTAGGTGCTGATCGCGGCCGTCATGATCGATGCGATGATTGCAACTGCGAGGAAGGGCCTGAACAGCCGCCACGGCGGCATGCCCGCGGCATTCATCACGATGATTTCTGAATCGTTTGCGAGCTTGTTCAGGGTGTGGGCGATCGCCACCACCAGCGCGAGCGGGGAGATGATCAGCACGAGGACGGGGATGATCAGACTGGTGATGCCGAGGAACGCGAAGACGGTCTGTCCCCGGTTGGTCATCAGGTCGAAATCGCGCAGCGCCTGCGTGACCCAAATGAGCGAGGTCAGGCTGATCAGCACCAGGAGGAACGCGCCAAACGTGGTGCGGAAAATGTAAACGCCAATCGAACCCATCCGCCCGCGCCGTCCCCTATCGACCAGCCATGCAGCGCACCCGGATCCCCATCCGACGCGGCGCTTCCTCTACAGGCAGTTCGACCCCAACAGTATTGCTTTGATCGGTCCACAAAATGGCTTCGCCAAGGCAAACCTCTTGAACATGCACAACAAAAGGTAAATGGCGGCGGCCGGCGAGGCGCCACCATACCCCAGTTTCCCGCGCCGTCATGGCGGGCACCGGATGTCCAATTCCGTTGTCACAACCAGGGATAGAATCCTGCCGGTCTGATTGCCCGTTTGGCCTTCTGGCGAGGCCGTTTGCGTTCATGCAGCGCCCGAACTTGATTCCACGACTGGAGGCCGTGAAATCCAGGATTCTTCGGGGTGGACCGGGTGGTTCCACGTTGGCTGTGGGGGAACACTCCGATAGGTTCGCCTCGCCGCTGATGCTTGCGACGGATTTTCGGCGCAATCCTCGCATTTCGGTGCCTTCGCGCCGTCCGATTCCGTGCGCTTTGCAGATTTTCAACGAGGAATGACGATATGGCCGAGCCCCTGAAACTCGGATTCGAAGCCTTTTCCGCAGCGCCCAAGGGCGTGCTGATTTTGCTGTGCGAGGAGGGCCTGAAGCTCGGTCCGGCATCGCGCCGGGCGCTGGCACCGGCCGGCGATCTGCTTCAGCGCGCCGCTGCGGCCGACCGTTTCACCGGCAAGAGCGGCAGCGCGCTCGACATCGTGGCGCCGAACGGCCTCGCGGCCACCCGTTTGATCGTGCTGGGCGTTGGCAAGCCTGTGAAGCTCAAGTCGAACGATTTCGCCAAGCTCGGCGGTGCGGCGATGGGCCGCGTGCCGTCGTCGGCCACTGAAGCAACGCTGATCGCCGAATTCGCGTCGGGCGCGCTCAAGCCCGAGCAATCCGCCGACATCGCGCATGGCGCGCGGCTGCGAGCCTACCGCTTCGACCTCTACAAGACCAAGCGCAAGGAAGGTGAAGACGCGCCGGCCTCAACCCATCTCGCGATCGCGGTGAGCAACGTGGCTGCTGCGCAGAAGGCGTGGGTGTCCCGCGAAGGCCTGACCGATGGCGTCATCATCGCTCGCGACCTGATCAACGAGCCGGCCAACGTGCTCTATCCGGTCGAGTTCGCTCGCCGCGCCAGCGCGCTAAAGAAGCTCGGCGTGTCGGTCGATGTGCTCGATGTCCCTGCGATGAAGAAGCTCGGGATGAACTCGCTGCTCGCGGTCGGTCAGGGCTCGGTGCACGACAGCCGCGTCGTCATCATGCGCTGGAATGGCGGCAAGAAGGGCGCGCCACCGATCTCGTTCATCGGCAAGGGCGTGTGCTTCGACACCGGCGGCATCTCGATCAAGCCGGCCGCCGGCATGGAGGACATGAAGGGCGATATGGCAGGCGCCGCCTGCGTTGTCGGGCTCATGCACGCACTCGCCGCGCGCAAGGCCAAGGTCAACGTGATCGGCGCCATCGGCCTTGTCGAGAACATGCCCGACGGCAACGCTTTCCGGCCGGGCGACATCGTCAAGACCATGTCGGGCCAGACAATCGAGATCATCAACACGGACGCCGAAGGCCGCCTGGTGCTTGCCGACGTGCTGCACTACGTCAACACCAAGTACGAACCGAAGTTCATGGTCAACCTGGCGACACTCACCGGCGCGATCATCGTGGCGCTCGGTCAGGAATACGCCGGAATGTTTTCCAACAACGATCAGCTCTGCGACCGCCTCACCAAGGCCGGGCAGGCGACCGGCGAGCGGGTGTGGCGCATGCCGCTCGGACCGGAGTACGACAAGATGATCGACTCGCGGTTCGCCGACATGAAGAACACCGGCGGCCGTTACGGCGGCTCGATCACCGCAGCGCAGTTACTCCAACGGTTTGTTGGCAAGACGCCGTGGGCGCATCTCGATATCGCGGGCACCGCCCTCGGTTCGCCGCAGTCCGACATCAACAGGAGTTGGAGCTCGGGCTGGGGTGTCCGCCTGCTCAACGCGCTGGTGGCCGATCATTACGAAAAGTAGCGCCGTCAGGGCCCCGCGATGACCGAAGTGCTGTTCTATCATCTGCAACGCCAGCCGATCGAGAAGGTGCTGCCGTCGTTGCTGGAGCGCTCGCTGGCGCGGGGCTGGCGCGTCGTGGTGCAGGCGGCGTCGGATGAGCGGGTCGATGCGCTCGACGCGCAGTTGTGGACCTACCGCGACGACAGCTTCCTGCCGCACGGCACCGCGCGGGACGGCGAGGCCGCCGAGCAGCCGATCCTGCTCACCACCGGCGAACACAATCCGAACAATGCCCAGGTCCGGTTCCTGATCGAGGGCGCGCCGTTGCCCCCCGATGCCGCCGGATACGAGCGGATCGTGCTGCTGTTCGACGGCGAGGACGACGATGCGGTCGCTTCGGCGCGCGCCTGCTGGGGCGAGGTCAAGGCGAAGGGCTTCGAAGCCACCTATTGGCAGCCTGACGAGCAGGGCCGATGGGTCAAGCAAGCCTGATATTGCGGCCGCCGCTTTGGTGACGCAAAGTCCCGCTTGAGTCGCGTGCAACACGGATCAATTTCGGAACCTGGCGTGCAACGACTTGGAACCCCCCTTTGGCTCATGGCCGCGCTCATGTTGGGCGCCTGCTCCTCCGTGGACACGGATTCGTTCCGCATGCCGGACCTGTCGATCGTTGCGCCCAGGGCGACCGCGACGCTGCGGGAAACGCCGCTGAAGCCCATCACCAGCGAAGATCTGGTCGATACCGAGGGCCGTTGCGCGGGCGTGGCGGTGGGGGCCGATCCCAATCTGCCGGGCGACCAGCAGCAGGGCAACGTTCCCATGATCCCGTCCGGCATCGCCCTCGACATGAGCGAGTGCGATGTCGTCAAGCGCGCCGGCCAGCCCGAGAAGGTGGATTTCGGCGCCAACGAGCGCAACGAGCGCACCGTGGTGCTGACCTACATCCGCGGGACGCGGCCGGGCATCTATCGTTTTGCCGCCGGCCGACTGACCCAGGTCGAGCGAGCGCCGGAACCGCCGGCACCGCCGCCCCGCCAGCAGCGCAAGCCGCCGCCCAAGCGCACCTCGTCGAGTTGATCGCTCTTCAGGCCTGCGCGGTTTCCAGCGCAGCGCCCGCCGCCAGCCATTCTTCCTCGGCCTTCGCCAGCACGCGCGCGTGTTCGGCCCGCGTTTTCGCGAGCTTCGATGCCTTGGCCGGATCCTGGACGTAGAGATTGCCGGAGGCGAGTTCGGCGTCGAGCCGTGCGATCTCGCGGGTGAGCCGTGCCATCTCGGTCTCGGCCTGCGACTGCTTTTGCCGCAACGAGGCGGTCTGCGCGCGCCGGTCAGCGTTGTTGCGGCGGGCTTCGCCGCGGGCCGGCTGCGGCGCGCGGCCGCGGCGGTCCGTGCGATCCTCGTCGCTGCGCTCGGAGAGCACATGACGGCGATAGTCGTCGAGGTCGCCGTCGAACGAGGAGACGCCGCCGTTCGCCACAAGCCACAGCCGGTCGGCGCAGGCGGCCAGCAGATGGCGGTCGTGCGAAACCAGGATCACGGCGCCGGGATAGTCGTTGATCGCCTCGATCAATGCTGAGCGGCTGTCGATGTCGAGATGGTTGGTCGGCTCGTCGAGGATGAGCAGGTGCGGTCCGCCGAGGGTGGCCAGCCCCAGCATCAGCCGCGCTTTCTCGCCGCCGGACAATTTGCCGACCGCTGTATCTGCGGTCTGTCCCGAGAATCCGATTGAGCCCGCCACCGCGCGGACCTTGGATTCCGTCGCGTCCGGCATCAATTCGCGCAAATGCTCGTAGACGCTGTCATTTGGATCGAGTTCGTCGAGTTGGTGCTGCGCGAAGTACGCGATTTTGAGCTTCGGTGCGCGCGTCACGGTTCCCGACATGGGCGCGAGCCGCGCCGCGATCAGCTTAACCAGTGTGGACTTGCCGTTGCCGTTGGAGCCGAGCAGTGCGATGCGGTCGTCGTCGTCGATGCGCAGCGATAGCTTTCGCAACACCGGATGACCGGCGTCGTAGCCCACATCGACGCCATCGAGCGTCACGATCGGCGGCGACAGAAGTTTTTCCGGAGCGGGAATGTTGATCGGCAGCACGTCGCTCAAGGCGCTGACCGAGATCGGCGCCATCTTTTCGAGCATCTTGACGCGGGACTGCGCCTGGCTTGCCTTCGACGCCTTGGCCTTGAAGCGATCGACGAACGCCTGCAGGTGCTTGCGCTGCGCTTCCTGCTTCTTCGCCGCTTTCTGGTCGAGCAAGAGCCTTTCGCTTCGCAGCTTCTCGAACGCGCTGTAGCCGCCGCGGTAGAGCGTGAGCTTCTGGTTCTCCAGCGACAGGATGAACTCGACCGAGGTGTCGAGCAGGTCGCGGTCGTGGCTGATCACCAGCATGGTGTTCGGATAGCGCGCCAGATGGTCCTGCAGCCAGAGAGTGCCTTCCAGGTCCAGGTAATTGGTGGGCTCGTCGAGCAGCAGCAGATCGGGCTTGGAGAACAGCACGGCGGCGAGTGCCACGCGCATCCGCCAGCCGCCGGAGAACTCGGAGCAGGGCCGTTCCTGATCGGCCGGCGAGAATCCGAGGCCGGATAGGATCGACGCCGCCCGCGCGGGCGCTGCATACGCACCCATGTCGGCAAGCCGCATCTGGATGTCGGAGATGCGGGTCGGATCGGTAGCCGTCTCGGCTTCGGCCAGCAGGTCGGCGCGCTCTTTGTCCGCGCGCAGCACAACCTCCAGCAGCGATTCCGGGCCGTCCGGCGCCTCCTGCGCCAGACGCCCGATCCGCCAGCGCGGCGGCAGATCGATATGTCCATGCTCGGACGGGTGATCGCCGGTGATGACGTTGAACAGCGTGGACTTTCCGCTGCCGTTGCGGCCGACCAGCCCGACCCGTGAACCGGGCGTGATGCGCGCCGTGGCCGCATCAATGAGAAGCCGTCCGGCGACGCGCACCGAAATATCGCTGATGTCGAGCATGCCGCCTTGTGGCGGACGGAAGCGGCCGACGCAACAGTTTTGGCGATGTCGGTTGCGTGTCGCAGCCGGAGCGGGTCATGCTAGGCGGCGACCGATCAGGCGAGGCGGGTGCCCCATGTGCGTACCGGGATGCCAGGAGGCGGTGCGGGCGGCGTTGACGCGCCGCGGTTTCTTCAGGGGAGCCGCCGCGGCAGGCTTTGCGGCGACCGCTGTCGCGCCGGCTGAGGCTGCGCCCAAACCCGCACCGGCCCGGTTCAAAGGTGTGGTCGATCTGACCCACACCATGTCGCCGGACTTCCCGACCTTCTTCGGCGTGCCCGGCATCGAATTGCAGAAGCAGTTCGATATCAAGAAGGACGGCTTCAACCTCAACTGGTGGCGCATCATCGAGCACGCCGGAACCCACATCGATGCGCCGATCCATTTCGCGGAGAATGGCGAGACGCTGGAGAAAATCCCGGCCGAGTCGCTTGTCACGCCGCTCGCGGTGATCGATGTGCGCGCTGCTGCGGCGAAAAATCCCGACTATCAGGTATCGCGCCAGGACCTGACCGACTGGGAAAAGAAGAATCGCAGGCTGCCGGACCGCTGCTGTGTTGCGATGCTGTCCGGATGGGGTGCCCACGTCGGCGACGAAGCGAAGTACACCGGCGCATCGGGCGGCACGTTCCATTTCCCGGGGTTCTCCGGCGAGGCCGCCGAGTGGCTGATGAAGGAGCGCAGCGTGCTCGGCATCGCGGTCGATACGCTGTCGCTCGACCACGGACCTTCGAAGGACTTCCGGGTCCACCGGTCCTGGCTGCCGTCGGGCCGCTGGGGGGTCGAGAACGTCGCGAACCTCGACAAGGTGCCGTCCAATGGCGCGACGCTGGTGGCCGGAGCGGCCAAGGTCAAAGATGCAACCGGAGGGCCGGTTCGGCTGATTGCGCTGGTGTGAGCCGGTGTCGCGTCGGCGCTCCGCCGCCGCTATTGGTTTGCAGGCGGGCGTTCAGCGAGGCGGATCGATCCCGCTGCGCCGAGAGTTTCTGTGATCAGGTTGCCGAGCGCCACGAAGTCGCTCTTTCGCGGCGAGGTGCGGCGCCAAGCCAGACCCACAGTTCTTCCTGGCGCCGGATCGGCAAAGCGCAGAATCTTCACGCGCTCGTCTCGCACTTCGACATCGACTGCGACGCTTGGCAGCAGCGTGATGCCGTATCCGTTCGCGACCATCTGCATGACCGTGGCAAGACTGGTCGCGCCCAGCCGCACGTCGCCGCGCGCACCCGTGCAGTAGGCGAGCGCCTGATCCCGCAGGCAGTGCCCTTCTTCGAGAAGGATCAGCCGCCGCTGATCGATGTCGCGCGCGCCGATCGGAACATCGGCGGCACGATTGTCGGTGGCGGGCACGGCGAGCAAGAAGGTGTCCTCGAACAGCGGCATCGACGCCAAATCGGGTTCCCCGACCGGCAAGGCAAGCATCACCACATCGAGCGCGCCGCTGTTCAATTCTTCCAGCAGACCTTTGGTCTGGGTTTCGCGGAGTTCGACGCGCAATTCCGGATGTTTCCGCTGCAGCACCGGAAGGATTTGCGGCAGCACGTAAGGCGCAAGCGAGGGAATGACGCCGAACTGAAGCCGGCCGGTCAGCAGGCGGCCGCCATGACTGGCGAAGTCCATCAGGTCGCGCGTCGAGGCGAGCACATGCTCGGCCCGGCGGACCACCTCGGCGCCGATATCGGTGAACGAAACTTCGCCGGGCCGGCGCTCGACCAGTTCGACGCCGAGCTCGCGCTCCAGCTCCCGGATTTGCATGGACAGCGCAGGTTGGGTCACGGCGCAGGCGTCCGCAGCCCTTCCGAAATGCCGGTGCGCCTGCAGCGAGGTCAAATAACGCAACTGCCTCAATGTGATCATGCCGATAAATTATTCTGATCGATGTCGTTAAGCAATACGATTAGACCTGATACAAAGAGCCGCTAAGGTCGCGCCTACGAGACGGCGCCAAAATTCATGCCTGTCCCAGCCACTCGAAGAAAATTACAGAACACAAGCGGAGAGAAACATGGACGCAAAGACTGATGACAAGGGCGCGGGCAAATGCCCGTTCACCGGCGGCCCACACGGGCACGCGAACCGCGACTGGTGGCCGGAGGCGCTCAACCTCGAGATGCTCCATCGCAACTCCGGCCTGTCCGATCCGATGGACAAGGGCTTCGACTACGCCAAGGAATTCAAGAGCCTCGATCTCAAGGCGCTGATCAAGGATCTTCGCGCCCTGATGACGGACTCGCAGCCGTGGTGGCCGGCGGACTTCGGTCACTACGGCGGTCTGTTCATCCGCCTGGCATGGCACGCCGCGGGAACGTACCGCATCGCCGACGGTCGCGGCGGCGCGGGCGCCGGCCAGCAGCGCTTCGCGCCGCTCAACTCGTGGCCGGACAACGCCAATCTCGACAAGGCACGCCGGCTGTTGTGGCCGATCAAGCAGAAGTACGGCCGGAAAATCTCGTGGGCCGACCTGATGGTCCTCGTCGGCAACGTCGCGCTTGAGTCGATGAACTTCAAGACATTCGGTTTTGCCGGCGGCCGCGCCGACGTCTGGGAGCCCGAGGAGCTTTACTGGGGTCCTGAGGGTTCGTGGCTCGGCGACGAACGCTATAGCGGCGAGCGCCAGCTTTCGGAGCCGCTCGGCGCCGTGCAGATGGGCCTCATCTACGTCAATCCGGAAGGGCCGAACGGCAATCCGGACCCGCTCGCCTCAGCGAAGGACATTCGCGAGACGTTTTTCCGTATGGCGATGAACGACGAGGAGACCGTCGCGCTGATTGCCGGCGGTCACACCTTCGGCAAGACCCACGGCGCGGGCGATGCGTCGCTGGTCGGCCCGGAGCCGGAAGCCGGCGCCCTTGAGGATCAGGGCCTGGGCTGGAAGAGCAAGTTTGAGACCGGCGTCGGGTGTCACGCCATCACCGGCGGGCCCGAAGTCACCTGGACGCAGACGCCGACCAAGTGGAGCAACCACTTTTTCAAGAACCTGTTCGAGAACGAATGGGAGCTGACGAAGAGCCCTGCCGGCGCGAAGCAGTGGAAGGCGAAGGGGGCGGTTGCCGACATCCCGGATGCCTTCGACAAGTCGAAGAAGCATGTGCCGACCATGCTGACGACGGACCTCGCGCTGCGGTTCGACCCGGCCTACGGGAAGATCTCGCGTCGATTCTACGAGCATCCGGACCAGTTCGCGGACGCGTTCGCCCGCGCCTGGTTTAAGCTCACGCACCGCGACATGGGGCCGCGCGTGCGCTACCTCGGCCCGCTCGTGCCGAAGGAGACGCTGATCTGGCAGGATCCGGTCCCGGCCCCCGATCGCAACCGGATCAACGACAAGGACGTCGCTGCTCTGAAGCAGAAGATCCTGACGAGCGGTCTGTCGGTGTCGCAACTGGTCTCGACCGCATGGGCGTCGGCCTCGACGTTCCGCGGCTCGGACAAGCGCGGCGGTGCGAACGGCGCGCGTATTCGTCTCAGCCCGCAGAAGGATTGGGACGTGAACAATCCGGCCGGGCTGGCGAAGGTGCTGAAGAAGCTTGAGGCGATCCAAAAGGCCTTCAACGACAAGGCCAAGGGCAAGAAGGTCTCGCTTGCCGACCTGATCGTTCTCGGCGGCAGCGCCGCGGTCGAAAAGGCCGCAAAGGCCGCTGGCGTCAACGTGAAAGCCCCCTTCACGCCGGGCCGCACGGATGCGTCGCAGGAGCAGACCGACGTCGACTCCTTCGCACCGCTTGAACCGCGCGCCGATGCCTTCCGCAACTACATCAGCGGCAAGCATCAGTTCATGCAGCCTGAGGAGGCGATGGTGGACCGGGCGCAGTTGCTGAAGCTGACGGGGCCGGAGATGACCGTCCTGATCGGCGGCCTGCGCGTGCTCGGCGCAAACGCCGTCGACTCCAAGCACGGCGTCTTCACCAAGCAGGCCGGCAAGTTGACCAACGACTTCTTCGTCAACCTGCTCGGCATGGGCACGGAGTGGGCCCCGTCCGGCGACAACGTGTACGAGGGCCGCGACCGCAAGACCAAGGCCGTGAAGTGGACCGGCACCCGCGTCGATCTGATCTTCGGTTCGCACTCGCAGCTCCGCGCCTTCGCGGAAGTCTATGGCTGCGCGGACTCGAAGGAGAAGTTCGTGAAGGACTTCGTGGCGGCGTGGACCAAGGTGATGAACCTGGATCGCTTCGATCTCGCCTGATCTCTGCGGAAGCGTTTGCCGCAAAATATTGAAGCCCCGGTCGCGAGACCGGGGCTTCAATTGTTTGGGCGGGCGCGTGCGTCAGTAGCAGCGGTTCACCCAGCGCAGCTTCAGGCCCCAAGGGGTCGAAACCCAGCGCTTCACGTAGCAGCCGCCGCCGCCGTAGGCGTACACGACCGGCGCCGCGATGAAGCGGTGGCCATGAAAGTGGTGATGGCCGTGATAGTGATGCTTGTGGTAGCCGAACGGCTTGGCGTCGGCGGAGCCCGTGCTCACGGCGAGGGCGGCGGTGCCGAGGGCTGCGGTGGCGGCGAGGGTCAGGGCGATCTTGCGAAACATGGTGGTCTCCTTTGGGTTGGACGCGGGCTTCCGCGTCCCATGCCGATCAGTCGTGCGGATCGGCCGACCGGTTCATGGGACCAATCTATTTTTTCGTGCTGAACCGCCGCTGAGGCCGCTGTTTAGGGGACGTTTAGCAGGCTGAACCCATTGCGCTGCATCATGTTCATGAAGCGTTCATTTCCCCGCGCCCGCCCGGAACCTTGCCGCATTCCGGGGCGCTCGCTATAAGCCGCCGATCCACCCGAAGCCTCAACGGATGAAGGACAAAACCGATGGCGGTTGAGCGTACCTTTTCGATCATCAAGCCCGACGCCGCGGCTCGTAACCTGACCGGCGCGATCAACGCGATGATCGAGCAGGCCGGTCTGCGCATCATCGCGCAGAAGCGCGTGCGCATCGGCCGCACGGAAGCCGAGACGTTCTACGCGGTACACCGCGAGCGGCCCTTCTTTGGCGAACTGGTCGATTTCATGATCTCGGGACCGGTGGTGGTCCAGGTGCTCCAAGGAGAGAACGCGATCGCCAAGTACCGCGATCTGATGGGTGCGACCGATCCCTCGAAGGCTGCGGCCGGCACCATCCGCAAGACCCACGCGAAGTCGATCGGGGAGAATTCGGTGCATGGTTCCGACGCGCCGGACACGGCTGCGAAGGAAATCGCGCAGTTCTTCTCCGGCAACGAGATCGTCGGATAACAGTAATCTTGAAACGTGGCGCTTCGCCACGCTGTTGCGCTAGTTTTCCTCCAGGCTACATCATGAGCTGTCGCTGTACGTTTGGCCGCTGCGCGGCCAAAGTGCGCGCTGGCGGTCGTCCGCGCACCACGCGGGTGACGGGGCAAAGCAATAGAGGGAGTGAGCGGTGGGCTATATGTGGGCGGACATGATGCAGCCGGCGTTCTGGATCGCCGTCGGCCAGATCATCTGGATCAACATTCTCCTTTCCGGCGACAACGCCGTGGTGATCGCGCTGGCTTGCCGCTCGCTGCCACCGAAGCAGCGCTTTTGGGGCATTCTGCTTGGCGCCGGCGCCGCCGTGCTGCTGCGCATTTTCTTCACCATCATTATCGCCCAGATCATGGGGGTCGCATTCCTCAAACTGGTCGGCGGCGTGTTGCTGCTCTGGATCGCGGTCAAGCTGATCGTGCCGACCGAGGAGCACGGCGAGGCGAGCGTGAAGGCCGGCGACACGCTGTGGCGTGCGGTCTGGCTGGTGACCGTCGCCGATATCGTGATGAGCCTCGACAACGTCATCGCCATCGCCGCGGCCGCGGAGACAGCGGCGATGCGGGTCGATGTCGCTCACGCGCTGGCGATCAAGACCACGCTGATCATCTTCGGTCTTGCCACCAGCGTGCCGCTGATCATCGCGGGGAGTGCGCTGCTCATGAAGGTGATGGAAAAGTATCCGGTCCTGGTCTGGGCCGGCGCTGCGCTGCTGGGCTGGGTCGCGGGCGAGATCATCGTCAAGGACGTCGCCGTGATTGGCTATCTCGGCCAGGAACTGGTGGACAAGATCCATCTCTGGGCGGCTGCCATCGGCGCGGTCTTCGTGGTCGCACTCGGCTGGATCATCCGGCGGGCCAAGCACAAGGGCCCGCTGGAGCATCCGCTGATCATCGATCCGCCGGGACCGGAGGAATTCCCCGGCCGCAGCAAATCGTAGCGGCCGCGGGGGGTCTTGCAGACCCGATGACGTGCTAAGCTGGGGGCGATGAATCAAGCCATTCGCCCCCAGCCCAAAGCCGCCGTCCGAACTCCGATCCGGATCGCGCCTTCGGCGTGCCCGCACGACTGCCCTTCGACCTGTGCGCTTGAGATCGAGGTTCTCGACCAGCACACCATCGGCCGCGTTCACGGCGCCAAGGACAACGACTACACGGCAGGCGTGATCTGCGCGAAGGTCGCGCGCTATGCCGAGCGTGTGCACCACCCCGACCGCCTGAAGCATCCGCTGGTCCGCAAGGGCCCGAAGGGCTCAGGCTCGTTCGAGCCGATCTCCTGGGATTCCGCCCTCGATCTCGTCGCCGAGAAATTGCTGGACGCGGAGCGCCGCCTCGGCCCCGAGACGGTCTGGCCGTACTACTACGCCGGCACCATGGGGCTGGTGATGCGCGACGGCATCCACCGCCTGCGCCACGCCAAGAAATATTCAGGCTTCCACACCACCATCTGCGTCAATGCCGCCTACGTCGGCTTCGCCGCCGGCACCGGCAAGATCATGGGCGTCGATCCGCGCGAGATGGCGAAGTCCGACCTGATTGTGATCTGGGGCACCAACCCGGTGAGCACTCAGGTCAACGTGATGACGCACGCCACCCGCGCCCGCAAGGAACGCGGCGCCAAGATTGTCGCCATCGACGTCTACATGAACGGCACGATGGAGCAGGCCGATCTCGCGGTGATGGTGAAGCCCGGCACCGACGGCGCGCTGGCCTGCGCGGTGATGCATTGCCTGTTCCGTGACAGCAAGGCGGACTGGGACTACCTCAACAAGTACACCGACGCGCCGCGCGAGCTTGAGGCACATGTGCGAACCCGCACGCCGCAATGGGCGGAGGCCATCACCGGCTGTCCGGCGGCGACCATCGAGGAGTTCGCGGCACTGGTTGGGGCGAACAAGCGCTCGTTCTTCCGGCTCGGCTACGGCTTCTCGCGTTCGCGCAACGGGCCCGCCAACATGCACGCGGCAAGCTGCATCCCGGCGATCACCGGCGCGTGGCTGCATGAAGGCGGCGGCGCATTCCACAACAGCGCCGACATCTACCACTGGAACAAATCGACGCTGGAAGGCCAGGACGTGCGCGACGCCAAGGTGCGCATGCTCGACCAGTCGCGCATCGGCGCGATCCTCACCGGCGACCATGCGGCGCTCGCCGGCGGCCCGCCGGTCACCGCGCTGTTGATCCAGAACACCAACCCGGTTTCGGTCTGCCCGGACCAGGAGGTCGTCAAGCGGGGCTTCGCGCGCGAGGATCTGTTCACCTGCGTGCATGAGCAGTTCATGACCGAGACGGCGCAGATGGCCGACGTCGTGCTGCCGGCGACGATGTTCATGGAGCACGACGACGTCTATCAAGGCGGCGGGCACCAGTACATTCAACTCGGCGCCAAGGCGATCGAGCCGCCGGGCGAGTGCCGCTCCAATCACGAGGTGATCTGCGCGCTGGCCAAGCGGCTCGGAGTTTCGCATCCGGGCTTCGACATGACGCCACGGCAGATGATCGACCACACGCTGCAGAAGTCAGGCTGGGGCACGCTCGCCGAGCTGGAGGCCAAGCGCTGGATCGACTGCCAGCCGGACTTCGAAACCTCTCATTACATCAAGGGCTTCAACTGGCCGGACGGCAAGTTCCGCTTCAAGCCGGACTGGCCCAACGTGCCGTTCCGCAGTCCGGTGCGGGGCGGTCCGGTCGAGCAGATGCCGAAGCTGCCCGACCACTGGACCATCATCGAGGAGGCGGACGCCGAGCATCCGTTCCGGCTGACAACCTCGCCGTCGCGCGGCTTTCTCAACTCGACGTTCAACGAGACGCCGGGCTCGCGCGCGCAGAACCGCGGACGCCCCGATGTGATGATCCATCCCGGTGACGCTGCGCGGCTCGGCATCGCCGACGGCGCGGCAGTGATCCTCGGCAACAAGCGCGGTCAGGTGCAACTCCACGCCCGGGTGTTCGAGGGCGTGCGGCAGGGCGTGCTGATCGCGGAATCGATCTGGCCGAATTCGGCCTATCCGGACGGCCGCGGCATCAACACCGTCACCGGCGCGGATGCGATCGCGCCTTATGGCGGCGCCGCGTTCCACGACAACAAGGTCTGGATCAAGCCGGCTTGACCGCGCCGAAGGTTCGGCGCGGTCGCATGGCCCGTTGGTGTATCAGAGCTCTCGTCCGAGCTTGCGGTCGAGCGAGTAGGGCCCGCCGCCGCGCAGACCGATCGCCAGCAGGATGCAGCCCCAGAACGCGGGATATTCCCAGCCGCCGGTCGGGCGGTTCCAGGGGAAGCCCGCGAACCCGCCGCCCCAGTGCGCGAAGAATATGATCACCAGCATCTGCACGCCGGCGATGGCTACGAACACCCGGGTGTAGAGCCCGGCCATGATGCAGACTGCGCCGATGGTCTCGATGAACCAGACGCAGTACGCGAGCGGGATCGCCGGCTCGATGCCGCGTTTGGACAGCACGTTGGCGGCCCAGACTGTGAAGGTCGCATTGAACAGCTTCTGCAGTCCGTGAATCAGCAGAAAGCCGCCGGCCGTGAGTCTTACAATCAGCCAGGAAATGTCGCGTGTGTTGTCATAGAAAGGACCGAGCGCCGGAATGATACGTCTCGGTTCGCCTGCCGTATCGCTCATTGGACCGCCTCCCCATCGTGAGGCGGCCAGCATAGTCCAAAAATGAGAGGCAAACTGACCTAGAGTTCGCGTCCGAGCTTGCGGTCGAGCGAGTAGGGCCCGCCGCCGCGCAGGCCGATCGCAAGGATGATGAACCCCCAGAACAGCGGGTACTCGAAGCCGCCGCCCGGGCGGTTCCAGCCGAAGCCCATCGGCCAGTGCGCGATGAAAACCACGATCAGCAATTGGATGCCGACCGCGACCGCGAAAAAGCGCGTGAACAGTCCGAGGATGATGCAAACCGCGCCGACGGTTTCCAGAAAGAACACCGCATAGGCGAGCGGGATCGACGGCTCGATGCCGCGCCGCGCCAGGCTGCCCGACGCGAAAGCGGCCACCGTGCGGTAGATGACCTTGTCGAGGCCGTGAATGAGCAGGAAACCGCCTGCGGTCGCGCGCACCACCAGCCACGAAAGATCGCGCGTCTGGTCATAGAACGGCCCGAGGGCCGCAATCATCGGTCTGGGTTCGCCGGTTGCCATGGGTCGCCTCCCTGCCTGATCGAATCGAGCATAGGTGATTAACCCCGGCGCGGGACGCGGCATCCACAGCGTTTTGATGGCTGCCCGCGGCGCTAGCCGGCCGTCTTTTGAGTGCGGCCTTCGGCCACCAGGCGCAGCGCCTGCGGATAGATCCTGTGCTCGGCGGCCAGTACGCGGGCGGCAAGTGTTGCCTCGGTGTCGTCCGGCAGCACCGGCACGGCCTGTTGCACGATGATCGGCCCGGAATCCATTTCCGGCACGACGAAGTGAACGGTTGCGCCGTGTTGTTTGGCGCCGGCTGCGAGCGCGCGGGCGTGGGTGTCGAGACCCTTGAACGCGGGCAGCAGCGCCGGATGGATGTTGATGAGCCGTCCGTCCCAATGCGAGATGAACCACGGCGTCAGCAGCCGCATGAATCCGGCAAGGCAGACGATGTCGATGGCGTGCGGTTCGATCGCGGCTTGCAGCGCGTGCTCGAACGCCTGGCGGTCCTTGCCGTATGGTCGATGATCGACCACCGCGGTGGCGATGCCTGCGGCGCGCGCGCGTTCAAGGCCCTGGGCGTCCGGCTCGTTGGAAGCCACCAGCACGATCTCGGCGGGATAGCTGGTGTCGCGGGCTGCCTCGATCAGCGCCACCATGTTGGAGCCGCGCCCGGAAATCAGAATGGCGACGCGCTTGCGGGCCATGCGGGAGCCTTTTGGTTGAGCATGATCTTGTCCGAAATCCGGTTCCCACTTTTCGGGATCATGCTCTAAATGTCGAGCCGTCCGGTGTACGTCACCTGCGCGCCGTCACCCGCCGCAATCACTTCGCCGAGCCGCACCACGGTGTCGCCTTCGCGTTGCAGAATGGCGGCCACCGCATCGGCCTTGTTCGCTTCGACCAGAGCGATCATGCCGACGCCGCAGTTGAAGGTGCGCAGCATTTCCGACTCGGCGATGTTGCCGGTCCTGGCGAGCCACTGGAACACCGGCAACACCGGAACGCGCGACAGATCGATCGTGACGCCGAGCCCGTCCGGCAGCACGCGCGGAATGTTGTCGGGAAATCCGCCGCCGGTGATGTGCGCCAGCGCCTTCACCGCCTTGGTCTCGCGGATCGCGGCCAGGCACGACTTCACGTAGAGCCTCGTCGGTGTCAGCACGGCTTCGCCAAGCTTGCGGGCCGGATCGAACGGGGCGGGTGCGTCCCACTTCAGTCCCGATTTCTCCACCACTCTGCGCACCAGCGAGAAGCCGTTGGAGTGAACGCCGGAGGAGGCGATGCCCAGCACCGCATCGCCGGGGCGGATATCGTTTCTCGGCAGCAGTGTGCCTCGCTCGGCGGCGCCCACCGCAAAGCCCGCGAGATCGTAGTCGCCGGCGGCGTACAAGCCTGGCATTTCCGCGGTCTCGCCGCCGATCAGCGCACAGCCGGACTGGCTGCAGCCCTTTGCCACACCGGCGACGATGGCGGCGCCGGTCTCCGGCTCCAGTTTGCCGCAGGCGAAGTAATCCAAGAAGAACAGCGGCTCCGCGCCCTGCACGACGAGATCGTTGACCGACATGGCGACCAGGTCGATGCCGATGGTGCCGTGCAGACCGGTGTCGATAGCGATCTTGACCTTGGTGCCGACGCCGTCGGTCGCGGCGACCAGGATGGGATCGGAAAAACCGGCGCGCTTGAGGTCGAACAGACCGCCAAAGCCGCCGATTTCGGCGTCCGCGCCGCGGCGCGCCGTTGCCTTCACTAGTGGCTTGATCATCTGGACCAGACGGTTCCCGGCGTCGATATCGACACCGGATTGCGCGTAGGTCAGGCTGTCCTTGGCCATGCCGCGTCGTTACGTGGAAATCCAAGCCTGTGCAATGGCTTGATCCCGGTTATACTCTGCGGAAGTCGCGAACGCGCCGGGCCGGGAAGCTCAGCGTCAGCGCGGAGCGAGCCGGGGCCAAAGCTTGAGCATTCCGAACCTCATTACGCTGGGGCGCATCCTGCTGGTGCCCGTCGTCGTCTGGGCCATTGCGTCCGGACGGATGCAGCTCGCGTTTTTGCTGTTTCTTGTGGCAGCCGTCAGCGACGGGGTGGACGGCTATCTTGCCAAGCGGTTCGGCATGAAGACCGAGCTCGGCGCCTACCTCGACCCGCTCGCCGACAAGGTGCTGATCGTGTCGATCTACGTGACGCTCGGCATCACCGGCGTGATCCCGCTTTGGATCGTGATCCTGGTGGCGTCGCGGGACTTCATGATCGTGGGCGCGATCCTGTTGTCCTGGTTGGTGGATATGCCGGTGACGATCAAGCCGCACATCATCTCGAAGCTCAACACCGCGGCGCAGATCATCTTCGCTTGCCTGGTGCTGGCCTCGAACGGGTATCAGTTCAACATTGAGCCGCTGTTGACACTGGTGATGGCTCTGGTGGCCGTCTTGACCTTGCTTTCGGTCGGCCTCTATCTCGGTCATTGGGTGCGCCACATGAACTCGGCGGAGGCCGGATCTTGAGGCGGACTGCCCAGCCGGCCATGCGGGCGTTGTGATGAGTCTGGAGCGTCAGGTCCTGTTCTGGTTCGCGGCGCTCGGCGCGTTCGCGGCCTTCCTGTGGCTGCTCAACGAAATCCTGTTGCCATTCGTCGCCGGCATGGCGCTGGCCTATCTGCTCGATCCGCTGACGCGGCAGGTCGAGCGGACCGGCGTTGGCCGCACGGTGTCCGCGCTGATCGTCACCGTGATCATTCTCGCGTCGTTCGTTCTGATCGTGATCCTGGTGGCGCCGATCCTGGGCTCGCAGCTGTTCGCGCTGATCGAGAACATTCCCCGCTACATGGAGCGGCTGCAGTCGCTGATCTCCGAGCCGAATAAGGAATGGCTCACCGAGTTGCTGGGCAGCCAGATGGCCGATCCGGGCAAGTCGATCGGCGGACTGATGTCGCAGGGCGCGGCGTGGCTCGCTGCGTTCCTGAAATCGTTGTGGTCCGGCGGACGCGCGCTGGTGTCGCTGTTCTCGCTGCTCATCATCACGCCGGTGGTGGCATTCTATCTGCTGTGCGACTGGGACCGGCTGCTCGCCACTGTCGACAACTGGATTCCGCTGCCGCACCGCGCGACGGTGCGCGGCTTGGCGCGCGAGATGGACGCCGCGATCGCCGGCTTCGTGCGCGGGCAGGCGGTAATCTGCGTCATCCTCGGCGTGTTCTACGCGGTGGGCCTGACGTTCGCCGGATTGCACTTCGGCTTCCTGATCGGTTTCGGCACCGGCATCATGAGCTTCATCCCGTTCGTCGGCGCACTGACCGGTTTCGTGGTCGCAGGCGGCGTCGCGATCGCGCAGTTCTGGCCGGACTGGGTGTCGATCCTGATCGTGTTCGGCGTGTTCGGGGTCGGGCAAATTCTAGAAGGCTACATCCTCTCGCCCAAGCTGGTCGGCGCCAAGGTCGGTCTGCATCCGGTCTGGCTGATGTTCTCGCTGCTGGCGTTCGGCTACCTGTTCGGCTTCGTCGGGCTGCTGGTGGCGATCCCGACCGCGGCCGCGATCGGCGTGCTGGCGCGATTTGCGCTGCGGCAGTATCTCGCGAGCCCGCTTTACACCGGCGTAGGTCCGCGCTGATGCCGGCCGCGCACGCCGCCCCGGTACAGCCGCCACGTCCCCGCCAACTCGCGCTCGCTCTGTCCCACGCCGAAAGCTTCGCGCGCGAGGATTTCCTCGGCGGCCCATCGAACGCGAAGGCGGTATCGCTGATCGATCGCTGGCCGGACTGGCCGGACCGCATGATGCTGCTGGTCGGGCCGCAGGGCGCCGGCAAGAGCCATCTCGCCGCGATCTGGGCCGAGGCCGCGGGCGCTCGCCGCGTGGCGGCGCGCAGGATCGACGCCGCGAACTTGCCCGGAATTTTCGCCACCGGCGCGCTGGTGCTGGAGGATCTTTCCGCCGGCCGCTTCGACGAGGCGGCGCTGTTCCACCTCATCAACTTCGCCCGCGAGGAGCGCGCCTTCGTCCTGATGACCGCGCGGGAGGCACCCTCCGCTTGGAACATCACCGTGCCCGATCTCGCCTCCCGGCTGCGCGTCCTGCCCTTGGTGGAGTTGTCTGCGCCCGATGACGCGCTGTTGCGCGCCTTGATCGTGAAGCTGTTCTCCGACCGGCAACTGGCGGTGGAGGAAAGCCTGGTCACCTACCTGGCGGCGCGGATCGAGCGCTCGTTCGGAGGCGTCCACCAAGCGGTGGAAAGGCTCGACCGTGAGGCGCTGCGGCAGCAGCGTCCGGTCACCCGCGCATTAGCCGCGGAGCTATTTCGGGTGCCTTGACGTTAATCCCGGAAAGGCGACCATTGTCACGGGATTGTCACGTACACAGTCCAGCATCACGGCTCACCGGTGTTGATCCGAACATGACCGATCGCAGCCAAGCTGCTGTTTTGGAAAAGGAAACGGCGCTGGCCCCGACGCCGGTGCCGGTGGTCGTTGCGGAACCCGCAGAGCCCGGTTTGGCATCCAGTCCGGCCCGCTTTATCAACCGTGAGTTGTCCTGGCTGCATTTCAACCGGCGGGTGCTCGAGGAATCCTCCAACGAGGGGCACCCACTGCTGGAGCGGCTGCGGTTTCTCTCGATCTCGGCCAACAACCTCGATGAATTTTTCATGGTCCGCGTCGCCGGCCTCAAGGGCCAGGTGCGCGAAGGCGTTTCCGACAGCAGTCCTGACGGCCTGACGCCGACGGAGCAACTCACCCGCATCGGCGAGGCGGTGACGGCTCTCGCCAGCGACCAGCAGAAGCAGTGGCGCGAGTTGCGAGCGGCGCTGGTCGAGAAAGGTCTGGTGCTGGTCGATGGCCCCGACGTCACCAAGCAGGAGAAGAACTGGCTCGACGATTATTTCCTGCGGCACATTTTCCCGGTGCTGACGCCGCTCGCGATCGACCCGGCGCATCCGTTCCCATTCATCCCCAATCTCGGCTTCACCATCGCGTTGCAGCTTGCGGGCCCCAACGGCAAGGCGATGAACGCGCTGATCCGCGTGCCGAACAAGATCGAACGGTTCATCAGCCTGCCGCAAGGCGCCGATTCCGGCATGGTGCGCGTCATCACGCTCGAACAGGCGACCGCGCTGTTCATTGGCCGGCTGTTTCCGGGCTATGCGGTCAAAGGCCAGGGCGCGTTCCGCGTGATCCGCGATTCCGAAATCGAAATCGAGGAAGAGGCCGAAGATCTGGTCCGCTCGTTCGAGAGCGTGTTGAAGCGCCGCCGCCGTGGTTCGGTGATCCGGCTTGAGATCGATGCCTCGACGCCCCTTGAGTTAAAGCGCTTCGTGCAGCGCGCATTGGGTAGCAGCGACGACGAGTTGTTTCTGGTCGAGGGCGTGCTCGCACTCAACGAACTGTCGCAGCTTGTCAGCTTCGACCGGCCCGACCTGAAGTTCGTGCCCTACAATCCGCGCTTCCCGGAGCGGGTCCGCGATCATGGCGGCGATATCTTCGCGGCGATCCGGCAGAAGGACCTAATCGTCCATCACCCGTACGAGTCGTTCGACGTGGTCGTGCAATTCCTGCAGCAGGCAGCGCGCGATCCCGACGTGGTGGCGATCAAGCAGACGCTGTACCGCACCTCGGCGGAGTCCCCGATTGTCAAGCAACTGGTTGAGGCGGCCGAGGCCGGCAAGTCGGTGACCGCGCTGGTCGAGCTCAAGGCGCGGTTCGACGAGGAGGCCAACATCCGCTGGGCGCGCGACCTGGAGCGCGCCGGCGTTCAGGTCGTGTTCGGCTTCATCGAGCTGAAGACCCACGCCAAGCTGTCGATGGTGGTTCGCCGCGAGGGCGGTACGCTGTCGACCTATGTCCACGTCGGCACCGGCAACTACCATCCGGTCACGGCGCGGATTTACACCGATCTGTCGTACTTCACCGCCGAGCCGGTGATCGCGCGCGACGTCGGCCGGGTCTTCAATTTCATCACCGGCTACGCGGAGCCCGCCGATCTGGAGCGCATCGCAGTGTCTCCGGTCAACCTGCGCCAGCGCATCTGCGATCACATTTCCCAGGAAATTGCCCACGCCAAGGCGGGCAAGCCGGGCGCGATCTGGATGAAGGATAACGCGATGGTCGATCCCGAGATCATCGACCTGCTGTACCTCGCGTCCCAGGCCGGCGTGCAGATCGATCTGGTGGTGCGCGGTATCTGCTGTCTGAGGCCGGGCGTGCCGGGCCTCTCGGACAATATCCGCGTCAAGTCGATCATCGGCCGCTTCCTGGAGCACAGCCGCATCTATTGCTTCGGCGCGGGACACGGGCTGCCGCATGCCAAGGCCGCCGTCTACATCTCCTCGGCCGACATGATGCCGCGCAATCTGGATCGCCGCGTCGAGGCGCTTTGTCCGATCGTCAATCCGACGGTGCACGAGCAGGTGCTGCACCAGATCATGGTGGCCAATTTCAAGGACAACGAGCAAAGCTGGAACACGCTGCCCGACGGTACCTCGATACGGATCAAGGCCGCGGCCGGCGAGGAGCCGTTCAACGCCCACAAGTATTTCATGACCAATCCGAGCCTTTCGGGACGCGGCAAATCGCTCAAGGATTCGTCGCCGCGCAGCCTGACGCGCCGCGCCGAGCGGAATTGAAGGCGGACCGCCGGGACAATTTGTTCGCGTTGCGCTAATATCCTGCGTCGCCAAGCAGGGGAAAATCATGCGCCCATCGATCTTGCGGATCGGCCTTGTCGCCGGCGTTGCGATTGTCTTGTCGATGCTGGCGCCGGGGACGCGAGCCGCCGCTGAGCGTGTCGCGCTCGTGATCGGCAACGGCGCCTACCAGAAGGCCGGCGTGCTCGCCAATCCCTCGAACGATGCCGGCGACATTGCACTGGCGCTGCGCAACATCGGGTTCGATGTGGTGGAAGGCCGCGATCTCGACAAGCGCGGCATGGAAGACAAGATCCGCGAGTTCAGTCGCAAGCTCGACAATTCAAAGTTGGCGCTGTTCTTCTATGCCGGCCACGGGCTTCAGGTGGGTGGACGAAACTACCTTGTGCCGGTCGATGCCGCGCTTGAGCGGCCCGGTGATCTCAATCTGGAAGCCATCGACGTGACCCTGGTACTCCAGCAGATGGAGGCGGAGCGGCGCGTCAACCTCGTGTTCCTCGATGCCTGCCGCGACAATCCGCTGGCGCGTTCGCTGGCCCGCACGCTCGGCACGCGCTCGTCATCGGTCGGGCAGGGACTGGCCTCGATCCAGAGCACCGTCGGTACGATGATCGCCTACGCCACGCAGCCCGACAACGTCGCGCTCGACGGCTCCGGCCGCAACAGCCCGTTCACCTCGGCGCTGCTCAAGCACATCGCGACGCCCGGCCTGGAGATCAGTTCGCTGATGCGGCGGGTGCGCACCGATGTGGTCACGGCAACCCGCGACAGGCAGGTGCCGTGGGATCACTCCTCGCTGATGGGTGACGTGGTGCTGGTGCCGGCCTCGCTCAATCCGGGCGACGCCGCGTCCACACCGGTCGCACCGGTTCCCACGCCGCGCCCGGTTGCTCAGCCGCCTGCGGCTCAGCCCGCGCCGGTCGCTGCCGCGCCGGCAAGCGGCCCAGCCGCAAGTCCGCCGGCTCAGCAGCAGCGCGCGCCTGCGCCATTTGTGCCGGCCTTCTCGCGCGAGATGCTGAAGCAGGAGCCGGCGATCGGCAAGCTGCCCACCGGCGCATCGGCCCTGATCGATGACGGCACTTGTCCGCCAGGACAGGTCAAGCTGGTGGTGGGCGGCAACGTCGCCAAGGGTGAAGCGCGCCAGCGATCGTGCATCGCGCGGCCCTAGAATCGGTTTCAACAGCGAATTTCGAGCCTCTTGCCGGGCGGCACGCCCGCGCGTATCAGGGCTGCGCCGATGAGGCGAACGTTCATTGCTTTATGACAGATTCGAGTTTTTCACGACGTGGCAAAGCGCTCAACGAAACGTCGCCGCGCAGCCTCACTCCGCCGTGAGCGCGTGACCGTCAGGCGGCCCGCGCCCGCGCAGGGACGACTCGATCACGGGCCGCCGGTGGCGGTCATCGACATCGGCTCGAACTCGGTGCGCCTCGTGATCTACGAGGGCGTCGTGCGCAGCCCGACGCCGCTGTTCAACGAGAAGACGCTCGCGGGTCTCGGCCGCGAGGTACAGACCAAAGGCGTCATGCCGCCCGATGCGGTGGCCACCGCGCTCGCGGCGCTGCGGCGCTTCCGGGCGCTGTGCGACGTCATGGCGGTGCAGCGCGTCTGGGTGGTGGCGACGGCGGCGTGCCGCGACGCCCGCAACGGGCCTGAGTTCATCGCCAAGGCGCAGCGCATCTGCCGGACGCGGATCGACGTTCTGTCCGGCAAACGCGAAGCGAAATTCACGGCGCTCGGCGTGGTATCCGGTTTCCATCGGCCGAACGGCGTGGTCGGCGATCTGGGCGGCGGTTCGCTCGAACTGGTGGACGTGCGGGGCAACCGCATCCAGCGCGGCGCCACGCTGCCGCTGGGCGGCCTCGCCCTGCAGGACCGCTCGGTGCGCTCGATCAAGCGCGCCGAAAAGATCGTGCGCCAGACCCTGACCAAGGTGCCGAATCTGAAGGGAGGCAAGGGCCGCGCGTTCTATGCGGTGGGCGGGACTTGGCGTTCGCTGGCGCGGTTGCACATGGCGCAGACCGGATATCCGCTGCATGTCATGCACGGCTACGTCGTTCGCGCCAGGGAGGCGTTGGAGTTCTGCCGGCTGGTGCGGCGCGTCAATCCCGAGACGCTGTCGCAGATCGAAGTCGTTGCCGCGGCGCGGCGTCCGCTGCTGCCATACGCAGCGCTGGTGCTCGAACATATCCTGCGCAAGACGCGCGCTTCGGAGGTGGTGTTCTCGGCGCACGGCGTGCGCGAGGGGCTGATCTATTCCAAGCTCAGCGCGCGCGAGCGCAAGAAGGACGCGCTGATCGCGGCCGCCCAGGATCTCAATCTGCTGCGCTCGCGCTCGCCGAAGCACGGCGAGGATCTGATCGCGTGGACCGACATTCTGATGAGATCGTCCGGCATCGACGAAAACGCCGAGGAGCGCCGCTTGCGTCATGCCGCGTGCCTGGTGGCCGATATCGGCTGGCGCGCGCATCCCGACTATCGCGGCGAGCAATCGCTCAACGTGATCGCGCACGCCGGGTTCCTCGGAATCGATCATCCGGGCCGGGCCTATCTGGCGCTGGCGGTGTTCTTCCGCCATGTCGGCGTGACGCATGACGAGGAACTGTCGCCGCGCATCCGCGAACTTGCCTCGACGCGAACGCTCGACCGCGCTCGGGTGCTCGGCGCTGCGATGCGGGTGGCCTATCTGATTTCGGCGTCGCAGCCCGGCGTGCTGCCGCGCGTGCCGCTCAAGGTGATGCGCAACAAGCTGGTGCTTCGGCTCGGCGGCAAGTTCGGGCCCCTGGCGGGCGACCGTCTGGCGACGCGGCTGCGGCACCTTGCCCGTCTTATCGGCCGGGAGCCGGTGATAATCGCGGGGCGGGCGTCGTAGTTCCCACTTGCGGGAGTGCAGCATGAGCGCGGCGCAGTCCGATCCAAAGGCGCAGATCGTGGGGGTCTGGAAGCTGGTCTCCGTCATGTACGAGGATCAGGAGAGCAAGACGCTGACGCCGGTGCTCGGCGAAAATCCGAAGGGCTATCAGATCGCCACGCCGGACGGCCGCTGGCTTGCGTTGGCGACGCCATTGTCCCGCGCGGTGCCCAAGACCGACCAGGAGCGCGCGCAAGCGTTCGTTACCATGATCGCCTATTCCGGCCGCTACCGGATCGAGGGCAACCGGATCACGACCAAGGTCGAGGTCGCCTGGAACGAATCGTGGGTCGGCGGCGAGCAGGTCCGGACCATAAGCTTTGAAGGCGACAAGCTGTTCATCGAGAGTCCGCCGATGTCGCATCCGAATTTCAACGATCGGATGGTGCGCGTCATCGTGGTCTGGCAGCGCGACGAAGCGCTTTAGCTCGCGGGTTCGGTGGTCACCACGCGGCCGCGGTGCATCGACAGTGCCAGCCGGCCGTGCTTGAGCGCGAGCGCGCGTTCGCCGAACAGTTCGCGCCGCCATCCCTTCATCGCGGCCACGTCGGCCTCGTCGTCGCCGGCGATACGTTCAAGATCGTCCACCGTGGCGATCACCTTGGCGGCGACGCCGTGACTTTCCGAAGTCATGCGCAGCAGCACCTTCAGCAGTTCGACGGTGGCCGTGCCGTTCGGGGTGCCTCGCGGTTTTTCGAGACGCGGCAGTGTCTTGGGATCGCGCTCCAGTCCGCGCCGCACCGCGTCGAGAATGCCTTCGCCCCATTTCGAGCGCTCGAACCCTTTCGGCAGCGAGCGCAAGCCGGCCAGCCGCTCCGCCGTGGTCGGCGCTTGCGTCGCGATATCGCCGATCGCGTCATCCTTGAGGACGCGCGAGCGCGGCACGTCGCGGCTTTGCGCCTCGCGCTCGCGCCAGGCGGCGACCTCGATCAGGACCGCGAGATCCTTCGGCTTGCGCACGCGGGTCTTGAGGCGCTGCCATGCCCTCTCGGGCTCGGCTCGATAGGTTTCGGGCGACGTGAGGATTTCCATTTCGTCGTCCATCCAGTCGGTGCGGCCGCGGCGGCCGAGGTCGGCCACGAGCGCGAGATAGACATCGCGCAGGTGCGTCACGTCCGACACGGCGTAGGTGAGTTGCGCCTCGGCGAGCGGCCTTCGGGTCCAGTCGGTGAAGCGGTTGGATTTGTCGAGCGTGTCTCCGGTGATCCGCTGCACCAATTGGTCATAGGAGATCGAATCTCCGTGGCCCAGCACCATGGCGGCAACCTGGGTGTCGAACAGCGGGTGCGGAATGGTCTTGGCGCGATGCCAGACGATTTCGATGTCCTGGCGCGCGGCATGGAAAACCTTGAGCACGTTCTCGTCTGCCATCAGATCGAAGAACGGGGCGAGGTCGATGCCGGGCGCCAGCGCGTCGATCACCACAGCCTCGTCAGGGCTCGCCATCTGCGCGATGCAGAGCAGCGGGTAGTAGGTGGTTTCGCGCAGGAATTCGGTATCGACGGTGACGAACGGATGCTGCTTCAGGCGCTGGCAGACTGCGGCAAGTTCGTTCGTCGAGGTGATGGGCTGCATCAGGGCTACATAGCGGAGTTCCGCAGGCGCGTCAGCCGCCGCGGCCGCGCGGCATGTGGAGGAACGGCCAGGCGAGGGCAGGGGTCCGGCCGGAACCTCGATCAGGCTCGGCCGTGGCGGCGGGCGAACGCCCGCCGGAGGCGCCAAACCCTCCGCGAACGTGGGGAATCGGGATTTTGCCTAGCGGCTGGCCCATGGGTGCCGCCACCGCCCGCGCTACTTGTCCGGCAGAGAATTGATCAGGATCATCGCCTTGAGCATGTCGTCCGGCGGCGCGTTGCCGAAGGTCTTGGCGAGGATGCCGTTGATCCGGCCGCTGCGGTAAAGCCGCGCCAGCGTGCGATCGACCAGCAGGCGGAACGCCCCGTCGTCGCGCGGCAAGGCGAGCGCGTAGGTCTCGTAGCTGAAGTACTGCTTGCTTAATTGAAAGCCCGGACGGCCGCCTTCGTTGAGAATGGCCGCGATGATGGCGCGGTCGGCGAAATAGGCGTCGATCTTGTCGCCGGACAGCAGGTCGATACCGGCGCGGTGGTCCTGCACCGGGACGATGGTGGCCTTGAGGCTGAGCTCGCCGAGCGACTCGCGCAGCACCTGTTCGGTGGTGGTGCCGCCCAGCACGCCGATCCGGCGGCCGGACATATCCTCGAAACGCTGCACCGGCCGGTTCATCCGGTACAGCACGCTCGCGCCATCGAGAAACGTAGGCAGCGAGAAATCGACCATGTCGCGGCGCGGCAGCGTTATTGAGCTTGGATCGCAAAGGATATCGACCTTGCCGTCGCGCACCGACTCGAAGCGCTCACCGGCCGGCACCAGCACGTACTCGAACCGGACCTTGTCGCCGACATCGGCCCGCACGGCTGCGGCGACCTCAAGGCAGAGATCGACGATGTATCCGGCGGGCTGGCCGTTTTCGTTGCGGTAGGAGTAGGGCTTGGCGTCGGCGCGGTAGCCGATCTTGAACACGCTGGTTTCCCGGACCCGGTCCAGGGTGCCGGCCCCGGCCGGTCCCGATGCAAGCACCAGGGCCAAAGCAAGCCCGGCAATCGGGATGGCAGGCGGCGTCCGATGTGTTTTCATTGGGGCCGATCATAGCCGATCGAACTCGGATTTGAACCGCCGGACGCGCCAAACCGACCAATCACGACACCGTTTCAGGGGCCTCTTGAATGAGCATTGCCTTGCCGACCGTCGTCACGTTGCTCGCGGCGGTGTTTTTCTTCGTCCTGGAGCGGGCCTGGCCGGGCCGTGAACTGCCAAATGCGCCGGGATGGTACGCCCGCGCGGTGTCCGTGACCCTGATCCAGGTCGCCATCACGCTCGCCACCAACAAGCTCTGGATCGGCCTGTTCGCCGGCGCATCGCTGTTCAAGCTGTCGCAGCTCGGCATGCCGATGCTGGAGGGCTTCATCGGCTGGTTCGTCGGGACGTTCTTCTTCTACTGGTGGCACAGGCTTCGGCATCAAAGCGGATTCTGGGTGGTGTTCCACCAGGTGCATCACTCGCCCACCCGGATCGAAGCCTTCACCTCGTTCTATAAGCACCCGGTCGAAATCCTGGCCGACGCCGCGCTGGCCGCGGTGGTGCTCTACGCGCTGCTTGGCATTTCGCTGGAGGGTGCGCTGTGGTTCAACTGCTTCGCCGCCGTCGGCGAACTGTTCTATCACTCCAACTTCAAATCGCCGCGCTGGCTGAAGTATTTCATTCAGACGCCGGAGCTGCACTCGGTCCACCACGAACTCGACGTCCACCATTTCAATTACGCCGATCTGCCGATCTGGGACCGGCTGTTCGGCACCTACCGGGACGCCGACTCGTTCGCGCCAGCCTGCGGTTTTCCCCGCAACAACGAACGCAAGCTCGGCCGCATGTTGATGTTCAAGGACGTTTACAACGATTAAACCGGCCCTCCACCCGTAGCCTTGACATGGGGCGGGGCGCTGTGCGGTTGTGCCGCGATTCAGGGCTCGCGCGCGTTCCGCGGGCCGTTTTTCGACAGGCGCAGCCGGACCCCCATGATGCATCGTTACCGCTCCCACACCTGCGGCGCGCTCCGCGACAGCGACATCGGCAAGGACGTTCGCCTGTCCGGCTGGGTCCACCGCGTCCGCGACCACGGCGGCGTGCTGTTCATCGACCTGCGCGACCATTACGGCCTGAGCCAGGTGGTTGCCGATCCGGACAGCCCGGCGTTCAAGCATGTGGAAAAGCTGCGCGCGGAGTGGGTGGTCAAGATCGACGGCAAGGTGCGCCGACGTCCCGCCGGTACAGAGAATGCGGAACTGCCGACCGGCGCGGTCGAGATCTACATCAACGAGGTCGAAGTGCTGGGCCCCGCCGGCGAACTGCCGATGCCGGTGTTCGGCGACCAGGAATATCCGGAGGAGGTGCGGCTCAAGTACCGCTTCCTCGATCTGCGGCGCGACCGTCTGCACGCCAACATCATGAAGCGCGGCGCGATCATCGACTCGATCCGCCGCCGCATGAAGGAGGGCGGCTTCTTCGAGTTCCAGACGCCGATCCTGACCGCGTCGTCGCCTGAGGGCGCGCGCGACTTCCTGGTGCCGTCGCGGCTGCATCCCGGCAAGTTCTACGCGCTGCCGCAGGCGCCACAGCAGTTCAAGCAGCTCACCATGATCGCGGGCTTTGACCGCTACTTCCAAATCGCGCCCTGTTTCCGCGACGAGGACGCGCGCGCAGACCGTTCGCCGGGCGAGTTCTATCAACTCGATATCGAGATGAGCTTCGTCACGCAGGACGATGTGTTCAACGCGGTCGAGCCGGTGCTGCGCGGCGTGTTCGAGGAGTTCGCCGGCGGCAAGAAGGTGACGCCGAAATTCCCGATGATCCCGTATGCCGACGCGATGCGCGACTACGGTTCCGACAAGCCGGACCTGCGCAACCCGATCAAGATGCAGAACGTCAGCGATGCGTTCCGCGGCTCAGGCTTCAAGATTTTTGCCAACATTCTCGCCGCCGATGCGAAGAACGAAGTGTGGGCCATCCCGGCGCCGACCGGAGGTAACCGCGCATTCTGCGACCGCATGAATTCGTGGGCGCAGGGCGAGGGCCAGCCCGGGCTCGGCTACATCTTCTGGCGCGAGGGCGAGGAGAGCGGTGCCGGACCGCTCGCCAAGAACATCGGGCCGGAGCGCACCAAGCAGATCGCCGAGCAGCTCGGGATCGGCGTCGGCGATGCGTGCTTCTTCATCGCCGGAAATCCGAAGGACTTTGTGAAGTTCGCAGGCCCCGCGCGCATCCGCGTGGGTGAGGAACTAAGCCTGGTGGAGAAGGATCAGTTCGCGTTCTGCTGGATTGTCGACTTCCCCATGTATGAGTGGAGCGAGCAGGACAAGAAAATCGACTTCTCGCACAACCCGTTCTCCATGCCCAACATAGAGCCGGAGCGGTTCCTGGCGCTCGATCCGAACGACAACGACACCATCCTCGGCCTCAAGGCGGTTCAGTACGACATTATCTGCAACGGCATCGAGCTGTCGTCGGGCGCGATCCGCAATCATCGTCCCGACGTGATGAAGAAGGCGTTCGCCATCGCCGGATATCCGGAGGAAGTTCTGGAGGAGAAGTTCGGCGGCATGCTGCGCGCGCTGTCGCTCGGCGCGCCGCCGCACGGAGGCATTGCGCCGGGAATCGATCGCATCGTCATGCTACTGTGCGGCGAGGAGAACCTGCGCGAGGTCGTGCTGTTCCCGATGAACCAGCGCGCCGAGGATCTGCTGATGGGCGCGCCGTCCGAGGTGTCGCAGAAGCAGTTGCGCGAGTTGCACATCCGCTTGTCATTGCCGGACAGCAAGTAGCCGCGCGGCCTAATGTTGCCGCCTGCAGGCGGCGATCAGGTCTTCCATCGTGGCGAAGACATGCGCGCCGGCGGCCTCCAGGCGCGCCTTCTTGGTCTCGAACGTGCCGACGTTGCCGAACATCAGTGCCCCGGCATGTCCCATCGGCACGCCTTCCTTGGCGCCGCGGCCCGCCACCAGCGCATAGACCGGCTTGCGGGTGGCAGCGCGGGCCAGCGCATCCGCGAAGTCTTCTTCCTCACTGCCGCCGACCTCGCCCACCATCACGATGCCTTCGGTGCGTTTGTCCGCGAGGAACGTGTCGAGCAGGTCGGGAAAACGCACGCCCTTCACCGGATCGCCGCCGACGCCGACCCAGATGCTGGTGCCGAGGCCTACGGCGCCGAGCCGGTAGCCGGTCTCGTAGGACAGCGTGCCGCTCTTCGACATCATGCCGAGCGGGCCGGGCCTTAGCGAAACGTCGGGCAGGAAGCCGAGTTTCATCTCGCCCGGGATGGCGAGCCCGGGCGTGGAGGCGCCGACCCAGGTGGCGCCGGCGTTGTGGACGATCTGCCCGACCCGCATTGCATCGTGCACCGGCACGCCCTCGGCCACGGTGACGATCAGCTTGATGCCGGCGTTGACCGCATCCTCGGCGGCGGCCAGCACGCCCAGCGGCGGCACCATCGCGAGCGAGACATTGGCGCCGGTTGCGGCCACCGCCGCGCGGCAATCGGGGAACACCGGCACGCCCTCGACGCTGTCCGCTCCGGCGCGGGCCGACACACCCGCCACGATACGGGTGCCGTAATCCAGCATGCGGCGGACGTGCACGCTACCGGTGCGGCCGGTGGCGCCTTGAACGATCACGGGCGTCTTGCGCGACAATTGTCCGATCATGACGCGCGTCTCTGCAGGATCGCGTCAACGCGGTTGAGGGCCGCGGTCAAGTCTTCTTCCACCGCGATGTCGGGTCGCTTTGCCGCCAGGATTTCGCGGGCCTCCGTGAACCGGTAGCCGACGATTCGGCATACCACCGGCACCTTAACCTGCGGCGTGCGCTCCAGCGCCGTGCAGAGCAGGTTGGCGAACTCGGCCAAGTCGGTGATGCCGGCGAAGATGTTGACCAGCACCACGCGCACGCTCGGCCGCTCGCCGATCCATCCCAGCGTCTTGATCAGGCGGGTGGGATCGTTGCGCAGCAGGCCGGTGCGGATGTCCAGGAAGTTCAGCGGCCGCCCGCCGCGCGTCGTCATCTCGTCGATCAGCATCATGGAGAGACCGGCGCCCGTGGTGACGAGGCCGATCTCGCCGTGCGGATCGACCTCGACGTAGTCGAAGCCGTCGCGCAGCTTGCGAACCGCATCGGGGTAGACCGCCGCGTTGCGCTCGATCAGTTCTTGCAGCGCCGTCTGGCGGTGCACCGCGTTCAGGTCGATCACGACCTTGGCGTCGCCCGCGATGCAGCCGTGGGGGCCCACGAACAGCGGGTTGATCTCGGCCAGCATCAGTTCGTGCTGCAGGAACAGCCGCGCCAGCTTGTCGCCTGTGTCGATCAAGGCCGCGCTGCGATCGCTCGGCTCATGCGCGGCCAGTTCCCGAAGCGCCGCGTGAATAGAGGCATGGCCCGGCGCACACAGCCGGCTTGCGGCTCCCGAGGAAGCGGCTTGTTCGACATCGACGCCGCCTTCGCGCAGCAGCATGACACGCACGCCGTACTGCGCCGGATCGAGCACCAAAGAGAGGTAATATTCGTCGGCTCCCGCAACGGCTGTTTCGACCAGGCAGCTTCGGACCTCGTGTCCCTTGATCTCTGCGCCGATCATGCGCTTGAGCGCGGCATCGACCTCGGCGGGCGTCCGGCACAGCACCACGCCGCCGGCCTTGCCGCGCCCGCCGACCGGCACCTGCGCCTTGACCACCCACGGGCCCTTGCCGGGCAGGGCGGGCGCGGTTCCGGCAGCCACTTCGCCGTCGGGGATCGCGATGCCGCCCGCCCGCAGCAGTGCCTTGCCGTCTGTTTCGATCAGAAGCATGCGATGACCTTGCCCCGCCTCATCCTGAGGAGCGAGCGAAGCTCGCGTCTCGAAGGAATGGGGCAGCCTCGTGCTTCGAGACGCGCACTTTGTGCGCTCCTCAGCATGAGGCCGGGAGAGGACTTGCCGCCCATCCCGTCATTCGCCGATCGCCGCGAGTTCGTCGCTGAAGCCCAGAATGCCGTCACCGCGCTGCAGGTCGGTGACGATCTTCTTGCCGATCAGATCGCGCAGCGTCTCGGAGGCGCCGCCGCCGAGCGAGCCGTAGCGCGCGCCGCGATAGAGCCGCGACACCAGGTATTCGTCGGTGAAGCCGTAGCCGCCATGTAGCTGCACCGCCTCGCTGGTCACGCGGATCGACATCTCGTTGCAGAAAATCTTTGCGGTCGCGGACAGGAACGGATCGGGGAAGGGGTTGGCGGTCGCGCAGGCGCGATAGAGCAGGCCACGGCCGGCTTCGATATCCTTGTACATGTCCGCGAGCTTCCAGCGCACGCCCTGCGAAGCCGCAAGCGGCTTGCCGAACACCTGGCGGTCGCGGACGTACAGCACAGTCTCGTCGAACGCGCCTTCGGCAAGCCCAAGCGAAATACTCGGATTGAGGCAGCGCTGAGTGTTGAAGGCGGTGAGCAGCTTCTTGAAGCCGTCCTCGCGGATCACGAGATTTTCCAGCGGCAACTCGCAGTCGGTGAACTGCACTTCGTGCAGGTTCTCGCCGCCCATGGTGTGATAATTGGCGGTGACCGCGAAACCCTTGGTGCCGGACTCCAGCAGCACGCAGCCGATGCCCTCGCGGCCCGGCTTGTTGTCGATCCTCGTGAAGATCACGAACATGCCGGCCTCGGGCGCGCGGCTGATCAGCGTCTTGGTGCCGTTGAGGATGACGCGATCGTTCTTCACCATCGCGTTGGTGCGGTAGTTGGCGACGTCGGTGCCGGCATGGGGCTCAGTCATGCAGATCGCCAGAATGCATTCCGCGTTGCACACCTTCGGCAGGATGCGGCGCTTGATCTCCTCTGGCGCGTAGGTTGCGATCACCCGGGTCTGCACGCCGGCTTCGCCCAGCACCGCCATCGCAGTCACGTAGTCGACCTTGGCGATCTCCTCGAGGATCAGCGCGGTGTCGAACACCGGCAGGCCCATGCCGCCGTATTCCTCCGGCACCGTCATGCCCAGCACGCCGAGCTTGGCGAGCTTGCGCATGTTGTCCCAGGGGAACGTGCCGTCCATGTACTTAATCGCGTCGTTGCGGAATTCGGCCTGCGCCAAATCCCGCACCGTGCCGACCATCTGCCGCTGTTGCGAAGTCAGGTTCATGCCCGCGCCCGTGATTTCCGGCGTGACAATGGCCGCGCCGGGGCGGCGTGGCAACCAGCTAAAATGTGGGGCGCTACTTCTGCGGAAGCGGGATCGACTCGATCTCGTCGCCCGGCACCTTGCCGAAATGGCCCGCGGCCCAGTCCGCCTTCGCCTGCTCGATACGGTCCTTGCGCGATGAGACGAAGTTCCACCAGATGTGGCGCGGCCCGTCCATCGGCGCGCCGCCGGCGATGACGAAATGGCTGTCGGCGATGGCGCGGATCGTGATGGCGTCGCCGGGCTTGAACACCAGAAGCTTTTGCGGCCCGAAGCGGTCGCCGGCGATGTCGAGTTCGCCCTCGATCACATAGATCGCGCGCTCCTCGTGCCCGGCATCCACCGGCAGCGATGCGCCAGCCTTGAGCATGGCATCGGCGAAGATCGTTTCCGACGTGGTGGCGACCGGCGATTTCCGGCCGTACAGGTTGCCGAGCACGACGCGGACGGTCTTGCCGTTGTCGTTGACAACCGGGAATTCTTCGGTGGCGTGATGGGCGAAGGCTGGGTCCATCTCTTCGCTGGCTGAGGGCAAGGCGACCCACATTTGCAGCCCGTGCAGCGTATCGCTCCGGGCGCGCCGCTCGGCGCCGGTGCGCTCGGAATGCACGATGCCGCTGCCCGCGGTCATCCAATTTACCTCACCGGGACGGATCGGCACCGCGCTGCCGAGACTGTCGCGGTGCATGATCTCGCCGTCGAACAGGTAGGTCACGGTTGCCAGCCCGATGTGCGGATGCGGGCGCACGTCGAGGCCGTTGCCGGATCGGAATTCGGTCGGACCGAAATGGTCGAAGAACACGAACGGGCCGACCATGCGCGATTGCACCGACGGCAGCGCACGCCGCACGGTGAAGCCGTCGCCGAGGTCGGAGGTGCGTGGCACGATCACATGCTTGATCGCATCGCACTGAAACTTGTCGCCCGCAGCGGGGTCCTGGCCCGGAAAAAAGCTCATGTCATCCGCTCCATCGTGCGCCTGACAATGGCGCAGGATGGCAGCGGAAGAAAGGCTTTGCCGTTACTCGCGGCGGCGCGCCTTGCGTGTCCCGCGGCGCGAACTCGTCCCCATGGCGATCATGGAACTCATCAGCTCCGGCGTCATGAATTGCGACATGGCGCTCATGTCGAAGCCACCGGCCGCGCCGAAGTTGCCGCCCATGCTGTTGATATCGAAGCCGCCGCCCTGGGACGACATCATCTGGCTGGCCATCGGACCGACCGTCTGCATCATCTGGGCGAAGCGCTTCTTGCCCATCTTCTTCTTCATCAGTTCCAGCATGGGCTCCATGGTCGTCATCATGTCGCCACCGCCGCCGCCGAAGCCGCCGAACTGGGCTTGCGCCGGAGCGTGGGACAGGCTGACGGCGAGCACGACGGCCAAAGGGCCGAGAGTTTTGGCGAGCTTGTTCAAGGCAATCTCCCTGATCGATGGGTGCAGGTTAGGTCCAACTCAGCGACTTGCAATATTCCGCGCGACCGGGAACCGGGCGCTCATGTGATTTTATTCACATGAACGGCGGCAAGCAGCCGGGCGAAAGACTGCTTCGGAAAGACGTGTCGGCCGGGCCGGCCGTTACAGGCGCGGAGCAGGATTTTTCGCCGCCTCAATGGGGCTCGATACCGGCGGCTTTGACGATGTCCGCCACCTGCTTCACCTGCGAAGCGATATAGGGCTTGAATGCGGCGGGTGGGTTGGCCAGCGGGATCACGCCGAGGCCTATGAGCCGTTCGCGGCCGAACGGGCTGGCGACGGCCTTGGCGACCTCCTCGTGCAGCCGCGCCAGCACCGCGGGCGGCGTCTTGGCGGGGGCGAACATGCCGGTCCAGCTCGAAAGCACCTCCATGCCGGGCACGCCGGCTTCGGCAAGCGTTGGCACATCGGGCAGGCGGGCGAACCGCCTGGTGCCGGCATAGCCCAGCGCGCGCACGCTGCCGGCCTCGACATAGGGCATCGACGATGGCGGCGTCATGAACATCATCTGCACGTCGCCTGCGACCAGTCCGGTCAACGCGGGCGCCGCCCCGCGGTACGGCACATGCACCATCTGCGTCTTGGTGAGCGACTTGAACAACTCGGCGGCGAGATGCAGCCCGTTGCCGACGCCCGGCGAGGCAAACGAAATCTTGCTTTCCGGCTTGCGGGCAAGCGCAATGAACTCCTGCACGTTCTGCGCGGGCACCTTGGGATTGACGCCGAGGATGTACGCCTCGGTTGCCGCGATGTTGGTGATCGGCTCGAAATCGCGCACCACGTCGAACGGCATCTTCTTGTGGAAGCTCGGATTGACCACGAACGAGCTCGACGTCACTAGGAGCGTGTAGCCATCGGGCGCGGACTCGGCTACGGCTTGCGAGCCGACCACGCCGTCGGCGCCAGGCCGGTTCTCGACCACGAAGGTCTGACCGGTCTGTACTGAAAGCTGCTGGGCGACGACGCGCGCCACCACGTCCGGCGTGCCGCCCGCCGCGAACGGCACGATGACGCGGACCTGCTTTGCCGGATAGGACTGCGCCTGCGCAGGAACGGTGACGAGACCGAGCGCGGCACCGGTGACACCTAGGATCAGCAGCGATCGCGGCCTCATGCGGGCGGCCCTAGTTGATTGGCTTGGACGCGAACAACCGCTTGGCGTTGCTGTTGGCGATGTTGCGGGCGGCCGGGGCTGGAAGCTGTATGAGCCAGGCGCGATAATTCTGGAAAATCGTGTCGTAGCCGAACCAGCGTTCGTTGATCCAGGTGTCGGAGCCGATCAGGAAGCGTTCCGAATGACGGGTGAGCAGATCGCGCCATTCGGCGGTGAGCTTGCCGGTGTTGTCGGTGATGCCGCCGCGGTAGGATAGCTCACCCCACAGGGCAGGGTGCTTCTTCAGCAGTTCTTCGACGCGCGCCGGCGCGGTCGAGAACCCGGTGTGCGCCCAGATGATCCTGGCGCGAGTGTTGTGGGCGAACAGGTGCACAAGTGCCGCCTCGTCGCAGTGGCAATGTAGATACAGGTCGCGCTCAACCGCGAAATCCACGATCTGTTTGACCAGAGGTCCGGCCGCCGCGTTGCCGGAGATGTGAAACTCGCCGATGCCGCGGTAGGTGCCGCGCTTGTATTCATCCTTGATCAGATCGAGCGTGGCCGGATCGCTGAACCATGTGCCGATGTCGGCGCGGATGCGGTAGGGCCGGATGAACGGCACCACCCAAAGGCCGGGGGCCTTTGCCTCCATCAGTTGATGGGTGCCTTTGTTCGGCCGGCTGGTGGCCAGCACGCCGGTCACGTTGTTGCGCTTGAATATCTCCAGGATCGTGTCGAGCGGATAGAACGGGTTCGGCTCCTGGTTGTAGTGCATGTGCGCGTCGAACAGCTCAAGGCGCTCCTGCGCCGCTGCCGGCCGTGCCGCCGTGGCCGCGCCGAACAGGATCCCGGCCGCGATAGCGAGCGCCGCGCCTCCCAAATGCACCTTCATTGGACCTGCCCCGTTCCAGATCGCCGCCACTCTAGACCATCCGCCCGCCCGAATTGAGCGGGTAATTTACCGTTGGTTAACCATGCGGGCGCGGCTCGCGCCTTATCGCGCGGCAACAGCCTTACCGCAGCTTAAGCTTAAGCTGGCCTTTACGGCGGTTGGGCAACGTAGCCGGTCAGTTGTGTGAGGATTGCGTGGCGCCGAGACGAAAACTTCTCATGGCGATCGCGGCCGGCGTGATGCTCGCGGGCCCGCCTGTGGCGGGATTCAACCTGTGGCTGAATGACCTGGTTGAGCGGCAGGCCCAAGCCGAGCTGGAGCATTCCGCCCGGCGCAGCATGACGCTGGCCGAAGGCCGCATCGCGCGCACGATCGCGACGCTCGACGCGCTCGCAGGGCGCGGCATCGACACCTGCCGCGCGCAGAACATTGACGCCTTGCGCCAGGCGACGTTCGCCACCACTCCGGTCAAGGAAATGTCGATCATCTCAGCGGACGGGCGTTCGCTGTGCTCGGATGTCGGCGTCGGCGCAACCGAGCCGCGCAAGGTGATCTCTTCGGAGCGTGTCGCAGCCGACAGCGAAGTGCTGCTCGAGGTCGTGCGGATGGGCGAGCGTCCGGAGTTGTGGGTCCGGTTGCGCAGGCCGGGCACCGGCGCGGCCAACGGACTTGCTGCGATGATCCCCTCGGAGCTTTTCATCGCGAGGGTTTCCAGCCGCGGCGGGCCGCTCACCACCCACACCCGGATGACGACGCGCGGCGGCGCGCTGATCGGCGAGGCGGGCACACCACCCGCGGCGGCCGAGGCCGATGGTCATATGGCCGGCACGCGGGAATCCGGAAAGTACGGGCTCAACGTCAGCATTTCACTGCCGCGGGAAAGCGTCGTGCTGAGCCAGGGCGATCTTCGCGCGTTGGGAACGGTGGCGTCCGGGCTGCTGGCGATCCTGATTCTTGCGCTCTCGTTGCTCATGCCGAAACGTGCGCGCGACAATCCGGTGGCCGAACTTGAGCGGGCGCTCAAGGCTGGCGAATTCATTCCGTACTATCAGCCGATCGTCGATATCCGGTCCGGCCGGCTGCGCGGTGCCGAGGTTCTGATCCGCTGGAAAAAGGCGGATGGAACCATTGTGCCGCCGGCGTCCTTCATTCCGCTCGCGGAATCCAGCGGGTTGATCCTTGATATGACGCGCGAATTGATGTTGCGCGTGTGCCAGGAGGCCGGCCCGCAAATCGGCCGCCGTCCGCATTTCAAGATCGCCTTCAATCTGACGGCGAGGCACTTCGGCAACGAGGACATCGTCGAGGACGTGCGGCGCATCTTCAACAAATCGCAGATCCGCCTGTCCCAGGTCGTTCTCGAAGTGACCGAGCGCCAGCCGCTGGAGAATTTGACGGAGACGCGCCGCGTGGTGGCTGCGCTGCAGGGACTGGGCGTGCGCGTCGCGATCGACGACGTCGGCACCGGCCACAGCGGGCTGTCGTACATGCTCAAGCTCGGCGTCGACATCATCAAGATCGACAAGATGTTCATCGATGCGCTCGGCACCGATCGCAACTCCAACACCATTATCGAGACGCTGATCGATCTGGCGCAAAACATGCGGATGGAGATCATCGCCGAGGGCGTGGAAAGCTTCGAGCAGGTCATACATCTGCGCGAACTGGGCGTGCGCGCCGCACAGGGCTATGTGTTTGCTCCGCCGCTGCCCGGTGCCGCGTTCCTCCAGTTGGTGGAGGCGACCGATCCGTTGCGCGCCGCAGGCGAGAGCGTGCCGGAAGGCGCCGCCGAAACGGCCTCGCCGGCCAGCGTCAACGCGGCCTGATCTCGGCGGCCGATTGCCACCCGTCATGCCGGGCGCTATGACCTAACCCGCCCGGCTCGCGAAGGGAGGGGCGCATCATGATGAATGGAGCCTATGCGCTCGGCCGCGTTCTCGTGCCGATCGTGTTCATTTGGGAAGCGGTCCAGAAGCTGTTGGACATCGGCAGGTTCGCGAAACTGCTCTCCGACAGCAAGGTTCCGATCCCGGACGAAGTGTCTGCATACCTTGGGTCGATGCCGAAGTACGAGGCGCTGGCTTGGGCTCTGGCCGCGCTCGAACTGGTGTGCGGGCTGATGATCCTGCTCGGCCTCAAGGCGCGCTGGGGCGCGCTGGCGCTGATCGTGTTCACTGCTGGCACGATCTTCTTCGTGCATCACTTCTGGGACATGACCGGCGATGCCTACGTGCAAAACCAGATTCAGGCGCTGAAGAACCTGTCGATCCTGGGCGCGTTGCTGCTGATCGTTTCCATTGGTTCGACCGCGCATTCGGTCGAACGGCGCGACGCGGCCTGAGCAGTGCCGCGAAAGAAAAAAGGGCGGCCTCGCGGCCGCCCAAGTTGAATACGCCACGCGGGAGGAACCTCGTAACGGGCCAGCGCGTGTCACGCCGCCGAACCGCGTATGGGCGAAAAGTGTCATTGTGGACGAAATCTGATTCGTGCGGGTTCGTCACGCCTTTTCCGAGCATTTAACGGGCCGTTTGGGATCGCGGCGATGTGGACAAGTCTGTGGAAGCGCTGTGACTATCGGCGCCAAGTGGTGATTGTCAGGCCCGCCGAGGCGTCCAGCACACGCATGGGCCCTGGCTTGAGGCCGTGCCGCGCCAGCAGATCCTCGGGGCTGGTCTCCGGCACCCCGGGGAACAGGGGCCTGCCGCCCGGCAGTGCCGCGTGTGCTGCGCGGCTCAGATGGAAGACGTCATAACCGGATACCAGGAACAGGCCGAATGCATCAGTGCCGCCGATCACCGCGATGCGCCGGCCCGGCGGCCCCAGCAGAGCCAACGCCTTGGTGAACGGTGCGCCGTCCGGATTCCACAGCACCGTTCGCTCACTTGCGATATCCCGCGCGGCGGCCGGTACGCGGCGCGTCATCACGACTCGGCGGCGTTGCGCGGCGCGCGGCCCGCCTTCGCTGGAATTGCGGCCATGCACCAGCACGTCGGCTGCGTCGAGCGTGTCATGGAAGAAGCGCTGATCGGCATCGAGCTTGATCGAGTCCGGCTGCACGCCCGCGGCATCGGCGATCATGCCGTCCGCCGAGACGATGGCGATGCCCTCGACGACGAGGCCGCCGATGCCAGGCTGTGCAAGTTTCGCCATGATCCGAGGATGTCTTATCCGTGAGCCGTACTTCGGAATGAAAAAGGCGGCCACCGTTTCCGGTCGCCGCCCTTTGCTGTCAATCGCGAGACGCCGCTACTCGACGGTGCGGACCACGCTCGAAGTGGGACGCGTGCTTACCGTCGGCAGCTTCTGTTCCTTCTTCACCATCTCGTCGTATTCGGCGACGGTCTTGACCGAGTCCTTCGCCTTCATGTGGACGATCTTGAAGCCGCCGGCTTTGAGCTGCGCGAGCAAATCGGGGACGGCCTGCGACGTCGCGGTCTGGAAGTCGTGCATCAGAACGATGCCTTTGCCGTGCTTGTTGAGCTTGGTCATCACCGCGTTCACGACCTGCTCGGGCTTGCGCATCTTGAAGTCGAACGAGTCCATGTCGGTTGAGAAGATGGCGAGGTTGCGCTCGCCGACGTAGGTGACCATTTCGGCTGGATGACGCAGCGCCGGAAAGCGGAAGAACGGTGCGAGCGGTACGCCGGCCGACATCGCGACAGCGCTGATTCCCTTTTCGATCTCGGCTTTCTGTTCGGCCGCGTTCTTCAACCGCTCGAGATTCGCATGCGACCAGGTGTGGCTGCCGACGGTGTGGCCCTCGGCATGCATTTGCTTGAGGATTTCGGGATAGTAGGTGGCGTGCTTGCCGATCGGGAAGAACGTCGCGCGCACGCATTCGTCGGCCAACGCCTTGAGCACCGCCGTCGTGGTCGGCCACGGGCCGTCGTCGAAGGTGAGAACCACTTCCTTGTTGCGCAGGAAGTCGTGCTGCTTGAAGTGCTCGCCGCCGAATCCTGGACCGCCTGCGGTGTCGATTTCCACCGTGCGGCTCACGCCGAGCGCGTTCGGGTTGGTGCATTTTAAGGGGCTGACCGGCATCGCGAGAGGTGCCGGCGCGGGAGCCGGGACTGCAGACGGCGTCGCTGTAGCGGACGCCGATCCGGTGGTGGGGGCACGCTGTGCCGAGGCTTGGTCCAACACGGCCACCGACGCAGACAGCATCAAGAGCAACGCAACAGCGCTACGCATACAAACCTCCCCGACAGAACAGACACGACCGCCCACACGGCCAAGAAAAGGCATGAAGCCAATCCGCCGCCGAGTCAATTATGACCGCGAAAATGCCTTACGGAACCGGCGTTAACCTTGATTCCGGCGGGGAATTTCGAATTCGCAACGCGAAGTTAGCGTTGCTCGGCAAAGAAGCGTTCGGCCTCGCGCCGACCGTCAGCGCGGCGTCAGTTCGCGTTCGATCGCGGCGATAACGCGGGGATCGGTCGGCTCGATCTGCTGCGAAAACACCGCGGCGATATGACCGTCGCGCCCGACCAGGTACTTGTGAAAGTTCCACCGCGGAGTCTCGCCGGGACGCTCCAGTGCGGCCCATCGGTAGAACGGATGAACTGCGGCACCGCGCACCTCGGCCTTCGCGGCGAGCGGGAAGCTGACGCCATATTGCTGCTGTGCCGTCTGCATGATCTCCGCCGGGCCGCCCGGCTCCTGGCCGCCGAAGTCGTTTGATGGCACGGCGACGATCAGCAGCCCGCGTTCGCGGTAGCGTTTCCACAGTTCCTGCAGGCCGGTGTACTGCGGGGTGAAGCCGCATTGCGACGCGGTATTGACCACCATGATCGGCTTGCCGGCGTGCTCGGCGAGGCGAATCGATTGGCCGTCGAGGCCTGTGAATGAGAACGCGTAGGCGGTGGGTCGGCTCATTTGAATCTGCGCGAGGGCGGGCGCGGCCATGGCCGCCGCCGCGGTGAGGCCGGTGAGTTGGACGAGCACTTGTCTGCGGTTGCCGGACATGGTGGCGCCAATATACGCGATCGCGAGATCAATCCCAGTTCCCTTGCAGGCACTTCGGTGGCGTTCGGTCAACCACCTCGCAAGGCCTGGTGCCGCCGGGCTATAGTCGGCCGACACAACAAGGGAGGGCGAAATGCCTGAAGTCGTCGTTTATTCGGTCGGCAACCGTTCGCAGGATCAGAAGCGCGGTTTGTGCAAGGACATCACCGACGCGGTGATGAAACATTACGGCGCTCCGGCGGAAGCCGTGGTCGTCACGCTCGTTGAAACCCCAAAGACCGACAAGGCCAAGGCCGGCGTGCTGTTCAGCGAGATGCCGCCGCGCTAGGCGCGAAAAATTTCGGATTGTTTTCGGCGCCGGTGTAATCCGGCGCCGAAACTATTTCTGAAACTCGATGCGCTTGTCCGGCTGCTCCAGATCGACGTGCAACGCCTCGCACAACCGGTTGGAGTAGTTCCACATGCCGCAAAACACCGTCAGCTCCACAATCTGCTTCTCGGTGAAGTGCTGCTTCATCGCCGCGAATGCGTCGTCATCGTCACGCGCGGTCATGGTCGTGACCGCCTCGGCCCAGCGCACCGCCGCTTTCTGACGATCGTCGAGATGCGGCGAAGTCATGTAGCCGTCGCCTTGCGCCGCAGCGATCTGCTCCGCGCTCAGGCCGACTTTGCGGCCCAGCGGCACGTTGTGCGACATGCAATAGGCGCTGCGGTTGAGCACCGACGTCTTGATGATGACGAGTTGCTGGATTTTGACGTAGTCCGGATCGGACTTAACATTGTTCAGGCGGATGCTCTGGTTTGGCAGCATCCAGCCCGCCAGTGCTGCCGGCTGATGCGCCAGCACCTTGGAGAAATTGCTGATGCGCCCCCATTGCCGGGTCACGCCGTCGTAGACCTCTTTGGTTTCGCCTTCCGCCGTTTCCGGCGCAATCATCGTCACCCGCGCCATCGACGCCTCCTGCTCAATGCAAAGGGGCAATCTAACGGAGCCGCACACGCGGGGCGAGGGTGGAAACTAGAGGCTCTTGCCGTCGAACGGCATCGGCTTGAGCGCGGTGACGTCGATCTCATCGAGACAGCGCACGTTGACGGCGATGGTCTCCTGACCGTCCGGCCCACGCCCGCGAGAAAACGAACCGACACCGCAGTTCGGGCAGAACATGTGGTGAAGTTTCTTCGCCGCAAACTGGTAGTCATGAACGGCGTTTTCACCCTTGAGGAATGTCACTTGCGCGGCGGGCAGGAACGACCACATCGCGCCGCGTTTCATGCAGATTGAGCAGTTGCACACGATCGCTTGTGACAGATCGACTGCGGCTTCGAAGCGGACGGCGCCGCAATGGCAGCCGCCGGACAATCTCTTCGTATCCGCCATCCGAATCCCCCGTGGCCGCGACGCGGCGCTTACTTGTTCTGAATCTTCAGCCCGCCGGGTCCGAGATTGATTTGGACGCCGCTCGGCTCCTTCTTCTCTTCATAGAGCGCGTAGCTCAGCACGCCAACGCCGACCAGCAGGGCGCCGAGCAGCACAAACAGGATATTGCGGTTGATTGCCATTTTGTATCCCCAATGAGCCACGGCGGCCGTTCCGCGGCGGGCCTTGCCAATGAAGTCCTGGCCGCCCATCTGGTTCCCTTGGAGGGGCCGATTTATGCAACGCGCCAGGAACGGGTGCCACGCCGGCGCGTTGGTTTGCCTCGTTGAATGACCCAAAGGTTTTCCATGAACGGACATCGATCTGTGCTCGCGGCGGCTTTCGCGCTCGCAGCGACTCTGACTGTGTCACTGGCGGTCGCAGCCGAAGACCCCGATCTCATCTTCAAACGATCGACCGTGTTCAAGTGGCTGTCGCCGAACGACAAGCTCGCCACCTACGGGCTGGACGATCCGGATATCGACGGCGTGGCCTGCCACTTCACCGTGCCGGAGCGCGGCGGCTTCAAGGGCTGGATCGGAGTGGCCGAGGAGGTGTCGGATATCTCGCTGGCTTGCCGTCAGATCGGGCCGATCCGCTTCAAGGCCAAGTTCGAGCAGGGCGAGGACATGTTCCGCAAACGCCGCTCGCTTCTATTCAAGAAGATGCAGATCGTGCGGGGCTGCGACGCCAAGCGGAACGTCCTGGTCTACATGGTGTATTCCGACCGGATCATCGAAGGCTCGCCCAAGAACTCCACCTCGTCGGTACCGATTATGCCGTGGGGAGCCGTCGATACGATCCAAAAATGCTCGGATTTCGTCGAAAAATGAACTGTTTATTGCGCTGCACAATTTTCTTGTCGCAGCGCACTACGTGAGCCATATTGGCTCCTAGAAACGCGAAGCGAATCTCAAGAGCTAGCCCAATGAATCGCAACACCGCCCCCGCCTGGAACACCAAATACGGCTCCCGCCGCGTCCGGCACGATCCTCCGACCCTGGCCGAGGCGATCGCGGCGGCGCGCGACCTCACCGACGAACTGGACCAGCAAGCCGATTTCGCTGCGTCCCTGATGGGGGTGCCGCGCGAGCAGGTTCTCGCCGAATTGGCCAAGATGGCACCGCAACCCAAGGTCGTAAGTTCCGTTACCTTCACCACCACCCGCACCGGCATGCAGCGGGCCGTGATCGTCGAGCGCAAGCCGTCGCGCCGCATCCCAACCGCAGGCGTCGCCAGCGCGTCCGGCGCCGCCGTGGTGCGAAAGCTCAACTCCTTCCGCTAGGCCTCGTCATTCAACGCCGCTGTCGCGGAAGTATTTCTGCGATGGCGGCGTTGTCATGAACGACAGCAGCTTGCGCGCGCCATCGGGCGATTGTGTGCGCTTGAGCATGCCGGCTTGGTACGGCAGCACGATCTGAATTCCGTCGGCCAGCGTGCCCGCCATCACCACGCCCTTGCCGCGCCAGCCCAGGATCTCGGTGGTCGGTCCGAAGCCCAGCGTGTCGATCTGCGGGTGCTCGGCGATGTAGCGATTCAGTAGCGTCGCCGTGTCGAAGCGCTTGAGTTTCGGTTTGACCTCGTTCTCGATGCCGATCCGCACGAACACCTGCGCCAGGTGATCGCCTGTCGGCGCATTGGTCAGCAGCACCTCCTTCGCGGCGAGCACCGCGACGCGCAGCGTGTCGATCCGCGATACATCCGGCCGAGGGGCCTTCTCGTGCACGGCTGCGCCAATGCGCACCGCACCAATCTCGATCAACATCGTCTTGTCGGCGCGGTCGGCGGCGGTGAGCTTGGCCATCATCGCGGTCGGTATCACCACGACGTCGGCGTCTGCTGTGCCGTCGAGCGCGAATTTCTCGATGTTGTGGCCGTGGTCGGTTGCGACGGCAACGGCGATGCCGGCGTCGCGCGAGAAGGTTTCCGCGGCGCCACGCATTCCATAGAGCGTCGATCCGGCGGACAGGACTTTGAGGCTGGACTGCGTGGCGGGCCCCGGAGACGACGATTGCGCGTCCGCAGTAAAGGGCAGGGCGGCGCCCGCCGCAGCGACTGTGGCAAGGAAAGTGCGGCGCGACAGGGCGACATCGATCCGCGCTTCGCCGCCAATGGCGTATGACATTTCGTATCCCTCAAACTTGAGTGAAAAGGCAGGGCCGCAAAGCGGACGGTGCGCATTCTCTCGCGCTTCCCTCGCAAATGCGAGAGGGGGCGACCTGGCGGTGCGGCGTCCGGGCGCTTTTCTGCATTTCTAAACACGCTAGAATGGCCCGGGTTCTGCAACGTCCAGGGGGACGACATGGCCAAAATTACTGAGAACACGCCGCAGCGCCTTGCGCTGCAATCCGGTTCGACCACGGTGACGTTGGACAAGACTGCGGGCACCGCGACCTTGCAGCGCAAGATCATGTTCATCTCGCTCAAGCCGACGTCGGTGCCGCTCACCGAGATCGCCGACGTGTCGCTCGACACCGTAATGGATCCCGCCTCGCACGCGGAGGTCGATCACGCGATGTTGAAGCTGCGCACGGGCGGCGCATGGGCGCTGGCGGCCAGAGACAGGCCAAGCGCGCTGGCCGCGATCGCAGCGATCCGAGGATTTCTCGGTATGCCGGCGGCTTGAAACTAAGCGGCCGTCCGCGGGTAGGCCGGAAACGTCACCAGCGTCTCGAACTGGTAGCCGCAGGCGTCGCAGGCCCACAGGTGGCGGACGTGGCGATCGTCGAGGTATTCGGACCATTCCGCCGCGTAGATGCGCTGGAAGCACTGCGCGCATTCGGTGGTTGGCCGACCGGGTCGCAAAGCGCTTTGGGATTGAAGCTGCATGGCGATGCCTCGCTGACATTCTCCCCTTCCCAGGAAATCCTGCCAGCGTCTCGCGTGGGTGTGAAGCAGCGACGCTGACGTAGTTGTCACACCACCGTCACAGCTACGCCGCGCTGCAGCATCAATTGCCGACCTTGATGCCCGCCTCCTTGACGACGCGCGTGTAGTCATCGGTAAGATTTTTCATGAACGTGCCGAACGCTGCGCCGCACTTCACCGACGCGAACAGACCCTGCTGCGCCAGCTTGGGCTGCACCTCCGGCGTCTTCATCGCCGTCTCGAACCATGATGCAAGCTGCGCCAGCGCTTCGGGCGGTGTCTTTGACGGCGCCATGACGCCGTAGAAGATGTCGGCCTCGTGCTTGGCCAGTCCGGTCGAGTTGAGCGTCGGCACGCCCGGCAAATCGGCGACCGGTCCGGCCGAGGTGATCGCCAGCGCGCGCAATGTTCCCCCCTTGATCTGGTTCACCACGGTCGGATAATCGGCCCAGACGGCCTGCACATGGCCGCCCATTAGCGCATTGACCGCGGGCGCGGTGCCGCCATAGGGCACGTAGCTCGAGTCGAGCTTCTGGGCGATTTTCAGAACCTCGATAGCGATGTGAAGGGACGAGGCGGGACCACCGCTGGCGAACACCACCTTGCCGGCCTTCGCTTCGGTGACGAGGTCCTGGATGGTCTTCATCGCCGAGGAGGCCTGCACGACCAGCACCATCGGCGTTGAGGCGAGCTGGCAGACCGGTTCGAAGCTGCCTTGCACCGTGTAGTTACCGCGGCCGACCGCCGGATTAATCACGAACGAGTTCGCCACCAGCACGACCGTGGTGCCATCAGGCGCGGCTCGTGCCACCTGCTCGGTGCCGATCACCGTGCCGGCGCCCGGCCTGTTTTCCACCACCATGCTGACGCCTTGCAGCTTGCTGATCTGCTCGGCCATCAGCCGGGAGGTGATGTCGGGTCCGCTGCCCGGCGTGTACGGCACCACGATCTTGACGGTTTTCGATTGGGCCCAGGCCGCCCCGCCGCTGATTGCGAGGGCAATAGCTGTCAGGCTGGCGGCGATCGTGCGGTTCATCGGACGTCCTCCCGGTGATTTTGGCGTCAGGGTGAGTGGTTTTGCGCCTTGCCGCAAGATGGCAGTGCGCAGAGTGGCGGTGTGCCGCGGTGGCGCGGCCTGTATTGTTTGCCGCAACGAATTTGAGCAGTGTGGGGCCATGACAGGGACCAGCCTATGAAGCCGTGGATTGTTGCAGGCTCGCTCGGCGCGCTGCTGCTGACCGCGCAGGCACCGGCGATCAAGGCCGAGCGCATCGAGGTGACGCGCCCCGGCACCTACGAGATCGAGGTGCGCGGCGCGGTGCCGGACCAAGCCGTCGCGACCGGAAACCGGGTCGAGGCCAAGGCGTACAAGAGCCTCAAGGTCGGTGCCGACGTCCCCGCTACAGTGGGGACCGTGATTGGAGCCGAGCTCACTGTGGTCGGCTCGCCGCGGCGCGGCAAGGTGCCGCTCAAGGTGGTCTGGCGTTATCCGCCGCCGGGGCTGACCAACCCGCAGACCAAGGAAACCAGAAACACCGACGAATATTCCGACGTGCAATTGATCGGTGAAAAATTTCCGGTGTTCTGGGGCCTCACCCAGGACTGGCATCTCGTTCCCGGAACGTGGACGCTGGAGGTCTGGCACGCCGACCGCAAGCTGGTGACGCAACAGTTCCAGGTGACCAAGCCATGAGCGACCAAACCATGAGCGACATCGCCCATCTCAGCCTTGAGGAATTGCGCGCCCGCATGCTGCACAAGCAGCTCTGGGTGGTGATGAGCCGGGCCGTCGCGCCGCCCGAGGAACTCGGCAAGCATGTGCGCGCGCACCTGGAATATCAGATCAAGCTGGAACGCGACGGCATCATGTATGGCGCGGGGCCCGCGACCCGGCCGGGCGAGACCCAGGCCGCATTCGGCCTCATCATCATCCGTGCCAAGGACGAGGCGGCCGCGCGCGCCATCGCCGATGCCGACCCGATGCATGCCACGGGCTCGCGGAAATACGAGCTGTACTCCTGGTCGCTCAACGAGGGCCGCATCAACGTCACCCTGAATTTCTCGGATCAGACGTTCAAATTCGACTGATGTGAACCGGTGCGCGCGGCCACATCGGCGGGATGGTTGCGCTCGCGGCGCTCGTTGTGGTGAATAGTAGACCAGCGCGGGCGCGAGGACGCTCCCATGGCGACCAAGACCACCACAAAGCCGCGGACCAAGACCAGCACCAAGACCCAGCGGCCGCCGCTGTGGAAGGTCATCCTTCTGAACGACGACTACACGCCGCGCGAATTCGTCGTCGAGGTGCTGAAAGCCGTGTTCCGCATGAACGAGAGTCAGGCCTACCGGGTGATGCTGACGGCGCACCAGCGCGGCGCATGCGTGATCGCGGTCTTTACCAAGGATGTCGCCGAGACCAAGGCGAAGGAGGCGACCGAGATGGGGAAGAGCCAGGGCTATCCGTTGTATTTCACAACGGAGAAGGAAGAGTAGCGCACAATCGCGCGCCAGCGAGCCAGATGGGAACACCCTAGTCGATCCTCACCTTCAACTGGCCGATCGTCTTGGCCCAGCGGGCGCGTTCGGCCTGCGTGAACGTTTCGAACTCTGCCGTTCCCATCGCGCGGATCTCGATGCCGACGCCGTTCATGCGTTCGATGAAGGCGGGGCTCGCCATCAGCGCGGCGACCTCCTTGCGCAACCGCTCGACCACGGGAGCGGGTGTCTTGGCCGGTACGTACAGCGCGGTCCAGGCTGACGCGACAAGCTCCGGATGGCCGAGCGCCGGCATCAGCGGCACATCGGGCAGCACGGCGGACGCGCGCGTCGCGGCAAGTGCCAGCGCTCGCACCTTGTCGCCGCGCACATGACCGATCACATCCGGCGCGATCGGAAACATCACCTGGAGCTGGCCGCCGATCAGGTCGGTGAGCGCCGGCCCCTGGCCGCGGTAGGGGACGTGGGTGATGTCGGCGCCGGTCGCCATCTTAAACATCTCGCCGAACAGATGCGTCGAGGAGCCGACCCCGGACGAGCCGTACGACAGCTTGTTGGCGCGCGCGTAGGCGATGAACTCGGGCAGTGTCTTGGCCGGCACCGACGGATGCACCACCAGCAGGTGCGGCGCCTCCCACATCATCGCGATCGCGGTAAAGTCGGCCGCCGGATCGAACGGGATTTTGGTGTACAGGCTCTGGTTGATGCTCTGCGTGCCGTTGGTGCCGATGAACAGCGTGTGGCCGTCGGCGTCGGCGCGCGCCGCCTCGGCCGCCGCGAGATTGCCGCCGGCGCCGACCTTGCTCTCCACCACCACCGCCTGGCCGAGCGCGTTCTTCAGATGATCGGCGAGCAGGCGCGCCGACAGGTCGGCGCTGCCGCCGGCTGGGAACGGCACCACGATGCGGATGTTCTTCGACGGCCAGCTCTGCGCCTGGGCGGGGGCGGCGAACGCCCCGGTGGCGGCGAGGGCCAGGAGCAGGCGGCGGGTGAGAGGCATGTGGGTTTCCTTATTCGAGATCATGGTGGCCGGACCCGCGTATCGAGGCAAGCATTGGAGAAGCGCCGCAGCCAACGCTTCGCCGCCGGATTTTGGACAGGCATCCGGCCGCCTGCATTTGCTCCCCCTGTAAAGTGAGGGGGCGGAGCGCCGATCGGCGCAATTAGGATGCCGCGCCCAACCGGGGCACGGCGCGCGTTCATCGGAACGCGCACGCCCCTCGGCGCTCCGCGCAGACAAGTCTACGCAGTCTGCTTCGCTAGACTGCTATGGGCGATTTTTGGCGCTCGGGACCGTAACTTTCAGGACCGGATGGGTGGGCCTTCCACCTCAGGATCGAAGCGGCTTTCGCCGCCCTTCCCCGGTCCCCACCAGCCCATTGAAGGGCGGCCCCTCTTAGTAGGGACGGCATAGCAGCTGCGCTTGCGCAGACTGCGTAAACTTGTCTGCGTGACCCGGGCCTCCCGGACTTCCGCCTGCGAGGCGAAAGCGCAGGCGCCGCACCTTGCTCCACCATCAGATCGCCTCATGCCAGCGCCCTCGATTGAGCAAAGCGCGGTCAATATGCGGGCGGTCATGGCACCCGGGGATAGATTTTTTATTTGGCAATGATTTCAAAGGGCGAAAATGAACGCGCCCGGGGATAGTGGATTTTGCGAACGAACGCCTGGCTATTTCGGCGCGATCGACTCGGACTCGATGCGCTCCAGCTCGTCCAGCTTGCGGCGGTAATCGTGGGCGAGGCGCGTGAGGCGGAATTTCACCTCGGGCATTTTTGCCGCCTTCGCCAGTTCGTTGCACTTCTCGAGAAACTCGCGTGTCACTTCCAGCGTGCGCATTTCCACTCCCGCATTCCGCGCGCAATAGAGGATGCGGCGGCGCGCGTGGCAAGGCGTTGACTTCGGCCGGGACTTTTGCAGGGACGCGGGTGTCGGCAAGCGGACTTAAGCGCGAGCCACGCTCAGAGATAGCCCGCGAGGCACGCCACGTTGGCGAGGCAGCCGATCAGCAGTGCAGCAACGACCACGGTGGTTGGCACGACAGGCTCCGGGAATCGGATGAAAAGCATGACTCGGCTTCGGGCAAGAGTCTCAAGGTTTGTTTTTCGAGGGATTCAGGACTCGTTTACCCGCCGGAGTCCGTCTGGCCGATTCCTCGCGGGGAGGGGTGCGAATCGGCTGCGCGAATCGCGAATCGGCGGGCGGCTGGGATGCCGGCGTCCGCGGCGACGCGGGATGACGGCAGGCAAGCGATTTGATAGATTGCCGCTATGAGCCCTGCGGCAAAAACCATCCTTGAAAAGGTCGCCCGCTGGCCCGAAGAGGACCAGGAGGAACTGGCTGAACTGGCGCGCGAGATCGAGGCGCGCCGCACCGGCGTTTATGTGCTCAGCGACGATGAGCGAGCCGCCATCGCCGACGCGCGGCAGGGGGCGTTCGCTTCTGAAGGTGACGCGGAGGCATTCTGGAGGCGTCACGGCTTGGTATGAGGCAGGCGTTCTGTGGGTAAGGACTCGCGTGATATCATCCGCCAGCTTGAGGCTGACGGATGGCGTTTTGTCGGCGCGAAGGGCAGTCACCACCAGTTCAAGCATCCCGCGAAGCCGGGCAAGGTGACGATCCCGCATCCGCGCCGGGACTTGCATCCGAAGACCGTCCGATCGATCTATCGTCAGGCCGGATTGAAGGAGCCACGGTGATGGCCAGCTACATTGCCCTCGTGCACAAGGATCAGGGAACAAGCTACGGCGTGAGCTTTCCCGACGTGCCCGGCTGCATCTCGGCGGGCGATACGTTCGAGGACGCGGTCGCCAATGCGGCCGACGCGCTGGCGTTTCATTTCGAGGGAATGAAAGCTGACAGGGACGTAATACCCGCCCCTCGCACCTTCGAGCAGCTTCGTAGCGATGCAGATTTTGTCGAGGACAGCGCCGACGCCATCGTGACGATGGTCGCGCCGCGCACGGCAATGGCGGCTGCGGAGTAGGGGGCTAAGCGAAGCGAGCCCACCATGCCGAAGACGAGGCTCGGCGCTTCGCGCCTTAGCACACCCTGCGCTGCTATTCGTCTTATGAGCTTCCTAAAGGCCAATAACGCGATTCCAGTCAGTAATGTACATGTACATTCGCTGAAACTCACTTGGCAGGAGCATGCGATTGTGGGCGAGAAAGTTTCTCGCCTTTTCGATCTCGTCCATCCGCTGTTTCAGCCAATGTTGAGTTGGGACGATGTCTTTGAAGTAGTCCCACTTTGCAATTACGATTTGCGCAAGATGTCCGAAGTCCACAAATCCGAGAAGGTCAGCTTTTTCGCCCTCCAACCATGAATCCTTGAGTGCCGTCTCCCGTCGGGTTTCCGCATGCTCTCTAATTTTGGGTGGTAGTTTTTCCTGCCAGTCCGAGCCGTCCTTTTCTTCGAGTGCATCTCGAATGAAATCTCGGATTTCATTTTCGAAGCAAAACAAAACTGCGTAGAGGCGGGCCATTTCAAGTGCTTGGTTTCTCCGCGCGATACCAAATGGAGCAAGAGCCTCAAGCAGCAGGGTTTCTTCGGCCTCAGTATTACTCGCCCCGATTTGGATTCCTGCTTTGCGAAAAGCCTCTGCTTCAGCCTCGAACATAAGGCCGCGAAACATAAAGCTGCGTACATTGTCAGTGGTCAAGGAGATGCTCCTTGAGTGATTTGAAAATTGAATTATAGACCTCAACGTCTTTGGTCGCGGGCAAGTGGATTTGAATGTTGTAATGCAAGCCGTGGGCGTGAATTGGCACAGTGCGGTTATCGGCCTTCGGCGCCTCCGCTTGCGCAGGCACTTCGTGGGCAGACACGGTAGCGATAGCATTCTTAGAGGACAAATCCGCCAAAGGAAGCAGCGCTAAAAAAGTTTTAGTCATTTGGTCAGCGACATTGTCGCTCGTATTGTGAAAGCTTTTGAATTTTCCTTGGATGGAAATTCGATCAGATGTTGTCGGCGGGTCTTTGATCAAAAAAAGATCGCTGTAAGCTTCTCGGATACTTTGGCCGAGGACTTGTTTTGATTTGGAATGATCGCGGTACTCCAGATACCTGGAAGTAGGTTTTCCGTCGGCCGTTAAAAATCCCACCGCCTTCAACAAGGGGATGAATGCACGGTCGTTAGTTGACTTGAAGCCCCAGTCCTTCAGCAGTTGGATTGTGAAACGTTCTGGAGCTTGACCATCTTTAATTCTTTGGAAGAGTTCGGATATACGATTTATTGGTAAAACATACGCATTGGCGAGTGCCATTACCATCCTCCGCTGAAGAACAAAGCAAGATCGTACCGTTTTTGTTCCAGCGCGTCAATATTCAGCAAACTTAAAAATTAAGGGGGGCGACCAAGGTCGCCCCCCTAATGCCTTTTCGCTGAGAAGTACTTACGAACACCCCGTCGTGCTTCCGCACGTATCGCACTTCATGCAGGTCCCATTCCTCACCAGCGTGAAGTTGCCGCACTCGCCGCACATCTCGCCCTCGTAGCCCTTGGCCTTCGCCTCGGCCCGGCGGTCCGCCGCCACCGCCTTGGCGTCACGCTGCGGCTGCTGCCATTGCAGGTTCTCCAGCGCTTGGGCGGGGGAGAGCTTTTGCTCGGGCTCGGCCTTCAGTGCAACGGAGCCCGCCGAGTGCAGCGCGGTGACGGTGCCGCCGCCGGAGGCGCTCACCGCGTTGCCGCCTGAACTGCCGCTGCCGACCACCGAGAGCTTGTCGGTGCGCGAGCGCGTCAGGCCCTTCGACACGTAGTGCGTGGCCGACGGCCTGCCTTCCTCGACGCCCTTGCCGAGCGCATCGAAGCCGGCCTCGCTCGGATCGACGTGGGCGAGGTCGAAGCGCTCCATGTAGGAGATCGCAAGCTCGCGGAACACGTAGTCGAGGATCGAGGTCGCGTACTTGATGGTGTCGTTGCCCTGCACCGGGCCCTGCGGCTCGAAGCGCGTGAACGTGAAGGCATCGACGTATTCCTCGAGCGGCACGCCGTACTGCAGGCCGAGCGAGATCGCGATCGCGAAGTTGTTGAGCAGCGACCGGAGAGCCGCGCCCTCCTTGTGCATATCGACGAAGATCTCGCCGAGGCGGCCGTCCTCGTACTCGCCGGTGCGCAGATACACCTTGTGGCCGCCGACCACGGCCTTCTGGGTGTAGCCCTTGCGGCGGGCCGGCAGCTTCTCGCGCTCGCGCAGCACGGTGATGCGCTCCACGATCTTCTCGACGATCCGCTCGGCGGTTTGCGCGACGCGCGCCGCCTGCGGCTTGTCGATGAAGGCGTCGAGGCCGTCGTCCTCGTCCTCCTCGTCGGCGATCAGCTGCGACTGCAGCGGCTGGCTGAGCTTCGAGCCGTCGCGGTACAGCGCGTTGGCCTTGAGCGCGAGCTTCCAGGACAGCAGGTACGCCGACTTGCAGTCCTCGACCGTGGCGTCGTTCGGCATGTTGATGGTCTTGGAGATCGCACCCGAAATGAACGGCTGCGCCGCGGCCATCATCTTGATGTGGCTGTCCACCGACAGGTACCGCTTGCCGATCTTGCCGCACGGGTTGGCGCAGTCGAACACCGCATAGTGCTCGACCTTGAGGTGCGGCGCGCCTTCGACGGTCATCGCGCCGCAGACGTGGACGTTCGCGGCCTCGATCTCGCGCTTGGAGAAGCCCAAGTGCGCGAGCAGGTCGAACGAGGGCTGCGCCAGCGTCTCGGCGGGAATGCCGAGCTGCGTCTTCAGGAAGTCCTCGCCCAGCGTCCACTTGTTGAAGGCGAACTTGATGTCGAAGGCGGTGGGGAGCGCCTTCTCGATCTTGGCGATCACCTCGTCGGTGAAGCCCTTGGCCTTCAGCGTGGTGTGGTTGACGGCGGGGGCCTGCGACAGCGTGCCGTGGCCGACCGCATAGACCTCGATCTCGGCGATGTCGGCCTCGGAGTAGCCGAGCGCGCGCAATGCCGCGGGCACCGCGCGGTTGATGATCTTGAAGTAGCCGCCGCCGGCCAGCTTCTTGAACTTCACCATCGCGAAGTCCGGCTCAATGCCGGTGGTGTCGCAATCCATCACCAGGCCGATCGTGCCGGTCGGCGCAATGACGGTGGCCTGCGCGTTGCGGTAGCCGTGCTCCTCGCCGAGTGCGATGGCGCGGTCCCAGGCCCGCTTGGCGTGGCCGGCGAGCATCTTGTAGGCGTCGCTGTCCACCAGCACGCGGTGGTCGAGCGGCACTGGTGGCTGCGAGACCTTCTCGTAGCCGGTCTTCTCGCCATAAGCGGCGCGGCGGTGGTTGCGCATCACGCGCAGCATGTGCTCGCGGTTCTTCTTGTAGCCGGGGAACGTCCCGAGCTGCTGCGCCATCTCGGCCGAGGTGGCATAGCTCACGCCGGTCATGATGGCGGTGAGCGCGCCGCCGATCGAGCGCGCGGCTTCGCTGTCGTAGGCCAAGCCGGACGACATCAGCAGGCCGCCGATGTTGGCGTAGCCCAAGCCCAGCGTGCGGTACTCGTAGGAGAGCTGCGCGATCTGCTTGGACGGGAACTGCGCCATCAGCACCGAGACTTCGAGCACCACGGTCCACAGCCGCACGGTGTGCTCATAGCCGGTGATGTCGAACGCGCCGGTCTTCGGGTCGCGGAACGTCAGCAGGTTCAGCGAGGCGAGGTTGCACGCCGTGTCGTCGAGGAACATGTACTCGGAGCAGGGGTTGCTGCCGCGAATGGGGCCGGACGCCGGGCAGGTGTGCCAGTCGTTGACGGTGGTGTGGTACTGCAGGCCGGGATCGGCGCAGGCCCAGGCGGCGAAGCCGATCTTCTCCCACAACTCGCGCGCCTTCACGGTCTTGGCGATCTTGCCGGGCTTGGTGCGCCAGGTCAGGTCCCACTCCGCGTCGGACTCGACCGCTTTCAGAAACTCGTCGGTGACGCGCACCGAGTTGTTCGAGTTCTGGCCGGAGACGGTGAGGTAGGCCTCGCTGTCCCAGTCGGTGTCGTAGATCGGGAAATCGAAGTCGAGGTCGGTGTAGCCCTGGCGCGCGAACTGGATCACGCGCTGGATCAGGTTGTCCGGCACATGGCTGCGCCGGGCGAGCTTGATCTCGCGCTTGAGCGCGGGGTTCTTCTCGGGCTGGAAGCAGTCGTCGCCCGAGCCCTCGCAGTTCACGCAGGCCTTGATGATGGCCTTGAGGTGCTTCTGGTTGATCTTGGAGCCGGTGACGAGGGCCGCGACCTTCTGCTCCTCCTTCACCTTCCAGTCGATGAATTGCTCGATGTCCGGGTGGTCGGTATCGACGATCACCATCTTCGCCGCGCGTCTTGTCGTTCCCCCGGACTTAATTGCGCCCGCCGCGCGGTCGCCGATCTTGAGGAAGCTCATCAGGCCCGACGACTTGCCGCCGCCGGCGAGCTTCTCGCCTTCGCCGCGCAGCATCGAGAAGTTGGTGCCGGTGCCGGAGCCGTACTTGAACAGGCGGGCTTCACGCACCCACAGGTCCATGATGCCGCCTTCGTTCACCAGGTCGTCGCTGATGCCCTGGATAAAGCAGGCGTGCGGCTGCGGGTGCTCGTAGGACGACTTCGACTTGGTCAGCTTGCCGGTCTGGAAATCGACGTAGTGGTGGCCCTGGCTCGGGCCATCGATGCCGTAGGCCCAGTGCAGGCCGGTGTTGAACCACTGCGGCGAGTTCGGCGCACACATCTGGTTGGCGAGCATGAAGCGCAACTCGTCGAAGAACGCCGAGGCGTCCTGCTCGCTGTCGAAGTAGCCGCCCTTCCAGCCCCAGTAGGTCCAGGTGCCGGCCAGGCGATCGAACACCTGCTTGGACGACTGCTCGCCGATCATGCGCTCCTTCTCCGGAAGCGCGGCGAGCGCGTCTTCGTCGGCGATCGAGCGCCACAGGAAGGAGGGGATCGAGTTCTCCTCGAATTTCTTCAGCCGCGACGGCACGCCGGCCTTGCGGAAATACTTCTGCGCCAGCACGTCGGAGGCGACCTGCGACCAGAATTCGGGGACTTCCACGTTATCGGCACGGAACACCACGGAGCCGTCCGGGTTGCGGATCTCGCTCACGACATGACGGAACGTCATGTTGGCGTAGGGTGACTGGCCTTCCTTGGTGTAGCGCCGCTCAATCCGCATTGGTGTTTGCCCCTTCATTGCGCGCGTCGGCAGCCTGAGGGCCCCGACAGTTTATCCCCCGGCGGAGCCTTTCGCCCCTCCGTTGCAGTGTTTTTGACGCGTCTCTTACATAGGTCCGGCGACTGGCCCCGGTACCGTTCCGAACGCTGAACTGACCCGACAGGGCCGACACACGGCAACGCTCGCCCGCACCCCGCCAGGGTTGCATTTCAGGCGGAGAACCAACCAAAGATCGTAATGAGATGGTCCGACCGGGACACCAAACAGACCCGTGCCGAACGTTCAGGACGCTATGACAGACACTTCGCATCCGTCAAGCAATAGACGCCGAAACTGAATCAAATACTAAGTCTTGTGCCTCGGGTGTTAATTCTGGGGATTTCCGGGACGACTCAGCGTGACCAGCGAAGTATCGGACAAACCGGCAGGATTCCGAAAGCCCCTTCTGTCACGAGCCCGCAACCGCGTTGTCACAAATCCCCAGTCAATCTCCGAGTGCTGCAGTTTCCGGTAACAAATTACCTTTTTTGGGCGATCCGGCCGGGCCGAAGGGATGGGATGGCGGCTCGACTTGTCCCCTGGAACGGCCAGCGCCGTCATCGACGCGTCATCCACGAGCAGCGATTCTCGCAAAGCGTCCAGCCGCTTAGTTGTCATGGTCGCCGCCGAAACCGGTGCGCGTGACCGGCGGCGGCCAGGCGCGAGAATCGGCGCGCGGCGTCGTGAATTCGTGCGGTTGCTTCAAACCCGAGGCAGCATGGCGTTTCGCGCTGTTTGCGCACTGCGATCGGCGCCGTTGCATCGGCTATTGTTGTCCTCCGAAACAATTCGTGTTCGTCCTCGCGGGCACATTCAACGCGCAGACTGCGGTGCGCTGGACAGCCGGGGAGGCCGATGGCAAGAACGGCCCATGAAGACCTTTTTCCTGCGCTTCTTCACATGGTGGAACGGCCAGACCTTCGGCACCCAACTCTGGACGTGGGCGTATGGCGAACTGGTCGGCCAGGACGAGTTCGGCAACCGCTACTTCCGCACCCGCGGCGGCAAGATCGATCCGACACTGCTGATGCAGCGGCGCTGGGTGATCTACAATGGCGTGACTGAGCCTTCGATGGTACCGCCGTCGTGGCATGGCTGGCTGCATCACACGGTCGATACGCCGCCGACCGAAGAGAATTACAAGCCGCGGCCGTGGCAGAAGCCGCATCGGCCCAATCTCACCGGCACGCCGGCTGCGCAGCGTCCCTCCGGATCGACACTGGCCCAAGGCCGGCGGCCGAAGGCGACCGGCGATTACAAGGCCTGGACGCCGGGCCGTTAGTCGCTGCGGCCGCAACGGCTTAGCTCGCCCTTTCCACGCCTTATTCCCCGTGTTAACCGGATTGTCTCGGCAACGGCGAAATGCCTTTTGAGGCCGAAAAAGCCGCTGATGGCCCGATCTCTGTCCCTCGTTCTGCTGGTCGCTGTGGCGGCCCTGATCGGCTCGCCCGCGCGCGCGCAGTTTCCCAACATTTTCGAGAATCTGTTCCGCACCGAGCCGCCGCGGCCGCCGAGCAGCATTCCCGATCGACCGTTGCCGCCACCGGGCACGCAGCAGAACCGCCCGCAAACCGGATTGCCGCCCGGCCCGCCGCCGGGACGCATCCAGCAGCAGCCGTTGCCGCCGCCAGGCTCCGCGGGCGTGCCGCAGCAACAGCCGGGTATGACCGCAAGGCCCGGCCAGCCGCCGGATCAGCGCCAACCGCCCGGTCTGCCGGGACAGATGCGTCCGCCCGGAACGCCGCAGCCCGCCAACACGGCGCCGCAGCCCGGCGACGAGATCATCATGGAGCCGCCGGCGCAGAAGATCGCCAATCCGACCGCTGTGTTCTCCGGGCTCGACAAGATCACCGGGCGCATCATCAACTTCGAGGTGGCGGTCAATGAGACTGTGCGCTTCGGCGCTCTCGAGGTGACGCCGCGGGTCTGCTACACGCGCCCGCCGACGCTGTCGCCGAACACCGACGCTTTTATCGAAGTGGACGAACTCACGCTGCAGGGCGAACTGCGCCGCATCTTCAGCGGCTGGATGTTCGCTGCGAGCCCAGGACTCAACGCGGTCGAGCACCCGATCTACGATGTCTGGCTGACCGACTGCAAAGGCGGCACGCCCCCGTCCGTCGCAGAAGCCACGCCGGAGGCGAAGCCCGCCGCGGCCCAGCAACAACAGCAGCCGCGCCGTCCGGCCCCGCAGGCGCAGCCGTTGCCGCCGCCAGGTACGTCGCCGCGCTGATTGTCAGGCGAGGGCGTCGCCGAGGAAGCTCAGCGCTTCGGCGCCGCTGACGGGCCGATCGGTCGGCAACGCCGCGAAGTCGGCTTCACCGACCAGCGCCGCTTCCAGCAGCTTGTGATACTCCGGCTTCGGCACCTCCATTGCGCCGAACGTGCGCAAGTGGCCGGTTACGAACTGGGTGTCGAGCAACTGGAATCCGCCGGCGCGCAATCGCGCAGCCAGATGGATGAGCGCGACCTTCGAAGCATCCCGCGTGCGATGGAACATGCTCTCGCCGAAGAAAGCCCGGCCCAGTGAGACGCCGTACAATCCGCCAACCAGCATATCGTTCTCGTAGGCTTCGACGCTGTGGCAGTGCCCGATCTCGTACAGCTTGCCATAGAGCCTGCGGATGCGCGCATTGATCCAGGTCTTGGTGCGGCCGGGTTGTTCCTCGGCGCAGCCGTCGAGCACGCCTTCGAAGTCGTGATTGATGCGGACCACGAAGCGGTCCGAGCGGACGGTGCGGGCGAGCCGGCCCGGCACATGGAAGCGGTCGAGAGGCATGATGCCCCGCTCGTCCGGCTCGACCCAGTAGAGCGTCGGGTCGTCGGCGCTCTCCGCCATCGGGAAGATGCCGCAGGCATAGGCCTTGAGCAGCACCTCGGGCGTGATCTCGACCAGCGTGTCGCGGTTGGCCATGCGCCATTTTAGCGCGCCCGGCCGGTGCTGCAACGCACCCTTGAATGCCCTGTTAAACATGATGCCCGCCATTTTCAGACAATCCGCAACATCGGAGGTCCGGCCGCGTTGATCTGATGCCCCGGGCATGGGGCGAGGGGATGGACGGATGGGCGCAATGACACGGATCCTGCTCGTCGAGGACGAGTTCCTGATCAGCGACATGGTGGCCGGGGTGCTGGCCGAGCACGGCTTCCAGGTCCATGCGGTGGCGACCGCCAAGGATGCCCTGCAACACCTGACGTGCGGCGCGCCCTGCGATGTGCTGTTCACCGACATCAACCTGCCGGGCGGCATCGATGGCGGGAAGCTCGCGCTGCTGGCCCGTGAGCTGCGGCCCAATCTGCCGGTGGTCTATGCCTCGGGCCTGGTCGGCGCGATCGAACTGCTCAACGCTGTGCCGGGCTCGGCCTTTGTGCCCAAGCCCTACGATCCGGAGAAGGTCTGCACTCTGCTGCAGCGCTTCGCGATGCAGCACTGAAGCATGATCCCGAAAAGCGGGAGCCGGTTTTCGGAAAATATCATGCTCAAACCACCCGCTCAGCGGTCCATCCCGCCTTCGGCGAGGAACCGTTCGAGCCAGTGGATGTGATAGTTGCCGTCGATGATGTCCTGCTCGCGCACCAGCTTGCGGAACAGCGGCAGGGTGGTCTCGATCCCGTCGACCACAAATTCGTCGAGCGCGCGCTTCAGGCGCATCAGGCATTCGGTGCGCGTCTTGCCGTGCACGATCAGCTTGCCGACCAGCGAATCGTAGAACGGTGGGATCGTGTAGCCCTGATAAACGGCGGAATCGACGCGCACACCGAGCCCGCCGGGCGGATGGTACGACGCGATGCGTCCGGGCGACGGCAGGAAGGTGGAGGGGTTCTCGGCGTTGACGCGGCACTCGATCGAGTGGCCGCGGAACTCGACGTCGCGCTGCGTGAGCGGCAGTTCGCCGCCGGCTGCGACCCGGATCTGCTCCAGCACCAGATCGATGCCGGTGATCATCTCGGTCACCGGATGCTCGACCTGGATACGGGTGTTCATCTCGATGAAATAGAACTCGCCGTCCTCGAACAGGAACTCGACGGTTCCGACGCCGAGGTAATTCAACTCGCGCATCGCATTGGCGACGATCTCGCCGATCCGGTCGCGGCCCGCGACGTTGAGGGCGGGCGAGGGGCTTTCCTCGAACACCTTCTGGTGGCGGCGCTGCAGCGAGCAATCGCGCTCTCCGAGATGGATGGCGTTGCCGCGGCCGTCGCCCAGCACCTGGATCTCGATGTGGCGCGGCCGCTGCAGATATTTTTCCAGATAGACCGCGTCGTCGCCGAACGCGGCCTTGGCCTCGGATCGCGCGGTGGCGAGAGCAGTGGCGAGATCGTCCTCGACGTGCGCGACCTTCATGCCGCGTCCGCCGCCGCCGGCCGCGGCCTTCACCAGCACGGGAAAGCCGATGTCGCGCGCGATGTTCAGCGCTTCGCGGTCGTCGGTCACCCCGCCGTCCGAGCCGGGCACGCACGGAATGCCGAGCCGCAGCGCGGTGCGCTTGGCCTCGATCTTGTCGCCCATCTGGCGGATGTGCTCGGCCTTCGGGCCGATGAAGTGGATGCCGTGCTCGGTGAGGATTTCGGCAAAGCGCGCGTTCTCGGACAGGAAACCGTAGCCCGGATGAACCGCGTCCGCGCCCGTGATCTCACAGGCCGCGAGCAGGGCCGGAATGTTGAGGTAGCTGTCCTTCGCCGGCGGCGGCCCGATGCACACGCTCTCGTCGGCCAGCCGCACATGCATGGCGTTGGCGTCGGCGGTGGAATGCACCGCCACCGTTGGGATGCCAAGCTCCTGGCAGGCGCGAAGCACGCGTAGCGCGATCTCGCCGCGGTTTGCGATCAGGATTTTGTCGAACATACCGGGGCCGGCCCGCTGTTCATTCAATGATCATCAACGGCTCGCCGAACTCGACCGGCTGCGCGTCTCCAATCAGGACTTGCGTCACGGTGCCCGAGCGGGGCGCCGGAATCTGGTTCATGGTCTTCATCGCCTCGACGATGAGAAGTGTTTCACCGGCAACGACCTTGCTGCCGACATCGACGAACGGCATCGCGCCGGGCGAGGCTCCGAGATAAGCGGTGCCGACCATCGGCGAAGCGACGACGCCGGGATGGCTCGCGGGATCAGCCGGCGCAGCGAGGGGGGCGGGCACGGCTGTAGCGAGCATCGCGGGCTGCGGGGCGCCGCCGCCGGCATAGTGGCTTACCTCACGACCGCGCGCGACGCGCACCCGCAGGCCATCGCGCTCGATCTCGATTTCGGTCAGCCCGGTTTCATCGAGCAGGCCTGCGAGCTCGTGGATCAGCTCACGGTCCAGTTCGGTCTTCTGCGCGGGCTTTTTTCCCATCGTGCCGGTCAGCGCTTGGATTTCGTGCCGGTCATCTGCGCCATCGCCTCGATGGCGAGCGCGTAACCGTGGATGCCGAAGCCCGCCATGGTCGCCTTGGCGACAGGCGCGATCACCGAGGCGTGGCGCCAGGTCTCGCGGGCGAAGATGTTGGTCACATGCACCTCGATCGCCGGGACGCGGACCGACTTCAGCGCGTCGTGGATCGAGATCGAGGTGGTGGTCAGCGCCGCGCCGTTGATCACGATGCCGGCGGCTTTTGCCGCGCCCGCCTGCTGGATCAGATCGACCAGGACGCCCTCGTGGTTGGAGCAATGGAACTCGATGCCGAAGCCGTGGCGCTTGCCGGCGTCGCGGCACAGCTTCTCGACGTCCTTGATGGTGGCACGCCCGTAGATTTCCGGCTGGCGGGTGCCGAGCAGGTTCATGTTGGGGCCGTTGAGAACGTAGATGGTCTTCGCCATCGGCTCGCCTTGCTGTCCGCGCCGCGCGGGCGACATTCCAAGGGTTTATAGGCACTTAGGCCGGAAAGGGGAAGCGCGTCCCCGATCCGGCCAAATGGATGATTTGCGGCGAAATTTCAGTTCGTCGCGGCCTTCAGGCCCAGCACCTTGGCGATTTCCGCGACGGCTTTGAACTGCTGATCGATGGACGCGGCGAGTTCCGCCGCCCCGCCCGGCACGATCTCCTGGGCGCTGGCGATAAGCTTGTCCGCGAGCCCCTTGTCGGACAGCGCTTCCTTGACGTCGGACGCGATCCGCTCGCGCAACGCCAGAGGCATTTCGCGCGGACCAAAGATGCCGACCAGCCCGTCGAAGGTGAGATCGGGAAAGCCGGCCTCGGCGATGGTCGGCACGTTGGGCAGCATCGATGCGGGTTTGCTCGAACTCACCGCCAGCAGTTGCACGCGTCCGGCCTGAATCTGCGGCCGCGCGATGGCGTAGGCCGCGCTGTATAGATGAAGCCGTCCCTCGGACACGTCGGTAAGAGCCTGCACGGGATTGCGATAGGGCACCTTGACCATGTCGATGCCCGCCTTCTTGAGCCACGCGGCGACGATCAAGTCGGTTGCGCCGGTGATGGTTGCCCAGTTGAGCTTGCCCGGCTGCGCTTTTGCGATATCCGCCAGTTCCTTGAACGACTTGATGTTCATCGAAGCGGGGGCCTGCAAGGACACCACCGTGGCGCTGATCCGCGCCACCGGAGACAGGTCGCTCATCTTGTAGGGCAGTTTCTCGTGCAGGTAAGGGTGTGCGGTGAACGACGATGCGGGTCCCAGGAACAGCATGTGATCGTCGTTGGCGCTGATGAAGCTCGTGATCGCCACGAAGCCGTCGCCACCGGGCCTGTTCTCCACCACAACGGACTGACCCCACTTCGTGGACAGCTTCTCCGCGATCAGCCGCGCACCGAGATCGGCGCCGGAACCGGCGCCAAGCGGCAACACCAGTTTCACCGGTCGCGTCGGCCAGGCTTGTGGCTGCGATTGGGCCGACGCGGCGGCCGGCAGCAGCACGGCGGCAAGCGTCGCGACGGCGATAACCCGGTGTTTCAACGTGGTCATGGCATTCCTCCCAGATGGTTCAGTCGCGATGCTACGGCGGCTCAGGCGATCATATATGGCCGTCACGGGACCGCAGCGGCATCTACATCGCAGGCTTTACGCCCAGCACCTTGCCGGCCTCGGTGGCCTGCGCATGCTGCTTGGCGATTGCCGCGCTGAAATCCGCCGGGCTGCCGGGATTGACGACCTGTCCGGTGGCGGTGAGCCGCTCCAGGATCGCCGGATCCTGCAGAACGGCGATGACGTCGGCTGCGATCTTCTCGCGGACGGCAGGCGGCAGCTCGCGCAGACCGAATATGCCGACCAGGCCGTCGATGGTGGTGTCGGGGAAGCCCGCTTCCGCGGTGGTCGGCACGTCCTTCAGCATCGGTGCGCGAGCGGACGCGGTGACCGCCAGCAGGTTGAGTTTTCCGGACTGCACATGGGGACGCAGGATCGCGTAGGCCGACATCATGAGCTGGATGCGGCCCTCCGCGAGATCGGTCGCGGCCTGCACGGTGTTGCGGTATGGCACCTTCGCGATTTCAATGCCGGCCTTCTTCTGGAAGCCGTCGAACACGAAGTCGAAGAAGCCGGTGATCGTCGCCCAGTTGAGCTTGCCGGGGTTGGCCTTCGCATAAGTGATAAGATCGCCGAACGACTTGAACGGCAGCGAGGAGGGCACCGCGACGCCCACGATCGTGTTGGTCATGCGCACGATCGGGATCATATCTTTTGAATCGTAAGGCATCTTGTCGTGTGTCCACGGGTGATGCGTGAACGACGAGGTCGGCGACATCAGCAGCGTGTGGTCGTCACGGCTGCTGATGAAGCCGGTCAGCGCCACCACGCCGTCGCCGCCGGCGCGGTTCTCGATCACCACCGACTGGCCCCACTTGGCGGTCAACCGCTCGCCGACCAGGCGCGCGGTGATGTCAACGCCGGAGCCCGGTCCGAGTGGCAGGATCAGTTTGACGGGGCGTTGCGGCCAAGCTTGCGGCTGCGCCTGCGAGGGCGCGCCGGCCAAGGCGAGCGCGATGAGAACGGCTGCGCCGATCAGAACCTTAAGGGCCCGCATGGTATCCTCCCGGTCGATTTCCAGCGTTTCTGCGTCATCTCCGGCCATTTGACCAGAGCCACGCTGCCGCATCGGACCGGTCGGGAGGGCCGATGTCCTCTAGCAGGCGGTCTTGCCGCAGCGCGCCAGATTGATCTTTTCCTTCAGCGCCGCCTGACCGATGGCGCCGATCGCCACCTCGCCGCCAATCACATAGCTCGGCGTGCCGTTCAGCCCGAGCGCCTCGGCAAGCTTGAAGCTCTCTTCCAGGCTGAGCCGCACCTCGTCGCTGTTGATGTCGCGCTCGATCCGCGCCACGTCCAGTCCGACCTCGCGGGCGGCTGCGACCGCGCGCGCCTTGTCGATCTGGCCGCGGCCTCCCATCAGCTTCTGATGGAATTCGAGATATTTCTTGCCGGTCTTATCCTGCATGCGGACGGCGACGCCGACCTTGGCGGCGTCACGCGAACCATCACCCAGCACCGGGAACTCTTTGAGCACAACCTTGAGGTTGGGATCGGCCTTCATCAGCGCCAGCATGTCGTCCATGGCGCGCTTGCAGTAGCCGCAGTTGTAATCGAAGAACTCGACGAAGGTGACGTCGCCCTTCGGGTTGCCGACCACGACGTGGCGCGTCGAATCGAACAGCGCTTCGGCGTACTGCTTGACGGCGGCCTTGTGCTTGGCGGCCTCGGCCATCGCCTGACGCTTCTCCAGTTCGGAGATCGCCTCCTGCAGAACCTCGGGGTTCTTCAGCAGGTACTCGCGGATGATCTTCTCGAACTCGCCGCGCTGCTCGGCGGTGATCGATTGGGCGGGCGCTGCGGCGCCGAGCGCGAGCCAGGCCGCGGCGGCGAGGGCAATGCGGAAAGAAAGGCGCATGAGGTGTGGGATCCTTGTTGAATCAGTTTGGCATATTGGGCGGCCGGAACGTGGCGATATCGTCGGCCTTGACCCAGCCTGGCGAGCCGATGGCGAAGCGGGTCTTGGCCCGGGATGCGAGCTCTCGGGCCGTCTTATAATCCCCCCGGGTAAACGCCGACTGAGCGGACGCGAGATCGGCCTGGGCAAGGTCGCCTTTCTTGCCGTAGGCCATGGCGAGCTGTGCGAAACCTTCCGGCATCTCGGGCTCGCGGGTGAGTGCGGTACGCAACAGGGTGACGGCCTCATCGGCGTACCGGCGGTCATTGGCGGCGATCAGCGCCTGGGCCAGCAGGATTTGGATCAGCTCGGGATGCGGCGCGAGCTTAACGGCGCGCCGCAGCGGCTCGATCGCCTCGACCGCCTTGCCGCCTTCCAGCAGAGCCTGGCCCTTGAGTTCGTGGAAATACGGGTTGGCCGGCACCGACTGGATCAGCGAATCGATCTGCGCCACCGCGGCGCGCAGATCGGCGTGGCGGTAGGTCGCGATGGCGCGGGCGTAGCGTGCCGGCAGGCTGGTGTCGGTCATCGGATACTTGCGGCCCACCGTGTCGCGCCGGTCGAGGAAGCCCACCAGCTTGGCGCGCATCATGTCGTGGCGCATTTGCAGCTCGGGGGAATCCTTCTTGTCCCAGTAGGGACTGGTCTTGGCGAAAATTTCGAGCGCCGACACGCGTTCGGCCGGCATCGGGTGCGACTGCACGTAGGGATCGGCGTTTTGCGCAGCAAACATGATCTGGTCGGCCAGCCGCTTGAACGTCTCGGACATTCCCTTCGGCGACTGCTGCGTCGCGTTGAGGAACTTCACGCCGGCGCGGTCGGCCTGCTCCTCCTGCGAGCGCACGTAAGAGAGCAGCGAACGGCGGATTGCTTCCTGCGGGCCCAGGATGGCTGCGGCGGGATTGCCGACGTCGCGGCCGGAGCGCGACGCAGCCACCATGGCGCCGACGCCGAGCACCATTGCGATGATCGATTGCGTTTGCGCCTGAGCAAGCTGTTCGCGCAGCCGCGACAAGTGGCCGCCGGCGATATGGCCGGTTTCGTGCGCGAGCACGCCGATCAGCTGGTTCGGCGTCGTTGCGTCCATCAAGGCGCCGGCATTCATGAAGATGCGGCGGCCGTCCATCACGAAGGCGTTGAACGCCCTGTCGTTGATGATGACGACGCGGACGTTCTGTTGCGCGAGGCCCGCGGCGCGCAGCAGGGGCTGGGTGTAGTCGCGCAGCAGTTGTTCGATCTCGGCATCGCGGACCAGCGGCATGCCGCCTTGCGCGCGAGCGGGCGCCGCCGACGTGGCAGCCAGCGCGCACGCCGTCAGCGCGGCCAGCGCGCGTCTGGCCTGCTTGGTGGCACGCACCTTGATCGGTCTCTCAGCTTCGGTCATTGCTTGGATTTACAAGGCTTTATCCGGCGCAACCTAGGGGCGCGCCCCCATAGGGTCAACGCGGGTCACGATCACATCTGGTTGCGGTTGGACATGGGTGAAATGAGCGTCGGAATACGGCAGCAGCGGGGCGGGCGGCGGGCGGCGCGGTGCCGCGGTCCGGTGGTGCCGCGATGATGCTCGACGCCGCGCGGCGGCTGGTCACGCCTTCGGCGCGCAGCGATGTGCCGCCGTTCATGGTGATGGACGTGATGGCGGCCGCGGCGCGCATCGAGGCGGCGGGCGGCCATGTCATCCACATGGAGGTCGGACAGCCCGACGCGCCCGCGCCGAAAGCGGCACTCGCGGCGGCGCAGGCCGCGCTGTCGGGGCCATTGCGCTATACCGAATCGCTCGGTATCCGGCCGCTGCGCGAGCGGATCGCGCGCCACTACGGCGAGACTTATGATGTCGATGTCTCTGCCGACCGCATCATTGTCACCACCGGATCGTCGGCCGGCTTCATTCTCGCGTTCCTTGCGATGTTCGAGCAGGGCGACCGCGTCGCCATCGCGTCGCCCGGCTATCCGCCGTACCGGCATATCCTCACCACGCTCGGCTGTGAGCCGGTTCTGATCGAGACCGGAGCCGAGACGCGCTGGGCGATCAACGGCGACATGCTTCGCGCGCAGCACGCGCGCACTCCTCTCGCCGGATTGCTGGTCGCGAGCCCCGCCAATCCGACCGGAACGATGATGACGCCGCAGGCACTGGCCGAACTGATCGGCACGGCGGAGGAACTCGGCATCCGCTTCATCTCCGACGAAATCTATCACGGGCTCGACTATGCGATGCCGGCCGAGACGGCGGCGCGGCTGTCGCAGAGCGCCGTCATCATCAACTCGTTCTCGAAGTACTACTGCATGACCGGCTGGCGGGTCGGCTGGATCGTGGCGCCCGAACCGCTGGTGCGTCCGATGGACCGGCTGCAGGGCAATCTCGCGATATCGGTGGCGGCGCTGTCGCAGATCGCGGCGCAGGCCGCGTTCGACGGACGCGCCGAGATGGAGGCGGTCAAGCACGGCTACGAAGTCAATCGCCGCATCCTGGTTGAAGGCTTGCCGAAGGCCGGACTCGACACGTTCCTGCCGGTGGATGGCGCGTTCTATCTCTACGCCGATGTGTCGCGCTTCACCGCCGACAGTTTCGACTTCGCCAAGCGGATGCTGGAGGAAGCGCATGTGGCGGCGACGCCCGGCATCGACTTCGATCCGCAGCGCGGCAACCGCTACCTGCGCTTCTGCTACTCCCGCTCGGCGGACGACATGCGAGAGGCGGTGGAGCGCGTGGGCCGCTGGTTGGGCAGGGGCTGACGCGCCGATTGCCGGGACGTGCCGTGGTGGCTACGCTGACCGAAGCAACCGGCGCACGACGCCGGGGTTCGGGAGGATGGCATGGCGCGGAAGTATGGCTTCACAGTCGCTGCGGCGTTGGTGACGGGTTTTGTGTTCGCCGGCAGCGCACAGGCCCAGGGCCAGTTCCCCAACAAGCCGATCCGGCTGATCGTGCCGCAGGCGGCGGGCAGCGCGACCGATACAATCGCACGACTGGTGGCCGCCGAGATGTCGTTGCAACTCAACCAGAACATCGTCGTCGAGAACAAGCCGGGCGCAGCCTTCACCATCGGCCTCGACCAAGTGGCGAAGTCCGCCCCCGACGGATACACGATCGGGATCGGACCGGTCGGCGCGCTCGCCATCAGCCCCAACATGGTGGACCGGCTGCCCTACAGTCTGGAAAAGGACTTCCAGCCGATCGGGCTGATCAGCCGCGGTCATCTCCTTCTGGCGGTATCGCCGACCTCCGACTTCAAGTCGGTCAAGGAGCTGGTCGATCGCGGCAAGCAGAACCCCGGCAAGCTGACCAACGCATCGTCCGCGAACGGCTCGCCCGGTCACGTCGGCGGCGAACTGTTCAAGCACATGGCGGGCATCGAGGTGGTGCATGTGCCGTATCGCGGCGGCGCCGCCGCCATCAACGACCTGATCGCGGGCCGCGTCGATTTCATGTTCGAAAGTCTCAATTCGATCTCGCCGCACGCCAAGTCGGGCAATGTGCGTGCGCTGGCGGTAAGCGGCGACCGGCGCTCGCCGGCTTTCCCGGATTTGCCCACGGTGGCGGAGGCGGGTGTGAAGGACTACAGCGCGCCGACCTGGAGCGGCATCATCGGGCCTGCGGGAATGCCGCGCGATGTGCTGATGAAATTGAACGAGGCGCTCAACCGCGCGGTCACCACGCCGGCGTTCAAGGAGCGGTTCGGCCAGATCGGCGATGAAGCCGCGGGCGGCACGCCGGAGGAGTTCGCTTCCATGATGAAGGTCGAACTCGCCAAATGGAAAGACGTGGTGCAGCGCTCCGGCGCCAAGATGCAGTAGCGCGGAGCGGCCGCGCTAGAACTCGACGTCGAGCTCTTCCATTTCCTCCGGCTCGTTCATCGCGCCGGCCAGCCATTCCTTCATCTGCGGCATCGCCACGATGGTCTGGCAATACGCAGCGCAAGCTGCGTCGAGCTTGACGTCGTAGGTGATGAACCGCGTGACCACCGGCGCGAACATCGCATCGGCGAGGCATGGCTTGGGGCCGAACAGGTAGGGGCCTTTGTGCTCGTCCAGGCATTCCCGCCAGATCGTGGCGATGCGGTCGATGTCGGGTTGCGCGCCGGCCCAGGTCTTGAAGCCGGGATACCGGGCCTTGAGATTCATCGGCAGCGCCGACCGCAGGTTGCTGAACCCGGAATGCATCTCGCCGGAGATCGAGCGGCAGCGCGCGCGGGCCGCTGGCGCCTTCGGAATCAGGCCTGCGTCCGGCTTGAGTTCGTCGAGGTACTCGGCGATGGCCAGGGTGTCCCAGACCTTGATCCCGTTGTGGGTCAGGCACGGCACCAGGAACGACGGCGACAGCAGCAGCAGCTCGGCCCGCATCGACGGATCGTCGCTGGACGCCGTGACCTCGTCGAAGTCCAGCCCGGCCAATTTGCAGAGCAGCCAGCCCCGCAGCGACCAGGAGCCATAGTTCTTGCTGGCGATCGCCAGCGTGGCCTTGGCCATGAGGTCCCCCTTTGGGGCGGGCGGGATATCCCGGGGCCCCAGTGAATTATCTCGCAGCGCAGCAAAAATTACACTAGGCTTTTTGCAGTGCGGCTTTCCAGCAAAGCCGGGGGAGTTGGGGATGCTTTACAGGGCGTATCAGGCCCATACCGACATCATGGGCCCCGTCCGCACCCTGGCGGGGATCGCGGCCCATGCGATCGGCCATCCTGCGATGGGGGCATCCGGCCAAGGCCCGGTGCGAAATCTCACCGCCGCGTATGAGCTGATCTCGCGTGCGAGGCTGACCCACACGCGCCCGCCGTTCGGCATCGACAGCGTCATGGTCGGCAACCGCGAGGTCGAAGTGCGCGAGGTGGCGGCGCACGTCACGCCCTTCGCCACGCTGCTGCACTTCCAGAAGGACGTCGATGTCGCGCAGCCGCGCGTGCTGCTGATCGCGCCGCTGTCGGGACATTTCGCGACGCTGCTGCGCGCCACCGTTCGCACCATGCTGCCGGAACACGACGTCTACATCACCGACTGGCACAACATGCGCGACGTCGATGGCAAGCACGGCGTTTTCGGCTTCGACGAATACATCGAGCATGTCGTCAAGTTCCTCGAAGCAATCGGGGAGGGCGCTCACATCATTGCCGTCTGCCAGCCGTGCGTCGCGGCGCTGGTGGCGACCGCCGTGATGGCGCAGGACAATCACCCCTCCCAGCCGCGCAGTCTCACGTTGATGGCCGGGCCGATCGATACCCGCGTCAATCCAACCAAGGTCAACGAGCTTGCCAACAGCAAAAGCATCGACTGGTTCGAGAAGAACCTGATCGCGCGGGTGCCGTTCCGCTACGACGGCGCGCACCGGCGTGTCTATCCGGGCTTTGTGCAGCTTGCCGCCTTCATGAGCATGAACATCGAGCGCCACGTCAAGGCGCACCAGACGCTGTACGAGCTTCTGAGCAACGGAGAGGTGGAGAAGGCCAAGGTCACGAAGGACTTCTACGACGAGTACTTCGCCGTGCTCGACCTGGCCGCCGACTTTTACCTGGAAACGGTGCGCTACATTTTCCAGGAGCATCGCCTGCCGACCGGCACGCTGGAGTGGCGCGGCGGGCTGGTCGAGCCGCGCGCGATCAAGAAGACCATGCTGCTGACCGTCGAGGGCGAGAAGGACGACATCTGCGCGGTTGGTCAGACCGCGGCCGCGCACGATCTCTGTTCGGGCCTGCGCCCCTACCGCAAGCGCCACCACATGCAGGCCGGCGTCGGCCACTACGGCGTGTTCAGCGGCCGGCGCTGGGAAACCCAGATCTATCCGCTGGTAAAGAACGTCATCCTGGCGAGCGAATAATCGCCTAGACTGACCGGCGTGAGAAAATCCGCCTTCCGATCGCCATGCCCGACGCCCGCCCGCTGACCGTGTCCTGCGCCGGCGAGGGTGAACTCGCGGGCGACGTCGCCGCGGGCGCGGTGCCGTGGTGGAGCGTCACCAAGACCTGCATGGCGGCGGCTGTGCTGCTTCTGGCGGATCGCGGCAAGCTCTCGCTTGACGAACCGATGGCGGGCCGTGCCTTCACCCTGCGCCAACTTCTGCAGCACAGCGCCGGCATGCGCGACTATTCGGGACTGCCCGACTATTTCGCCGCGGTGGAGCGCGGCGATCCGCCGTGGAGCGAGGACGATCTGCTGACGCGGGTCGAAGCCGACACGCCGGCCTATGAGCCGGGCGTCGGCTGGACCTACTCCAACGCGGGCTACCTGCTGGTCCGCCGCACCATCGAGGCGGCCTACGGCGCAGGTCTCGACACGGCGCTGCGCGAACTGGTGTTCGCGCCGGTGGGCGTAAGCGGCGTGCGGATCGCCGCCGTGCCCGCAGATCTCGCCGGCTCCGCGTTCGGCAATCCCATCAACTATCATCCTGGCTGGGTCTATCACGGCCTCGCCATCGGCCCGCCACGGGATGCGGCGCTGTGGATGCACCGGCTGATGACCGGACATCTGCTGCCGCCGAAATCGCTGGCGCAGATGCTGGACCGCCGCGGCCTCGACGTGCCGCTTACCCCGAGCCGGCCTTGGAGCACCGCGGGCTATGGGCTCGGCGTCATGATGGACATCGCGACGCCACTCGGCCGCTGCGCCGGGCATTCCGGCGAGGGGCCGGGCAGCGTCTGCGCGGTCTACCATTTTCCAGACATCGAACCGCCGCGCACGGTGGCGGCCTTTGCCGCGCACCAGAACGAGGGCGTGGTCGAGCATCTCGTGATGGAAACCGCCGCGCTGGAAGACGCCGCGGGGTAGCGTTCTATTTGTTGGTGCGCAGCGAGCGATACAGGTCGAACGCTTCGTTCGGCTTCATGTTCTGGTGCACCACCGCGCCGACCGCCGCGATCATCGCCTTGGGTGCGTCCGACTGGAAGATGTTGCGGCCCATGTCCACGCCGGCCGCGCCCTGCTGCACGGCGTTGTAGGCCATGGTGAGCGCCTCCAGCTCGGGCAGCTTCTTGCCGCCGGCCATCACAACCGGAACCGGGCACGATGCCGTCACGGTCTCGAAGCCCTCTTCGACGTAGTAGGTCTTCACATATTGCGCGCCGAGTTCGGCGATGATGCGGCAGGCCAGGCGGAAATACTTTGCATCGCGCACCATGGTCTTGCCGACCGCCGTGATGCCCATCACCGGAATGCCGACGCGCAGCCCGGCATCCACCAGCTTCGTCATGTTGTGCACCGAGCGCGTCTCGTGCTCGCCACCGATGAATACCTGGATGCCGACGCCGGAGGCGTTGAGCCGCACCGCGTCGTCCATGTCCATGGCGATCTGCTCGTCGGACAGTTCCTCACGCAGAATCGACGGCCCGCCGCTGGCGCGCAGCACCATCGGCTTCTGCGAGGACGCCGGCACCACCGAGCGCAAGATGCCGCGGGTGCAGAACAGCGCGTCACAGGACGGCAGAAGCGGCAGGATGGAGAGGTCGATCCGCTCAAGCCCGGTGGTCGGGCCCTGGAAATAACCGTGGTCGACCGCCAGCATGACGGTGCGCCCGGTTTCCGGATTGAAGGTGCTGGCGAGGCGGTTCTTCATGCCCCAGTCGAGCTGGTGCGAACCTTTGAGGAAAAAACCCGGAGACTGCTGCGGCACGTCCGCGGAGTAGCGTTCGCCTTCCTTATCGGCTTCCGGCATGCGTCACCTCTTGAGAACAGGTTCGGGCATCGATAGTCGGCCTGCGGATGGTTCGCAATCCTATTCGATCACCTGATCCGCGCGACGCAGCAGGGCATCCGGCACCTTGAGGCCGATGGCGCGTGCGGCCTTGAGGTTGACGCGAAGATTGAACTTGGCCGGCGGTTCGATCGGCAGGTCCCCCGGTTTGGCGCCCTTGAATATCTTGTCCACGTATTCGGCCGCGCGCCGGTACAGGTCCTCGTCGTTTTCCTCGAACGACATGAGGCTGCCGGAGTCCGCGAAATACGGGTCGGGAAAGATGGCGGGCAGGCGATTCCTGGCGACGAAGTCCTTGAGGCGCTCCTGGGTCTGCATGTAGGCCCGGGACGAAAGCACCAGCAGCGCCTCGGGCTTTTCCGCAAGTATGGTGCCGAAGGCGCGATCGATGTCGCCGGCTTTCGTCACCGGCAGGGTGAGGAGCCGGCCTTGCATCGCCGCGAGCGCTGCGCCCAAAAGTTTCGCGGACGCCGCATCGACAGGATTGTCCGGGTCGAGGATGACGGCGACGCGCGACAGCTTGGGGACGATCTCGTAGAGCAACTCCAGGCGCCGCACCTCGATCTCCAGGCCGATCGAGTTCAGCCCGGTGATGTTGCCCCCGGGCTGCTTCAGGTTTGTGACAAGTCCGGAGCCCACCGGGTCAAGCACTCCGATCATCACCACCGGAATCGTAGCGGTCGCGCTCTTCGCGGCAAGCGCCGCGGCATTGCCGGGCGCCACGATCACCTGGACCTTGGTGCCAAGCAGTTCCTTGACGAGCGCGGGAAATCGCTCGAACCGCGCTTCCGCGCCGCGATAGTCGATGTCGAAGCTGCCGGGCGCATGGCCGAGCCGGGTCAGTTGTTCGCGGAAAGCGCCCAGCAGAGGCGCGTCGAAGGTTGCGCTGAAGTCGCCAAGAAAGCCGATGCGGCGAACATTGGCTTGCGATTGCGCCACCGCCGCGAGAGGCCATGCGGAAACGGCCCCGAACAGGCTCAAGAATGTCCGCCGCCGCATTTTGTCTTCCATGCCTCCGAGCGCCGGCGGCGCGATAGCGCAACCCCGCGTCCGGCAGTACTGCCGGACGCGGGCAGCAGCGCCTAGAAGAACGCCAGGGTTCTGATCTCGATGCTCTCGCGCGGCCGCGCATTGGGCGGCGTGGTCGGATCGTCGAATGCGGTGTGCGCGGTCCAGCGCGCACGGCCGTCTTTCAGCGAGTCGTACACTTTGAACACGATCGCCTCTTCGCGGCGCTGGCGCGGGAACCAGAACCATTTGTGCGCCGGATTGTGCGTGATGGCGTAGGTCTGGCCGACCCGGTTGGGATAGCGGCGCTCGGAGATGACAAAATCGTCGGGCGAGATGGTGCGCGCGTCGGCGATCGCCAGCGGATGGGTCTCGACCGGATGACGGATCGGCCGCCAGACCTGGATGATGGCGAAGCGGCGCTTGAGCAGTTCCTCCGCCTCGTCGGGGAGAATGTCGCGCACGCGCTGCGGGCCGGACCATTCGGTGTAGTCGTTGTGGACGCGCCGGACCACTTCGCGGATCTGCTTCGACTCGCGCAGCGCGTCGTCGGCGGTGCGCAGCGTGTGATCGAACACCACGACGCGCTTGGCGCCGCTTTCCGCTTTGATCAGCGCTTCCATCTCCGGGTAATAAACGCGCTTGATCTCGGCCGCGTCGAAGAAATCCTTGACGCCGGTGTCGTGGCGCACGAAGCGGAAGCCGTCGCGCTCCAGCGCGAAGTCCTCGGTGTGCGGCCGGCCGTTGTACACGGTCATGCGATGCGGGTCGGGTGTGCCGCCGGAGCGCACGTCGGTGCCGCCGGGATTCGCGGTGACGGTGAATATCTTGCTGCCGTCGTTCTCGATGTAGTTGAGCGTCGCCTCGATCTTCTCGATCGCTTCGGGGGCGCTGTCGCGTTCCAGCACTTGGGTCATGGAAGACTCCTGGGGACGTTCTGCAATGAACGTAGGCGCGATCTGCGGTCGGAAAAAGGGGGTGTCTGAGATCGATCGATCCCTGCCGCGGCGGTGGCCCGGCAAAGCATGGCGTTCCAAGCGGGGGATCGCTGCGAGAATAAATTGCCGTGGCTAGCGCAGGGCGGCTGCGATGTTGCCGCCATCGACGGTGGTGACGTCGGCGGTGGTCTTGAGCGCCAGTGCCTGGGCGAGAAAGGCCTGCGCCACATCATCGGCGGTGACCTCGCGGCCGAGCAGGTTGCCGGTCATGTAGTCCTTGTCGGACACGCCGCGCGCCTTGGCGCGCTCCTTCAAGAATTCGTCGGTGAGCAGCCCGGAGCGGATGCGGTCGGCGTTCACCGCATTGGCGCGGATGCCGTCCGAGCCGTAATCGACCGCGTACTGCCGCACCAGGAACAGCGTCGCCGCCTTGGGCAATCCATAGGGGCCGAAGTTCGGTCCCGGATTGACGGCCTGCTTCGACACGTTGAACAGCAGGCATCCGCCGGTGCCTTGCGCCAGCATGATTTTCACCGCGGCCTGCGCCATTTTCTGGTGCGCGAAAAAGTTCAGCTCGAAGCTCTTGCGCAGCGTCGCTTCATCGACTTCGCCGATGCGGCCTTGCCATGCCGCACCCGCGTTGGAGACCAGAATATCGACGCCGCCGAACGCCGCGACCACATGCGAGAATGCGTCGCGGACAGAGTTCGCATCGGTGACGTCGCATTTGTACGCAACCGCCGAACTGCCGATGGCCTTGGCTTGCTCCATCGCAGCCTGGGCGTCGATGTCGAGCAACGCGACCTCGGCGCCAGCCGCTGCGAACGCTTTCGCGGTCGCCGCTCCGATCGCGCCGCCAGCGCCGGTGATCACTGCGATTTGCCCGTGCAGCGGCAGGCCTTTAGCCGTGCCAAGCTTGGCGCGCTCGAGCGGCCAGTACTCGCAGTCGAACATCTCGGCTTCGCTGATGGCCTCGAATTGTCCGATCGCCTCGGCGCCCGCGATTGCTTCGACCGCATTCTCCGCGAGATCGGCTGCGACGATGGCGTCCTGCTTGGTGTGGCCCAGGCCATAGAGGCCGAGCCCGGGCACAAGCACAATGCGGGGCAGGGGCGCGCCCATGGTGTTGACGCGGCCGTGGCGTGCGTTGTGCCGTTTGAAATAGTCGCGATAGCGCGCGACATAGTCGGCAACCGCGGCGCGCAGGCCGCGCTTGAAGTCGTCGAGCTTGCCGGCTTCGGGTGGCGGCACGATCAGCGGCCACGGCCTGGTGCGGATGGTGTGGTCGGGTGTGATGACGCCTGCCTGCGAATAGCGCGCGAGATCCTTGCCGTTGACGAAGCCAAGCACGGCGTCGCTGCCACGAAACTCCAGCACCGGGCGCTGCCATGCGCCCTCGGTCTCGGCATCGGGTTCGCTGACGGCGCCGCGGATCAGCGGCGCCACTTCGGTATAGGGGGCGATTTGCCGCGGCAGCTTCGCTGCCGCGAACACCGGCGTCCGGCCGGACTTCAATTTTTCTTCCGCGATGGTGACGAACTCGACCATGCGTTCATAGGCTTCGCGCGCGTCGTCGCCGAAGGTAAAGATGCCGTGCTTGTGCAGGATCAGCGCCGACACCTTCGGGTCGGCGTCGAACACCTTCGCCGCCGCCTTGGCGAGACCGAATCCGGGTCTGCAATAAGGAACGATGCCGGCGCGCCCCGCGAACGCATCCTGCGCGCGCTTTTCACCGTCCGGCTGGTCGATCAGGCTGAGCAGCGCGGTGGCGTGGGTGTGATCGACGAACTTGCGCGGCACGAAGGCGTGCAACAGCGTCTCGACGGAAGGGTTGGGTGCTGCGGGGTCGATCAGGCTGGAGCGCAGCAGGCGCACCATCTGTTCGTCGGAAATATCGTCGCGGGCTCGCAGTTTGAGCAATGCGTCGAGCCGCAGCGCCGGAATGCCGGCGGGCTCGATGTCGGCCATGTTGGCGCCGGTGCCCTTGACGCAGAGCACATCGATTTCCTCGCCGGCGAGATCCGCCATCCGGGTTTTGACCGACGTGTTGCCGCCGCCGTGCAGGACCAGCTTGGGATCGCCGCCGAGCAGACGTGTGGTGTAAACACGCAGCGCAAGGTCGATACCCGATTGGGCATAGCGTTCGATGGCCGCCTGCGCGTCGCGATCGGCGAAGCGGCTGCGCATCGCGTCAGCTCTTGTCACCCAACAGACGCTTGGCCCACCAGCCGGTCCGGCGCGGCTTGCTTTCCGCTTCGCCGGAGGTTGCTTCGGTGATCACCGGCGCCGGCACCGGCATCGGAGGCGGCATCGGGACTTCGGCGCTGCTGCCGCCGAAGACCGGCGCGGGCTCGCGGACGGTGGAGCGCCGTCGCGGCGGTTCGGTGGGCGCCGCCGCAGGTGGCGCGGGCGGAGCAGCGACAACGGGCTCCGGCCGCGGCACATAGACCGGCTCGGGCGCGGAATTGTAGGCCGGCTGCTCGTTGTACGTTTCTTTGCGCTCTTGCCGCGCCTCGCTGTGCTCACGCGGTTGGTCGCTGTCCTGGTGGACGGCGTCGCCGCCCTGGAAGTCGGTGTGCGGCTGCTGGTCGCCGCTGCCGTTGCCAGGAAGACCATCCTCGCGGCCACGCCGGTTGCGGCGGCCGCCACGGCGGCCCCGCCGGCGCCGGCGAGCCTCGCCGTCACCATTCGGTTCGCCACGCGGATGCGGCACGCCGCCGCCTTCCGGCGCTTCGCCGCCGGCTGCGAACTCGCCGGGCTCCTGTTGCGCGGCCATGTCACCCTGGATGTCACCGGCGATCGGCTCGCCGTTGCCGGCTGCGAACGGCTGACGCTCGCGCGGCTCACCGCGCTCGCTGCGTTCGCCGCCGCGGCCACGCCGCCTGCGGCGGCGGCCCCGGCCGCCTTCGCGGTCGCCCGAGGGCTGCGGCTGCGCGCCGTCGCCGAAATCGCGCGGCTCGTCGTCGGCCACTTCCTCAATATTCGAACTGTCGCCTTGCAGGACCGTGTCGTGGCTCTCGTCGGCCAACTCCTCCTCGTCGATCGCGACCGGCTCGTCGTCCTCGACGAGCGGAGGAGGGGCCGAGGCAAGCGCCTGAGCGGCAACCGCCTTGGCCTGTTCCGGCGTCATGACTTGGTCGCCGCGATCGATCGAGAAGCCGGGCTGGCCGCTGATGGTCGCGTCCGCAGTGATGGCGATCGAAATGCGAAAGCGCTGTTCCAGCGCCATCAGATGCGCGCGCTTGTGATTGAGCACGTAGAGCGCGATCTCGGGCCGCGTGCGCACGATCTGATTGTGGGTCGCGCCCTTGAGCAGCGCGTCCTCGATGGCGCGCAGCAGTTGCAACGCCACCGAGGAAACCGAGCGCATGTGCCCGGTGCCGCCGCAGTGCGGGCACTTGTCGGTCGAGCTCTCCAGCACCGAGGTTCGGATGCGCTGGCGCGACATTTCGAGCAGGCCGAAGTGCGAGATGCGCCCGACCTGGATGCGCGCGCGATCGTTGCGCAGCGCGTCCTTCATGCGCCGCTCGACGGTGCGGTTGTTGCGCTTCTCGTCCATGTCGATGAAGTCGATGACGATCAGGCCGGCAAGATCGCGCAGCCGGAGCTGGCGCGCGACTTCCTCCGCCGCTTCGCAGTTGGTCTTGACCGCGGTGTCCTCGATGTGGTGCTCGCGGGTGGAACGGCCCGAGTTGACGTCGATTGCGACCAGCGCCTCGGTCTGGTTGATCACGATGTAGCCGCCGGACTTGAGCTGCACCGTCGGCGAGAACATCGCGTCGAGCTGGCTCTCGATGCCGTAGCGGGTGAAGATCGGCTGGCTGTCGTTGTAGTGCTTCACGTTCGACGCATGGCTCGGCATGAGCATGCGCATGAATTCCTTGGCGTCGCGGTAGCCTGTCTCGCCTGCGACCACGATCTCCTCGATGTCCTTGCTGTAGAGGTCGCGGATCGAGCGCTTGGCGAGCGATCCCTCCTCGTACACGAGCGTGGGCGCGGTGGATTTCAGCGTCAGGTCGCGAACCTGCTCCCAGATCCGGAGCAGATATTCGAAGTCGCGCTTGACCTCGGCCTTGGTGCGGGCGGCGCCTGCGGTGCGCAGGATCACGCCCATGCCCTCCGGCACCTCGAGATCCTCGGCAATCTCGCGAAGCTTCTTGCGGTCGTCGGCGCTGGTGATCTTGCGGCTGATGCCGCCGCCGCGCGCGGTGTTGGGCATCAGGACGCAATAGCGGCCGGCGAGCGAGAGATAGGTGGTCAGTGCCGCGCCCTTGGTGCCGCGCTCTTCCTTGACGACCTGCACCAGCATCACCTGGCGGCGCTTGATGACCTCTTGAATTTTGTAGGGGCGGCGGTGATGGCGCGGTGCGCGATCCGGCACCTCCTCCAGCGCGTCGGCGCCGCCGACCGATTCGACGACCTCTTCCTCTTCGTCTTGGCCGTTGTGATCGTCGTGCGAAGCTGCCGCCTGTGCGCCGTCTTCGCCTGCCGGAGCCACTTCGCCGGCTGGCGCATCGGCGGCATGGAATTCATCCGGCTGGCTGTCGCGCGGCTGTTCGCCCGCGGCGACGGTTTCGGTGCCGACCTCGCCGGGAACCGGCGGATTGGACGTCTCCGCGGTCATCGGCTCCGGCTGCCGCTCAGGCTCGGCGTGACGTTCGGGCTCGGCATGATGTTCGGCCGCCGCATCCGCTGGTGTCCCGGCTTGCGGCTCATGCGGCGCATCGCCCATCGCGTGTTCGCTCGCGGGGGTGTCGGAGGCTTCGTGGACCGTGTCCTCGCCGGCGTGCTGCTCGCCGTTGACCGGTTCGCTGCGAACCGCGTCGTCGGGCTCGCGGCGCCTGCGATGGTCGCGTCCGCCGCCGCGGCGCCTGCCGCGTCCGCCGCCGCGCTGCTCGTCCTCTTCGCTGTCGAAGTCGCGTTGCGCGCGTTGATCCGCGTCGATCAGCGCCTGCCGGTCGGCAACGGGGATTTGGTAGTAATCGGGGTGGATTTCCGAAAACGCCAGGAAGCCGTGGCGGTTGCCGCCGTATTCGACGAACGCCGCCTGGAGCGACGGCTCAACGCGCGTCACCTTGGCAAGGTAGATGTTTCCGCGGAGCTGCTTTCGCTGCGCCGTCTCGAAGTCAAATTCTTCGACTCGATTGCCGCGCAGAACGACGACCCGGGTCTCCTCGGGATGCGCCGCATCGATTAGCATTTTGTTGGCCATTGAACTGTCTCTTTTGGGCAAGCCGGAACGCAGCCGCCAACGCGGGTCGGCGCGGCGCCGGGCTTGCCTGATCTGTCATGGAAAGGATGGGTCGCAAGGCCGCGCAAAGCGGCGTTCGTGTCCGGGGCGCGATTGCGACAGCCTTGTTCAAAGCTGCAATCCGGCCGGACCTGGAAACTTGCTCGGGCATGACCTCGACCCGTTTGCGGACGGCAGCGCCAAGCGCAGCCGGTCGTGCGTGCTCACGGATGGCGGCGGTTATAATGGCGCTCGCGCGCCCGCCGCGCAGTCCGGCTGTCCAACAAGGGCTCCGCTGACCGTTCCTGTCGCGCCGAAGCGCAGGCAAGTCTGGTCGCTGGCATCCGCCAAAGCCGGTCCCCGCGGGGAGGGTCTTTAACAGACGTGCCGGAGGCCCGAACGCGGCTCAGCCGGATACTCAACCATGAGCACCACCCTTACTTACGGGTGGCGCGACCCAATGGCAAGCTAGTCTCTGAAAAACCACACAATGAGGGCACCTGCCGACGCCAGGTTAAGTTCCGATTCACCCTCTCTTCCTCAAGGTGTAATCAGGCTTTGGAGGGTCGGATTCGTGACTATTCGAGCGATGAACCCTGTCATCGCTGTTTTGCTCGCGCTGGCTGGCGCGGCACCGGCGGCGCATGCCCAGGGCCTGGACCGCTACCCGGCTGCGACCGACTCACGGCTCGGCGGCGACGAGAATCAGGTCCGCTTCGTGGTCGATCTCACCCAGAAGATCGAATTGCGCGCCTTCACGCTTGCGGACCCGTACCGTGTCGTTGTCGATATCCCGCAGGTGACCTTCAAACTGCCTTCCCGGGCGGGCGAAACCGGCCGCGGCCTCGTCAAGGCCTACCGGTTCGGCCTGGTGATGCAGGGCGGTTCCCGCATTGTGCTCGACCTGACCAAGCCGGTTCGCATCGATAAGGCTTTCGTCCTGGAGTCCGCCGGAGGCCAGCCGGCCCGCATGGTGCTCGACCTGGTCGCGGTCGATCGCGACACGTTCATGCGTTCGCTGGCGCTCGAGACCAAGCCGCCGCCCGCGCTCGCCCGCAAGTTCGACCGCGATCCGCGCGACAAGAGCGATCCGCGCCCCGTGATCGTGGTCGATCCGGGGCATGGCGGCATCGACCACGGCACCCGCGCCGCGGGAGGCGACATCACCGAGAAGGCGTTGGTGCTCGAATTTGCCCTGCTGCTGCGCGATCAGCTCGAGAAAACCGGCAAATACCGCGTGGTGATGACTCGCACCGACGACACCTTCGTGGCGCTCGGAGAGCGCGTTCAATTGGCCCGCCAGCGCCAGGCCGCGTTGTTGATCTCAATCCATGCCGACGCGCTGCGCCGGGTGGAGGGCGACGCCCAGGGCGCCACCATTTACACGCTGGCCGATAACGCCTCCGATGCCGAGGCCGGACGTCTCGCCGAGGCTGAGAACCGCGCCGATGTGATCGCCGGCATCGACCTGTCGCATGAGCCGGGCGATGTCGCGGACATCTTGATCGATCTGGCGCAACGCGAAACCCGCACATTTTCCATGCATTTCGCCAAGACGCTGGTCGGCGAACTCAAGAACGTGGCGCGCTTGCACAAACAGCCGCTCAAGTCGGCCGGTTTCAAAGTCCTGAAGGCCCCCGATGTGCCGTCCGTGCTGGTCGAGCTCGGCTATGTGTCGAACAAAGAGGACCTCAAGCAGCTCACCTCCGGCGTGTGGCGCGCCCGCACCGCGAAATCCATCGTCCAGGCGGTGGACACGTTCTTCAGCACGCGGGTCGCCGGCGCGCCGCCGGCGCCACGCTGAGGAGGGGCCGTGAAGCCTCAGTTTGACCACAAAAACTGGCGATTTTCGAAGGCTCACGCACGGCGGCCGGTTTTGCTGTATGCTGGAAGTCTGTCCGTTGGCGGCGGTGCGCCGGGGGCCTGCTTGCCGGTGGTCGCGTTGTAGGCGAGGTCGCTGATCGGCGGGCTGGCGCCCAGCGGTTCGGCGGGGATGGATGCGGCGATGAGACTTCTTCTGCGCTTCTTCGGGTTTCTCTTCGCGGCCGGAACGATCGTGTTCCTGGTCGGGATCGGTGCTGGCGCGGGCCTGCTCTGGCACTTCTCGAAGGATCTGCCGGACTATTCGCAGCTACAGGATTACGAGCCGCCGGTGATGACGCGCGTCCACGCCACCGACGGCGCGCTGGTGGCCGAGTACGCCACCCAGCGCAGGCTCTACATCCCGATCCAGGCGGTGCCGAAGATGGTGATCAACGCCTTCCTCGCGGCGGAAGACAAGAATTTCTACGACCACAACGGGCTCGACTATCAAGGCATTGCGCGCGCAGCGTTCCTGCTGGTGCAGAACTACGGCAGCAGCCGCCGCCCGCAGGGCGCTTCGACCATCACGCAGCAGGTTGCCAAGAATTTTCTGCTGACCAATGAAGTGTCCTACACGCGCAAGATCAAGGAGGCGCTGCTCGCGCTCAAGATCGAGCGGACGTATTCGAAGGACAAGATTCTCGAGCTCTACCTCAACGAGATTTATCTCGGGCTTGGCGCCTACGGCGTTGCCGCGGCCTCGCTGCTCTATTTCGACAAGTCGGTTCACGAACTGACGGTGCCGGAAGCCGCCTATCTTGCGGCTCTGCCCAAGGCGCCGAGCAGCCTGCATCCGTTCCGCGCCCGCGAGCGCGCGGTCGAGCGGCGCAACTACGTGGTCGATCAGATGGTCATCACCGGCGTGGTGAAGACCGCGGACGCGGATCGCTTCAAGAAAGAGCCGCTCACCGTCACCGCGCGTCCGACCGGCGCGCATATCTTCGCAGCCGATTATTTCGCCGAAGAGGTCCGCCGCTGGATCTACGACAAGTACGGCGAGAAGACGCTGTACGAAGGCGGCCTTTCGGTTCGCACCACGCTCGATCCCAAGCTGCAACGCGAGGCGCGCAAGGCGCTGGTGGAAGGTCTCGTCAAATTCGACGAGGCGCAGGGCTGGCGCGGTCCGGTGCAGAAGCTCAAGCCCGAGGGTGACTGGGGCGTGAAGCTCGCCGAGGTCAAACAGCTCGCCGACGTGGCGCCGTGGCGTCTCGCCGTGGTGCTCGAAGTCAGCGACCAGTCGGCGCGCGTCGGCCTCTATCCGCCGCGCGAACTCGGCGGCGCGCTGAGCAAGGAGCGCGCCACGGGCACTGTGCCGCTCGACGCGGTGAAATGGGCGAAGCCTGCCGAAGGGCCGCAGCGCGGCCGCGTGCCGGCGCGCGTCGGCCAGGTGCTTGAAGTCGGCGACGTCGTCTATGTCGAGCCGCAAGGCGACAACACGACCTGGCGGCTGCGCCAGGTGCCGGAAATCTCCGGCGCCATCGTTGCGATGGATCCGTGGACCGGCCGCGTGCTCGCCATGGTCGGCGGTTTCTCGTTCGATCAGAGCCAGTTCAATCGCGCGACGCAGGCGATGCGCCAGCCGGGCTCGTCGTTCAAGCCGTTCGTCTATGCCGCCGCACTCGACAATGGCTACACGCCATCGACTGTCGTGATGGACGCGCCGATTGAGATCGACCAGGGGCCCGGCCAGCCGCCATGGCGGCCTGAAAACTACTCAACCGGAAAGTACTACGGTCCTTCGACGCTGCGCACCGGCATCGAATTGTCGCGCAACACCATGACCGTGCGCCTTGCGCAGGACGTCGGCATGCCGCTGATCGCCGAATACGCGAGGCGGTTCGGCGTGTACGACAACCTGCCGACCTATCTGTCCTATTCGCTGGGCGCCGGCGAGACCACCGTGATGCGCATGGTCACCGCCTATTCGATGTTCGACAACGGCGGCAAGCGCATCATCCCGACCTTCATCGACCGCATCCAGGACCGCTACGGCCGCACCGTCTACAAGCACGACTCGTTGGAATGTCGCGGCTGCAACGCCAAGCAATGGGCCAACCAGCCGGAACCGACGTTGGTCGATAAGCGCGAGCAGGTGATCGACGCCATGACGGCGTACCAAATCACCTCGATGATGGAAGGCGTGGTGCTGCGCGGCACCGCGACCGTGGTGCGTTCGGTCGGCAAGCCGATCGCCGGAAAGACCGGCACCACCAACGACGAAAAGGATGTCTGGTTCGTCGGCTTTTCTCCCGACATCGCGGTCGGCCTTTATCTTGGCTACGACAAGCCGCGCCAGATCGGCAACCGCGCAACCGGCGGCGGTCTTGCCGCTCCGATTGTTACGAGCTTCTTCAAGGAGGCGCTCAAGGACAAGCCGCCGGTGCCGTTCCGCGTGCCGGCCGGTATCAAGCTGATCCGCATTGACGCCAAATCCGGCATGCGCGTGGCCGGCGGCGGCGAGGGCGGACGGGTTATCCTCGAAGGCTTCAAGCCCGGCACCGCGCCGCCGGACAGCTATTCAGTGATCGGTTTTTCCGAACAGCAGGGCGGGCAGGGCTTCGGACCGGGGCCTGGCCAGGATGGCGGCGCGCCGCCGGGCTACATCCCGCCGCAACAGAACCGGCAGATCCGCTCGGGCACCGGCGGGCTGTACTAGCTCTACTTCACCTTTTCCCAGGTCATGGTGCGCACGCTCATGCGGCCCATGGCGGGGTCGTGCGAAGGCCTTGTCGAAAGGTGCACGCGGTCGCCATCGAACCGGGCGATGCGCACCATGTCGCTGCCGTTCCAGGCTTCGTTCCAGGCGACATCGACGTGGTGGGTCACCTCGTTGCCGTTGACGCTGTAGCGGCCGGCGTAGGCCAGCATGCCCTGGAACAGCTCGGCGGCCTCCTGCGGCGTCGGCGTGTGGCCCTTGGGCTTGGGGCGCCCGCTGCGGGTGTTGATGACCATCATGCGGCCGTCCGGCCCATAGGTGATAAAGCCACCTGGGTTGGGTCCCCAGACGTCGCGTTCCTCGCCGCTGTCGAGGTCGCGCGCTCTTACCGAAACGAGCTTCCAGGTTCCGATCAGCTTTTTGTTCATTGCCATCGTCCTCGCCGCTGCAGCCTTGGAGACTAATTCGGCAGCCTTGCCTGAGGCAATGTTGCGCGAACCGGCTGTAATGGCTAAATCCGGTGCACGATTCCGGGACAAAAGCCATGCGCGCGGAAACTGAAAAAGTCGTCGAGGACATCAAGCGGTCGGTCGGGCTGCTGAGGAGGCATCTTTGACGTCGATGCAGCGCAGGCGCGTCTCGCAGAACTGAACAAGCAGGCGGAAGACCCGAGCTTCTGGAACGACACCGCGAAAGCGCAGCGCGCCATGCAGGAGCGCAACGCGCTGGAGGACGGCCTCGGCGCGATCGGCCGGATCGAGCGCGAGCTTGACGATCAGATCATGCTGATCGAACTGGGCGACGCCGAAAAAGACACCCGGGTGGTGGCCGAGGCGGAAGCATCCCTCAAGAAATTGCAGGCCGAAGCCGCGCGCCGCGAACTCGAGGCGCTGCTGTCCGGCGAAGCCGACGCCAACGACGCCTTCCTCGAAGTCCATGCCGGCGCCGGCGGCACCGAGAGCCAGGACTGGGCCGAGATGCTGATGCGCATGTACACGCGCTGGGCCGAGCAGCACGGCTACAAAGTCGAATATATGGAAGAGACCGGCGGTGAAGAAGCCGGCATCAAGTCGGGCACCGTGCAGATCAAGGGCCGCAACGCCTACGGCTGGCTGAAGGGCGAGAACGGCGTGCATCGCCTGGTGCGCATCTCGCCGTTCGATTCCAACGCGCGGCGTCACACCTCATTCGCCAACGCTCGCATCTATCCCGTGATCGACGACCGCATCGTCATCGACATCAAGGAAAGCGACGTGCGCACCGACACGATGCGCGCCTCCGGCGCCGGCGGCCAGCACGTCAACAAAACCGACAGCGCGATCCGCCTGACACATATTCCGACGAACATCGTGGTGCAGTGCCAGCAGGACCGCTCGCAGCACCGAAACCGTGCGATGGCCTGGGACATGCTGCGCGCCAAGCTCTATGAGGCGGAGTTGCGCAAGCGCGAAGAAAAGGCGCAGGCCGAGCAGGCGGCCAAAACCGACATCGGCTGGGGCCACCAGATCCGCTCCTACGTGTTGCAGCCGTACCAGATGGTGAAGGACCTTCGCACCGGTGTTTCGACCTCTGACACCGGAGGCGTGCTTGACGGCGATCTCGACCAGTTCATGCAGGCGGTGCTGGCGCAGAAGGCGTTCGGCACCGAGCCGGGCGAGGTTGAGGACGTGGAATAGTTTCGGCTCCCGCGAGGGAACCGGGATCCTGCGATCCGCGTTCTTCTGCCATGTCAGATCGCGCCGCCAGCCTGAGCAGAACCCGCAGTCCGCGCAATTCGCTGCTTGCGGCCGGAATCCTGGTCGCCATCGTGGCCGTGCTGGTCGGATTCCACGGCGTGACGATGGTTCTGTCCGCGATGTCGCTTGGCGCCTACACCGAAAACGCGGCCAAGCCTGATGCAGCAAAGGCGAACAGCGTTCAGGCCGCGATGCCGGATTCGCTCAAGTCGAGCCGGGTTCAACCAGTGCGCGAAATTTCTTTGTCACGGCCCGTTGAGGCGGTGTCCGAACCGCTGGCTGTCGCAGATGCTGAAAGAACCGTAGAAAATCCGTCCGTCGTTGCGGCCGCAAAGGCCAAGGCACAGGCGGAGATGAGCCGGGATCTGCCTGCGGCGGCTGCGGCATCCCAGGCCCCGCGCCGCCAGTTCCGCGCCACCCGTTCCGACAAGCACAAGGTGTATTGATCCGGCCAAACTGGCCAAAGCTTGAGTCACTTTTCGGTCACGGTCTAAACCATTGAAAAACCCAAACAATAATAGCCAGGAACACTGGCCTTTCGTGTGCGTTCTCCTTCGGTTTAGTTCGGTCGCCGTATTCGAAACCGGACAAGCCCTCTGATGGAGGTTGGAACCATGTGGATCGCGTTGTTCTCGATTGCCTCGGCTGCCGCAGTCTGTCTGAGCGTAGCGGCCGTCATGGTCCAGGCGAACCAGGAAGAGACCCAGCGCGGCTGAGCCGCGCCGGACGCGTATGTTTGGATTTCTGTAAGCAGCAATCTCAACGACTGGAAAACGGGGCGGCCTGTCAGCCGCCCCGTTTTTCGTCGCACATCAGCGATGACACTCTAGCGGCGGAGTTCCGCTTCGAGCATGCGATCGATGGTTTCCATCTCGGCGTGATAGTCGTCGGCGACCATCTTGATGAACCACTCACGACAGTCGATGCCCGACCATATTGCGTCCTGGCGCGGCGCCGGAAGCGGCTCGGAAACCAACTTGATCCTTGCCTTGACGATGTCTCGCCGCCACAGGGCGACGAGGAACTGAGAGCCTGGAAAGAAGGACACGCCTATCCCCACAAACAAGAAGCGCGCCGCACTGAGACACTAACGCGCCTGCGCGGTCACTGTTGGGGCAACATCGGGGCGTGGTTAATTCCGCGGGCTGGCCGGAACTCAACGGCCGCGCCACTTTGCGCCGAAAGGGATCAGAGCGCGCTGCCCAGGCGCAATCCGGCACGCAGGAACTTCTGCGGATCGACCGCGTCGCCGTCGATGCGGGTTTCGTAGTGCAGATGCGGTCCGGTCGAACGTCCGGTCGAGCCGACGCGCCCGATGGTCTGGCCGACGCGCACGGTCTGGCCCACCTTGACCTCAATGTCGGACATGTGGCCGTAGCGCGTGGTGATGTCGTTGCCGTGGTCGATCTCGACCATCTTGCCGTAGCCGCCGTTCCATCCCGCGCTGACCACACGCCCATTCGCTGTGGCGCGCACCGGATCGCCGTGGGCGGAGCGGAAGTCGAGACCCGAATGCATCGCCGGACCGCGGCCGAACGGATCGCTGCGCACGCCGAAGCTGGAGGTGAGATCGATCTCGCCTGCGATCGGCTTGCGAACCGGCACGGTGCCGAGCGTATGGGTCAACCGATCGATCTGGGTGCGGGCCACCTGGATGCGGAACAGTTGCCGCTCGAACGTGCCGGCATTGGCCGGAAGCCTCACCGGTACGAAAGGTCCGCCGGTGGCGGCGGGCGGCGGTGCCTTGCCCGGATTGACGCCGAGATCGGCCAGCACGCCGCGCATGCGCTTGGCTTTGGTGTCGTAGTTTTCTTCCAGCGAGTTGAGGGCTGCGGTCTGGCGCGCCTCGACGCGGTCGAGCGAAGCTTGCAGGCGCGCGATGGTGCCTTCGATGCCGGCCAACGACGGCTTTGTGCTTGGGATCGCCGCCGTGCGCACCACGCTTGGCGGCGGCACGCGCGACTCCAGCCGCGCCTCGCGGTCCGGCGGCACGGCGAAGATCACAGTGTCATTGATCGGCGAGGGCTTGATCGGCTGTTCGGCCGGAAGTTCGGACAGCGGGGCGGGACGCTGGCGGCGGATCGAGCCGGTGGGCGTCGGATCGGGCACGCCGGTCAGGGTCGTCGCGCGGGATTCCAGGGTCGCCTGGCGGCGCAGGATCTGGTCGAGCTTTTGCTCGAACTGCTCCTGGTCGAGCAACTGTCGGCTGGCGGTGCGGTCCACCTGCGAGCGCAGTTCGGCGATGCGGTCCTCGTAGGCGAACTGCTGCTCCGCCTGGCGAGCGATCAGCCGCTTGAGCACGTCGTCGTGGAAGGCGAAGTAGGTTCCGGTCGCGAGCGACCAGCCCGCCATCACAACGAAGCTGCCGACCGCGATCCAGAACGTCACCGGCCCGAGCCGGAACGAACGGCCGGCGTGAGCCAGCGTATAGCCCGTGCGAGCCGTGCGCGCGGCTTGAACCTGGCGACCAGAATCGTCGCGGTAGGAACGAGATACGTGCCGAGATGACATCGACGCTCCCCAGCCGGACCCGTTTGCCGGGGCCGGTGCATCGGGAGGGATTTCAGCCCGCCATGGTTAATATTCCCCGAATGGAAAAGGGAAAATGCCGATGATTGCTAACGAAGGGTGCACGGCTGCTGGGCCTGCGGCCCAGCGGCCAGCCTGGGCCACTGCACTATAGAGCTTTCGCTGCAACCAGCACCTCTTCGGCGTGGCCCGCGACCTTCACCTTCTCCCAGACCTGGGCGACCTTGCCGTTCGGCCCAATCAGGTAGGTGTTGCGCAGGATGCCCATGTACTTGCGGCCGTACAGCGACTTCTCCGCCCAGACTCCGTAGGCCTCGAGCATGGCGTGGGTCTCGTCGGACGCGAGCGGGATCGTGAGGCTGTGCTTGACCTTGAATTTGGCCTGCTTGGGGACAGGGTCGGCGGACACCCCGAGCACGTCGGTGCCGGCGCGCGCGAAGGCCGCCTTGAGGCCCGAGAAGTCGATGGCCTCCCGGGTGCAGCCCGGCGTGTCTGCCTTGGGGTAGAAGTACAGAACCAGCTTGCGGCCTTTGAAATCGGACAGCGAAACCTTGCCGCCCCCGTCATTGGGCAGGGTAAAGCTGGGGGCCCTTGACCCTGCGGTGATGGTCGCCATACGCCTTCCTTTCGTCGCTTTCGGGGGCTCAATCTGCATTAATCTGGACAAGATGCGCTGGCGAGTCTTGGGTGGGGCGGGGGAATTGGCGTACGGGCGGATTTCGTGAGAAATGCCCGTGTTGCCATGTAAATCGAGTATCGGCGGCTCGGTATTCAAATCGGCGGGTCAGGGGACGCCCGATTGGGCATGACGGACCACAACAAACGTCCGCGCAGCTCGATGCTGCGAGAGTTGGAAGAAACGTTGGATCGCCACCGGCGCGCGCCGGGCGATGACGTCACCCATCCGTCTGACGCCCCGCCGGAGCGCCGCAAGTTCGGCCTGCGCTATCCCGGCTGGCGGCTGCCCTTCAACCCCTGGTTCATGTTCGACCGCCGCCACCCGGTGGTGCGGCGGATCACCATCGTGGCCGGCGCAACGGGCGCCGTGATGCTGGTGGTCTGCACCGCCCTGTGGTGGCGCCTGTCGAGCGGACCGATCTCGCTCGATATCGCGACGCCCTGGCTCACGGCTGCGATCGAAAGCAATTTCGGCGCGCGCTACCGCGTCCAGGTGGGCGGCACGCAGCTTGAGCGCGACGGGAATGGCCGCACTGCGCTGCGGTTGCGCGACATCGCGGTGCGCGACGCCTCCGGCGCGCTGGTGGCGTCGGCTCCCAAGGCCGAGGTGGGGATCGCCGGCACCAGCCTGCTGATGGGCAGCCCGCGCGCGGAAACCTTCCGGCTGGTGGACGCCACCATCAAGATTCACATCGAGGAGGACGGCCGCCTGACGGTGTTCGCCGGCGGCGATCAGCCGCTCGCCAGCATCGCCGCTGCGGCCGCGGCGCCGGCCGGCACGCCATCGCCGCCGCGATCGCCGCTTCAGGCGATGGCGCAGCGCAGCCTGGCCGCCAATCTCGCCGCCATGCTGGCCTGGATCGACGGGCTCGGCGGACTGGGCGACGACAAGGCGCTGGTCGTCACCGGCTTCGACGGCAAGGATCTCACCGAGGTTGGCATCAGCAACGGCAGCGTCACCGTGCTGGATCGCCGCGACGGGCTGGAATGGAGCTTCAAGCAACTCACCATGAGCCTGCTGCGGCCCAGCGCCGGCGGCGTGACGCTCAATGTTGTGTCGGAGAGCCAGGAACAACCGTGGCTCCTGAACGCGGCACTCACGCCGCGCCGCGAGGGCAATCGCCTGCTTCAGTTGCAAGCGCGCAAGGTGCCGTTCGGCAATCTGTTCGCGTTGCACATGGTCGAGAGCGGACTGCGCTCCGACATGCTGCTGTCGGCCGCCGTGGAATCCGGACTGGCGCCGGACGGCACGCCGCAGTACGCGCGCGGCACCATCGTCGCCGAGGGCGGCGCGATCGGTTTTCTTGGGCACGCCGACCGGAACATTCCGGTTGGCAACGCGGAATTCGGAGTGGACTGGGACATCTCCCGCGGCACGCTGCGCGTCCCGTTCAAGATCACCTCGGGCTCGACGCGCGTGAACTTGCGCGCCGAGTTTGCCGCACCCGCGCAATCGGGCGGCGCCTGGCAGTTCGCCATCGGCGGCGGCCTGATCGTCCTCGATCCCATTCCGCAGGAGGACGAGGGGCTCATGCTCAAGAACGTCCTGCTGCGTGGCACACTCGATCCGGTCCGGCAACGGATCACGTTCGAACAGGGCGATATCGGAACCAAGGAATTCGGCGCGCGCGACAGCAAGGACATCAGCGTCGCGCTTTCGGGCATGGTCGATTTTGGCGCGGAGCCGCGCATGGCGTTGGGCATCGCCGGCAACCAGATGCCGGTCGCGGCACTCAAGCGCCTCTGGCCGGTGTTTATCGCGCCCAAGGTGCGCGACTGGCTGGTCCGCAATATCGTCAGCGGCACCGTCGAGCGCATGGATATCGCGACCAACATGCCGCTGGCTGCGATGCAGCCCGGTGGGCCCGCAGTCCCGGAAGACGGCATGTCGATCGACATCGTCGTCAGCAACACCGTGATGCGTCCGGTCGATGGGCTGCCGCCGATCCGCGAGGCCGATCTCACCGCCCGCATCACCGGGCGCACCGCCACCATCAGCGTCGGCAAAGGCGTCGTGGACCTTTCGCCCGGGCGCCGGCTCAATCTCTCGAACGGCGTGTTCGAGGTGCCGGACATGCTTCCGAACGAACCGCCGGCCCGCGTGCGTTTCCGCGTCGAAGGTTCGGTGTCGGCGGTCGCTGAACTTCTTGCGCTGGAGCGGTTGCGCGAGTTCGCCGGTTCGCCGTTCGATCCCGCAACGACGCGCGGCACGGTGACGGGCCAGGTCAATCTGGCGATGCCGCTGCGGCCCGACCTGCCGAAGGGCTCGACCGCCTACAACATCGCGGTCGATGTCACGAACTTCAGCGCCGAGAAGATGATGTTCAATCAGCGGGTCGAAGCGCAGACGCTTCGGGTCACCGCCACCAACCAGAACTACCAGATCAGGGGCGATGTCCGCATTGGCGGAACGCCGGCGCTGGTCGAATACCGCAGGGTCATCACCGAGCCCGAGGCCGAGGTTCGCGTGCAAGCGACGCTCGATGACGCCGCGCGCTCGCGGCTCGGTCTCAACTTCGGCACCGCCATCACCGGACTGCTGACATTCAAGCTCAACGGCCGCGTCAGCGACACCGAGAACAGCCGCCTCAATGTCGAGGCCGACCTCACGCCGCTCAAGGTGGACAGCCTGCTGCCGGGCTGGGTCAAGCCTCCCGGCACGCCGGCGCGCGCCGCCTTCACGTTCGTGCGCGACAAGGGCGCGATGCGGTTCGACGACCTGCTGATCGACGGCCAGGGCATCCTGGCCCGCGGCGCGGTCGAACTCGATGCCAACGGAGAGATGCAGACCGCCAACTTCCCGGTGTTCGCCACCTCCGACGGCGACAAGGTGACGCTGAAGGCGGATCGCGCCAGCGACGGCGCCCTGCGCGTCACCATGCGCGGCGACGTCTACGACGGCCGCGTGTTCGTGAAGTCCTCGATGGCCGGGCCGCCCGCCGATCCCAAGCTGCGGCCGCGCCAGATCGACATGGATATCGACATCAAGATCGGCGTGGTGGCCGGGCATTACGGTGAGGCATTGCGCGGCCTCGACTTGCGGATGTCGCGCCGCGGCGGCCGCGTGCGCAACTTCAACCTCAACGCCAAGATCGGCCGCGACACCGCTCTGCTCGGCGACATGCGCTCGCGCACCTCCAACGGACGCCCGGTGCTGTACTTCGAAACCAGCGACGCCGGTGCGCTGTTCCGCTTCACCGACGTTTATCCCCGCATGGTCGGCGGCAAGATCTGGATTGTCATGGATCCGCCGACCCAGGATAACGCGCCGCAGGCCGGCTTGATCAACATCCGCGACTTTGCGATCCGCGGCGAAGGCGCGCTCGACCGTGTGGTGACGAACGCACCGCAGGACCTGCGCAATTCGGTCGAGTTCACCCAGGCCCGCGCCGAGTTCACCCGCACGCCCGGCCGCACCCTGATCCGCGACGGCGTGGTGAAGGGGCCGATGATCGGCGCCACCATGGAAGGCACGATCGACTACGCGCGCGACGACGTGAACGTGCGCGGCACGCTGGTGCCGCTCTATGGCCTCAACAACATGTTCGGCCAGATCCCGATTGTCGGATTGTTTCTCGGCGGCAGCAACGAGGGCCTGCTCGGCATCACCTACGAAGTGAACGGCCCGCCGAGCAATCCGCGTCCGATCATCAACCCGATCTCGGCGATCGCGCCCGGCCTGCTGCGCAAGTTCTTCGAATTCCGCGACAACAGCGACCGTTCGGTGATCGAGCCGACGCGGTAATTATATTCTACGAGTCATTCCGGACGCCGCGTAGCGGCGATCCGGAATCCATACTCCACAGCAGTGGTTATGGATTCCGGGTTCTCGCCTTCGGCTCGCCCCGGAATGACGGCCTCAGAGCGGCTTCAACAACACATGCCGCTTGCGGCCTAGCGAGAGCTTGATAACGCCTTCCGACGTTAGGTCTTTAGTCGTTAGAACCATCTTCTCGTCGGTGACGGTCACATCGTTGACCTTTAGCCCGCCGCCCTTAATTTGACGGCGCGCGTCACTATTCGATGAGGCTAAGCCTGCAGACGAGAAAGCATTTGAAACTCCTAAGCCCTGCTCAAGCAGGGAAACCGATATTTTGAGCGTCGGCAGATTCTCTGCGTGCTCACCTTCCTCGAAGGTGCGGCGCGCGGTTTCGGCGGCTTCATCGGCCGCGGCGCGGCCATGCACCAGCGCGGTCGCCTCGGTGGCGAGTACCTTCTTGGCCTCGTTGATCTCGGAGCCTTGCAGCGCCGCGAGGCGGCCGATCTCATCGAGCGGCAAAACGGTGAACAGCTTGAGGAAGCGCGACACGTCGCCGTCCTCGGTGTTGCGCCAGAACTGCCAATAGTCGTAGGGGCTCATCAGGTCGGCGTTGAGCCAGACCGCGCCCGCCGCGGTCTTGCCCATCTTGGCGCCGGATGAGGTGGTGATCAGTGGCGCTGTCAGCGCGAATAATTGCGCATTGGCCATGCGGCGGCCGAGATCGATGCCGCTGACGATGTTGCCCCACTGGTCGGAGCCGCCCATCTGCAGAACGCAGCCGGTGCGCTTGTGCAACTCCACGAAATCGTAGGCCTGCAGGATCATGTAGTTGAATTCGAGAAACGACAATTCCTGCTGCCGGTCGAGCCGCAGCTTCACCGAGTCGAACGCCAGCATCCGGTTCACGGAAAAGTGCCGGCCGACGTCGCGCAAGAAGTCGATGTAGTTGAGCGAGTTCAGCCAGTCGGCGTTGTTGGCCATGATGGCGTTGCCGCCGTCGCCATCGAACTTGAGGAACTTCCCGAACACCTGCCGGATGCCCTTGAGGTTCTCGCCGATGATCTCCTCGGTGAGCACGCGCCGGCTTTCGTCCTTACCGGAGGGATCGCCGACGCGGGTGGTGCCGCCGCCCATCAGCGCGATCGGCCGGTGGCCGGTCTGCTGCAGCCAGTGCAGCATCATGATCGGCAGCAGCGAGCCGATGTGCAGCGAGGGCGCCGTGCAGTCGAAGCCGATATAGGCCGTGATCTGTTTGGATTGCGCCAGCGAATCGAGCGCGTCCGGCTCCGACACCTGGTGGATGAAGCCGCGCGACGCGAGAACGTTAAGGAAATCGGACTTATAACCGCTCATCGGCTGTGCTCTGATTTGCGGCTGGTGTAACAGGGTCTGGCGCGGGATTCAAAAGGGGCGGGGGCGTTAACAAACGTGGCAGCGGTTCGTGCTATCGGGCTGATGAGCGGAACGTCCCTCGATGGCGTGGACGCGGCGGTTATAGAGACCGACGGCGAGCGCATCCTGGAGTTCGGCCCCACCTTCTACCGGGCCTACAAGGACGAGGAACGCGCGGTGCTGCGCCGGGCGCTGGCGGAGGCGGTCGGCATGACCGATCGGCGGGCGCGGCCGGGCGTCATCGGTGAGGCCGAGGCGCTGACCACGCAGACCCATGCCGAGGTGGTGGAGCGGCTGCTGGAGCGGCGCGGCATCGCTGCGGGTGACATCGCGGTGGTCGGCTTCCACGGCCAGACCGTCATTCACAAACCGCAGAGCAAGCTCACGGTGCAGGTCGGCGACGGTGCTGCGCTCGCGAGGCGGCTTGGCATTCCGGTGGTGCACGATTTCCGCCAGGCCGACATCCAGGCCGGCGGGCAGGGCGCGCCGCTGGTGCCGGTGTTTCATCGCGCGATTGTCAGTACGATCGACCGGCCGCACCCGGTCGCGGTGCTCAACATCGGCGGCGTCGCCAACGTCACCTTCGTCGATGGCGAGCCCGATCCGATCGCCTGCGACACCGGTCCCGGCAATGCGCTGATCGACGACTTCATGCGCGCGCGCACCGGGGCGGCCTATGACGACAACGGCGATGTCGCAGCAGGAGGCAAGCCCAATCAGGCGTTCATCGATCGGGTGATGAAGCATCCGTTCTTCGACCAGAAGCCGCCGAAGTCGCTCGACCGCAATGCCTTCGCCTTCGACAACATCGGTCTGCCGGAATTCTCGGTGTCCGATGGCGCCGCGACGCTGTCCGCGCTCACTGTCGCCGCGGTCGTGCGCGTGGTGCCGCATCTGCCTTCGCCGCCGAAGGCCTGGATCGTCGGCGGCGGCGGCGCGCGCAACCGCACGCTGATGCGGATGCTGGCCGAGCAACTGGCGCCGGCCACGGTGGAGACCGCGGATGCCGCGGGCTTCTCCGCCGACGCGCTGGAGGCGCAGGCATTCGCATTCCTGGCGGTGCGCTCGATGCGCGGCCTGCCGATCACGTTCCCGACCACCAGCGGCGCGCCGAAGCCGCTATCGGGCGGCGTGGTGGCGAGGCCGTAACGCGCTTCACCAACGCGCAGGCGCTGCTTGATTGGTGTGCAGACTGTCGCGTATCACCGGCAGCAATGCCGCGCGTTTCATCGCGCGAAACTCCGGATGGGATGCTAGAGATCGGGTTCTGCAGGCCGCCCGCAAATGCGCGGCCCAACAATAGAACCGGAGGGAACGCTGGCTTTCCAGTCGAACCAACACCGGATCATCATGCGCAACCGTCCCAATTCCGATCTCGCCCGATCCATCACACGCCGCTCGGCCATCGCCGGGTTTGGCGCGGCCGCCCTGGCGCTGACCAGCAAAGGCGCGCGTGCCGGCGATTGGCCCACGCGGCCGGTCTCGGTGATCGTGCCGTATTCGCCCGGCGGCAACACCGACATGATGGCGCGGCTTGCCGCGCAATACTTGGCCGACAAACTCGGCCAATCCTTCGTCATCGAGAACCGGCCCGGCGGCGGCGGATCGGTCGGCGCCATCGCGGTGTCGCGGGCCGCAGCCGACGGCTACACGCTGCTGTTCGGCGCTTCGACGCAGATCATCAACATTCCGATGCTGCAGAAGGTGGCCTACGACCCGGCCAAGGATTTCACGCCGATCAGCATCTTCGGCGCGGGACCGTATCTGCTCGGCATCAAAGCATCGCTGCCCGTTAACACGCTGCAGGAGTTCGTCACCTATGTGAAGGCGAATCCCGGCAAGCTCAACTATGCGACCGCGGGGATCGGCGGCAACATCCATCTCAACACCGCGCTGTTCGTGGCAAGGGCCGGCCTCGACATGGTGGCCGTTCCGTACAAGAGCGGCGCGCCGGCCATGTCAGGGTTGGCGTCGGGCGAAGTGGAAATGTATTTCGGCAATGCGTCCGAACTGATGCAGCACACCGACAGCAAGCAGATTCGGATTCTCGCGATCTCGACCTTGCAGCGGATCGCGCAACTTCCGGACGTCCCAACCGTAGCGGAGACATTCCCCGGCTTCGATACGTCGTCGTGGAACGGGTTCTTCGCGCCCACCGGGACGCCGAGTGCCGTCCTCGGCCTGATCGAGAAGCACGCGATCGCCGCCGCGAAGGAGCCCGCGATCGTCGATCGCCTGAACAAACTCGCGATCCTGCCGTTCGGCAGCACGCAGGATGAATTTAAGGCGGTGATCGAACGCTCGCGCGTCGCCAACCGTGTGGCCATGAAGGCCGCGGCGCTGCCGATCATCGAGTAGTGGAGGGGCGTGCCGGCTTGCCGGCACGCCTTGTTGCGTCAGCGCCGGTCGGTCTTGAGCCGCTTGTCGAGATAGCCCGCGATCGACTCCATCAGCGGCTCGACCTTGCCGTCGAAGAAGTGGTTCGCGCCGGTCACCACCTTCTGTTCGATGATGATGCCCTTCTGGGTCTTCAGCTTATCGACCAGGCCGGTGACGTCCTTGTGCGGCACCACCGCGTCCTTGTCGCCATGGATGATCAGACCCGACGACGGGCAGGGCGCCAGAAACGAGAAGTCGTACAGGTTGGCCGGTGGCGCGACCGAGATGAAGCCCTCGATCTCGGGACGGCGCATCAGCAACTGCATGCCGATCCAGGCGCCGAACGAGAATCCGGCGATCCAGCAGGAGCGTGCCTCCGGGTTGATCGACTGCGCCCAGTCGAGCGCGGAGGCGGCATCCGACAGTTCGCCGGTGCCGTGGTCGAACGAGCCCTGGCTGCGGCCGACGCCGCGGAAATTGAAGCGGATCGCCGCGAAGCCGCGATGCACGAACGCATAGTAGATCTGGTAGATGATCTGGTGATTCATCGTGCCGCCGAACTGCGGATGCGGATGCAGCACGATCGCGATTGGGGCGTTCTTCTGCGGTGCCGGATGGTACCGGCCTTCGATCCGGCCGGCGGGGCCGGTGAAGATGACCTCAGGCATGTGTTTCAGACCTTGGCGCGGCCGAACGATAGGGCTCGGGGCGAGGGGGTTGGCGCGGAATACAGTGCGCTTGACGGGACCGGCGAGCGCACGTAACTATTTAGAACCGTTCTAATTTTCCGGGAAAACTCTTGCGGCGCGAGTGCCGCGCCAGACGCGGAGCCGACCGGAAGGCGCGTTTTCTAGCATGATGTGCGGGTTCAAAAGCAAGTAAAATGAGCGGGCTAAGGGGTTTCGGCGGCCTTCAGGGTTGGTGCCGGGGTCGACAGGAATACCAGGAATACGATGACGAAACTGGCGTATCTGGACTGGAATGCGACCGCCCGCCTTCGGCCGGAGGCCCGTGAGGCCGTGTTGGCGGCCCTGCAGGCCGGCGGGAACCCGTCCTCGGTCCATGGCGCGGGCCGTGCGGCTCGGCGGCTGGTGGAGCAGGCCCGTGAGCAGGTCGCGGCGCTTGTGGGGGTTAAGCCGTCTCAGGTGGTCTTCACGTCCGGCGGAACCGAGGCGAATGCCCTGGCGCTCAGCCCGGCTCTTGGCGATACCCTGCTGGTGTCGGCGATCGAGCACCCCTCGGTGCGCAGCGGAGGGCGTTTCGCCGGTTTTCAAGACATTCCTGTTACCACCGACGGCGCGGTCGATCTGGATGCGCTCCAGCGCGGCCTGGCAGGCGCTGCCCGTCCGCTGGCCTCGGTCATGCTGGCCAACAACGAAACCGGCGTCATCCAGCCGGTCGCCCAGGCAGCGGAAATGGTGCACGCGGCCGGCGGCCTTCTGCATGTCGATGCAGTGCAAGGGCCGGGACGGATCGCCTGCGATTTCAATACGCTTGGTGCCGACCTGATGACGCTTTCGGCGCACAAGATCGGCGGCCCGCTCGGCGCAGGCGCCCTGATTAAGCGCGAGTCGATCAATTTGGACGGTCTGCTCAAGGGCGGTGGCCAGGAGCGCGGCGTCCGCGCCGGCACCGAGAATGTGCCGGGTATCGCAGGCTTTGGCGCGGCTGCCGAGGCGGTGGCCCGCGTCTGGCGCGAGGAGGCGGCCCGGATGGCGGCCCTGCGCGACCGTCTGGAAGCCGGACTAAAGGCCATCGCCCCGCAGGCCGTCATATTCGGCGCGAATGCCAGCCGCCTGCCCAACACCACGCTCTTTGCGATCCCCGGGGTGAAGGCGGAGACTGCGGTCATTGCGCTCGATCTCGAAGGCGTGGCGGTGTCCTCGGGCGCAGCCTGCTCGTCGGGCAAGGTGACGCCGTCTCATGTGCTGGCCGCGATGGGCGTGCCGGCCGATCTGACACTCGGTGCCATAAGGCTCAGTCTCGGCTATTCGACCACCGATTTGGAGATCGAAAGGTTCCTAAAGGCTTGGGCCAAGCTGGCCGAGAGCCTATATAAGTCCCGGAAACAGCGAGATATAGCCGCCTGAAGGGCATCTAGGCCCGGACAGCGAAACCGACCATAACCGACCGAAATCCAACCCCGCGGTCCTTGAAACCGCAGCGGAGGAGAGTGAATGCCGGCCGTGCAAGAGACGATCGAGCGGGTCCGCCGCATCGATGTCGATCAATACAAGTACGGTTTTGTCACCGACATCGAATCCGACAAGGCCCCGAAGGGCCTGTCGGAGGACACCGTCCGTTTCATTTCCGCGAAGAAGTCCGAGCCCGAGTGGATGCTCAACTGGCGGCTGGAGGCGTATCGCCGCTGGCTGACCATGCGCGAGCCGACCTGGGCGCGCGTCAATTATCCGAAGATCGACTACCAGGATTACTATTACTATTCGGCGCCGAAGAAGAAGGCGCTGGCCTCGCTCGATGAGGTCGATCCGGAAATCCTGAAGACCTACGAGAAGCTTGGCATTCCGCTGCGCGAGCAGGAGATGCTTGCGGGCGTGGTGCGGCCGGAGGGCGAGCCCGAGCGGCGCATCGCCGTCGATGCGGTGTTCGACTCCGTTTCGGTGGCAACCACCTTCAAGGAAGAACTCGGCAAGGCTGGCGTGCTGTTCATGCCGATCTCCGAGGCGCTGCGCGAGCACCCCGACCTCGTGAAGAAGTATCTCGGCACGGTGGTGCCGGTGTCGGACAATTTTTTCGCCACACTGAATTCGGCGGTATTCTCCGACGGCTCGTTCGTCTACGTGCCGCCGGGCGTGCGCTGCCCGATGGAGCTCTCGACCTACTTCCGCATCAACGAGGCCAACACCGGACAGTTCGAGCGCACGCTGATCATCGCCGACAAGGGCTCCTACGTGAGCTATCTCGAAGGCTGCACCGCGCCGATGCGCGACGAGAACCAGCTCCACGCCGCGGTGGTGGAACTGGTCGCGCTCGACGACGCCGAGATCAAGTATTCCACGGTGCAGAACTGGTATCCCGGCGATGCCGACGGCAAGGGCGGCATCTACAACTTCGTCACCAAGCGCGGCGACTGCCGTGGCGAACGCTCGAAGATTTCCTGGACGCAGGTCGAGACCGGCTCTGCCATCACCTGGAAATATCCGAGTTGCATCCTGCGCGGCGACAATTCCACCGGCGAATTCTATTCGATCGCCATTTCAAATGGGCGCCAGCAGGTCGACAGCGGCACCAAGATGCTGCACCTCGGCAAGAACACCAAGAGCCGTATCATCTCGAAGGGCATCGCGGCGGGCCGCTCCGACAACACCTATCGCGGCCTCGTCACGGCGCATCGCAAGGCGATCGGCGCGCGCAACTTCACCAACTGCGACTCGCTTCTGATCGGCGATCACTGCGGCGCCCATACGGTGCCCTACATCGAGGCGAAGAATTCTTCCGCGGTGTTCGAGCACGAGGCCACCACCTCGAAGATATCGGAGGACATGCTGTTCTACTGCCGCCAGCGCGGGCTTTCCGCCGAGGAGGCGGTGGCGCTGGTGGTCAACGGTTTCGTCAAGGACGTGCTTCAGCAATTGCCGATGGAGTTCGCGGTCGAGGCGCAGAAGCTCATTTCGATCAGCCTCGAAGGCTCGGTCGGCTGACCGCACGGGGCGAGGCGAATGTCGGCGCTGGACCATGCGGTCACTGAGCTCGAAGCCAAGCGCGGCAAAGAGGAAAACGAGCGCCTGACGCGCCACCGCGCGGCGAGCGTATTTTTGAAGGAGTTTTTCGACGCCGATATTGCGACGTCGAAGAAGCTGCGGGACAGCGGCGTTCAGGCGTCCTTCGATGGATTGCGTATTGTGTTGCGCAAGCCGGAAGAGGGTGTGTACGCGGAGGCCATGCTGATCGTGGTCGGCGAGCAAGGCGAGATCGATGTGAGTGGGCGTTCGCTCGGACCTGTCGCAGGGCCCGACAAGGACGCCAAAAAGAAAGAGCTGATTGCCGAGATCATCTCGCACTTCAGCCTGTAGTCAGAAGGATTTTCGAAGTGGCTATGCTTGAAATCAAGAATTTGCACGTCAAGGTCGACGGCAAGCAGATTCTCAACGGCTTGAACCTCACCGTGGGCAAGGGCGAGGTTCACGCCATCATGGGCCCGAACGGTTCGGGCAAGTCCACGCTCGCCTATGTGATGGCCGGCAAGGCCGGATACGAGGCGACGGACGGCGCAATTCTGCTCGACGGCGAGAACGTGCTGGAGATGCAGCCGGACGAGCGCGCCGCGAAGGGCGTATTCCTGGCGTTCCAGTATCCGATGGAGATTCCAGGCGTCGCCACCATGACGTTCCTGCGCACCGCGCTCAACGCGCAGCGCAAGCAGCGCGGCGAAGCCGAGCTCTCTACGCCGGACTTTCTGAAGCTGGTGCGCGACGCCGCCGGCAAGCTTGAGATCAACATGGACATGCTGCGCCGCGGCGTGAACGTCGGCTTCTCGGGCGGCGAGAAGAAGCGCAACGAGATCCTCCAGATGGCGCTGCTGCAGCCGCGCCTGTGCGTGCTGGACGAGACTGACTCCGGCCTGGACATCGATGCGCTGAAGATCGTGTCCGACGGCGTCAACCGGTTGCGTTCGCCGGATCGCTCCATGGTCGTCATCACCCACTATCAGCGGCTGCTCGATCACATCGTGCCCGACGTGGTGCATGTGCTCTCGAAGGGCCGCATCGTGAAGACCGGCGGCAAGGAGCTCGCCCACGAGCTCGAGGCGAGCGGCTACGCGCAATTCCAGGACGATGCGGCTTAGACATGAAAGCCGAACTGCGAACCGTGAAGACCGCCGCCGAGCTTTCGCTCGCGGAATCCTATGCCGCCGCCAAGCCGAAGCTGCCGGGCGACGGCAAGGTCGTTGCGCTGCGTGAAGCCGCGTTCAAGCGGTTCGACGCGCAGGGCCTGCCGCATCGCCGCGTCGAGGCGTGGAAATACACCGATCTGCGCGCGATGATGCGCGAGGCGAAGCCGCTCGCAGGTCTGCCGGATGCCGCGGCCAAGGCGCGCGCCAAGACGGCCGGGAGTCTGCTGGCCGACATGGATGCGCGCCGGCTGATGTTCGTCGACGGCGTGTTTGTGCCGGAGCTGTCCGATCTCGCCAAACTCGAAACGGGACTTGAAATCCGCCCGCTGGCGCAGTCGCTCGCATCCGGCGATCCGCTTCTCGCCACGCACCTCGGCAGGGTGGTGCCGTCCGACGGCGATCCCGCAGTCACGCTCAACACCGCGCTGATGAGCGATGGCGCGGTGATCCGCGTTGCCGCGGGCGCCACGGTCGAGCGTCCGATCCATCTTGTGTTTGTCGCCACGGCCGAAAAGCCGGTTTCGATCTTCACCCGCTCGCTGGCGGTGGTGGAGAAGGGCGCGCGCGTCATGCTGGTCGAGAGCCATGAGGGCGCGGCCGGTGTCGAGCACCAGATCAATACCGCGCTCGAACTGGTGATCGGCGAGGGCGCTCATGCCGATCACGTCAAGATCATCGGCGGCGACAGCAGCATGGTTCATGTTTCCACGCTGATGGCGGCGATCGGCGCGCGTGCGCGCTACAACGACTTCAGCTACACCACTGGCGGCTCTGTGGTGCGCAATCAGCTTTTCCTGCGCTTCGACGGTGAAGGCACGCTCGCCAACATCCGCGGCGCGACGCTGCTCAAGGGCAGCCAGCACGCCGACGTGACGATGGTGGCGGATCACGCGGCCGGCGGCTGTCAGTGCCGCGAGGTGTTCAAGACCGTCCTCGACGACAAGAGCCGCGGCGTGTTCCAGGGCAAGATCATCGTGCGGCAAGGCTCGCAGAAGACCGACGCCAAGATGATGACCAATTCGCTGCTGCTGTCGGACGAAGCCGAGGCCAACCAGAAGCCGGAGCTGGAAATCTTCGCCGACGACGTGCAGTGCGGTCACGGCGCCACATCTGGCGCGCTCGACGAGAATCTCAAGTTCTATCTGATGGCGCGCGGCATACCCGAGAAGGAGGCCGAGACCCTGCTGGTGCAGGCCTTTGTCGGCGACGCGATCGAGGGCGTGGAGCACGCCGGCTTGCGTGACGCCCTGATGGACGATGTCGTGGCGTGGCTCAAGGCGCGGGGCACCTGATGCACCCAGCGGTGAGCAATGGCAGTTATGACGTCGCCCGCATCCGGCAGGATTTTCCGATCCTGGCGATGCAGGTGTATGGCAAGCCGCTGGTCTACCTCGACAACGCAGCTTCGGCGCAGAAGCCGCAGGTGGTGCTCGACCGCCTGATGCAGGCCTACACCTCCGAATACGCCAACGTTCACCGCGGGCTGCACTATCTCGCCAACGCCGCGACCGAGGGCTATGAGGGCGCGCGCGAGGCGGTGCGAACCTTCCTCAATGCGCCGCGGCTGGAAGAGGTCATCTTCACCCGCAACGCCACCGAGGCGATCAATGTGGTCGCAGCCACGTTCGGCCGCGAGCGCATCAAGCCCGGTGACGAGATCGTGCTCTCCATCCTGGAGCACCACTCCAACATCGTGCCGTGGCACTTTCTGCGCGAGCGGCACGGCGCGGTGATCAAGTGGGCGCCGGTCGATGAGGAGGGCAACTTCCTGATCGACGAGTTCGAGAAGCTGCTGACGCCGCGCACCAAGATGGTGGCGCTCACGCACATGTCGAACATGACCGGCACGCTGGTGCCGGTCAAAGAGGTGGTGAAGCGCGCCAAGAGCCGTGGTATCCCGGTGCTGATCGACGGCAGCCAGGCTGCGGTGCATCTCGACGTCGACGTGCAGGACATCGGCTGCGATTTCTACGTCTTCACCGGCCACAAGCTCTACGGCCCGACAGGCATCGGCGTGCTGTGGGGCAAGTACGATCTGCTGGCCGCCATGCCTCCGTTCAACGGCGGCGGCGAGATGATCCGCGAGGTCGCCGAGGACCGCATCACCTACGGCGAGCCGCCGCACCGCTTTGAGGCCGGCACGCCGCCGATCGTCCAGGCGATCGGCCTGGGGGCGGCCATCGAATACGTCAATTCGATCGGCAAGGCGCGCATCTGCGCTCACGAATCCGGCCTGGTGCGCTATGCCCACGAGCGGCTGCGCGAGATCAATTCGATCCGTATCATCGGCACCACCAAGGACAAGGGGCCTATCGTCTCGTTCGAGATGAAAGGCGCGCATCCCCATGATATCGCCACTGTAATCGACCGTGCGGGCGTCGCGGTGCGGGCCGGCACGCATTGCGTCATGCCGCTATTGGCGCGATATGGCGTGACCGCCACATGCCGGGCATCATTTGCCATGTACAATACACGGCAGGAGATCGATCACCTGGCGCAGGCGCTGGTGAAAGCTCAGGACATGTTCTCATGACCGATGACACATCGAACGGCGAACCCAAGTCCGAAGCGGGCGGCAACGCCAAGCCCGAGATTCTGAGCGGGTCCGCGATCCCGGAAGGCGAGATCGCGCGCCTGACCGACGGCATCGTGGCCGCGCTCAAGACGGTCTACGATCCCGAAATCCCGGTCGACATCTACGAGCTCGGGTTGATCTACAAGATCGACATCGAGGACGACCGCTCGGTGCGGGTCGATATGACGCTGACCACGCCGAATTGCCCGTCCGCGCAGGAGCTGCCCCAGATGGTGGAAAGCGCGGTAATGAGCGTTCAGGGCATCAGCAAGGCCGATGTGAGCGTGGTCTGGGATCCGCCTTGGGACCAAAGCCGCATGACCGACGAGGCGCGGCTCGCTCTCAACATGTGGTGACGCGTGCTGCGGCACGCGGCAGCCGTGTCGTTGCTGATGGCGGCAATCGGGCACGCGCAGGCGCAGGACGATCGCATCTGCACGGACGCCCACGTCATGTCGGAGCCTGCGTCCATTCGGCCGGGCATCGTCGTCGGCAAGCTGCGCAGCCATTTCCATGAAGGCTCGTTGATCAAGCCCGGATGCCCGGAGCCCACCGGCGCCTGCCGCAGCAAGGCGTATGTGGTTCGCGGCGACAAGCTGTTCGTCGCGCCGGCACATGCGCCGGGGTTCGTCTGCGCGTCCTACGTCAACGCGAAGGGCGGCTACACCACAGGCTGGCTTCCCGCCCATGCGGTGGAGGCGCCGCCCGCGCCACCGCCGCGCTTTGACCGCTGGCTCGGCAAGTGGCGCTCCGGCAACTCGAACGTCGCCATCAAGCGGGGCAAGGCCAAGGGCTCGCTGAGCATCGACGGCGATTCGTTCAGCAAGCGGTATATGGCCGTGAACACCGGCGAATTCTCCGGCCAGATGGCGCCGGCCGGAAACACCGTGGCGTTCGCGGAGAAGGACGGGGAAAGCGTCCCCATCGAGCAGGCCGAAAAGACGAGTTGCGCGCTATCGTTCGCGCTGGTCCACGATGTTCTGGTGGTCAACGACACCGGCTATTGCGGGGGTGCCGGCGTGTATTTTACCGGTTTTTACATCCGCAGGCGTTAGAATACCTGCAATGCCAGGACCGAACCCTTGGCAACTGGGTGGGTAAGTGACTATCTCACTGCCTGCAGGCCTCTTTTGGGCCGCTTGAACGGAGACTGCCATGGCCACGGCGCGGCCAAGACCACAGGCGATGCGGCTTTCGGATGCGGCGGCGAGCCGTATCAAGGAACTCATGGCTAAGATGGACCGCCCGGTTGCCGGGCTGCGCGTCGGCGTCAAGAACGGCGGCTGCGCCGGCATGTCCTACACCATGGAATATGCCGAGGCCGTTAGCCCGAGCGACGAAGTGGTCGAGGACAAGGGCGTGAAGATCCTGATCGACCCCAAGGCCATCCTGTTCCTGATCGGCACCGAGATGGACTACAAGACCGAAAAGCTCGCCTCGCAGTTCGTATTCAACAACCCGAACCAGACCTCGGCGTGCGGCTGCGGCGAATCCGTTGCGCTCACGCCGTCGGGCGAGGAGTTCGGCGCGCCGGCGCGTTGAGAATCGCTTGAGCGGTTCGCGCGACAACGATCCGATCGCCATCGCTGAATTGTTCGCAGGCTTTGGGCTGGTCGATGTGCGACGCATGTTCGGCGGCGCGGGCATCTTCGCAGGCGGCGTGATGATCGGCCTGGTCAGCGAGGGTGTCGTCCATCTCAAAGCAGATGAAACCACAATCCCGCACTTCGAGCGGGAAGGGCTCGGCCCATTTACCTACGCGGCCAAGGCCCGCAAGCGTTCCGTGATGTCGTACTGGCGGATGCCGGAGCGGCTCTACGACGATCCGGAGGAGTTGGCCCGTTGGGCGAAGCTGGCCCACGCCGTCGCGCTCAATTCCCGGGACGTCGCCCAGCGCCCGGCCAAGCCACGACCACGCGCCGCGAAACGCAAGAAGGCGCCGGCCGTCAAAGCACGAAAGAAGAAGTAGGCGCTCAGGCGACCTTGGCTTCGGCACCTGCCGAGAATTCCGGATCCGTCTCGCAGATCACGCGGTTGCGGCCGTTGCGCTTGGCGGCGTAGAGGCAGCCGTCGGCGCGCGCGATCAGCGACTGCACCGTATCGCCGTGACGCGCGGTTGCGACGCCGACGGAAACCGTGACCCGGCCGAGGTTCTGGCCGGTCGAACGCTTCATCAGTTCCTTCGACATCACCGCGCGCCGAATATGATCGCCGACGGTCACGCCGGAACGGAGCACCGTGTTGGGCAGCACCACCGCGAATTCCTCGCCACCATAGCGCGCCGCGATGTCCTGGCCCTTGACGTTCTGCTTCATCGACATGGCGACGAGGCGGAGCACTTGATCGCCCGTGAGGTGGCCCCAGGTGTCGTTGAACGATTTGAAATGGTCGATGTCGGTCATGATCAGCGACATCGGCTCGTTGCGCTCGGTCGCTTCGTGCAGCGACTTGGCGATCGAAGTGTCGAAATGCTTGCGGTTGGACAGGCTGGTCAGCGGATCGGTGAGGCTCTCGTGACGCACCGTTTCCAGGTTCTGCTGAAGCTGGCTGATCTCCTGACGGGATGCGTTAAGCCGCTCCTCGAGCTGGTTGTTGTTGTTCTGCATCTCGCTGGCCGTCTGCACCAGGCTCTCGATGATGGAGCGGATGCCGTCGCGGTCCTTGGCGCTGCCGAGCTTGCTCGTCATGTCGGCCAGACTCTCGTGGTAGGTCGATGCGGTACCGACCGCGGTATCGACCATCGCCATGACCTGGTTGATCTCGTCCATGACGCGAGAGCCGACTTTGTCGAGCTTTTCAGTCAAACGGGCAGGCGAGAGATAGGTGGAGTAGACGCGCTCCAGATCTTCGTCGGCCAGGTTGCCGTTCTTCTGAAGCGTCTCGTTGATGGTCTGATTGAGCGAGGGGTTGTATCCGGTCGCGTAGGCGTACCAGACCTCATAGTTGCGCGGGATCGCAGGCTGACGAAGCGCCTTGATCTGACTCAGGGCGATTTCAGCGAACGCAAGGGTGCGCTCATGTTCTGCGCCGTTCTCGGCCATAGGATCTCCCCCGCTCGGAGGCGCGTACTGCCCCCCGGCCTACCCCGATTGAAATAGCGTCGTCCGGGCGGTGTAGTGCCCCGGGACAGTGCAAGACCGTATTCTAAGCGGGTGAAGGCTTCGTAAACGCAACGTTACCGTGGGTGGGCAACGCCGCCGAGCGGGCAGCGCCCTTCAGACTCGGGCGCGGATCGGGCGCAGCAGGAACGCTGGGAGGTGCGACGCGTCAGCCGACTCGGCCTGAGGCTGCTGTTGCTGCGGAACCGGGGCGGGGCGGGGCGCCCGCTCCTCGACGCGGGCCGCGGCAATCTCAGTGCGTTGCTGAGCAAGTGCGCTTCGCTCGGGAGCGGGAGCAGGCGCGCGGCTTTCGGGGGGGGAAGAGCTTCTGTCGCGCGACGGCGGGCGGGGACCGCGCGATCCACGGCCGTCGCGGCGCGGGCCGCGGCTCTCACGCGCGCCGGCCTGCTGCTCTTCGGCAGTGGGCGCGTCGCCGGCCCAGGCGATGCCCTGGCCGATCAGCTTCTCGATCGCGGCGACCGCCTTGCCGTCGGCCGGAGCAACCAGGGTGAAGGCGGTGCCGGTGCGGCCGGCCCGGCCGGTGCGGCCGATCCGGTGCACGTAGTCGTCGGCATGATGGGGAACGTCGTAGTTGAAGACGTGGCTGACGTCGGGGATGTCCAGGCCGCGCGCGGCGACGTCGGAGGCGATCAAGAGCTTGGTCTCTCCCTTGCGGAAGCCGTCGAGCGCGGCGGTGCGCGCCGACTGATCCATGTCGCCATGCAGCGCCGCGGCGTTGAAGCCGTGACGCACCAGCGAGCGGTGCAGCGTCGCGACTTCGCGCTTTCGGTTGCAGAAGATGATGGCGTTCTTGAAGTTGTCGGCCGACTTGATGAGGCGGCGGAGCGTGTCGCGCTTATCGTGGTCTTCGCGGCCGGTCTTGACCAGTTGCTGCAGGATTGCGTCAACGGTGGTCGCAGCCTTGGTGACCTCGACCTTGACCGGGTTGTGCAGAAACTGCTCGGTGATGCGGCGGATTTCCGGGGGCATCGTCGCTGTGAAGAACAGCGTCTGCCGTGTGAACGGAACGAGCTTGCAGATGCGCTCGATATCCGGGATGAAACCCATGTCGAGCATGCGGTCGGCTTCGTCGATGACGAGGAGTTCGACGCCCGACATCAGCAGGCGGCCGCGCTCGGAGTGATCGAGCAGGCGGCCCGGTGTTGCGATCAGCACATCGACGCCGCGTGTCAGCTTGCTGTCCTGGTTGTCAAAAGAAACGCCCCCGATGATGAGGGCGACGTTGAGCTTGTGATTGGCGCCGTACTTGATGAAGCTTTCCTCGACCTGCGCGGCAAGTTCGCGCGTCGGCTCGAGGATGAGCGTGCGCGGCATGCGGGCGCGGGCACGGCCGGTTTCCAGCATGGTCAGCATCGGCAGCACGAACGCCGCGGTCTTGCCGGTGCCGGTCTGCGCGATGCCGAGAACGTCGCGCCGCGCGAGCACATGTGGGATGGCTTGCTGCTGGATCGGGGTTGGGGTGGTGTAGCCTGACGCCTGAACGGCGGAGAGAACTTTGTCGGACAGGCCGAGTTCGGAAAAGGACATAAAACCTCTGGTCAGACCGCCGGAGCCGCGCCGGACAAAAAAAGCGATACGGTGATGCGCGGGAAGGGGCGGTCGAATCTGTCATTCGTACCGTTGACCGGGAAAATAGGGTCTAAACGCCGAAAGTCAATGCTTCGGTCTCTCCTAAGTTAAATTGACTCCATCGTTTTTTGCCTCGGAATGGCTGCGGAGAAGAGCGCGAGAGTGCGGTTTGGCTGCGCCGAGCGCGGCATCCAGGTCGAAATGAATCGGCGTCCGGCATGTGGCCGCGCCAACGAAACCGGCTGTATGGCAGCGGCCGGAAACACAAATGTTCTTTTTGTTTCATGGCGTTGTCGCCGTGGTAAGCCAGCGTCATGGCAACGCTGCTCGATCTCATCGGCGACACGCCTCTTGTCGAGGTGAAGCGGCTGGACTGCGGTCCGTGCCGGCTGTTCCTCAAGCTTGAAAGCGCCAATCCGTCGGGTTCCATCAAGGACCGTCCGGCGCGCGCGATGATCGAGGCGGCGGAGGCGGCAGGCCAGCTCAAGCCGGGCGGCACGATCGTCGAGGCGACCGCCGGCAACACCGGGCTGGGGCTCGCCCTGGTGGCGGGGCAGAAAAACTACCGCACTATCCTGGTGGTGCCCGACAAGATGTCGCGCGAGAAGATCCTGCACGCGCGCGCACTCGGCGCGCAGGTTCACATCACGCGCTCCGACGTCGGCAAGGGCCATCCCGACTACTACCAGGACATGGCGCTGACCATCACGTCGCGCACCAAGGGGGCGATCTTTATCAACCAGTTCGAGAACCCGGCCAACCCCCTCGCGCACGAAACCGCCACCGCGCCCGAGTTGCTGCGCCAGATGAACGGCGACATCGATGCCATCGTTGTCGGCGTGGGCTCCGGCGGCACGCTCACCGGCATCGGCCGCTTCATGAAGCGCGCGTCGCCGAAGACCGAAATGGTGCTGGCCGATCCGGTCGGCTCGGTGCTGGCGCCGTTCATCAACTCCGGCGAGATGATCGAAGCCGGAAGCTGGACGGTGGAGGGCATCGGCGAGGATTTCGTGCCGGCCAACGCCGATCTGTCGCTGGTGAAGGCGGCCTATTCGATCACCGACCAGGAGAGCTACGCCGCGGCGCGAAATCTGCTGCGCAAGGAGGGGATTTTCGCGGGCTCCTCGTCGGGCACATTGCTCGCGGCCGCGCTGCGCTATTGCAAGCTGCAAACCAAGCCCAAGCGGGTGGTGAGCCTCGTCTGCGATTCCGGCGCCAAATACCTCTCCAAGGTGTTCAACGATGCGTTCCTCGCACAGGAGGGCTGGATCGAGCGCACCCGCTCCGGCACGGTGCGCGACCTCGTCATCAACCGCCACGAGGAGGGCGGCGCCGTCGAGGTGCGGCCGCAGGACACACTGCGCACGGTGTTCGCGCGGATGCGCGCCGCCGACGTGTCGCAGCTTCCGGTGGTCGAGGATGACACCATCGTCGGCCTGGTCGATGAGAGCGATCTGCTCTCCGCGCTGATCACCGACACGGACGATCCCGCCCACGGCTTCAACCGCACCGTGAAGGACGTGATGGTGACGCGGCTCGAAACCATCTCGGCCGACGCGCCGATCCGCGACCTGGTTCCGCTGTTCCGCAAGGACTACGTCGCGATCGTGGTGGAGAACGGCCGCTTCCTCGGCCTCGTCACCCGCATCGACATGATCAACCACTTCCGCGTAGGCACGTCATGAGCAAATCGAACCGTCTGGACTTCGCAACGCGCTGCATCCACGCCGGGCAGGAGCCCGACCCGACGACCGGCGCGGTGATGATGCCGATCTACGCGACATCGACCTTCGTGCAGCAGTCGCCCGGCGTGAACAAGGGCTACGACTACGCGCGCACCAAGAACCCCACGCGCATGGCATTCGAACGCTGCGCCGCGGACCTCGAGGGCGGCACCAAGGCTTTCGCGTTTGCCTCCGGCCTCGCGTCTATCGCGACCGTGCTGGAATGCTTCGACAGCGGCGCGCATGTGGTTGCGTCCGACGATCTCTACGGCGGCACGCGGCGTCTGTTCGAGCGCGTCAAGCGCCGCACCATGGGTCTCGACATCACCTATGTCGATCTGTCCGACATCTCGAAGCTAGAGGCGTCGATCCGGCCCGAAACCAAATTGATCTGGGTTGAGACACCGACCAATCCGCTGCTCAAGCTGGTCGATCTCGAACGCGTTGCCGCCATCGCGAAAAAGCGCGGCATCGTGGCTGCGGCCGACAACACGTTCGCCAGCCCCTACATCCAGCGCCCGATCGAACACGGCTTCGACGTGGTGGTGCATTCGACCACCAAGTACCTCAACGGTCATTCCGACATGGTCGGCGGACTGGCGGTGGTCGGCGGTAACAACAAGGAGATCGCCGAAAGGCTGCAGTTCCTGCAGAACGCGCTGGGCGCGATCCAGGGACCGTTCGATTCATTCCTGGCATTGCGCGGCCTGAAGACACTGGCGCTTCGCATGGAGCGGCACTGCGCGTCCGGCCTTGCGATCGCCTCGCACCTCGAACGCCATGCCAAGGTGAAGCGCGTGTTGTATCCGGGGCTCAAAAGCCATCCACAGCACGAGCTTGCCCGCCGCCAGATGAACGGTTTTGGCGGCATGATCTCGGTCGAGCTCGCGACCGACCTCGAAGGTTCCAAGCGGTTCCTCGAACGAACGCAATTGTTCGCACTCGCGGAAAGTCTGGGCGGCGTCGAGAGCCTGATCGAGCATCCGGCGTTGATGACCCACGGTTCGGTGCCGGAGGCGGTGCGAGCCGAACTCGGGATCGGCGATGCGCTGGTGCGGCTGTCGGTTGGGATCGAGGCGCCCGACGATCTGATCGCCGACCTCGATCAGGCGCTGGCGTCGCTTTAGCGCCTGCGGCCAAGCGCCAATCGACTTTCCCGCAAATTCGGCTAGGTTGTGCGCCAATAGGCGAATGACGTGAGGCGCGCTTTCATGCCTGACGTCCAACATCTTGAGGGAGGAAACGATGAGTCCGTTCAACTTCGGCCGTGCGGCGCTGGGCGCGCTGGCGCTGTTCGCTGGCGCAGCGTTCGATCCCGCTGCGGCGCAGGACGCGGCCAGCTTTCCCAACAAGCCGATCCGGGTGATCGTTCCGTTCGCCGCCGGCGGCGGCAACGATATCTTCGCCCGGCTCGTCGGCAACAAGCTGTCGGAGATCCTCGGGCAACCGGTGATCAACGAGAACAAGCCCGGCGCGGGCGGACGGATCGCCGCCGAATATGTGATGAACCAGCCGCGCGACGGCTACACGCTGTTCGTCGGCGCGAGCGGCGTCATGTCGATTGCGGCCGCAGCCTATCCCAATCTTTCGTATCACCCGACCAAGACGTTCATTCCGCTGTCGATGATCGCGAATTTTCCGCTGATCATGGTGGTGCCGCCGGAGCACCCGGCGAAGAACGTCAAGGAACTGGTCGAGTGGGCGAAGAAGAACCCGGAAAAGTCGAACTACGCCTCGACCTCGCCGGCCTTCACCACGGCAAGCGAGTTGCTCAAGCTCAAGAGCGGCATGCCCGGGCAGATGATCCCCTACAAGAGCAGCAACGAAATGATCTTGAGCGTCATGCAGGGCCAGACGCTGTTTGCGATCTCCGACGGTCCGCCGGCTATTCCGCAGATCAAGGCGGGCAAGGTGAAGGCGCTCGCGGTCACGGACTCGGTTCGCTCGGCGGAGGTGCCGGACGTGCCCAGCATGGCGGAATCCGGGTTCCCCGAAGTCGATATCAAGCTGTTTAGCGGCTACTTCGTCCCGGTCGGCACGCCGGAGCCGATCGTGGCCAAGCTTGAGATGGCGCTGCAGAAGGCGATCAAGGACCCGGATGTCAGCTCCAAGTTGAAGGCCATGGCGGTAACGCCGGGCGGCCAGCCGTCGTCCGAGTTCCGCGCCATGATCGACCGGGACATCCGGAACATCGCCGAAGTGATCAAGGCCGCGAACCTGAAGTTCGACAACTAGTCCCGGCCGGACGGCGATCTGTGGTGCTCATGCCCCGGTCTCCGGGGCATGAGTGTTTCTGGCACTGAACGGGACGCCCTTCGGCGGGATTTCCATTGCCTCGCGCCACCATGTGGGCAAGATCGCTGCAGTTCAAACGAGTGAGGCCATGCGGGCACAGGTTGGCATCGTCGGCGCGGGTCCTGCTGGATTGATGCTGTCGCATCTCCTGCATCGCGCGGGCATTTCCAGCATCATCATCGAGGCGCGAAGCCGGGCCTATTGCGAGGCGCGCATCCGCGCCGGCCTGATTGAGCAGTGGGCCGCCGACATGCTGGTCGAGACCGGCGTCGGTGCGCGCATGAAGCGCGAGAGCATGGTGCACGACGGCATCTACATCGGCTTCAATGGCGCGCTGCATCGCATCGACTTCAAGAAGCTGGTCGGCAAGCGCGTCACCATCTACGGCCAGCAGGAGGTCGTGAAGGATCTGATCGCGAAGCGGATCGCCGATGGTGGGCAAATTCTGTTCGATTGCTCGGACGTGCGGGTGCGCGGGTTCGACGGCAAGGCGCCGAAGATTACGTTCCGGCATGGCGGCAAGGCGGAGGAGGTCGATTGCGACTTCATCGGCGGATGTGACGGCTTTCACGGCGTGTGCCGTTCAAGCATTCCGGCCAACGCGATCAGCGTCTATGAGCGGGAATATCCATTCGGCTGGCTCGGCATTCTCGCGGAGGCAAAGCCGGTCGCCGACGAATTGATCTACGCCTATCATCAGCGTGGCTTTGCGCTGTTCAGCATGCGCTCGCCGAACCTGGTGCGTTACTATCTGCAATGCGCGCCGGACGAGAATCCGGATAAGTGGCCCGACCACAAGATCTGGGACGAACTCGAAACGCGGCTCGGCGGCACCAAGGTGCTGTCGCGCGGACCGATCGTCGAGAAGATCGTGGCGCAGATGCGCTCGTTCGTTGCCGAGCCGATGCGGCACGGCCGGATGTTCCTGGCCGGCGACAGCGCCCACATCGTGCCGCCGACCGGCGCCAAGGGCATGAACCTCGCGTTCGCCGACGTGCTGGTGCTGTCACGAGCGATCGCCGCGTTTTACCGCAACGGTGCGACCGGCCTGCTCGACAGTTACTCGGATACCTGTTTGCGGCGTGTGTGGAAGGCGCAGCGCTTCTCGTGGTGGATGACGCGGTTGATGCACCTGTTTCCCGAGGAAACGCCGTTCGACCGCAGGCGGCAACTGGCCGAGCTGGATTATCTGGCAAGCTCGGAGGCGGCAGCGAAGTCGCTCGCGGAGAACTACGTCGGGTTGCCGATCGATTGAAGGCGTCCGCGGCCGCTACACGTCCAGCAATTCCTCGTTGGCGAATTCCGCGCGCTCCTGGATGAATTCGAAGCGCAGCTCGGCTTTGGTGCCCATCAGCCGTTCGACCGATTTTTCGGTGGCCTTGCGGGCGTCGTCCGCCAGCATGACCCGCAGCAAGGTGCGCTTCCGCGGGTCCATCGTGGTTTCCTTCAGCTGCGCCGCCATCATCTCGCCGAGACCCTTGAAGCGGCCGATCTCGACCTGGGCGTTGGCGCGGAACTCCTTCTTGAGAAGCTCGTCCTTGTGCTTGTCGTCGCGCGCGTAGAACGTCTTGCCGCCGTGCGAAAGCCGGTAGAGCGGCGGCACTGCGAGATACAGGTGGCCGCGATCGATCAGTTCCTGCATCTGCGTGTAGAAGAAGGTGATCAGCAGCGAGGCGATGTGCGCGCCATCGACGTCGGCGTCGGTCATGATGATGACCTTGTCGTAGCGCAAGTCGCCGTCCCGGTAGTTCGAGCCGGTGCCGCAGCCCAACGCCTGGACCAGATCGGCAAGCTGGACGTTGCCGGCGAGCTTGTCCTTGGTGGCGGATTGCACGTTGAGGATCTTGCCGCGCAGCGGCAGCACCGCCTGCGAGGCGCGGTCGCGCGCCTGCTTGGCCGAACCGCCGGCCGAGTCGCCTTCGACGATGAAGATTTCCGAACCCGCGGCCTGCCCATTGGTGCAGTCGGCAAGCTTGCCCGGCAGCCGCAGCTTGCGGGTCGCGGCCTTGCGGGAGATGTCCTTTTCCTGCCGGCGGCGGACGCGCTCGTCGGCGCGGTCGATCACGAAGTCGAGCAGCTTGTTGGCCTGCGTCGGGTTGCCGGCGAGCCAGTGGTCGAACGGATCCTTGATCGCCTGCTCGACGATTTTCTGCGCCTCGGCGGTCGCCAGCCGGTCCTTGGTCTGGCCCTGGAATTCCGGCTCGCGGATGAACACCGACATCATGCAGCCTGCGCCGACCATGATGTCTTCGCTGGTGATCGGCGCCGCGCGCTTGCCTTGGCCGACGCGCTCGGCGTGATCCTTCAGGCCGCGGAGCAGGGCGGTGCGCAGGCCCGACTCGTGGGTGCCGCCGTCCGGTGTCGGGATGGTGTTGCAGTAGGAGTTGAGAAAGCCGTCGGCGTCTGCGGTCCACCCGACCGCCCATTGCGCGCCGCCGTGCTGCCCGACCTTGCCGGACGTGCCGGTGAAGATATCGGGGTGAACGAGGGTGGCCTCCTTCAGCGTTTCCGCCAGATAGTCGCGCAGGCCTTCCTCAAAGTGGAACGACGCCTTCTCCGGCACGTCCGTGCCTTCGACCAGTTCCTTGGCGCACGACCAGCGGATTTCCACGCCGCCGAACAGATATGCCTTGGAGCGCGTCATCTTGAACACGCGCTCGGGGATGAAGCGGGCCTTGTCGCCGAAGATCTGCGGGTCGGGGTGGAAGCGCACCGAGGTGCCGCGCCGGTTTGGCGCTTTGCCCGCGTCCTGCAACTTGCCCTTCGGGATGCCGCGCTCGAACACCATCCGGTAGAGCTTCTGGCTGCGCGCGACTTCGACCTCCATGCGGTCGGACAGCGCATTCGCAACCGATACGCCGACGCCGTGCAGGCCGCCGGACGTGTCGTACACCTTGGAGTCGAATTTGCCGCCGGCGTGCAGCGTGCACATGATCACTTCGAGCGCCGACTTGTTCTTGAACTTCGGATGCGGATCGACCGGGATGCCGCGGCCGTTGTCGGTGACGCGGATGAAGCCGTCGGCATCGAGCTCGACGTCGATGAAGGTGGCGTGGCCGGCCAGCGCCTCGTCCATCGAATTGTCGATCACCTCGGCGAACAGATGATGCAGCGCCTTCTCGTCGGTGCCGCCGATGTACATGCCGGGCCGCCGGCGAACCGGCTCGAGCCCCTCCAGCACCTCAATGTGCTTGGCGCTGTAGCCGGCGTCCGCCGCGCTGACGGTGCGGCCGGCGCGGGGTGACTTGGACGCGCCGCGCTTTTGCTCAAGCCCGGAGAACAGATCGCCCGAGGCGCTGACTTTCTTTTCGATCTTTTTGTTTTTGTTCGCGGATTTGGCCATGGTCCAGTGTCGGCTCGGTTGCTGCGGGGGACGGCGCGAATCACCGTGCCGTCCGAATATGCCACATGAGTTTTGTTTGGCTTGCCCCGCAAGGGGGAGGGGGCGTCGAGCGGCGTGCCGCTACTCGATGGCCGGAATGTTGGTGAAATAATGATCGATGTAGGCGGTCTTCAAGTAGCGGTAGCCAAGCCCCGCGAACAGCGCCTTGAGTTCATCGATCCGGTCCGAATAGAGCTCGACTTGGAGGTAGCAAGCGTTGTCGGCCAGCGTGCGTTGCATGCCGCGCAGCGCATGGAACTCCGAGCCCTCCACATCCATTTTGATGACCAGCGTTTTTCCGGAGATCGCGAACTCGTCGTCGAAGCGGATCTGCCGGACCCGGTGAGTGGCGACGCCGGGGGCTTCCTCCGGCGGCTTGTCGGGATGCGCGATCCAGGACTCGCCGCGGTTGTGGCCTCCGGCCTCCATCAGATCGACCTCGGCGGCCTCTGAGCCCACCGCACTGGTCAGTGCGCGCACCTTGTCCGTGAGGTTGTTGGCTTTGAGGTTCGCCATCAGGCGCACATAGTTGCCGGGGTCGGGCTCGAACGCGACCACGTTGGGCACCACGCCCTTGATCGCGAGCAGGATGCTGTACACGCCGGAATTCGCACCGATGTCGAAGAAATAGTCCGCCCGGAATCGGGCGCAGACCTGGGCCATGTCCTCGATCTGGTCGCCCTCCCAGATTCCGAACCACGCGATCGAGCGGTCGATCAAATCGGTTGTATCGACCACAAAACGCGCGCCTTGAGCGCTCACCATGTGAGTCCGGCGGCCCAATAGGCGCATGGATTCCGAGTAGAGCCTGCGCAGCCCATGCTCGAAGCGGCCAATCGGGAAACGGAAGTATTGGGGAGTCATCGGTTCGTTATCCTGCCCAGAATTGGTTGCAATTGCCATGCTGGCTTATGCGGCATGAGCGCGCTAAACGTAACCATCTCCCGCCCAACGGATTCCCATGGATTTTAGTAGCTACGCCGACCCCATCATCGCCTTCGTGCGCCTGCACAGCGCGTGGGCCGCGCCGGTCGTGTTCATCCTGTGCTTTGCCGAGTCGCTGGCCCTGATCTCGCTTTTGATCCCGGCGTGGGCGGCGCTGGTCGGCATCGGCACGCTGATCGGCGCAAGCGAACTGAATTTCTGGCCGATCTGGATTGCCGGTTCGATCGGAGCGGCACTCGGCGACTGGGTCTCATACTGGATCGGGCTCAAGCTCGAGAAGCGAGTCTATCACATGTGGCCGCTGTCGCGGAATCCCGAGATGATTCCGAAGGGTGAGGATTTCGTGAGGAAGTGGGGGCCGGCGGCCATCTTCATCGGCCGTTTTTCCGGGCCGTTGCGCGCCACGGTCCCGTTGATCGCCGGCATTTTCGCGATGCCGCATTGGCGGTTTCAGGTCGCGAACTTCTCTTCGGCGTTTGTGTGGGCTGCAACGCTGCTGCTCCTTGGCGACATCACCTCCAAGTTCATCAAGTGGATTGGCAGCCTGCTGGCCTGAAAAATTCTGCCGGGATTTCGGTCCCGGCAGAGCCAACTCAGTCCTGAAATCGTTTCTTACTTGATCGTGTCGGCGCCCGCCTTGCAGGCCACGAGATCCTGCGGTCCGGTCGCGCCGCTGCAGCCGACCGCGCCGACGATCCGGCCGCCTTCGATGAGCGGAATGCCGCCCGGCGAAGCGGTGAGGGTCGGGTCGAGTGTCGGAACGAACGCGCCAGTCGGTTGAGCCATCGCGCCGGCGAACACAGCGCTCTCGCGGCGGAAGCGCGCGGCGGTGCGGGCTTTGTTGATCGCGATGTTCACCGATGCGTTCTGCGTGCTGTCCATCTTATAGAAATAGATCAGCTCGCCGTTTGGATCGGTGACGGCAATCGCGAGCTTCCAGTTGCGCGGGCTCTTCTTGGCTTCCGCAACGACCGCATTGACGACGGAGATCGCTTTGTCGATGCCGATCGGTGCGCCATAGGGAACATCGAACGGCATCTGATCCGGCACGGCTGCGGGGGCGGGTGCCGGCGCCTGCGCACTTGCTTCGGCGGATAGCAGAACCGCAGCGGCCAGCGCCATGGATGTCAGTAGCGTCTTACGCATTACAACTTCCTCCCGTTTTCGTCGCCCTAATACTCTGGCGCTTTTTGACCTGCGCGAAGCCGCGGTCGATGCCGTGGCCCCGCAGGGTGCCGCATCTTAGGATTGCGATGGAGTTGCCTCAACCCGTGTTGGAGCGGTATGGCGCAGACATCGTGGTGTCATCGGTGCGGAATAGGGAGGACGGCAGGGTGTTAGTGCGATACGCGGCACGGTCCTATTTCGCCCTATGCATGAGGCTCTGACCGGTCGGCAAGAAACCGTTGCCGGAGGCAACGATCGCCGATGGTTTTCGCTATTCCATATCATTTTGAGGGAGATCGGCATGACACAACTCAATCGACGTAGCCTGATGGCCAATACTGCTGCGGCGACCGCCGCCTCTGTGCTCGCGCCGGCCGCGATGACAATCCCGGCTATCGCCGCGGCACCGCCGATCGGCAAGCAGAACGCCGGGTTCTACCGCCATAAAGTCGGCAGCATGGAGGTGACAGTGGTCACCGACGGCGTGCGCGCTGCGCCGGTGCCTGACACCTTCGTGCGCAATCAGCCCAAGGAGGCGGTGCATGCCGCGCTTGCATCGCTGTACATGGACAAGGACAAGGCGACCGCGCCGTTCAACCCGGTGGTCGTGAACACCGGATCAAAGCTCGTCGTGATCGACACCGGACTTGGTCCAGCGATGTTCGAGCAGAGCAAGGGAGCGCAAGGCCAGTTCCAGACGAATCTGGCCGCCGCCGGCATCGACCGCAATGCAGTCGATGCGGTCGTCATCTCGCATTTCCATGGCGATCACATCAATGGCTTGCTGGCGGCCGACAACAAGGCTGCCTATCCGAACGCCGAGATCATGGTGCCGGCGATCGAATGGAAGTTCTGGATGAACGACGAGAATCTGGCCAAGGCCCCCGAGGGTCTGAAGGGCAACTTCAACAATGCGCGCCGCGTGTTCGGTGCGCTTGGCAACAAGGTGACGCAGTATGACGCCGACAGGGAGGTTGTTCCTGGCATCACCGCGGTCGCGGCCTACGGTCATACGCCCGGCCACATGGCGTATGTTGTTTCGTCGGGCGGCTCCAAACTGATTGTGCAATCCGATGTGACGGCGGCGATCGCCGTGTTGTTCGTCCGCAATCCGGGCTGGCACGGGGCGCCCGATATGGACGGGCCGGTGGCGGAAGCGACCCGGCGCAAGCTCTACGACATGTCGGCGGCGGAAAAGTCGTTGATCTTGGGCTTCCATTGGGCGTTCCCGGGCCTCTGCTATGTCGAGAAGGACGGCAGCGGTTATCGCCTTGCCCCGGCGCCGTGGAATCCGACGATTTAGTCGCGACTTATTCGCAACAAAAAAGGAGGCCGCACGTCGCTGCCTCCTTTTTTTGTCGCAGCGTCCCGGTGGAATAGTGCAGTGCGGTCGGGGTTTGCTGTCCTCTAGTGGAGGCCTGTTTTCAGACCGCGCGGCAGGCTTTAGATTGCACCAATTCACCGGGGCCGCTTCGTGCTCCAGCTTCCAGGGAGGAACACCATCATGATGAAACTCAATCGTCGCAGTATTCTGGCGGGAGCGGCTGCGGCTTCCGCGGCGACCGCGCTCACGCCGTTCGCCGCTCTGCAAGCACAGGCGCAAGCCGCGGGCTTCCACAATTACAAGGTCGGCACGATCGACGTCACGGTCGTGACCGACGGCTCCAACACCTTCAAGTTTCCCGACAACTTCGTCGTCAACAAGACTCGCGATGAGGTGAACGCCGCCTGGGTTGCGATGTCGCAGCAAGCGGATCAGATGGTCGTTCCGTATTCGCCGCTCGTGGTGAAGACGGGCAACAGGACTGTCGTGATCGACACGGGCCGTGGCGCCGCCGGCCAGTTCCACGCCAACCTGAAGGCCGCCGGCATCGATGCCGGCCAGGTGGACGCAGTGATCATCTCGCACTTCCACGGCGACCATATCAACGGTCTGCTTGACAAGGACGGCAAGCCCGCGTTCGCCAAGGCGGAAATCCTCGTTCCGGCGCCCGAGTTCAAGTACTTCATGGACGATGGCGAAATGGGCAAGCAGACCACCGACCGCATGAAGGGTGTGTTTGGTGGTGCGCGGAAGGTGTTCGACGCGCTCGGCCGCAAGGTCACGCAGTACGAGGCTGGCAAGGAGGTCGCGCCGGGCATCACGTCGGTGGCGACGCACGGCCACACGCCGGGTCACATGTCGTTCATTATCGCCTCGGGCAACGGCAAGGTGTTCGTGCAGAGCGACGTCACCAACAACCCGCTGTTCGCGCGCAACCCGGGCTTCCACCTGATGTTCGATCAAGATGCCCAGGCCGCCGAGGCGACCCGCCGCAAGGTCTATGACATGCTGGTGGCCGACAAGGTGCCGGTGCAGGGCTTCCACTATCCGTTCCCGGCGCTCGCCCGGATCGAAAAGAGCAGCTCCGGCTATCGCGAAATTCCGGTCACCTCGCTCTAGTCGAGATCGGTTCGCAACAGCGAAGGCCGCCGGCAACGGCGGCCTTCGTTTTTTTGTCCGCCGGTCGCTACTGCGTCATTGGCGAATGGGCTATTCTGCTCCGCATCCGCCCCGGCGCACCGCTTACGACGTTGAGGCGTGAACAGGGGAGGATTTCATGACGCAATTGACACGCCGTCATCTGCTCGGCGGTGCCGCGGCCGCCGCCGCAACCGTACTCACGCCGTTCTCCATCACGAAAAGCCACGCCGCCGCGCCGCCGATCGGCAAGCAGGCGCCGAGCTTCTACCGCACCAAACTTGGCGATTTCGAAGTCACCGTCGTCAACGACGGCGCCCGCGTTGCGCCGATCCCCAATGGCTTCGTTCGCAACGTCAGCCAGGATCAGGTGATCGCCACGGCGGAAGCCGCCTTCATGCCGAAAGGGCAGTTGGTGGCGCCGTTCAACCCGGTGGTCGTCAACACCGGCTCTAAGCTCGTGTTGCTCGACACTGGCTTCGGTCCGGGTGTCGGCCCGACCGTCGGACTGCTGCAAGGCACGATGAAGGCCGCGGGCATCGATCCCAAGGCGATCGACATCGTGGTCTGCTCGCACATGCACGGCGACCACATCCTCGGCATAAAGAACGCCGACGGCTCGCTCGCCTTCCCGAATGCGGAGATCAAAGTTCCGGCGCTCGACTGGGCATTCTGGATGAACGATGACAACGCAGCCAAGGCGCAGGACGGCTTCACCAAGGGGCAGATGGGATTCAACCGCAAGATCTTCGGCGATCTGAAAGACAAGGTGACGCGCTACGAATGGGGCAAGGAGGTCGCGCCGGGCATCACGGCCATTGACGCCAAGGGCCACACGCCGGGTCACAGTGCGCTGGTGATTCAGTCGGGCTCGTCACGCGTCCTGTTCCAGGGCGACGTCACCAACGTGCCGGATCTGTTCCTGCGAAATCCGGATTGGCAGGTGATGTTCGACCACAACCCGGACGAGGCGGTGGCGACGCGCAAGCGCATCCATGACATGGCCGCGACGGAGAAGCTCTTGGTTTCCGGTTTCCACTTTCCGTTCCCGTCGCTCGGCTATTCCGAGAAATCCGGCAATGGCTACCGGCTGGTGCCGGTGGCCTGGAATCCGACGATTTGAACGAACGACTGAAAGGCCGCCCGACAGGGCGGCCTTTTTGCGCCTGCGACAGGCGCGAAGCTGCGCTATCATCGTTGTAGTCAGGCTGCGTGCACGCGCGCCCAACCAGGGGAAACGCCATGACCGAACTGTCCCGCCGTCATCTGCTCGCAGGCGTCGCTGCCAGCGCGGCCGCACCGGCCGGCATGAACCTGCCAGCGCTTGCCGCTGCTCCTCCCGTCGGCAAGCAGAACGCGGGCTACTATCGCTACAAGGTCGGCTCGATCGAGATGACCGTCGTTACCGACGGCGCCAACACCTTCAAATTTACCGACACCCACGTCACCAACAAGACGCGTGGCGATCTGAATGCGGCGCTCGAAGCCGCGCACTATCCGAAAGACCTGATGACCACACCGTACAATCCGGTGGTGATCAACACCGGCGGCAGGCTCGCGGTGTTCGACACCGGCACCAGCGAGGCGGCGTTCGTCAACAGCAAGGGCCAGACCGGGCAGTTCCAGGACAATCTGAAGGCCGCCGGCATCGATCGAAACGCGATCGACGTGGTGGTGATCTCGCATTTCCACGGCGATCACATCAATGGACTGCTGACGCCCGACAACAAGCCGGCGTTCCCGAACGCCGAAGTGCTCGTGCCTGCCGTGGAATGGAAATACTTCATGGACGACGGCGAGATGAGCCGCGCTCCGAAGGGTCGCATGGAGACGGTGTTCAAGAACCTGCGCCGTGTGTTCGACGCGCAAGGCCGCAAGGTGACCCAGTACGATGCCAACAAGGAAATTGTGCCGGGCGTCACGGCGATGCACACGCCCGGCCACACGCCGGGGCACATGTCATTCATCGTCGCGTCGGGCAACAGCAAGGTGTTCGTGCAGGGTGACGTGACCCATGTGCCGTGGGTGTTCGTGCGCAACCCGGGCTGGCACGGCTTCTACGACCAGGACGGCCCGATGGCGGAGGAGACGCGCCGCAAGGTGTACGACATGCTGGTGGCCGAGCGTATGATGGTCCAGGGATTCCACTATCCGTTCCCGTCGCACGCCTACGTCGAGAAGGTCGGCAGTGGCTATCGCGAAGTTCCGGTGCCGTGGAATCCGACCATCTGACCGTTTTGGTCCATTGAATATTCCGAAGGCCGCCTCTAGAAGGCGGCCTTCTCATCATGCAGGAGTGAAAAGTGGCTGACGCACCGTACCGCTACAAGGTTGGCGACATCGAAGTGATTGTTCTCACCGACGGCTTCCGCAATGTGCCGGTGGACGGCAAATATCTGGTCAACGCCAGCGAGGACGACTTCAAGGCGCAGCTCAAAGCCGAAGGCCGGCCGACCGATGTTATGACGAACACCTTTTCGCCGATCGTTCTCAAGACCGGCGGCAAGACCGTGCTGTTCGACACCGGAAACGGCGAGGCCCAGGTCGCGGCGAGCAAGGGCGAGCGCGGACTGCTCAATCAGAACCTTGCCGCAGCGGGCATCGACCGCAACAAGATCGATATGGTCGTGATCTCGCATTTCCACGCCGACCATGTGAACGGGCTGCTGGGCGCCGACAACAAGAGCGCGGCGTTTCCGAACGCCGAGATCAAGGTGCCCGCGGTGGAATGGAAATTCTGGACCGACGATGGCGAGATGAGCCGCGCCTCGCCCGGCCGCATGACCGAGCTGTTCCAGAACAATCGCCGGGTGTTCGATGCGCTCGGCCGCAAGGTCACGCCGTACGAGTGGGACAAGGAGGTGGCGCCCGGCGTGCTCGCTGTCGGCACGCCCGGCCACAGCATCGGCCACACGTCGTATGTCGTCTCGTCGGGCGGCAAGAAGGTGTTCGTGCAGTCGGATGTTTGCAACAACGCCTTTGTGTTTGCCCCGCGACCCGACTGGCAGGGCTACTTCGATCAGGATCCGCCGCAGGCGGCCGCCACCCGCCGCCGCGTGTACGACATGCTGGTGGCGGAGAAGCTGCCGGTGCAGGCGTATCACTTCCCATTCCCGGCGTTGCGCCTGGTCGAGAAGGCGGGGAGCGGCTATCGCACCGTGCCGCTGACGGCCGTCTAGCGCCACTGCCCAAGTCGCGCACGGCGAGCCGGAGTGGTCCATTGCCCATTCCGGCCGCCGCGTTTCCACGACGGTCAACTGGTGCGGAGCATGAGGCGGGTCTAGCATTCCGTATGCACGCGCGGCGGTTCAATGCCGCGCGGCGCGGGAGGGCGGCCTATGCAAGACATGTCGAGCGATGGCGCGCGTGCGTCAGGTGAAACCATCAACGCAGCGATCGATGCGGCTTACGAAGGCCGCATCAACAGACGTCGATTTGTGAAGATTCTGGTCGCGGCCGGGGCCGGCGTAGCGGTGGCGCGCGACATGGCGGAGCAGGCGGCGCACGCGCAGGCGAACCAAGCGGCGCAACTCGCCAGCCTGAAGGCCGAGTATGACTACATCATCGTCGGCGGCGGTTCGTCAGGTTGCATCCTGGCTCATCGTCTGTCGCAGGACGGCCGTGCCAGCGTGCTAGTGATCGAGGGCGGCGGCACCAATCTCGATCAGGAAAAAATCTTCAACCCGGGCATCTACACCCGCAACTTCGGTTCCGACACCGACTGGGGCTACAAGTCGGTGCCGCAGAAGGCGCTGAATAATCGCGTTATCGTGGCGCCGGTCGGCAAGATCATCGGTGGCGGTTCAAGCATCAACGCCACGGTCTGGCTGAAGGGCGACAAGGCCGACTACGACGCCTGGGAAGCAGCAGCCGGATCCGGCTGGGGCTACGACGCGATCATCCGAAACTTCAAGAAGGTCGAGCGTTACGCCGGCGGTGAAACCGCGATCCGCGGCGGCAGTGGCATGATGGCTACGCGCAAGCCTGCGATGGCGCATCCGGTGACGCGTGCGTTCGTCGATTCCGCCGTCGGCCTCGGCAAAGTCGAGCACATGGACATCAACAACGTCGCGAGCGTTCTCGACGCCGCAGGCCAGCAGGACATCAACGTCGATGCCAATATGCGGCGCATCTCGGCGGCGCATGCCTACCTGCTCCCCGCGCTGTCGCGCGCCAACCTGACGCTGCTTGCGGGCACCACCGTGACGCGGCTCGATATTTCCGGCGGCCAGTGCCGTGGCGTGGTCGCTGTGGTTGACGGGCAGGAGCGGCGCTTTTCGGCTGGCCGCGAGGTCGTGGTTTGTGCGGGCGGTCTGAAGTCGCCCAAGCTGCTGATGCTGTCGGGCGTGGGGCCGGCGGACCATCTGCGGCAGCACGGCATCCCGGTGTTGGTCGATGCGCCTCAGGTCGGCGCAAATCTGCACGATCATCTGCTGGTTCGTCTGGTGTTCTCGACCAAGGACAAGGGCGCGCCGCAGATCGACACCGGCCATTCCGGGATCGCCTACATGCGAAGCTCGCCCTCGCTGAAAGGACCGGACATCCAGGTGTTCGGCCGCCAGAACGCGCCGAACGTGAAGGACTTAGCCCCTGACATGGGCTATCTCACCATGCCCGGCCTGATGAAGCCAAAGAGCCGCGGCACGGTGCGGCTGGCTTCAGCCGACCCGATGGCGCCGCTGCTGGTTGATCCCAATTATTTCGGTGAGCAGGCTGACGTCGATGCCTACGCGGCCGGAATCGAGTTCGGTATCGCGCTCGGCAACGGCAAGGGCTTTGATGGTGTCCGCAAGGACCAACTCAGCATTCCGGGCGCCAAGAAGGCCGAGATCGTCGAGTATGTGCGCGCCAACGCCGCGACCTATTTTCACTTCGTCGGCACTTGCGCCATGGGACGCTCGTCATCCGCGCCGGTGGACGAGGCTTTGAACGTACGCGGCGTGACGAGGCTTCGTATCGCCGATGCTTCAGTGATGCCGGAGATTACCTGCTGCAACACACATGCTCCGACGCTGTCGCTCGCCGAGCGGGCGGCGGAGATCATCCTGGCATAGGGACCGACCCCAGTGGCGCCGCCTGGCGCGGGGTAGGTTCCTTGACCATGACAGGGCGCGGCGCTATATGCCGCGCCCATGACGATGATCGCTCATAGCGCGTTGCGCCGCCGCCGTATTCACGCGGCACGGGCGGGCTTTCGCTGATCGTCCCCCATGCCGCCGGATTTGAGTTCCGCGGCATTTTCTTCTGACATCGCCGCGGTTGGTCCGGTCGCTTTGTTCGGGTTCAGATAAGGATTGAACCATGCCTTCCAGCGCAAAGCCTGCCAAAGCGAAAATCGGCGTCCTCGGGGCCTCGGGCTACACCGGTTCGGAGCTGGTGCGGCTGCTGCTGCGCCACCCTCATGCGGAGCTCGCGCTGCTCACCGCGGACCGGCGGGCGGGGCAGGAGATGCGGACGGTGTTTCCGCAATTCTCGCCGTTCCAACTGCCGACGCTCGTTTCGATCGAGGACACCGACTGGAAAAAGGTCAAGCTCGACCTTGCATTCTGCGCGCTGCCGCATGCCACCACACAAAAGGTGATCGCCGATCTGCTCGAAAAGGCGCCGAAGACCAAAGTTGTCGATCTATCCGCCGATTTCCGGCTCGCAGACACCGCGGCTTATGCGAAGTGGTACGGCCACGAGCATCACGCGCCGAAACTGCAGCGCGAGGCGGTCTACGGGCTGGTCGAGGTGTATCGCGAGAAAATCAAGAAGGCGCGGCTGGTGGCCAATCCGGGCTGCTACACTAGCTGCGCGCAGCTTCCCATCACGCCGCTGCTGAAGGCCAAGTCGATCGACCCCGACGAGATCGTGATCGATGCAAAGTCCGGCATGACCGGCGCTGGGCGGTCCGCCAAGGAAGAGATGCTGTTCTCCGAGGTGTCCGAGGGCATCCACGCCTACGGCGTCGGGCACCATCGCCATATGGCCGAGCTCGACCAGGAGTTCTCGCTGGCGGCCGGCCGCAAGGTGGTCGTCACCTTCACGCCGCACCTGATGCCCATGAACAGGGGCATCCTCTCCACGATATACGTGCGAGGAACACGCGGGAAATCACCCGAAGACCTTCATGCGGTGCTTTTTAAGTTCTACGCGAAGGAGCCGTTCGTCCACGTTTTGCCGTTCGGCCAGACCCCGCAGACCCGCCATATCCGGGGCTCCAACATGACCTTTATCGGCGTGGCCAGGGACCGCGTGCCGGGCCGCGCCATCGTGGTGTCGGCGCTCGACAACCTGGTGAAGGGCGCATCCGGCCAGGCGGTGCAGAACATGAACATGATGCTCGGCTATCCCGAGACGACAGGCCTGGAGCAGGTCGCGCTGTTCCCCTGAGCGCCGCTACATCGAGCGGAAGATCTCGATCAGCAGCATCATCTGGGCGATGAAACCGCCCGTGAAGGCGACGGTGCGGCCGACCGGCCAGCCGGCGGTGTAGATCACCAGATGGGCGAGCCGCGACCAGAAATAGAGCGCGCAGGCGAACGCCGTCATGCCATTTCGGATGTTGAGCACGTCAGTGATCAGCACCAGCGGGGCGAATATGACAAGGTTCTCGATCGCATTGTCATGGGCGAACATCAGGCGGACGGCCCAGGGCGATTGCTCCTTGTCCCGGCGTGACGGATTGGCGAGCGTCGCCATCAGCCCGCGCACTTTGATGCGGTCGAGAATGTAGGGCACCCAGATCAACGCGGTCAGCCCGACGGACAGCGTCAGCCAGAGCAGTTCCCTCGACATGGCGGTAAGCTCCCGTTTGCAGGTCCTCGCATGGGACGAGCGAGGTCATGCGGGAGTGTGAACCCTGCGGCGCGCGGGCGAAAGAGCCGACAATGCGCCTTGCGCGAAAATCTCAAAGTTCCGGATGGTGGGGGACAGCCGCCGTCTGGCGGGTCAGTCGCGCAGCTTGACGTAACTCCCCGGCGCATCCTCGATCGGCTTGAGTTTGCCGCCGCCGGGCTCGCGCGCGGGCGCGTCGTCGTCGTCCTGATCTTTGATCCACGTCAGCCAATCCGGCCACCACGAACCCGGGTTTTCCTTGGCTGCCGCCATCCAACTGTCCAGCGTGCCGACGCCGGGCTTTCCGCCGGTCCAGTACTGGTATTTGCTTTTGGCCGGCGGATTGACCACTCCCGCAATATGGCCGGAGCCGGCCAGCACGTATTTCACTGGGCCGCCGAAATACTTGGACCCAACGAACACCGATTGCGCCGGTGCAATGTGGTCTTCGCGGGTGGCGAGGTTGTAGATCGGGACTTTCACCTTGCCGAGGTCCAGATCGACACCGGCGACCAACATTTTGCCCTGCGTCAGCGAATTCAGCCAATAGCATTGGCGAAGGTAGAACGCGTGGTTTGCCGCCGGCATGCGGGTCGAATCCGAGTTCCAGTAGAGCAGATCGAATGGGATCGGCGCCTTGCCACGCATGTAGTTGTTGATGATGTAAGGCCAGACCAGATCGTTCGAGCGCAGCATGTTGAAAGCATTGGCCATCTTCTTGCCTTCGAGATAGCCGCGCTCCGCCATGCGGTCTTCGACGGCCTTGAGCTGCTCCTCATCGACGAACACCTTGAGGTCGCCGGCGTGTGTAAAATCGACCTGCGCGGTGAACAGCGTGGTCGAGGCGATGCGCGTGTCGTTCTGCTGCGCCATGTAGGCGAGGGTGATCGCCAGCAGCGTGCCGCCGACGCAATAGCCGATGGTGTTGATCTTGGTTTCGCCGGTGGCCTGCTTGATTGCATCGAGCGCAGCCAGCGGTCCGAGCTTCATGTACTCCTCGAAGCTCATCTTGGCTTGGCGCTCATCCGGGTTGACCCAGGAGATCACGAAAACCGTGAGGCCCTGATCGACGCACCATTTGATGAACGATTTCTCCGGTGTGAGATCGAGCACATAAAATTTGTTGATCCAGGGCGGCACGATCAGCAGCGGACGCTTCAACACCGTTTCGGTGGAGGGCGCGTACTGGATCAATTGCATCAACTCGTTCTGATAAATCACCTTGCCTGGCGAGACTGCGAGGTTGCGGCCGACTTCGAATTGTGAGGCGTCGGACTGCCGGATTTTCAGATCGCCGCCACCGGCCTCGATATCCTCGGCCAGCATGTGCATGCCGCGCACCAGGTTCTCGCCGTTGGAGCCCAGGGTTTCGCGCCACAGTTCAGGATTGGTCAGGACAAAGTTCGACGGCGAGACCGCGTTGGCGATCTGCTTCACGTAGAACTCGGCCTTGTGCCGGGTGTGGGGATCGAGCCCCTCGGCGTTGTGAACCAGTTGGTCGGCCCACCCTGTACTCACCAGGTAGGCCTGCTTCACGAAGTCGAAGAACTGGTTCGATGACCATTCGGGATCGGAGAACCGGCGGTCCTTCGGGTCGGGAACCGCCACCGGCCCCGCGCTCTCGCCGGCCAGACGCTTGGCCGCAGTGCCCCACAGATCGAGGTAGGCTTTGCCGAGTGTCGATTGCAGCTCGAGAGCCCGCTTGGGATCGGACAGCCAGTATTGGGCAACCTCGCCGAGCGTCTTGATGACGTCGGTGACCTCGTCGGAAAGGCCGGCCGGCATTTTGCCGGCTTCGCGCGGCTTGAGATAGGCGGCGAGTGCCTTTCCGCCTTGCTCGACGACGCGGGCGATGTTCTTCGTGAAGGCCTCGATATCGACGCCGCCGACCTCAACCGATCCTGATTTGATGTTGTCTGTCATCGCCCGTGCCGTGCCGATCGCCATCGCTGGCGATCAGATGGTCCTGATCCTACATGGTTTCCCTATCCGGAGGATGAAAGGGGCCAGCGGCCGAACGGCCGACACCCCCCGCGTCCATGCTTTGGACATATTGGGCGTCTACCGAAACAAGCTCCAATGCATTGAGTTTACGACATTTTCACTGGTTGCGCGCAGACCGGGGATTGTCGCGGGCCATACCGGCCAAGAACACGCTGACGGGATGGAGCATGACGGCGGCGTTGCGATTGGAAGGCGCCTGGCGCCTAGCACGGCCGGTTTTCCCGGCGCTGGCAATCCTCTCGGCCGTGACGCTGTGTGGTTGCGGTTCGATCTCGGAGAAAATGTCGGAATCGATCGGAGGCATGCCTGGTGTTGGGCTGCCTGCCGGCGCCCCAGAGCGCGCGACCATGCGGCCGGACTTTCCGGCGGTCCACGACATGCCGCCGCCCCGGTCAACGGCGGTCCTGACCAGCAATGAGCAGCGGGACATCGAAAAAGAGCTGGTTTCAGCCCGTGACCAGCAGAAAACCGCCGCGGCACCGCCCCCAGCGCCGGAACCGGTAGCAGCTACCCGCAAACCGGCGGCCAAGCCTGCGATCAAGCCCGCAGCAAAACCCGCTACTGCGGCTGCGCCTAGCCCGATACCGGCCTCCAGCGGCCGGACGATTTACTAGCGCGTCCGCCAACCCATGATAAAACCATGACGAATTGGTGGGGAATCGACCCGTGAGCACCGATTCATAGAGATACGACGATGGAAGAGTTTCACCGCATCCGGCGCCTGCCGCCCTATGTCTTCGAACAGGTGAACCGCGCCAAGGCGGTGGCGCGGAACGCCGGCGCCGACATCATCGACCTTGGCATGGGCAATCCGGATCTGCCGGCACCGCAGCATGTTCTCGACAAGTTGAAGGAGACGCTTGGCAAGCCGCGCACCGACCGCTATTCCGCGTCCAAGGGTATTGGCGGGTTGCGCAAGGCCCAGGCGGGCTATTACGCGCGCCGGTTCGGCGTGAAGCTCAATCCCGACACGCAGATCGTCACCACGCTCGGCTCCAAGGAAGGCTTCGCCAACGTGGCGCAGGCCATCACCGCGCCCGGCGACGTCGTGCTAGTGCCGGACCCGAGTTATCCGATCCATGCATTCGGGTTCTTGATGGCGGGTGGCGTGATCCGCTCGGTACCGTCCGAGCCGACGCCCGATTTCTTCAACACGCTCGAGCGCGCCATCGTGCACTCGATCCCCAAGCCGATTGCGGTGGTGGTCTGCTATCCGTCGAATCCAACCGCGTTCGTCGCCGATCTTGATTTTTACAAGGAGTTGGTGCCGTTCGCGAAAAAGCACGGCATCTTCATCCTGTCCGACCTTGCGTACGCGGAGGTCTATTTCGACGGCAACCCGCCGCCTTCGGTTCTGCAGGTGCCGGGTGCGATGGACGTCACCGTCGAATTCACCTCGATGTCCAAGACCTATTCGATGCCGGGCTGGCGCATGGGCTTCGCGGTCGGCAACGAACGCATCATAGCGGCCCTCACGCGCGTCAAGTCGTATCTCGACTACGGCGCCTTCACACCGGTCCAGGTGGCGGCGACCGCAGCGCTCAACGGGCCGGACGATTGCATCAAGGAGATGCGCGAGACCTACAAGCGGCGGCGCGACGTGCTGGTGGAGAGCTTCGGCCGTGCGGGTTGGAACGTCCCGGAGCCGCGCGCTTCGATGTTCGCCTGGTCGCCGATCCCCGAGCCGTTCAACACCCTGGGCAGCGTCGATTTCGCCAAGCTGCTTGTCGAGCAAGCCGAGGTCGCGGTCTCGCCGGGCACCGGCTTTGGCGAGCGCGGCGAGGGCTTCGTCCGCATCGCGCTGGTGGAGAATGAGCAGCGCATTCGCCAGGCCGCCCGCAATATCCGGCGCTTCCTTGAAAGCGGGCCGGAAAAGTTGCACAACGTCGTCCCTCTCGCCACGCGGCGCTAGCCGCAACAAATCGCGGACGATTCATGGTTGCCCCGCTCAAAGTGGGACTCGCCGGTCTCGGCACGGTCGGCGCCTCGGTCGTACGCCTGATCGGGCAGCAGCGCTCTGCGCTCGCGTTGCGCTGTGGCCGCCCGATCGAGATCGTCGCGGTCAGCGCGCGTTCGCGAGGCAAGGATCGCGGTATCGATCTCAAGGGCCTGCGCTGGTTCGCGGATCCGGTGAAGCTTGCCGCCGATCCCGATATCGACGTGTTCGTCGAGTTGATTGGAGGCGTAGGCAATCCTGCACGCGCTGCGGTGACCTCAGCCCTCAAGGCCGGAAAATCGGTGGTGACGGCCAACAAGGCGCTGCTGGCAAGCCACGGCGTTGCGTTGGCGACGCTCGCTGAGAAGCGGGCGGTCGCGCTGAACTTCGAGGCCGCGGTCGGCGGCGTCATTCCGATCGTGAAGACGCTGCGTGAAGGGCTGTCCGGCAATTCGATCGAGCGCGTTTACGGTATCCTCAATGGTACCTGCAATTACATCCTGACTCGGATGGAGCAGGAGGGGTTGACCTTCGACGCTTGCCTCAAGGAGGCGCAGCGGCTGGGCTATGCCGAGGCCAATCCTTCGTTCGACGTCGATGGTCACGACACCGCGCAGAAGCTTTCGATCCTGGCCAGCCTGACGTTTGGCATTAAGGCCGATCCGAAGTCGATTTATGTCGAGGGAATTTCCTCGATCGCCCCGGCCGATCTGGCGGCTGCTGAAGAACTCGGCTATCGCATCAAGCTGCTGGGGGTTGCGGTCAAGACCGGACAGGGCATCGAGCAGCGCGTGCATCCCACGTTCGTGCGCAAGGATTCCGCCATCGCCCAGGTGATGGGTGTTACCAACGCAGTGACCATCGACGCGGAAGGCATCGCGCCGATCACTTTGGTCGGCGCCGGCGCCGGCGGCGTGGCGACGGCATCTGCGGTCGTCGCCGATATCGCCGACATCGCGCGAGGCGTGCGCGTCGCACCGTTTGCGCGCCCGGTGGGTCGCCTGACCACGAGCAAAAAGGCGCCGATGCAGCATCACGAGGGCGGCTATTACATCCGCCTGCTTGCGGTCGACAAGCCTGGCACCGCTGCGACCATCGCCAAGCGGATGGCTCAGCAGAAAATTTCCATGGAATCGATCGTGCAGCGCCATCGCGGGCCGGCCGGGCAGGGCAAGGGCGCGGTCCCCGTCATCCTGATTACCTATGCGACGGCCGAGGATGCGGTGCGCAAGGCGCTGGCCGCGGTGAAGCGCGACAGGGTAATCTCCGGCGAGCCGCAATTGATCCGCATTGAAAAGAACTGAAATCAGCCGGGTATCACTGAAGGGAGCGCCGATGGCCTCGATTACTGTCCAGTCCAGCCAGTTGCTGGAGCGAGTGCTGTCGATCGAGATCGTGCGCGTCACAGAACGCGCCGCAGTGTCGGCGGCGCGGCTGCGCGGTCACGGCAAGGACAAGGCATCCGACCAAGCCGCGGTCGATGCCATGCGCCGCGAACTCAACAAGCTGCCGATCGACGGCACGGTGGTGATCGGCGAGGGCGAGCTCGATGAGGCACCGATGCTGTTCATCGGCGAGAAGCTCGGCAACAAGATCGGCCCTAAGGTCGATATTGCGGTCGATCCGCTTGAAGGCACCGTGCTGTGCGCCAAGAACATGCCCGGCGCGATCGCGACTTTGGCGATTGCGGACGAGGGCACGCTGCTGCACGCGCCCGACTGCTACATGGACAAGATCGCAATTGGCCCGGGTTATCCCAAGGGCGTCATTGATCTCGACGCGCCGGCCGACGAGAACATCATGTCGCTCGCCAAGGCCAAGGGTGTGAAGCCTTCCGAGATCACTGCGATATTGCTCGACAGGCCGCGTCACGCCAAGGCAATTGAAGCGATCCGCCGGACCGGTGCGGCCGTCAGCCTGATCACCGATGGCGATGTAGCGGGCGTCATCCATACCGCTGAGCAAAAGACCGGCATCGACATCTACCTCGGCATCGGCGGCGCGCCCGAAGGCGTGCTGGCGGCCGCAGCGTTGCGCTGCATCGGCGGCCAGATGCAATGCCGCCTCGTCATCGACTCCGAGGAGTTGCGCGAGCGCACCCTCAAGATGGGGATCAAGGACGCAAAGAAGAAATATGAAATCGCTGACATGGTGCGCGGCGATTGCCTGTTTGCCGCGACCGGCGTCACCACTGGCGCGATGCTCACTGGGGTGAAGTTCGAAAAGGACATGATCCTGACCGACACGGTGGTGATGCGTTCCGTTACCGGCACGGTGCGGCGGATCACCGCTGAGCATCGCCAGCTCGACAAATTCCATCTCGATTAGAGACAGCCGATGCCGCGCGACGTCCACCTTGTCGGCAGCGTCCCGCTGTCGAACGCGCGAGAGGTGTTTGCGGTGGTGGCCGCGGCGCTGGGGCCGCGGCTGAAGCGCATTCCCGACGGCGAAACCGGCGAGCGTGGCGATTGGATCACCTGGCTGGAACCGGTGTTCGCCAACTCCCCGGCGTTGGAAAAGTCGGACGAGGTGTTCCGCATTCATGCCTCTGCGACACCGCGCACGCGCTACCGGCTCAAGCCGGGAATGTCGGCCTCCCAAGTGACGCTCGACAATTTGTTCTATGCCGACATCGCAGTGCGATCGTATTGCGAGTTTTCCGACTTGAAGCGGAGCGGGGAAATTCCTGGTCATTGCCGCTTCCAGGTCGATCTGGTGCCGGCTCATTCCGTGCTGTGGCTTTACCTGCAGGACGACCTGCACGCCCCGATCGATCCGATCTACAACGCGGCGGTCAAGCGCGAGATCGATAAGATCGCCGCGGCCATCCCGCATGACCAACTCGCGATCCAATTCGACGTGGCGTCCGCGGTGTTCGCACGTCTGCAGCGCGGCGACGTCAGCAGCTATGGATGCACCAAGGCGGAAATGCTCGATCGGTTCACCGCCATCATGGCCGATCTCGCCGATCGTGTTCCGGTCGGCATCGAGTTGATGTTTCACTTCTGCTACGGCGACAGCAATCACCGTCATGTGGTCGAGCCGTCCGATATGGGCGACATGGTGGAAATGGCAAACCGGCTCCACAAAGCGATCGGCCGCCGGATCGATTTGATCCATATGCCGGTGCCGCGCGACCGCTTCGATGATGCGTATTTCGCGCCACTCAGAGGTCTGGCGCTCGCGCCGGAGACTGAGCTTTGCCTTGGGCTGGTCCACCACACCGATGGTACGGCTGGTACGCGCAGGCGGCTGGTGGCAGCGGAGAAATTCGCCGCCGATTTCTCGATCGGCACCGAATGCGGTTTCGGCCGCCGGGCGCCTGACACCATTCCGGAGTTGTTGCGGATTCACGCCGAGGTGGCGGCCGAATGACAGCGCCGAATATCGTCATAAAGCCGGTGGCGGCCGATGAACGCGCCGACTGGGAGCCCCTGTGGAAGGGTTATCTCGACTTCTACAAGACTTCGGTGCCGCAAAACACCTATGACGTCACCTGGGCGCGGCTGCAGGATCCCAACGAGCCGATGTTCGTGCTTGGCGCCTATGTGGACGGCAAATTGCTTGGCATCGTTCACTATCTTTATCATCGTTCGTGCTGGACGGTCGGCGACTATTGTTATCTGCAGGATCTCTTTGTGGCCGAAGGCGCCCGCAAGCTCGGGTTGGGCCGCGAGCTGATCGAGGCGGTTTACACCGCCGCCAAGAAAGATGGTGCGAGCCGCGTTCACTGGTTGACGCACGAGACGAATACGACGGCGCGTGCGCTCTACGACACCTTGGCCGACCGGCCGGGCTTCATCCAGTATCGCAAGCTTTTCTAAGCGCGATCAGCGCGGCTGTTGCTGCGCGGGCTTGCTCGGCTTCTGGGCGCGCGAGTTGGTGCGCTCCTGCTTCTCCTCATTCTGCCGTTGGTCTTGCCGCAGCCGCTCGATCCTGGTTTCCGCCCTGTCGCGGTTGAGTTCGGAGCCCAGCGCGCGGTCTCCCGAATTGGCCCTCTGTGCGGCGGCGGGGCTAGTCACACCCAACGTAACGAGGACTGCGAGAACGATGCTTTTGCACAAATGTCGCATTTGTTTCGCTCCGTTCGTTGCCGGTCTTACTTCTTGGCGAGGCCGAAAGTATGGCTGAAATCGAGGCTCAATCCTGCCCCAAAGCTGGAGAAGTTCCTGCTATCGACATTGGAGGTTCGCCGCTCGTATCCGGCCGACGCGGAGAGGCCGAAATGATCGTCGATGGAATATCGTAGTCCGCTGGACAGCGAATAGACCGTGTCGGACCGGCCCAGGTTTTCGCCGCCGAGAAAGTTCTGGAAACGCAGCCGGGGCGTCAACGTGAGCCACCAGCGTTTGACGAGTTGCCGCTCCATATCGACCTTAAAGGAGACGACATAGCTCTCCGCCGACGGGTCGTCGGAGAACCGCCGCGAAATCGACATACCAGGACGAAATCTCACAGTCTTGGCAGCATCGGTGTACAGATAGCTGACATATCCGCCGAGATCATGGGCGAGGTAGAGGAACGGACCGAAGGTGCCGTCGAAAGCGTGATTGCGCTCCAGTGAGACACCGACGCGCAGATCGCCCCATCGCCGTGTCAGACTCGCGCCGAGCGTCGCGAACGTGCTGTCGGAGTCGATCCGCGACGGATATTTGTCGAAGCCGCCGCTGGCGTAGAGCGAATAAGACAGATCCGGGACGAGCTTGCCTTCGGCTGAAAGCCGAAGGTATGGCGATGTCAGATAGTCCGCGCGCCCCTTTGGGTTGCTGAACCGGTCGTCGGAGTAACTGAGCGGCAGCGACCCATCGATGCCAAAAGCCAGTGTCGGTGTGCGTTCGGCCGCATGGCCGAATCCGGTGGCGCCTGCCAACAGAACGCCGGCCAAGCCAAGCGCCAGCACCCGATCGCCCATTCTATCCTGCGTTCAAAACGAGAGAACATCGGAAATCCCACGCGACTGCCCCGCCACTTATCCACAACCGACTAGCTTCGCATCTTGCAAGCCAGCGCAAAAAAGAAAGATGAGGCGAATCAGTTGCCTCCGCCTTCGCTTGGGCCAATAAATCATCGATGACGCCATCGCAAACGAAAGGCTTGTTTCTCGGCGTGGGGCGCTCGGCCAGTGGCCGAGTCTGGCGATCGCGGCTCGATGACCGCGGCAACGCGCGGGCGCTGGCCATCGCGCAACGTCACGAAACGCCGGAGCTGCTGGCGCGCATTTTGGCCGGCCGTGGAGTCGATGTGGATGAGGTGGAGGCATTTCTCGATCCCACCGTGAAGCGGCTGCTGCCGGATCCTTACGTGCTTACTGCAATGGAGCCGGCGGCGGCCCGCATCGCAGACGCGGCGCAGCGGGGCGAGCAGGTTGCGATCTTCGGCGACTACGATGTCGATGGTGCAACCTCGTCGGCGTTGCTGGCGCGTTTCCTGCGAGCCGCCGGTCTCGATCCGCTGATCCATATTCCCGATCGCATCTTCGAGGGCTATGGGCCGAACATCGACGCGATCCGTTCGCTTGCCGAGCGCGGCGCTACGCTGCTTGTCACGGTCGATTGTGGCACCACCAGCATTGAGCCGCTCGCCGAAGCACGGCGGCTTGGGCTCGACGTCATCGTCATCGACCATCACCAAGCCGACGAACGTCTGCCGGATGCATTGGTGGTCAACCCAAACCGGCTCGACGATTTATCCGAACTCGGTCATCTGGCTGCCGTTGGTGTCACGTTCCTGACAGTGGTCGCGGTCAACAGGGTGCTGCGTCAGCGCGGGTTCTGGACCGAGGGTCGCCCGGAATTCGATCTGCTGGATTTGCTCGACGTGGTCGCTCTTGGCACAGTGGCAGACGTGGTGCCCCTGAAGGGACTCAACCGCGCGTTTGTTGCCAAAGGGCTGATCGCGATGCGTCGACGCGAGAGCCTGGGACTGACCGCGCTGATGGATGCAGCCCGGCTCAGCGGGCCGCCGGAACCCTGGCATCTCGGCTTCTTGCTCGGGCCTCGCATCAACGCGGGCGGCCGCATTGGTCGCGCCGATCTCGGGGTGCGGCTGCTGCTGGAGGACGATCCGACCGAGGCGGCGCGGATCGCCGCTGAACTCGACCGGCTCAATCGCGAACGCCAGGCGATCGAGCAGGGTATGCTGGCGGAAGCCGAAGCCGAGGCGATGGCGGCGCTTGGGCTCGACGAGAAGGGCGCAGTGGTGGTCACTGCTGCCGCGAACTGGCATCCGGGCGTGGTCGGCCTGATTGCCGCACGGCTGAAGGAGCGGTTCAACCGCCCGGCGTTCGCCATCGCGCTGGAGCCGGGCGGGACCGGCACAGGGTCGGGGCGTTCGATCCAGGGCGTCGATCTCGGCAAGGCGGTGCGGCAAGCGGTGGCCAGCGGGTTGGTCCTCAAGGGTGGCGGACACGCCATGGCGGCGGGCGTCACGCTCAAGCGTGAATCGCTCGCTGCGTTTCGCGCCTATCTCGAAGACACGCTGGCCGGAGCGGTGGATGCCGCGCGACTCGACCGTTCGCTGCTGATCGACGGCGCGGTGAGTGCTGGCGGCGCCGATGCCGCGCTGATCGCGACGCTGGGGAGGGCCGGCCCGTTCGGATCGAGCAATCCGGAGCCGATGATCGCGTTCCCGGCCCACATCGTAGCCTATGCGGACAAAGTCGGCGAAAACCATGTGCGCGCAAGGCTCAAGTCCGGCGATGGCGCCATTGTCGATGCCATCGCGTTCCGCGCGCACGACCAGCCTCTGGGTAAGGCGCTGATGAGCCATCGCGGCAAGCAGCTTCATGTCGCCGGAACGCTTTCGCTGGATCGCTGGAATGGCGCCGAACGGGTGCAGTTGCGGATCAGCGACGTCGCCACCACCGATACGATCGTCAGCGGGATCGCCTGACTATTTGCCTTGCGTCGCCGCCCCGGACTATCAATAAGCGGAAATCTCGGGGAGAACCGCGTGGCCAAGCTCAACCTGTCCGTTGCGATCGGCGACTACGACCGCAATCGTCCACTGATCGATGGTGCAGTGCAGATCGACGGCGTCGATCCGGTGTTCATGAAGCTTTATCCGGAGGAGATTTTCTTTCGTGCGTTCCGCAACCAGGACTTCGACATCTGCGAATGCTCGTTGTCGAGCTTCACGGTGAAGACGGCTGCGCGCGATTGCCCCTATGTCGGCGTGCCGGCGTTCGTGTCGCGGATGTTCCGCCACACCTCGATCTACGTGCGCACCGACCGCATCAAAAAGCCGGAAGACTTGAAGGGCAAGAGGGTCGGGGTGCCCGAATATCAGCTCACCGCGAACGTGTGGGCGCGCGCCATCCTGGAGGACGACTTCGGCGTCAAGCCGAAGGACATGCACTGGGTCCGTGGCGGCATCGAGCACGCCGGCCGGCCGGAGAAGATTAACATCAAGCTGCCCAGGGGCGTGCGGATGGACAGCGCGCCGGAAGGCAAGACCATCTCCGAGCTGCTCGCCAAGGGCGAGATCGACGGATTCATCGCGCCACGGCCTCCCGCGATCGAGTCAAAGAACATCGGCTGGCTGTTCCGCGATCCGGTCGCGGCGGCAAAGGATTATTACCGGCGCACCAAGATATTCCCGATCATGCACCTGATCGGGGTGCGAAGGACACTTGCTGAGAAGCATCCCTGGCTGCCGGCGGCCGTGCTCAAGGCGTTTGAGCAATCGAAGGCTGCGGCAATGGCGCACCTCTGGGATACGTCAGCGACCAAGGTGGCGCTGCCGTTCGTCGAGGAGCGTATTTCGGAGGCGCGCGACCTGATGGGCGACGACTACTGGAGTTACGGTGTCGAGTCGAACCGCAAGACGCTGGGGACATTCCTGCGTCATCATCATTCGCAGGGCCTGTCGTCGCGCCTGCTCAAGGTCGAAGAACTGTTTCATCCATCGACGCTGGAAAGCTTCAAGATCTAGCCCCGAACGCGCGGGGCAGGGTGGTAGGGCTATATTTCCACGGTGCTGTCGGGCGGCTGGAAGCTCGCTTTGGCGAGGAACATCAGGCCCACAGCATCGTCCGAACGCCACACCACCTTGCAGCGCCGGCCGACACGGCCGTCTCGGGTCATATACAGATCGACCGTTTCCGGCAGGTCAATCTGAGCGTGGCAGACCACCTTCGCGCCGCCTTCTGAAATATTGCGGACGTTACCCTCGACAAGCTGTGGCGCGTCACCCGCACCGATCCAGCAAATGCAATCGACGTCGCGGCGAGGATACTTGCGCCGATTTTGCGTCATCCGGTCCCTTCCGGCTGAACCGTGCGGGAATGTCCGCGGCAATACTACAGTAGCGACATGGGTATCCGATGATTCGGCACAGCAATGAAAGCGCCCGCATCAGCCTCCCTGCCGCAGCCGCGCCAGCACCTTGAGGCCCGCGTAGCCGTCGGCAGGTTCGAGTCCGACCTTGAGCTGGTAGTCGCGAACGGCCTTCATGGTGTCGTTGCCGACCCGGCCGTCAATGCCGCCGGTGTCGAAGCCGGCTTTGGTCAGGCGTCCCTGCAACTCGGTGAGTTCGGTCAGCGTCGGAGTGCGCTCGCTGTTCTGAAATTCCTTCATCAGCGGGCCTTCGCCGCGCAGCCGATCGCTCAGGTGTGAGATCGCTAGCGCATAGTTCATCGACGGGTTGTAGCTTCGAACCGAATAGAAATTCGGTCCCAGCAGGAATGACGGGCCGCCCGGCACCGGCACGAACACTCGAGCCTTCGCCTTAGGCTGAAGGTAGGGCTGGCTGTTCGCACGCTTCACCCCCGCTGCCTGCCAGGCCGCGTAAGTGCGCTCGGCGTTGAAAGGCACCGTAATGCCGGACACCTCGTAGCCCCAGTGTTCGCCGCGGCGATACTTGCCGCGCGACACCAGGAATTGTGCGCTCGATGCCAGTGCATCGTCCGGCTTGCCGAACGGCGAGACGCGGCCGTCACGGTCATAGTCGAGGCCGACGTTGAGCCAGACCTCGGGCATCCACTGGGTGTGACCCATGGCGCCGGCCCAGGAGCCCCGCATCTCCGCAGGCGTGCTCCAGCCCTTTTCGACGACGGTCAGCGCGTTGAGAAGCTCTTGCTCCCAATAGGCGCGACGGCGAGGTTCGCCCCAGGCGAGCGCGGCGAGCGACGGGAACACCGGGCGCATGTGGTTAGCCTGAACCTGCGGATCGCCGTATGCCGACTCCATGCCCCACAACGCGAGCAGCAGATAGCGATCGACGCCATAATCTTTCTCAATCCGCGCAAGCAATGCCGCGTGCTCTTTCGCCTTTTCTTTTCCGGCGATCATCCGCCAATCGGAAACGCGCCGGTTCAGGTACTGCCAGACCTGCTCGCGAAACTCCGGTTGCGCCGCCTGCAATGCATAAACGGATGTGTCGGGCTTTAGTCCCTTCATCACGCGATCGAAGGTCTGGTCGGAAATGCCCTTGGCCCGGGCCTTGGCGCGAAACGTCTCGACCCATTGCGCAAATGGCGCGCTCGATTGCTGTGCGAGCAAATCGTTTGCGGGGAGACACGAGGCGGCGGCACCGAGCAGCCATGTGCGGCGATTCAAACCCGTCAGCATGGGCTTCTTTATGCGCGACCGGATCGCCGACGGCAAAGACAATTTGGGCCTTGCTGTCCCGGCTTGAACGGGCAGGGATCAGCGGCGCGCGACCCGATATTTTCCGCGTTTGGTGTGCTTGGCGTGTTTGACGTGCTTGCGCTTCTTGCTGACACGTTGGTGACGCCGCGGTTGCTCGACCGTCTCCGTCTCCACGGCCTTTGGTTCCGCGTGGACCGGCGATGAGGTGGATGATCCAGTGGTAGCCGGATCGGCCGTCGCGGCGATCACCCGATCAGCCACCACTTCGCCGCGGCCGCCGATCAGCCGCTCGTAAGCGGCCACCAGCGTCATGTACGGATTGACGAACACCCAGCCGTCGCGGGTCGGTACCTGCAGGTCGAAGTGCAGGTGATAGCTGGTGCCGCCCTCGCGCTTGCTGAAATTGCCCACCTGCGCGATCACCTCGCCCTCATGGACTTGGCGGCCGCTGAGCAGATTGTCCTCGTCCATCTTGCGCGGCAGCATGTGCAGATAACGGAAGCGGATGTGCTCGCTGGCGGTGTTGACGAACAGATAGACCGCCTCCTGTTTCGGCCGGCGCAGGATGGCGCCGTCGCGCACGGCCACCAGATTGCGGTCGGCGTTGCAGCGCTCGCCACCGGGTCCAGGCGGACAGCGCGGCGTGCTGATGTCCTGGCCCTGATGGCCGATGCCCGCCGGGCACTGGCCGACTGGAAAGCCGCGGCGCTCGCAGAAATTGTCGCGCCATGGAGACAAGGTGTTGGCCGTGCCGTCTTGGCTGGAGGCCTGCTGCCGGTTTCGGCTGGCATACATCTGCGAACTGGCGAACGCCGGTGTCTCGGCGAGCGGAAATCGGATCTGCGAGTAGACAGTGCTGTCCGCGCGCCCACGGGCCCCGCGGAATCCGCTGTCCGGCAGGATGCGGCCCGGCGGGTGGTAGCTGAACGTCGGCGACATCTCTGTGGGCCGCTCGATCTCCAACGGTTCCATGATGCGCGGCGGCTTCGGGGTGCCGCCGGCAACCCGTAACGCGCGCAGGAAATGCTGCAGCACGCGATCGGCCGCGCGGCAGGTCGGCATTCGGTAGCGCGACACGCCTGCGTCGAAGCAGGAGGTCGACACCACATAAGGCACGCCGTAGCGCACGAATGTGTAACGCAAGTGGTGCTCGTGGATCAGGCGCCGGATGCCGGGATACTCGGACTCAAGCGCCGGCATCGGAGTTCCAATCGCGGGGGTCGGATCTTCCAATTCGTAGAGCAGCGATGAGCCTGAAATCAGCACGTCGATCGGTTCGGAGAACTTGATGTCGTTGAAATCGGCGACGTTGCCGGTTCGCAGCGAGAACACCGCGTCGTAGCCCGAGGGGCCCGGATAGAAGAATCGGGAGGCCTGAAAACCGGAGAGATAGGCCTCGTTCCCCTCGGAGGCTGTTCCGTTTTCGAGATCGCGGATTAATGCAACGCTGTCGAAAGGCAGCAGCACCGGTACAGGGCTTATCGCCACGCCGGGAAAGCGAGTTGCCATCGCGGCGTTGAGCCTTGCCAGTGAGCGCGGCACCGATCCGTTCGCCCTGGCGCGGGCGTGCCGCTCGCGTGCGGAGAGCGCACCGCTGCCCAATTCAGGAATGGTGGAGAGGGCGGCCAGCGCCTCGGTCCAGTCGATTTTGGCGGACACAAGCTGGGGCGGCCGCATTTCCTGCGTCCAGCCGACGGAATTGAAGATACCGGCCAGAAATCCGGCCATCAGAAGTGTTTTCAAGGCAACCAACTTCAAGACTCGTCCTCGGCCCGCGAGGGTAGAACAAACGGCAACGCAGCCAAGCGCCAAACTAGCGGAAAATCAGCCGATTGTGGGAAAGAAGGATGCGACAAATGGCGAGAATTGAACAGGCGGAACGCGGCAAAAGACCGGGTGATGTGCCGCGATCCGGACCTAATCCGGCGATGCTTGAATTGGCGACCGCGGAGAGATTCGAACTCCCGACCCTTAGATTCGAAGTCTAATGCTCTATCCAGCTGAGCTACGCGGCCACTCAATTCGTATAGCAGAACCCGCAACACCTCTCAAAAGGGTCAGGAGCTACGACGCGAACAAGCTTCGCCGCGACCGTGGACCCTGGACTGCCGCATCGCTATCCTGCCAATTCATTGGGCTTCCAAGCCGCGGTTTGGGAAACGGAGTTCCTGGATGATCGACGTCAAGCGAATTGGCCATGCGACGTTCGAGACGCCGGATATCGACCGGCAGATCGACTATTTCACGCAGGTGGCCGGTTTGGTGCTGGCGGAGCGGGTGAACGGCCGGGCGTTCCTGGCCACGAAGCTCGGCGATCTCGTGGTCCAACTCGAAAAGGGTGAGAAATCGCGCTGCGCCAGGATTGCGCTCCAGGTCGCCCCCGGCACCGAGGTCAATGACATCCGGCGCGGCATTGAGGCCGAGGGTGTTCGTTGCGAGATCCGCAACGACACGAGTCCCGGGGTCGCCAAAGTCGTGTCGTTCGACGATCCAAAAGGAACCGCGATCGAAGTGTTCGCGGATCAAACCCCCGTCACCGACAAGCGGGCGTCGGTCTCGGGCATCGGGCCGCTCAAGCTCGGCCATCTGGCGTTCGTTGTCGATGAGCCGAAAACCTTCGCCGAATTTTACAGCAGGGTGCTGGGCTTTCGCGTGTCGGACTGGATCGCCGACTGGTTCCTGTTCATGCGTTGCGGCCCGGATCACCACACGCTCAACTTTGTGCGTGGCAAGACCACCAAGATGCACCATATCGCGTTCGAGCTGAGGGACACCGCGCAGCTTCTGGCGGCTTGCGACTTCCTCGGTAGCCAGAATATCCCGATCATCTGGGGACCGGGGCGTCACGGGCCTGGCCACAACGTGTATATCTATCACCGCAATCCCGACGACCAGATCATCGAGACGTTCTGCGAGTTGGACAAGATGCTCGACGAGAAGCTCGGGTTTTTCGATCCGCGGCCCTGGCACCGCGACCGTCCACAGAAGCCGAAGGTGTGGACCATGCCAACCGATATCTGGGGCCCGCCGCCGACCCAGGATTATCTGCGTCAGCGCGAATAGGCTTCGACATCCAATCAACACAAAGCAATCGATCGTCATCAGGAGGACTTTATGGCTTTACCGCAACGCGAACTCGGCAAGAGCGGCATCAAGGTGTCTGCCGAAGGCATGGGCCTGATGTCGCTCTCCGGCACCTATGGTCCGGCCGACGATGCGGCCAGCATCGAAATCATTCACGACGCGCTAGACCGCGGCATCACCTTTCTCGACTCATCGGATGCCTACGGCAAGGGCCACAATGAAACGCTGCTCGGCAAGGCACTGGCCGGTCGCCGCTCGGGCGTGGTGCTCGCCACCAAGTTCGGCAATCTCGGCGGCGCCGGTGGAAAGTTCGCCGACGGGCGGCCGGAGTTCGTCATCAGTTCGTGCGAGGCGAGCCTCAAGCGGCTCGGTGTCGATGTGATCGACATCTATTACCAGCACCGCGTCGATCCGCTGGTGCCGATCGAGGACACGGTCGGTGCGATGAAGAAGCTCGTCGAGCAGGGCAAAGTGAGGGCGCTTGGCTTGAGCGAGGCCGCGCCGGAAACCATTCGGCGTGCGCACAAGGTTCATCCGATTGCTGCGGTGCAGAGCGAATATTCGCTGCTCTACCGGCAGGCGGCGGAAGAGGCGTTGAAGACGACCCGCGAGTTGGACATTTCCTTCGTCGCTTACGCGCCGATCGCGCGCGGCCTGCTCAGCGCCGAGATCGCGGATCCGGCGACGCTAACCGATGGTGATACGCGCAAACGCCAGCCGCGCTATTCCGGCGACAACCTGGCGCACAACAAGACCCTGGTGCAGCAAGTCGAGGCGATGGCCAAGCAAAAGGGCTGCACGGTGGCGCAACTCGCGATCGCCTGGGTTTTGGCTCAAGGGCCCGACCTGGTGCCGATCCCGGGAACCAAGCAAAAGCAGCGGCTCGCCGAGAACATCGGTGCGCTCGATGTGAGGCTCTCACCGGCCGACGTGGCGAACCTCTCCAGCGCGCTGCCCCCCGGCGCTGCCAAGGGCACGCGCTATCCGGAAGGGCAGATGGCGAGCCTGCACATTTAGGCTTGGCTGGTGGCCGTGAGGTGGCGTCCCCTACGGGACTCGAACCCGTGTTACCGCCGTGAAAGGGCGGTGTCCTGGACCGCTAGACGAAGGGGACGTCTGCGCTTGGCGGCGCACCTATAAGGCGGTTTGCTGCACGCGGCAATAAAGGATGCTGTCCCGTCCTGGCTGTCCTGGGGGGAAGATCAGGATGTCCATTGCAGTTTCCGGGACGGCTGGATTCGGGAGCTACCACTTCCCGGTGTTGGGCATCGAGGACCAGGGCTCCTGCGGCGGCAGCGGCGTGCCTTTCTGCAGCAATTCAATCGAATGCATGTCGGGAGAGCGGACGAACGCCATGTTGCCGTCGCGTGGCGGCCGGTTGATGGTGACGCCGCCCTTCATCATTCTGTCGCAGGCCGCGTAGATGTCATCGACCTCGTAGGCGAGGTGGCCGAAATAGCGCGCTTCGCCGTAGTTCTCGGTGTCCCAGTTGTAAGTCAGTTCCACGCACGGGGCGTCGCGGCGGCCGGCTGCGAGCGCCGCCTTGGCCGCAGGCACGTCCCCGGGCGCTGCCAGGAACACGAGAGTGTACTTGCCCTTGTCATCGACCCGGCGGCGAACCTCCTCAAGGCCCAGCAGGTTCACGTAGAAGTTCAGCGCAGCGTCGAGATCGCGCACGCGCAGCATGGTGTGCAGAAAACGCATCCCGTCACTCCATCATGTTCATGAACATCGCCGCGACGGAGCAACGCGTCACAGCGTCTTTTGTTTATGCCCGCATTCCTTGCAGGCGAACGGCACCCGCAATTGACCCGGTGGCGCGGAGACGCGATTTTTTTCTCCGCATTTTCCGCACGTGGCTTCAATGCGGGTGTCGCCCTGCTTGATGGTGATGGACTTGCGTTCCATCGCCTCCCTGATCAGGCGTTCGGTCTCCTCGCGATCCTGTTGTTTCGACATTTCTTGCCTGTTCGAATTCAGTAATATCGCTACTTAGCATCTTTCGGCGCAGATGGATGGCGCGCCGGTTGGCCTGGGCATGTTACATGATCGCGAGCGACCTGGAGACCTCCATCGAGTGCCTGCGCGAACTGGTGGGCAAGGCGAAGGTCATCGTCCCCTTTACCGGTGCGGGAATTTCGACCGAGTGCGGCATTCCCGATTTCCGCTCTCCCGGCGGTATTTGGACCAAGATGCGGCCGATCGAGTTCGGTAATTTCCTGGCCAGCCAGGAAATGCGTAACGAAAGCTGGCGACGCCGTTTCGTCATGGAGGAGCAGTTCGGTGGCGCCAAGCCGGGCCGTGGTCACCGGGCGCTGGCGAGCCTTTACCGGGAGGGGAAGGTTCCTGCCGTGGTGACTCAGAACATAGACAATCTGCACCAAGCGTCCGGTTTCGCGGCGGGCGATGTCGTCGAGTTGCATGGCAACACCACCTTCGCCAACTGCCTGGATTGCGCCAAGCGCTACGAATTGCCCTGGGTGCGGCAACGCATGGATCGCGCCAACGGCTGCGCCCCGGACTGCCCGGAATGCGGAGGGTTCATCAAGACCGCCACAGTCTCGTTCGGCCAATCGATGCCGGACGGCCCGATGCGCCGGGCGCAAGAGCTTGCGGAATCTTGCGATCTTTTTATCGCCATCGGTTCGTCACTGGTGGTCTGGCCGGCGGCGGGCTTTCCGCTGCATGCCAAGCGCAACGGTGCGCGGCTCGTGATCGTCAACCGCGACGCGACCGAGTTCGGCGATATCGCCGACCTGGTTATCCGGCATGACATCGGTGACGTGCTTGCGCCGTTCATCGCGCACTGATTCGCCTGGATCCAAGGGTTGTTCACAACCCCTCAACTTAGATTGCGCGAATCTGGCGAGCGGGTGCAATGTTGCTTCGGTTACAGCGATTCTTCTTCGAAGCGTCCAACAAGAGACGCCTCAAGCAAAGAAACCAACGTCATCATGGCGTCGGACGGAATTCAAAAGGGCCTGGGGCTCGAACCGCAGTTGGGTGACGAAGTTGCCGATGAGGCAGCGACCGTTATCGAACTTTCAGGCGTCATCAAGTGGTTTGATGTCGCGAAGGGTTACGGCTTCATCTTGCCGGACAATGGGCTGCCGGACATTCTTCTCCACGTAACCTGCTTGCGGCGGGACGGGTTTCAGACCGCATACGAGGGCGCGCGGGTGGTGTGTGAGGTGCTGCAGCGGCCGAAGGGCTTGCAAGCCTTCCGCGTCTTGTCGATGGACGAGTCGACGGCGGTGCATCCTTCGACACTGCCGCCGGCGCGCACCCACGTCTCGGTCACACCGACCAGCGGTCTCGAGCGGGCGATCGTGAAGTGGTTCAACCGCTTGCGCGGCTTCGGCTTCCTCACGCGGGGCGAGGGCACGCCGGACATCTTCGTCCACATGGAAACGCTGCGGCGCTACGGCATCGCCGAACTGCGGCCGGGACAGACGGTGCTGGTGCGGTTTGGGCCGGGGCCGAAGGGCATGATGGCGGCCGAGGTGCACCCGGACACCGGGCCGCACGGGCCGGCATCGCATTGACAAGTCTTTGAAATTCGAGCCGCCGGGCTCTTGAACTTGCCGCCGTCGCGCCCCCAAATGGGGCGCGATGCGCATTTGGAAGACCATCCTCTCCGCTTGTTCGCTGTTGTTCCTCGCGGTTGTTCCGCCCGGAACAGCCGATGTACGCGCGGCCGAACTCCAGACCCTCGAAATCGTGACCAAATCGGGCGTCCGCTCCTTTGCGGTCGAACTGGCCGTGACCGAGGCCGAGCTCAACCGCGGGCTGATGCACCGCACCGAGCTGCCGGAAGGCCGCGGCATGCTGTTCGACTTCAAACGCGACCAGCCGATCACGATGTGGATGAAGGACACGCCGCTGTCGCTCGACATGATCTTCATCGGCGGCAATGGGACGATCGTCCGGGTCGCCGAGAACACCACGCCGTTTTCGACCCTGACCATCGGCTCCGGCGGACCGGCGCGGGCGGTTCTGGAGGTGATCGGCGGCACGGCGCGCAAGCTCGGCATCTCATCCGGCGACCGGGTGGTGCACCCGATGTTCCGCCGCCGCTGAAGCGCGGCCCCGCGCGGGGCCGCCCCGAAAGCCGCGCCACCGGGGTTCGTTGTCTTTTTGCCACAGATTGCTATTTGTTGGCGCGCCAAGGCCAGCCACCCGGCTCGAGGGCCGTTGGCGGTGTTCCCATCAGACCGAGATCAGAGAAAGGCCACGCCGTGACCGCAGCCGCTTCCCTGCCATCGACCGCTCCAAGCGGCGGGAGCCGCTGATGCGGCTTTCGCCAACGGCATTCGGCGTAGCGTTTGCCGCAGCCCTCGCGCTGCTGGCCCAATCGTTGCTGGTCCAGACCGCCGCGGCGCAACAAACCGGCCTGCTGGAAAAGCGCGAGTCGACCTACAACAACATCTTCATTTTCGGCGACACCGACAGCGTCACCATGACCTTCGGTCACAACAAGCGCTACTTCACCGAGAGCAGCATGAAGCTGTCGGACCCGGGCGCGCTGACGGTCGATTACACCCGGATGATGACGGTCGGCCTTGCCTACGTGCCCAAGGTCGAGCGCATCCTGGAGATCGGCCTGGGCGGCGGACGCACCATCTCGTATCTGAAGGCGGCGCTCCCCGACACCGCCATCCTTGCGGTGGAGATCGACAAGGATGTGGTCGATCTCGCCAAGAAATATTTCCAGTTCAAGGAGTCGGCGACGCTGCGCGCGGTGGTGGCGGACGGCCGCTCGTTCCTGATGCGCGACAAGGACCTCTGGGACATCATCCTGATCGACGCCTATCGCGGGCCGTTCGTGCCGTTCCACCTGCTGACCAAGGAGTTCTACACCCTGGTGAAGTCGCGGCTCGCCCCGGGCGGGATTGTGGTGCAGAACATCGAGCCCTCCACCATGCTGTTCGATTCCGCGACGGCTACGCTCAACAGCGTGTTTCCGTCGGTCGATCTGTACGACGGCGGCGGCAACGTGGTGGCGATCGGCTACGACGGACCTTCGGCGCGCCAGACCGATCTGATGGCGCGCGCCGGCGTGGTGCAGGCGCGCTACAATCTTCGCTACGACATCCGCACCATGATCCAGAACAACCGCCGCGTGCTGGGCCGGCCGACCGGCAAAATCCTCACCGACGATTTCGCCCCGGTGGAGACCATGCGCGCCATCGAGCAGAACAACGAAAAGTGGAAAGATCAGACGGAAGCGCCCCGCTGATGCCGGCCTCCCTGCTGCGCGGATTGCTGCTGTTTATCATCGCGGCCGTGCTCGGCTTCGCGCTGATGGGCTTCGAGATGCTGGCGAGCCGCTACCTCTATCCGTACTTCGGCGGCGGCATCAATACCTGGGCCTCGCTGATCGCCACCGTGCTGATCGCGCTGATGCTCGGCTATCTGATCGGCGGCGCGCTGGTCGACCGCACCATGAGCCCGAAATTATGCGGCGCATTGCTGATCGCGGCAGGCGCGTACCTGTTCAGCATTCCGCTCTGGGTCGATCCGCTGTTCTCTTGGATTCTCACCGGCGTCGGCGACGGCATGGCCGGCATCATCTTCGCGGCGACGGCGCTGCTGCTGCTGCCGCTCACCCTGATGAGCGTGTTCACCCCGTTCGCGGTGCGCCTGCTGCTCACGTCTGTCAGCTTCGGCGGCCGTCTGGTCGGCTATGTTTACGGCGTATCGACGGTGGGCAACGTGCTCGGCACTTTGGTCACCACCTTCACCCTGGTGCCGCTGTTCGGCTCGCGCGCGCTGACCATGGCGTTTGCGGCGATCACCGCCGCCTGCGGCCTAGTCATGATCCTGGCCAGCCGCTTCCTGCGCGGCGATCGTCCATGAGGACGCGATCATGAAGGCCTGGCTGGCCGCGCTGCTTCTGGCGCTCGCCGGCTGCTGCGCCAACGCCGAGCCCGTGGTGGTCGCATCCGGCGCCTATCCGGAAGGCCTGCTCTGGCACGGCGGCAAGATGTACTTCGCCGAAATGGGCGCCGACCGGATCAGCATCATCGAAGGCGGCACCACGCGCGAGTTCTGGCGCGATGCGGGCTGCGGGCCGACCGCGATCAGCCCGTTCGGGGACTCGGGCTTCCTGGTGAACTGTCATCTCGGCAAGCACGTCGTCGAGGTGTCCGACAAGGGCGTGACCGGGCGGCGCTTCCGCTCGGCTCCGAACGGCGTCCGGATCGGCGATCCCAACGCGTCGGTGAGCGACGGGCAGGGCGGGGTGTTCTTTTCCGATTCAGGCATCTTCAACGCACGCGCGCCCGCGACCGGCCGCGTCTATCACCTCACGGCGATGGGGGTGATGACCGAGGTGACGAGCGGCATCAAATACGCCAATGGCGTCGCCTTCGATGCCACGACGCGCACGCTGTACCTGTCCGAGCACCTGGCGCGGCGCGTTCTGGCGCTCACCCTCGACAGCCGCCAGCGGGTCACCGCGACGCGGGTGTTCGCCGACTTCGCCCAGCACGATGCGACGCGGACGTTCTCCTACACGGAGGCGGGCCCGGACGGGATCGTGCTGGCGCCCGGCATCCTGGTGGTGGCCGAATACGGCGAGGGGCGCGTGCATCTGTTCGACCGCTCAGGCAAGCACCTCAACACGCTGAAGGTGTCGATGCCGTTCGTCGATACGGTCGGGTTCGATGGCGCGGGCCATCTGTACGCCGGAGGCGCGTTCCAGAATATGCGGCCGCCGTTCGAGGGCGCGGTGGTGCGCTTCGCTCCGGCGGATTGGCAGCCGCCAAAATAGAGCGGGTTCTCAGTGCGTCCAGGAGCCGCGGAGCGGCTCAGTGCGTCCAGGAGCCGCGGAGCGGCTCAGTGCGTCCAGGAGCCGCGGCGCGTGAATGCGAAATTGTCCGAGTAGGACATCCCGTGGCGCACCGGCGCCTTGGTCTCGGCCACCTGATAGGGGATGCCGTGACGCACGCAATAGGCGATGGCTTCGTCCTTGGTGGCGAAGTGCAGGCGAAGCTGGCTCTTCATGTCGCCCGAGCTCGTCCAGCCCATCAGCGATTCGACCACGCGCGGCTCCTCCGGCTCGTAGTCGAGCAGCCAGTCCTTGGTATTGGCTTGACCGGACTGCATCGCCGTCTTGGCTGGCCTGTAGATGCGCGCTGTCATGTTCGTTTCGATGCTTGAGTGAAATTGGTCGGGGCAGCAGGATTTGAACCTGCGACCCCCTCGTCCCAAACGAGGTGCGCTACCAGACTGCGCTATGCCCCGGCCAAGGCCGTGAATCGCATGGCAGCCGGTCCCGGTCAATGAGCGAGGTGTGGCCTCTACCGCGCTGCGGCCGCCATGGCCGGCGCGCCGACGTTTACGACGTTAGCCGGCCGCACGTTGACCCGCTGCTTCAGCAGCGCGATGAAACGCTCCTCCGGCATCGGCTGTCCCAGCAGGAAGCCCTGGCCGAGATCGCAGCCCATGCTGACCAGGGCGGTGAGGTCGGCCGCGTTTTCGATGCCGATGCCGACCGCAAGGCTGCCGAAGCTGTGCGCCATGTCGATCACGGTCTTGCAGATCGGCGCGTTCACCTTGTCGGTGCCGCAGGCGGTGACGAACGAACGGTCGAGCTTCATCTCCGCGAACGGCATCTCCTTGACCTTGGTCAGGGAGGCGTAGGCCTTGCCGAAGTCGTCGATCGCGAGCCGCACATTGTGCGGCGCGAGCTTCTTGCTCTGGTCACAGGCGAGCGTGATTTCCTTGACGATCTGCTCTTCGGTCAGATCGATGATGATGCCCGGCCAGGCTTCGGCTTCCGGGCGGTGCGCGCGCACGATGTCGCCGACCGGCAGTTTTACCAGCGCGTCGATCGAGACGTTGATCGCCATCCGCAGGTTGACGCCGAGCTTGGCGAACTTGATGCCGCCCTTGAGGGCCTCGACCAGCGCCCGTTCGGCCAGCGTCAAGAGGGTGGCCTCGTCGGCGCCGGGCATGAAGCTGCCGGGCAGCAATACGCCGTGCTGCGGATGCCGCACGCGGGCGAACACCTCGGCGCCCGCGAGCTGCTTGCGGCGCATATCGACCTTGGGCTGATACCAGAACTCGACCCAGTCGTTCTGCATCGCCTCGGCGAGACCGACGCGCGCGGTCGCCGGGTGCGCGTGGCCGAGCTTCAATTCGGAAACGATCTTCTGGACGGCGGAGGTCTCGAACGGCTTCTTGAGCACCGGCAGCATCTTCAGCTTGTGCTGCTCGCCGATCATCTTGAGATTTTCCAGCACGGCGGAGCCGCGATTGCTCATCAGTTGCAGAGCGCCCGGATAACCGGAGCGGCCCAGCGCCTCGATCGATTGGATCGCGTCGCCGGCGTCCAGGCTGACGTTGAGCATGATGATGTCCGGCGGATACGCCGAGCGCGCGGCGCGGAACGCCGCGCTGTCGGCGAACTCCATGGTGTCGATGCCGGTGCCCTGGAGGATCAGCGAAACGAAGTGCCGGATGCTGTTCTCTTCGTCGACGACGAAGCAAAGCGGCGTGCGCGCAAGACCGGCCACAGGCGCCGCAGCCGAAGACGCGGCTGCATCGCCCGCCGCCGGTGCAGCCGGTGATAAGGTTTTCTCGGACATTTGGCCCAAGGTTGGTCGCGCAACTGGCCCGAGGGTGGCCGCGCAACGTTAATAATTCGTTTTCCAAATCGCGCTGCATGGCCGCTATACTGATGCTGCAACGCATCGCGCTGGGCGGTGCGCAATCTGGTGGCGGCAACCATGTCCAACACGCGTTTCATGAACCCCGAGGCCATCGCGAAGCCGGGCGGCTATTCGCATGTGGTCGAAGTCACAGGTCCGGGCCGGATCGTCTATATCGCGGGGCAACTCGGGGTGACGCCGGACGGCAAGATCGCGGGCGACTTCCGCGCCCAGGCGGTGCAGGCGTTCGAGAACCTGAAGGCGGCGCTGGCCGCGGTCGGGGCGACCTTCAACGATGTGGTGAAGGTCAACAACTACCTGGTTGATATTCCGTCCAATATCGCGATCTACCGCGAGGTCCGAGACAAGTATGCGAACATGTCGCAGCCGCCCGCCAGCACCACGATCGGCGTGCCGGCGCTGGCGCGCGACGGCGCGCTGTTCGAGGTCGAAGCGATCGTGATGCTGGCGCGCTGAGGAGCGCGCTAGCCGACGGCGTTGAGCACCTTGCCGCCCGCGGTCACCGGCTTGGCGTCGATTAGGGCAAAGCAGATGACGCAGGGCGCGGCGCCGGTGTTGATCCAGTTGTGGATCGTGCCGCGCTGCACCATCACGTCGCCGGCCTTGAGGTGGATCATGGCGCCGTCCATCTCCATGTCGATCTCGCCGGACATGACGATCGCGTAATCGATCGAGTCGGTGCGGTGGTTGCGCGACTGCACGCCGGGGCTGAACTCGACCACGCGCAGCACCGTGCCGCCGGGCAGCGTGGTGCCGACCGGGCGCGCCGCCGCGTCGTCCTGGCCGTCGTTGTCGACCGGGAACTTCTCGGTGGTCCAGATCGCCGCCACCATCGCGCCGGGGCGGCCTTCCTTCAGCTTGGCCACGACCTCGTCGATCTTGACGACCGCCTTGCCGCTGGCGTCATGCCCGGTGATGACGCGACGAACCTTGAGTGCCATGTCGTTTACTCCCTGATGCCTGTCTGAATGGGCTGCCCGAACGCTATTGGGGCGCGCGTTTGGTCGCAAGCGGGGCCGCTGTCCGGCGCGTCATTCATGCTAGTCTGAATGCAACGATCCGGAGGAAGCGATGACGAGGCTTTGGGCCCTGGTTCTGGCATCCGCCATGCTGACGGCCGCGGAGGCGCCGGCGCAGCCGTTTCCCTCGCGGCCGATCAAGATCGTGGTGACCATTCCGCCGGGCGGCGCGCCCGACATCGCGGCCCGCCTGCTGGCGCAGCGGCTCACGGAAACCATCGGGCAAGGCGTGTTCGTTGAGAACCGCAGCGGCGCCAACGGCAACACGGCGGGCGACATGGTCGCCAAGGCCGATCCCGACGGCTACACGCTGCTGCTCGCCGCCGACAGCCTGATCGCGATCAATCCGCACGTCTATCCGAAGATGCCGTTCGACACGCTGAAGGATCTGGTCGCGGTGTCGAGCGTGGCGTCGAACCAGTTTTTCCTGGCGGTCAACCCCAGCATCCCGGCGAAGACGCTGCCGGAGTTCATCGAGCACGCGCGCAAGACCAAGCCGCCGCTGCCCTACGCGTCGGGCGGCAACGGCAGCCAGCATCAGCTCGGCATCGAGATGCT
>JAKFYI010000008.1 GCA_021730985.1 Hyphomicrobiales bacterium | reverse complement strand
GGGTGAGCAACGGAAGCTCCGGCCCTCCCCCGCCCCCAGTTGCCCGCAGCGCCCTGAATAGCCATGTGTTTTCGGCCTATCGAATCGTTCCGTCCGGCCGCTCCGGCGTGGTACAATCCGCGCAAATCGGCGCCATTCGCTGGAGACCCGCGATGAGCTTGCAAACGCTCGGCTATATCGGCCTTCGCACCAAGAACCTGGAGGACTGGACGGCCTACGCCACCCGGTTCCTCGGCATGCAGCTGGTGGACAAGACCCGCGGCACCGCGACCTTCCGCATGGACGACCGCAAGCAGCGGCTGGTGGTGAACGAAGACACGATCGATGTGCCGGGCTTCTACGGCTGGGAGGTGACCGACGCCGCGGCGCTCGATGCCTACGGCGCGCGGCTGGAGAGCCACAAGGTGCCGTTCGCGCGCGGCTCGCGCGCGCTGGCCGAGGAGCGCAAGGTCAAGGACCTGATCGTGTTCAACGATCCGGTCGGCAACCGGCTCGAAGTGTCGCACGGCGCCGAGACCACCACCGATCCATTCAAGCCGGGCCGCGCGATCTCCGGCTTCCGCACCGGCCCGCTCGGCATGGGCCACGCGGTGCTCCACTGCGAGAAGATCGACGACGTCCTGCCGTTCTACCAGGACGTGCTCGGCTTTCACCTGAGCGACTATTTCACCAAGCCGTTCGCGGCTTACTTCTTCCATCTCAATCCGCGCCACCACAGCGTCGCCTTCATCGAGAGCGGCAAGAAGGGCATCCATCACCTGATGGTGGAGACCTGCTACCTCGACGACGTGGGCCAGGCCTACGACCTCGCCACCGGCAAGCCGGAAATGATCGCGACCACGTTCGGCCGCCACGTCAACGACGAGGTGACGTCGTTCTATTCGTACTCCCCCTCCGAATTCATGTTCGAGTACGGCTGGGGCGGACGCACCATCGATGTCGACAACTGGACGCCGCGGGTCGTCACCGAGGGGCCGAGCCTGTGGGGCCACGAGCGTTACTGGACCACGCAGGAGCAGCGCGACGTGGCGCGGCAATTGCGCATCGGCAACGCCGAGAACGGCCTGCGCATCCCGCTCAACGTGATGGACGGCAACTACAGGCCCGCCCGCGACGTCTGCCCGTGGTGGGACGCGACCGCGCCTGCCCGCAAGACGGGGTAACACCATGCCGGCGGGACGGGCACTCTCTCCCGCTCATTCCCGCGCAAGCGGGAATCCAGGGCGACCTGCTCAGACATTCCGATTTTTGACTCTGGGTCCCCGCTTTCGCGGGGACGAGCGGCCGATAGGCAACAGGCCATGAACATCAACGTCACGCCGGGCGGCAATGCTCCGCCGCCGATGGAATGGCCGCAGGGCGAGCTGACGCGCATTCCGTTCTGGGTGTACCAGACGCCTGACATCTACGCGCTGGAGCAGAAGCGCATCTACGAGGGCCCGATCTGGAACTATCTCTGTCTCGAAGCCGAGGTGGCGAAACCCGGCGACTACCGCACCACGTTCGTGGGCTCGATGCCGGTGGTGGTGGTGCGCGACTACGACGAGGAAATCTACGCGTTCGAGAACCGCTGCGCGCATCGCGGCGCGCTGATCGCGCTCGACTCCGGCGGCACGGCGCGCGACTTCACCTGCGTCTATCACGCCTGGAACTACGACCTGAAGGGCAACCTCAAGGCGGTGGCGTTCGAGGACGGCGTTGCGGGACGCGGCGGCATGCCCAAGACGTTCTGCCGCTCCGATCACGGCCCGCGCAAGCTTCGCATCGCGATCTTCGCAGGGCTGGTGTTCGGCTCGCTGTCCGACGACGTGCCGCCGATCGAGGAGTATCTCGGCGAGGAGATCGCGGCCAAGATCAAGCGCGTGCTGCACAAGCCGGTCGCGGTGACGGGCCGCTTCACGCAATCGCTGCCGAACAACTGGAAGCTCTATTTCGAGAACGTGAAGGACACCTATCACGCATCCCTGCTGCACACGTTCTTCACCACGTTCCGCATCAACCGGCTGTCGCAGAAGGGCGGCATGATCGTCAGCCCCGACGGCGGCAATCACGCCAGCTTCTCCTACACCGAGACCAAGCCCGCCGATCACGATTACGCCGCGCGCGGCTTGCGCTCCGACAACGAGGATTTCGCGCTTCAGGACCAGAGCCTGCTGACCACGATCGATGAGTTCGGCGACGGCTGCAACATGCAGATCCTCACCGTGTTCCCGGGCCTGGTGGTGCAGCAGATCCAGAACGCGCTGGCGATCCGGCAGGTGCTGCCGAAGGGCCAATTCCGCACCGCGCTGAACTGGACCACCATCGGCTTCGCCGACGACACGCCGCAGATGAAGACGCTGCGCCTGAAGCAGAACAATCTCGCCGGACCCGCGGGCTATGTGTCCATGGAGGACGGCGCGGTCGGCGGCTTCGTGCAGCGCGGCGTTGCGGCCGCAGGCGACGAACGCGCCGTGGTCGAGATGGGCGGCACCGGCACCATGACCGAAGGCACGCGCGCCACCGAAGCCTCCGTGCGCGGCTTCTGGAAGTGCTACCGCGGCCATATGGGTCTTTGAACATGGCCGGCATCACGCTCGACCGCATCCTGGCGGTGCAGGCGGCTTATATCCGCTGCATCGACACCGGCGCGTTGGAGGGCTGGCCCGGCTTCTTCACCGACGACTGCCTCTACAAGGTCACCACCGCCGAGAACCACAAGCAGGGCTTCGAGGCCGGCATCATCTACGCCGACTCCAAGGGCATGCTGACCGACCGCATCCTCGCGCTGCGCCAGGCCAACATCTACGAGAAGCAGACCTACCGGCACATCCTTGGCCTGCCGACCGTGCTGTCGAACGGGGGCGGCGAGGCCAAGACCGAGACGCCGTTCCTGGTGGTGCGCATCATGCACGACGGCCAGTCCGACGTGTTCGCAACCGGCGTTTATCTCGACACGCTGCGCGCCAGCGACGATGAACTCAAATTCGCGTCACGGCTGGTGGTGTGCGATTCCTCGCGCATCGACACGCTGATGGCGATTCCGCTGTAGCTCTCCGACCGTCATGGCCCGCGAAAGCGGGCCATCCAGCACTTTCTTGAAAATGCGCCGAACGAAAATGTTTCAATCGCAGCTTCCGTGGTTACTGGATGCCCCGCTTTCGCGGGGCATGACACCGCTGGTGTGGCACCCGTGACCTTCTCCATCTCCGTTTCCGGCAAGGACATCGCCTTCCCCTGCGAGCCGAACGAGACGGTGCTCGATGCGGCGCAGCGCGCCGGCTATGAGCTGCCCTACTCCTGCCGCAAGGGCGTCTGCGGCACCTGCAAGGGCCGGATCGTGTCGGGCGAGGTGCGCGCCTATGCGGGCGACGCGCTGAGCGCCACCGAGAAGACGGAGCGCAATTTTCTCTACTGCCAAACACGTCCACGCTCGGACCTGGAGATCGCACCGAAAATGATCGAGAAAGCCGACCCGTTCGCGCGCAAGAAGCTCGCCGCCCGCGTGTTCCGCATGAAGCAACTGACCGACGACGTGATGCTGGTTCACCTGCGCTACCCGGCCGGCGAGCGCGTGCGCTTCAAGGCCGGGCAGTACGTCAGAATCCTGTGGCCGGACGGCCGCACCCGCGACTTCTCCATGGCCAACCCGCCGCGCGAGAGCGACGGCATCCAGCTTCATGTCCGGCTGGTGCAGGACGGCCCGTTCACCAAGCATGTGTTCGAGACGATGAAGGTCGGCGACACCCTCGACGTGGACGTGCCGCACGGCACTTTCGCGTTGCGCGAGAGCGACAAGCCGATCCTGCTGGTGGCCGGCGGCACCGGGTTCGCGCCGATGCAGTCGATCGTCGAGGACATGGCGGACAAGGGCATCCAGCGCGATGTGACGCTGTACTGGGGCTCGCGGCAGGTGTCGGGTCTCTACTCCGACCTGCCGCGGAAATGGGCTGCGCAGAACCCGCGGTTTCGCTACATCCCGGTGATCTCGGACGCTGTGGAACCCGGCATGCGGCACGGCTTCGTCCACCAGGCCGTGCTGGAGGACCATCCTTCGCTGGCCGAGTTCCAGGCCTACGTCTGCGGTGTGCCGGCGCTGTGCCGCGCCGCGCGCAAGGATTTCCGCGCGGCCGGCCTGCCGGTGCGCGAGTTCTTCATCGACACCTTCACCACCCAGGCGGATATCGAGGCGGCCCGGCCGAAGTAATTGGCGTTAAAAACGCATCAATTTCGCGCTTTTTTGATTCACGGGCCTGAAACCTCTCTCAACTAGCGTTGCGTCCGCCCGCCACCCCCGGACCGCAGCCCTCCATGAACCAGCACACGCCGTTCGCAGCGCTCGAAATTCGCGGGCTCAAAAAGACGTTCGACCGCCCCGCCGTGGACCGCCTCGACCTGCTGGTGCGCCGGGGCGAGTTCTATTCGCTGCTCGGGCCGAACGGCGCCGGCAAGACCACGACGCTGCGCATGGTCGCGGGGCTGCTGCATCCCGACGCCGGCACGATCTCGGTCTGCGGCATCGACGCGCTGGCCGATCCGGTGTCCGCCAAGCAGATCATGGCGTGGGTGTCCGACGAGCCGATGATCTACGACAAGCTGACGCCACTCGAGTATCTGGAGTTCGTCGCAGGGCTGTGGCGGATCGACAGCGCGACCGCGGAGCGGCGCGCCAACGAATTGATCGAATGGCTGGGTCTCGCCCCGCACGCCCACGAGCGCTGCGAGGGCTTCTCAAAGGGCATGCGGCAGAAGGTGGCGCTGGCGGGCGCGCTGGTCCACGACCCGACCCTGATCATTCTCGACGAGCCGCTCACCGGCCTCGACGCCGGCTCCGCGCGGCAGGTCAAGAACGTGTTGCGCGAACGGGTCGCGGCCGGCGGCACCGTCATCATGACCACCCACATTCTCGAAGTGGCGGAGCGCATGGCCGACCGCATCGGCGTGATCGCCGGCGGCCGCCTGATCGCGGAGGGCACGCTCGACGAGTTGCGCCGCCGCGCCGGCAAGGGCGACACCAGCCTGGAGGACACGTTCCTCGCGCTGGTCGCCGAACAGACGCAGGCCGCGTGAGCCAAATTCCGTGAGTCACGCAGCCTCCCTCACCTTCTTCGCCCATCACGAGTTCCGCCTCGCCTGGCGGGACTGGCTCGCCATGCTCACCGCCGGCAAAGCGCGCCGCGTCCGCGTCGTGGCGCTCGCGCTGGCGGCGTTCGCGCTGTTCATGCACTTCGTCGCCTATTCGGTCGTCGCCCAGTTCGCCGAGATCGAGGTGGACGCCGACCGCGGCACGCTGGTGGTCATCACCGGATGCGCCGTTCTGGCGTGGTCGCTCTTGATGTCGCAGGCGATGGAGTCGGTGACGCGATCGTTCTATGCGCGCTCCGACCTCGACCTGATCCTGTCGTCGCCGGTGATCGCGCGGCGCGTGTTCGCGGTGCGGATCGCCACCATCGCATCCTCGACCATGGTGATGGCGGTGCTGCTGGCGGCGCCCTTCATCAACGTGCTGGCCTGGCACGGCGGCGCGCGCTGGCTCGCCGCCTACGGCGTGGTGTTGGCGGTCGGCGCGATCGCGGCCGCGCTGTCGGTGACGCTCACGGTGGCGCTGTTCCGCACCATCGGCCCGAAGCGCACCCGCCTCGCCGCGCAGATCGTCGCAGCCGTGATCGGCGCCATCTTCGTGATCGGGCTGCAGATGGCGGCGATCGTGTCCTACGGCACCATTTCGCAGCTCACATTCCTGCGATCCGACGCTCTGGTGGAGGTGGTGCCTGCAATCGAGAGCTTTGTGTGGTGGCCGGCGCGCGCGGTGCTCGGCGACCTGACCGCACTGGCCGCGGTGGTGACGATCGCGTTCGCGGCGCTGGCGGCTTCGGTCGCTGCGTTCTCGACGCGGTTCGGCGAGCACGCCATTGCGGCGGCGGGCGTGTCGAACGGCGGCGTCAGCCAGCGCAGGCGCGCGTTCCGCACCGTCTCGCCGAAGCGCGCATTGCGCCGCAAGGAATGGACGCTGCTCGTTCGCGACCCGTGGCTGGCGTCGCAGACGCTGATGCAGCTGCTCTATCTGCTGCCGCCGGCGCTGATGCTGTGGCAGGCGTTCGGCCAGCGCGCCGACGATCTGGTGCTGCTGGTGCCCGTGCTGGTGATGGCGGCGGGACAACTCGCGGGCGGTCTTGCCTGGCTCGCGATTTCCGGCGAGGACGCGCCCGACCTCGTGACCACGGCGCCGGTGCCGGCGCCCTGGATCGTCCGCGCCAAGGTCGAGGCGGTCGCGGGCGGCGTCGCCGTGATCTTCGCGCCGTTCCTGCTGGCGATGGCGATGGCCTCGCCGCGTGACGCCCTCGCCGCCGCCTGTGGCATCGCGGCGGCGGTGCTGTCCTCGACCCTGATCCAGCTCTGGTTCCGCACCCAGGCGCGGCGCAAGCACTTTCGGCGGCGGCAGACCTCGTCGCGGATCGCGACCTTCGCGGAGGCGTTCTCGTCGATCTCGTGGGCAGCGACCGCGGGCCTCGCCGCATCCGGCAAATGGCAGGCTGCGATCACAGGGCTGATAGCAGTCCTGATCCTGGCCGGTGCCCGCGCGGTTAGCCCGCACAAGTCGCATTAGCGCACGATTGCAGGCCTATTGCCGCTCTTCGAGCTTCAAGCTGGTCACTGCGAACGAGCGGCTTTGCGGCTGCTGGTCATCGGCAAACCACTCGCAAAGGACGCTGTGGCCCTCGAGCTTGGCGATGGTCATCCGGGGACCGCCGGATTTCAGGCTGACAACGTCGCCCGGCTCGAATTTCTCGTTCGCCATCTTGGTTTGCTCCGGAAGCCGAATTGCCGATGCGAATACCATAGCAAGTGGTGTGATGCATCGGCCTGGCCCCTCCACGGCAAGAGAATACGCCGGCGCAACGATGCGGCAGACCGGCCGGGAACCGGTTCACCTCACCCTGATACCAGAACGAAAGTCTGTGGCGCTCAGGCCGGAGGGCTTGTTTCACAAAGGTTTGGCGCTAAAATGCCATACCGTTCAATCAGAAAGACGGTAAACAGAGGTGGCATCCCGATGGACAAGCTGACACGCCGTTCCCTGCTTCGTGCCCTTGCAACCGGAGCACTTTCCACCGCTGGAACTGTTGTTCTCGCCCGCGCGTCATTTGCCGCCGCGGTCGATGTGCCCGTCACGGCCGCCGGTGCAGATGTCCAAGTGCGCGCCGCGGGGCTGGAAGATATGGTCGGCGCGGCCGGAGAGGCCCACGCTCAATTCCTCAACGTCGGGGTTCCCGGTCTTGGCTTCGGCAACGGTGGCTTCCGCAACGGTGGCTTCCGCAACGGTGGCTTCCTCAATGGCGGCGGCTTCCGCAATGGCGCCTTCCGCAATGGCGGCTTCCGCAACGGCGGCTTCCGCAACGGCAGCTTCCGCAACGGCGGCTTCCGCAACTGGTAGACGATGATTTCCGCCGGCCACGTCGGGCCCCTGGAACTGCTCGTTATCCAGCCGACGCCGTTCTGCAATCTCGACTGCTCTTACTGCTATCTTCCCGATCGCCAGAACAAGCGGAAGATCACCGTTGAGACACTGGAGAAGACCCTGAACTGGGTCTTCTCCTCCGGCTTGGTGCGCCAGCCCTTCACATTGCTGTGGCATGCCGGCGAGCCGATGGTTCTGCCGGCCTCGTTCTATGAAGAGGCCACGCTCGCGCTGGAACGGAGCAACGTCAGCCCATTCACGGTGACCCAGTCGTTGCAGACCAATGCGACGCTGGTGAACGAGGCGTGGTGCGACCTTATCCGCCGGCGAAAAATCCAGGTGGGAGTCAGCGTCGACGGCCCCGACTTCCTGAATGACCGCCATCGCACGACCCGCAAAGGCGGAGGCACGCTCGATCGCGTTCTCCACGGCATGCAAATGCTGCGGGATCACAACATCGAATTCGACGTCATTACGGTGCTGACGTCGGCGTCGCTGGACTACCCCGACGAACTCTTCGATTTCTACATCGAGCACGGCGTGACCTCGGTCGCGTTCAACGTGGAGGAGATCGAAGGGCCTCACGTCAAATCGTCGCTTTCAGGTAGCGGGATGGAGCCGCGGTTCCGCCGTTTCTATTCCCGTTTCATCGACCTTGTGCTCGCGTCGGACCCGCCGCTGCGGGTGCGCGAATTCGACTTCGCTCGCAACTCCATCTCATACCACCAGCAGCCCAACGCGCGGACCCAGGAGTGCAGGCCCTTCGCAATCCTCAACGTGGACTACGAGGGCAACTTCTCGACCTATTCGCCCGAGTTGCTGGGCCTCAGCAGCCCAAAGCACGGCAGTTTCGCGCTGGGCAACGTCACACAGGACTCGCTGGAATCCGTGCTGGCGATGCCCCGCTTCCTTGCCCTCGACGACGAAATCCGCCGGGGCGTCGATCTGTGCCAGGAAACCTGCCGCTACTTCCCGTTCTGCGGAGGCGGCCCGCCAGGCAACAAGTTTTTCGAGAACGGCGACTTCGCCACGACCGAAACGCTGTCCTGCCGCCTTCACAAGAAGGCGACCTTCGACGTCGCACTCGACAAACTTGAGCGAATGAAGGCGATGACGTGAAGGCGTCGTTTTCGATCGCCCCCAATTTCCAGTGCAAGGGCTCGTGGAAGGATCGGCTGCTTGTGGCCGAGGGCAGCGGCTGGCGCGCGCCGCACGACGGCGAACTCGCTGGCATGACGCTGACGGCACCTGGGGACAGCGATGGGGTCTCCTCCTTCCTGTTCAACGTTCCGGCGCATTTGCGCGCCCGGTTCTGGGCAATGCTGGACGAAGAAGCCGCCGAGGGCGCCGGAGATTTTGTCCAGTTCGCCGAGGATCTCGCCGGGTTCCTCGCTTTCAAAGATCTGCCGCCCCCGAAAGACTCGGTGAGCGAACTCCTGATTCAGGACACGGCTGGAAAGGTGGAGACCGGTGACATCTGGGCTCTGATAAACTTCGGCGAAGAGCCTGTTCTGCTTGCCTGGCCGCAGACGCGGCTGAAGCTGAGCCCCGGCGAAGGGTGCCGGTTGACCGCCGGCCCGGCTCCGGCCGTCGAGCCGCCGCCGGAAGATGAACTCAACGTGCTGCTCGCCATCCGCACCGGGCCCGTGTAGCGCACGGCTTCGCTGCCACGATCCTCGTATCCTCAAAAGGAAGACCCGCCCGGAGGGGAGCCGGGCGGGTCAAGCAAATCGGCGCGTGGGGAAGGCGGGGGCGTCGCGCCGACCGCGTCTCCTTAGTAGTAGTTGCGGCAGACCTTGATGTTGCCGACGTGGTTGCCGAATTGGTCGATCTGGGCCACCCAGCGGCAGTTCCGGTAGCCGTAGCCATAGCCGCCGTAGTAGGCCGGCTGGGCGCTGGCGGCGACCGCGGTGCCGACGATGGCGGCTCCCACCAGGCCACCGATCAGGAGGCCCTTGCCGCCCTTGGCTTCAGCCTGGCTCGTGGGCAGCGCGAAGGTGGCGGCGATGGTCAGTGCAGTCAGCGCGGTGGTGAAGGTCTTGAGGTTCATGGTCGTCTCCCGATTGATCTGGTTGGGCCGGAATGGCCTCGCTGAACATTGGTGTCCCGGACGGGCAAAAGGTTCTAAGCGTTTCGCAGAACCCGCTTTTGTGTGACGGCCATCACAAGGGCACCGCGTGGGGCCCTCCGGCGGGCCATTTCGGGCCTGATTGACACCCGCAGGCGACAATGATGCCTTGTCGGCATGGCCAATCCCGCACAATCCAACCGCACGCATCTCGTGGTCATGCCGGGTGACGGCATCGGCCCGGAAATCACCGCGGCCACCCTTCAGGTGCTTCGCGAGGTGGACCGCCTGCTCGCGCTTAACCTCACCTTCGAGGAAGCCGTCATCGGGCTCGCCGCGCTGAAGCCGCACGGCACCACGTTTCCCGAGGCCTCCTATGAGGCGGCCAAGCGCGCCGACGGCGTGATCCTCGGGCCGGTGTCGCACAACGTCTATCCGCCGACCGACCAGGGCGGCATCAACCCGTCCGGCGCGCTGCGCAAGCGGCTCGACCTTTACGCCAACGTGCGGCCGGCCAAGACACCGCCCGGCATGCAGCCGCGCATTCCCGGCAAGCCGGTCGATCTCGTGGTGATGCGCGAGAACACCGAGGGGTTCTACGCCGACCGCAACATGTTCATGGGCTCGGGCGAGTTCATGCCGACGCCCGACGTGGCGCTCGCGGTTCGCAAGATCACCCGGCTCGGCTCGACGCGCATCGCGGAAGCGGGCTTCAAGCTGGCGATGCAGCGGCCGCGCAAGAAGGTGACGGTGGTTCACAAGGCCAACGTGCTGCGCATGTCGGACGGCCTGTTCCTGGAATGCACGCGCGCGGTCGCGGCGCGCTATCCGCAGATCACGGTGGACGAGCAGATCATGGACGCGATGGCCGCGCTGCTGGTGCGCGACGCCAGCCGCTTCGACGTGATCGTCACCACCAACGCATTCGGCGACATCCTGTCGGACGAGGCCTCCGAGATCGCGGGTAGTCTCGGCCTCGCCGCCTCGATCAACCACGGCGACGAGCACGGCGTGGCGCAGGCGCAGCACGGTTCGGCGCCGGACATCGAGGGCCAGGACAAGGCCAATCCGGCGTCGCTGATCGGCTCGGTCGCCATGCTGCTGACCTGGCTCGGCGAACGGCGCAAGTCGGATAATCTCACGAAGGCCGCCGGGCTGATCCAGCAAGCGCTGGACAAGACCATCGAGAAGCCGGAATGGCGCACCGCCGATCTCGGCGGCCCGCTCGGCACCAAGGCGTTCGGCGAACGGGTGACGAAGACGGTGGCGGAGCTGGCGAAGTAGGGAGATCCTGCCACTCGCCCGCAGGCGACATGCTATCCTTCCGGCAATCGCGAGGGCTTCATGAGGCGGCGGGATTTCATCACAGGCGTCGGTGGCGCAGCCATGGCGTGGCCACTGGTCGCGCAAGCGCAACAAGCGATGCCGGTAATCGGATTCCTTGATTCCAGAACGTCCGACTCGATGGCGAGCCGTCTGAGGGGTCTTCGCCAAGGCTTGAAAGAAACGGGCTTTGTCGAAAGCGAGAACGTATCGATCGTATACCGCTGGGCCGAGCACCAAAACGATCGACTGTCGGCGCTTGCCGCCGAACTGGTTCGCCGCAAGGTTGCGGTCCTTGTCTCAAGTGGGGGTCCCGGCGTGGCGTTCGCCCTGAAGGCGGCGACCACGACGATACCCGTCATTTTCCTCAGCGCGGAGGACCCGGTGAGGCTTGGCCTTGTCGCCAGCCTCGCACGGCCGGGCAGTAACTTGACTGGCATCAATTTCTTGAGCCGTGAGCTGGTGGCGAAGCAGCTGGAACTCCTGCGCGAGCTGGCGCCAACGGGAAAGCGCGTGGCCGCGCTCGTCAATCCGGCCAATTCCTCAAACGCTGCCTCGACGCTGAAAGACCTAGAACCGGCTGGCCGCGCACTCGGGCTGCAAGTCCAGATTCACAATGCGAGCACCAGCCGTGAACTCGATGCCGCCTTTGCGACGATGGCGCGGGAGCGCCCCGAAGCGCTGTTCGTCGGCACCGATCCCTTTTTCAACGCGCGCCGGGTCCAACTGGCTCTCATGGCCGGACGCCTTGGCGTCCCCGCGATCTATTCGGGACGAGAATTTGCCGAAGCCGGCGGGCTGATGAGCTACGGAAGCGACATTGTGGATTCATATCGTCAGGTAGGCGTTTATGCCGGGCGCATTCTCAAGGGCGCCAAGCCCGCGGACTTGCCGATCGTACAAGCAAGCAAATTCGAGATGGTCATCAACCATCAGACGGCGCGGATGCTGGGCCTCAACGTGCCGCAAACGCTGCTTACCGCCGCCGACGAGGTGATCGAGTGACCGCTTTGCTATGAAGGCCATCCTGCTCACCCGCACCGGCGATCCGTCCGTCCTCGACTATGTCGACGTGCCAACGCCGCAGCCCAAGCCCGGCGAAGTGCTGGTCAAGGCCGACACCATCGGCGTGAGCCGCCCCGAACTGCTGGTGCGCGCCGGCACCTACAAGTGGATGCCGCCGCTGCCGACGATCCCCGGCATCGAGATGGCAGGCACCGTGGCCGGGCTCGGCGAAGGCGTGAGCGGGCTGGAGCTTGGACAGAAGGTCTATGTCAGCGCGCGCGAGCTCCCACAGCGGGCCGGCTGCTACGCCGAATACATCGCCGTGCCGCAACGCGCGCTGCGCGTGCTGCCGCCGCATGTGGACCTCGAAGCGGCGGCCTGCCTGTCCAACTACCAGGTCGCCTGGCACCTCCTCCACACCGCGACGCGCGGCGTGCCGGGCAAGACCGTGCTGATCGACGTGGCCTCCGGCGGGCTCGGCAGCGCCGCGGTCCAACTCGCGAAGCTCGCAGGGCTAACCACGATCGCGCTCTGCGGCAGCGACGACAAGGCGCGCGCGCTGAAGGCCTACGCGGCGGATCATGCCATCAACTACAAGACCGAGGATGTGGCGGCGCGCGTTACCGCCGTTACCGGCGGCCGGGGTGTCGATCTGGTGCTCAACGCGGCCGGCGGCGAGAGCCTGAACCGGCAGATCGCGATGCTGGCACCGTTCGGCCTTGCGGTGTCCTATGGCAAGCTCGACACGCCGCTGGAAGCCGGCCTGCTCGCCGCGCTCGATCGCGGACCGGGCTATCTGGCGAGCCCGGCGCTGCGCTTCTTCACCATGCACACGTTCGACGACAAGCCGGAGTACCGCGCGAAATCGATGCGCGCCCTGATCGAGCGTCTCGCCGCGGGCGACATCAAGCCGCTGATCCACGCCAGGCTGCCGCTGAAGGACGCCCGCCGCGCGCACGAAATGCTCGAGGCGCGCCAGGTGATCGGCAAGGTGCTGCTGAAGCCGTAGCGCGCAGCGAACCGCTACTTCGGCTGGATGCCGATCACCTTCGCGGCAAGTCCGACGCGCTCGCGCTGCCCGTCGATCTCCTTGCCGAACTCCACCGGCCCTCCCGGATTGACGATCTGACCGGTTCGGGTGAGCCGCTCCGTGATGACGGGATCGTCCCGCATCACGGCCTGGACGTCGGCTGCGATGCGCTCGCGCAACTGAAGCGGCATGCTGGGCGGACCGAACAGGCCGATCAATCCGTCCATCGCCATGCCCGGATGGCCGGCCTCGCCGACGGTTTCCGTGTTGGGCACGGCAGGCGCCCGCGTGGTGTTCGCGATGGCGAGCAACTTGATCCGCCCGGCGTTCAACTGCGGCTGGGCAATCGCCAGCGCCGAGCGATAGACGTGCACCCTCCCCTCGGCGAGATCGTTCGCCGCCTCGACCGGGTTGCGATAGGGCACCTTGGTCATCTCCAGACCGGAAGTCTTGAGGAAGCTCTCGAACACGAAGTCGAACGCGCCGGTGATGCCCGCCCAGTTGTACTTGCCCGGCTGCGAGCGGATCAGCTCGATCAACTCGTTGAATGTGTTGACCGGCAGCGCCGTGTTCACGGTGACCGCGATGACCGTATTCGACACCTTGGCGATGGGAGCCAGATCGCTGGGCTGATACGAAAGGTTGGCATGCGTGTAGGGATGCGCGGTGAACGACGACGATGGCGAGAACAGCAGGAAGTGGTCGTCGCGCGCGTTGACGAAAGCATTGATTGCAACGATGGCGTCGCCGCCCGGCCGGTTCTCCACGACCACCGCCTGATCCCAGCGCTTGGCGAGCTTGTCGGCGACGAGCCGTGCGGCGATATCGGCGCCGCTGCCGGGACCGAGCGGCAGAACGAACCGCACCGTCCGCTGCGGCCATGCTTGCGCCGCCGCCGCCGTCCAAAGTCCCGGCAGGACCATGAGCCCGGACACGACACCCGCCAGCATCAGTCGAGCGCCATGCATGGATTTCCTCCGATGCAACCGTCGAGACGAACTCGAACGCAACCTGCCGCAACGCGTCAATCATAGCTGCCGCGTGGCGCGGCGTCCTGCATTGACAAGCGCACCCGGCCCCCGGAAGGATGCCGCCGAACAAGCCATACGGGAGAGCAGCACATGGAAAAGCGACCAGTCCGGCGCATCGTCACCGGCCACGATGAGCAGGGCAAGGCCGTGGTCCTGATCGACGGGCCGACGCCCTACGTGAACCAGCGCGGCGAAGGCAACGTGGTGCAACTGCTCTGGCTCACCAACGAGACGCCGGCCGACCTGTCGCACGCCCGCGACGGCGCCAACCAGAAGACCGGCGTGCCGCCGCTGCCGAACGGCTCGACCCTGCGTGTGGTCGACTTCGCGCCGCAGACGACGGCCGAGGCCAAGGGCATCGACCACCACGAAATCCTCAAGCAGATGGGCATCGATCCTGCGACCCAGGGCTACCAGCGCCACGCCTTCACCCACCGCACCCGTTCGATCGACTACGCGATCTGCCTTGAAGGCGAAATCGACATGCTGCTCGACGACACGCAGGTCCACATGAAGGCCGGCGACATCATGGTGCAGCAGGGCACCAATCACGCCTGGGTCAACACCTCGGGCAAGCCGTGCCGCATCTGCTTCGTGCTGATCGACTCGCAGGTGCCGCCGGCCTGGAAGAAAGACTGGAAGCCGAAGTAGGCGGCACACTGCTTGTAACACTCTATTGCGTTAGCCGTCGGAACCGGAGGGTTCCGCATTGGCAGCATCTGGCCGCAAGCGCATTGTTTGCGAGTGTCGATCATAAAGCTCTATGAGCCGCTGCGGCCAAACACTCCTGTCAAAGCTAATGGAGCGGGATGCACGCGTGAGCTGACTGTAACCGGTGAGAATGCTCAAGGCCGCGGACGCGACATCAACCAAATCCCGCGCTGATTGGGACTCTGAATCACGATCAAAGAATGATGTTAGAAGTTCTGGGCCGCTCTTAAATTCGACGACTCGGCCACCCCCCACAAAAGCGGCATGAGCTGCGTAGGTACTAAATACATTCTTGTGGCCTCGAATCGCCTTAGAAAGATCGGACGCCTGCTCGGCAAACCACTTGTAGTATTTTCGAAGTTCATCATCGGTGTCTATCTCATCGTCCCGATGTGCGATCGCGTAGCAAGCTGCGACGCCGGCCTCGTAAGCGTGCCGCAGATTCATCATGGTTTGGTTGTGATGTTGTCGGACTGAGGACAATAGACCTAGAAACAAATGTTTGCGTGCCAGGCTATGAAAGACAGCGAACTGGATGTGATCATCCGCAATCTCATTGACGCAATCGCTGAACAGGCCGCAGCTCGCTTCGGCAACGCTGTAGAATTCGCCATACGAATCCGCAGCACTCTGCGTCAAGTCAGCTTCACGTCTGGCGATTTCTGGAACAGAAAGCACAAGGCGGGCCAATTTCATACTTCCTCCTTTGCCCATTGACCGTTCGGGACCGCCTCAGCGGTTGTGGGCGAGCAGGGGCCGGGGTCCCAATCGCGCAACCTGAAGCGGCCGACGTTCATGGCTGCCTCGGTGCGGCGCACCAAGTATAGGGGGTTCCGCCACCCGTCCAACGCCGATTGCGGACGATTGGCAAGCGCGGGCTGGCTTAGATAGTCTGCGGCAATTCTTTGGGACAAGAGCACGCGATGAACCGCGAACGAGAAGCCGACCGCGGTCCGTACATCGGCCGCTCGCTGCCGCGCTTCGAGGATTTGCGGCTGGTGCGCGGCGCCGGACGCTACAGCGACGACATCTCCCTGCCCCATCAGGCGATCGCCGTGTTCGTGCGCTCGCCGCACGCCCACGCCCTGGTCAAGCGGATCGACACCACGCGCGCGCGCGCCATGAAGGGCGTGGGGGCGGTGCTGACCTGCGACGACTACATTGGCGACGGCCACAAGGGCGCGCTGCAGCGGCCCAACCCGGCGGGCGCCATCGACATCAAGATTCCGGCGTTCGCGCCCGACAAGCGTCCGGTGCTGGACGAGCGGCAGTATCCGCTGGTGCATGAACGGGTCCGCTATCCCGGCGAAGCGGTGGCGATGGTGGTGGCCGATACGCTGTTCGACGCGCGCAACGCCGCCGAGGCGGTCGAGATCGAATACGAGGTGCTCAGCGCCGCGACCGACTCCAGCACGGCCGTCGGACGCGAGGCGATTTTCCCGACGGCGTCCTCCGACAACGTCGCGCTCGACCAGGATTTCGGCGACGCCGAAGCGGTGAAGGCGGCCTTTGCCGCGGCCGATCTGGTGGTCGAGCAGACGTTCCGCAACCAGCGCATCGTAAACTGCCAGATGGAGCCGCGCTCCGGCATCGCCACCTACGATGCATCGAGCGGCGACTACACCATTATCTCTGGCAACCAGGGCGTCCATGTGCCGCGCCGCGTGCTGGCGGACTGCCTCGGCGTGCCGGAGGAGAAAATCCGCTTCGTCTGCCCCGACGTCGGCGGCGGATTCGGCTTGCGCAACAATCTTTATCCCGAGCAGACCGCGATCCTGTGGGCGGCGAAGCGCGTCGGCCGTCCGGTGAAATGGACCAACGACCGCTCCGAGTCCTTTCTCACCGACTACGCCGGCCGCGACCTGGTGACCACCGCGCGCCTGGCGCTCACCAGGGACGGCCGCATCACCGCGTTCCACGTCGATCATATCGGCACCACCGGCGGACAGACCGTGACCTACGTGCCGCTGAGCAACGCGTACCGCGTCGCCACCACGGCCTATGCCATTCCGCTGATGCACATGCGCTGCCGCGCGATGCTGACCAACACGGTGCCGACCGCGCCGTTCCGCGGCGCCGGCCGCCCCGAGGCGACGCTGGTGCTGGAGCGGCTGATCGATCTGGCGGCAGCACGGCTCGGTATGGAGCGCGTCAGCATCCGGCAGAAGAACCTGATCAAGAATTTGCCGTACCGCACCGCGAGCGGGCTGCTGTACGACAGCGGCGACTTCACCGGCAACATGAAGCGCATGGTGGAGGCCGCCGATTGGAAGAGCTTCGCCGCGCGACGGCGCGAATCGAAGAAGCGCGGCAAGCTGCGCGGCATCGGCATCTCCAACTACGTCGAGACGCCGGTCGGCATCCCGCACGAGCGCGTCGAGGTCACCGTGCAGGCGGCAGGCAAGGTCGAGCTCGCGGTCGGCACGCAATCGACCGGCCAGGGCCACGAGACCACGTTCGCTCAGGTGATGGCGGACCTGCTCGGCGTGCATCCGCAGGACATCAAGTTCATCGGCGGCGACACCGCGCTGGTGGCATCGGGCAGCGGCACCCACTCCGACCGCTCGATGCGGCTCGCCGGCACACTGATGGTGGAAGCCTCGGGCGGCGTGATCGCCCAGGCCAAGGCGGCCGCCGCGAAACTGCTGGACGTCGGAGAGTCCGAGATCGAATTCAGCGATGGCCTGTTTGTCACGCCCAAGAGTAACCGGCGGCTGACGATCTACGACGTGGCGCAGGCGCTGGCCGGCAATCCCGCCCTCGCCCCGCTCAAGCATCTGCACGCCAAGGCGACATTCACCGGCCGCATCCCGGCCTACCCCACCGGCTGCGCGATCTGCGAGGTCGAGATCGACCCCGACACCGGCGCGATCAGCATCCCGCGCTACGGCTCGATTGACGACGCCGGACAGGCGATCAACCCGATGATCCTGCATGGCCAGGTTCACGGCGGCATCGTGCAGGGCATCGGCCAGGCGCTGCTGGAAGACGTGATCTATGACGACAGCGGCCAGGTGCTGACCGGCAGCTTCATGGACTACGGCATTCCCCGCGCCCACCATGTGCCGTCGTTCGACATCGCGCTCGCCGAAGACCCGACCAAGAGCAATCCGCTGCGCGTCAAGGGCGGCGGCGAAGCGGGCATCACGCCCGCGCTCGCGGTGGTGATGAACGCGATCATGGACGCGTTGAAGGATCACGGCGTGGAGCACATCGACATGCCGGCGACGCCGCACCGGATCTGGAGCGCGATACAGAAGGCGAAGCGGCAGTGATGATGAAGCCGTGTCCCGCACGCGGTGCGGCGCGTAGCGCAGCGAAGCGATGCGCCGCAGATGCGGGACCCCGGTTTCTTGATGGAAAGCGAACCGGGATCCCGGGTCTGCAGCGCACCACGAAGACGTGCTGCGCTGCGCCCGGGACACGAGAACGAGAGAGCTCAACATGAAACCACAAACCATCGGCGTGATCGGCGCGGGCCTGATGGGCCACGGGATCGCGTATCTGCTGGCGGCGGCGGGACACACGGTCCGCATCTACGATCCATCCGCCGAGTGGCGCAATTCGCTGCAGACCAGGCTCAAGGCCGCGCTCGACCTGCTCGAAGGCGACGGCGCCCTGCTGTCGCGTATTTCGTCGCACGATGCGCTCGCGCCGGCGATGCAGGACGTGAGCTTCGTGTTCGAGGCGGCGCCCGAGAAGCTGCCGCTGAAGCAGCAGTTGTTCGCCGAACTGGAGAGCCTCACGTCCCCCGCGACGATCCTCGCCAGCAATTCCTCGGCCATTCCCTCCACCCGGATCGGCGAGAAGCTGAAGCATCGCGACCGGGTGATCGGCACGCATTTCTGGAACCCGCCGCATCTGGTTCAGCTGGTCGAGGTCACGCAAAACGAAAAGACCAGCATGGAGACCGTTCAGAAAACGATGGACCTGCTGCGCGACGCCGGCCGCGCGCCGGTTCACATCAAACGCGACATCCCGGGCTTCGTCGGCAACCGGCTGCAGCACGCCATCAAGCGCGAGGCGATCGCGCTGATCGCGGCTGGCGTCTGCGATGCCGATACCATCGACGAGGTGGTGAAGACCGGGTTCGGCGCCCGCATGGCGGTGCTCGGCCCGATGGAGCAGTCCGACCTGGTCGGCACCGACCTGACGCTCGACATCCAGAACGTGCTGCTGTCGGACCTGAACCGTGACACCGAACCGACGCAATACCTCAAGGATCTGGTGGCGAACGGCAAGCTCGGCATGCGAACCGGCGAAGGCTTGCGAAAATGGACGCCGGAGGCCGCCGACGCGGTGCGCGACCGGCTGCGGCGCTCGCTGGCGGATCAGGCCAAGGCGCGAAAGCGCTAACGGCGGCTTGTTCGCCTACGCCGAGGTGCGTGGCCGGATCAACAGCACCAGCACCACGGAGATCAGCGCGAGGCTCGAGAACGCGCCGAAGGTGACGTTCAGCGGCACCTGATGGTCGCGCAGGACGCCAAACCCCCAATCGGCCAGGCCGCCGCAACTGATGCTGACCAAATTCATGATGCCGTAGCCGGTCGCGCGCAATTCCGGACGCACGATCTGGCACAGGATCGGCATGTTGTTGCAGTCGAAGATGCCCCAGCCGAGACCGAACAGAATGAGGAACATCACGGCAGCCGTCAGCGAGCCCGCGTTGCCGACGCCGAACATCGCCGGGATGATCAGGCTCATGCCGAGCGCGCTCACGAAGATGCGGCCGCGCTGGTTGGTCCGCATCCAGCGGTCGGCGGCGTAGCCGCCCGCGAACGCTCCGACGATCGCGGCCAGCGTCCAGTACAGCGTCGCCGAAACGCCGGCGAGCCCCTGCCCGATCTGGAACTGCTCGCGCAGGATCGCCGGCATCCAGTCGCGCACCACCCAGCCCGCCAGTGCCGGCAGCGTGAAATAGAGCACCAGCAGGATGAAGGACACGTTGAACAGCAATTCCCGCGCGGCGGCAGCCGGCGCGATGGCAGGCGCAACAGCCGCGCCCGGATCGCGTGGCGCGTCACGCAGCAGGAACAGCAGCGGAATCGCATAGAGCATTCCCACCAGGCCCGCGGCGTCGAATGCAAAGCGCCAGCCCAGCGCCGGCGCATCCGCCACATAGCCGGAGAAACCGCCGGCGATGACGCCGCAGTAGATCGCCATCTGGTGGGTGCCGACGGCGCGCGAGCGCGTCTCGCCGGAATGGAAATTGGCGATCAGCGCGAGCGCCGCCGGAATGTAGAACGCCTCACTCACGCCCATCAGGGCGCGCGCCCAGAGCAGTTCGTTGAAGGTGCTGACGTGCCCGGTCCACAAGGTGACCGCCGACCAGACAAACAGCGAGGCGCAGATCGTGAAGCGGCGGCTGAAGCGGTCCGCCACGTAGCCGCCGATCGGACTGAAGAACGCATAGACCCATTTGAACTGGCCCAGCATCAGGCCCCAGTTCGCGTCGGTGCGGATGTCGGCGATGTCCGCCATGACGGAGAACTTCATTGACGCCAGCATCTGCCGGTCGAGATAGTTGAGCAGCGCGACCGGCCACAGCAGCAGCACCACCAGCCACGCCATCCGCACCAGCGAAGGCGGACTTGAGAATGCTTTGGTGCCGAACATGCTGGATGGCTACTGCGGCGTCATCCCCGCGGCCTTCACGGCCTTGCCGACACGATCGCTGTCGGCCTTGAGCATCGCCTGATACGCCCCGAGCGAAACGCCCGACGGCTCGATCCCCGCGGTGGCGAACTGCTTGATGATCTCCGGCTCCTTCACGATCGCCGCCACTTCGCCCGCGATCTTTTCCAGCATCGCTTGTGGCGTCCCGGTGCGCGCATAGACGCCGATCTTCGGCGCGAACTCGTAGCCCGGAATAAAATCCGAGATCGGCGGCGCATTCGGCGCCTGGGCCGAACGCGCGGCGCCGTTGGTGGCGAGCAGCGTGATGTTTTTGGAGCCGATCGCGGCGCTGAGCGAGGGATAAGCGGAGAACGCCACATCGACGTGACCGCCGAGCAGCGCCGGCACCGACTCGCTGGTGCCCTTGAACGGCACATGCGTCAGTTGCAGGCCGAGCGACGCCTTGAGCGCCTCCATCGACAGGTGATGCGTGCTGCCGACGCCGGACGAGCCGTAGTTGAGCTTGCCCGGATTGGCTTTCACGTAGTCGATGAATTCTTTCATGGTCGTGACCGGCACTTTGGAATGCGCGGCCAGGAACAGCGGCGCTGCCGCGATCATCACGGTCGGCGTCAGGTCGTCGATGCTGTAGGCCATCTTGGCGTAGATGTGCGGGTTGATGGCGTAGATCGATCCGTCCTGCACGATGAAGGTGTGGCCGTCAGGCGGCGACGACATCAGCACGCCGACCGACACGGCGCCGTTGCCGCCGGCGCGGTTCTCCACCACCACGTTCTGGCCGATCTTTTCCGACAGCCGCCTGCCGAGGATGCGCGCCACGGTGTCGGGCAAACCGCCGGCGCCGGCTGGAATGACAAAGCGAACGGTCTGGCTCGGGTAGTTGGCCTGGCTCAGCGCCGGCGTCGCCAGCACGGCGGCGGCCATGGCAATCGTCATCAGCATCGCCGCACGGCGCGAATTGCGGATCATCGGACGTCCTCCCCTGGCCACTCAGCCGTCCCGGCTATTTGTCCTTGAGCATATAGCGGCCGCTGTCGTGTCTCGACAGCTTGTCCGCCGAATAGAGCTTATCGAGTTCGCGCACGATTTCGCGGCCGTCGCGGGTTCCCGCCGCAGCCATCAATTCGAGGAAGCTCGCGGGCTTCTCGGCCAGCACGTCCGTCACCGAGCGCTTGGCGGCGCCGTTGGCCTTCGGCATCACCGGCGGCATCGGAATCCCCCACTCCAGCGACTGCCGCTTGCCGAACGGAATGGTGCAGTCGAACCCGACCTTGGCGCCGACCCGCTGGCCGCCGAGCGACGGATCGAGCGGCACCACGCGGAAGCCCTCCGCCACCACCATGTCGCGGTTGCCCTGGAAGCGCGTCGCCAGCGCCCAGTCGCACTGTTCGTCGTTGAACACGTCGATGTCGTCGTCGAACACGAAAATCTGCTTGGCTTCGGCCATGCTGCCGAACACCGCGGCGATGGCGTTGCGCGCTTCGCCCGGCACGCGCTGGCGCAGCGACACCCGCACGTTGTACATGCCGCCCGACGAGGGCGTGGCGAACACCGCAACCGGCTCGCGCACCGCGGTGACGAGCCCGGCCCAGGCTGCCGTCTCGGTCTTCACCGTGGTGAGCTGCGCGGTATCGGTGCGGGCCAGCGACTTGCCGCCGATGGTCACGGTCTGGAACAGCGCGTCCTTGCGGTGCGTGATCGCGGTGAGGTGGAACACCGGATTGCGCTTCACGATGCCGTAGTAGCCGACGTATTCGCCGAACGGGCCTTCCGGCTCGGTGTGGCCCTTGGGATCGAGATAGCCTTCCAGCACGTATTCGGCGTCGGCCGGCACGTAGATGTCGTTGGTGACGCACTTCACCACCGGCACCGGCGCCTTCCGCAGGGCGCCCAGCACATCGAGCTCATCCATCGGCGGCGTGCCCGACACCGCGGCCATGAAATCGCACGGGTGCGAGCCGACGGCATAGGCCACCGGCGTCTTCTCGCCGCGCGCCACCGCGTCGAGGAAAATCGCGCGCATGTCGCTCGGCGCGATCATGTCGATACCGGCCTGACGCGGGCCGCGCAGCATGATGCGGCGGCAGCCGACGTTGGTCCAACCGGTCTCCGGGAATTGTGCGAAATCGAGGCCCGCGGAAATGTATGGCGCGCCATCCTCGCCATGCTGCAAGTGGACTGGCAGCGCGCACAGGTCCGCGTCATTGCCCTTCAGCACCACCTGCTGGACCGGCGCGTCCTTCGCCTCGACCTTCACCGGCTTGACTGGTGCGGCGAGCCGTTTGGCCAGCTCCGGCATCAGGCCGGCCTCGTCGGTGTCCAGCGCGAGCGCCAGGCGCTTGCGCGATGCCATTACGTTGCCGATCAGTTCGGCCTTCTCCGGCCCGACCGACTTGAACCACACCGCGCGCGGGTTGCCTTCCAGCACCTGCGCAACGTCCACGAGATCGATCGCCTTGTCGTGGATGTCGCATTCGCCGAGCTGCACCAGCCGTTCGACAAAGCGGCGCAGGCGGAAACGCTCGGTATCGGCGGCGGTCATCGGGGTCCTTCCCTGGTCAATTCGCGTGGCGGCGGGCTACATTGCGCGTCCAATAAAGGGAGGGCAAGGCATGACGGCTGCGCTGTCGAGCCACAAGGTCCGGGGTGTGACGGTGCGGATGCGCCGCGGCGGCTCAGGTGCCCCGTTGCTGTTCCTGCACGGCGCCAACGGGCTGCCGGTCTGGCTGCCGGTGTTCGAGCAGCTCGCCAAGAAATTCGAGGTGTTCGTGCCGGAACACCCGGGCTTCGGCGCCTCGGACAATCCGCCGTGGCTGCGCAACATCGGCGATCTCGCGATGTACTACCTCGATTTCATCGACACCTTAAACCCCTACCCGATCCATCTGGTGGGCCAGTCGCTCGGCGGCTGGGCCGCGGCGGAGCTTGCGGTGCGCAACTGCTCCAGGCTCGCCAGCCTCTCGCTGCTGGCACCCGCCGGCATCCGCATCAAGGGCGTGCTGCCCGGCGACAATTTCATCTGGGACCCGGACGAAGGCGTCCGCAACCTCTATCACGACCAGTCGATCGCCGACCGGATCCTGGCCACGCCGATGACGGACGACGAAGCCGACATGGCGCTGACCAGCCGCTACGCCGCCACCAAGTTCGGCTGGGAGCCGCGCTGGTTCAATCCGTCGCTGGAGCGATGGCTGCACCGCATCAGCGTGCGAACGCTGATCGTGTGGGGACAGAACGACAAGCTGTTCCCGGTCGCATACGCCAAACGCTGGGGCGAGCGCATTCCCGGCAGCCGCGTCGAGATCGTGCCGGAGTGCGGCCACGTCCCCGCGGTGGAGAAGCCGGACTTCACCGCCCGGGAAATTATCCGCCAGTACGCGGAGACACGCTGATGCAATTCACTTTCTTCCACCTGATGCCATATCGCCCGCTCGACATGACCGAGCGGCACAAGCATCGCGCCGCCTGGGTCGTGCTGCCGAACGAGCTGTACGATCCGAAGAAGGGCGCCGACGAGTACCAGTCCTACATCGACCAGCTCGTCTATGCGGAGAAGCTCGGGTTCGACGTGATCGCCGTCAACGAGCATCACCAGACCGCCTACGGACTGATGCCGGCGCCGAACCTGATCGCGGCGAACCTGATCGCGCGCACCAGCAAGGCCAAGATCGCCATCGTCGGCCGCGCACTGCCGCTGGTGAACAATCCCGTCAACATCGCCGAAGAGTTCGCGATGCTGGACAACCTGTCGAAGGGCCGCATCATCACCGGCTTCGTGCGCGGCATCGGCAACGAGTACCACGCCACCGGCATCAACCCGTACTGGTCGCATGAGCGCTTCCAGGAGGCGCATGACCTGATCGTACAGGCGTGGACCAGGCCCGGCCCGTTCGCATTCGAGGGCGAGCATTTCAACAACCGCTACGTCAACCTGTGGCCCAGGCCCTATCAGACGCCGCATCCGCCGATCTGGATTCCGTCGATGGGCTCATCGGAGACGATCAAGTGGGCGGCGGCGCCGGAGCGCAAGTATCCGTTCCTGGTGACATTCAGCGGCCGCGACCTGGTGGCGCGCTATCTCAACCTCTATCGCGAACAGGCCAGGGAATACGGCTACGAATGCTCGCCGGGCCAGTTGGGCTGGGCGTCGCCGGTCTATGTTGCCGACACCGACGAACGCGCCAAGGAAGAGGCCCGCGCCGGGATGGAGTCGCTGTTCAACGACTTCCTCGCCGTGCCGTTCCAGATGCTGCTGCCGCCCGGCTACACGTCGCTGCCGTCGATGAAGAACACCATGCGGATGCGAAAGCAGCTCGGCGCCAAGAAACGCCATTCGCTGGAGGAGTTGATGGAAAGCGGCACTGTGGTGGTCGGCTCGCCCAAGACCGTGCGCGACGAGCTGTCGGCGCTGCGCGACCGGACCGGGGCGAACAATCTGGTGACGATGCTGCAGTTCGGCGTGCTGCCGGACGATCTGACCAAACGGAACATGGAGCTGTTCGCGTCCGAGGTGATGCCGCATTTGAGGGATTGAGTTGGCCGAACCACACCGGCCAACATTCAAAGAATTTCAGGGGGAGAAACAAATGAGGATCGCAATCACAGCGCTGGCTCTGGCGCTCGCAACGGGAGGCGCGGCGGCGCAGGAACTGCCATGCCAGCAGGTGCGGCTGATCGTGCCCTACCCGGCCGGCGGCGCGACCGACGTCGCCACCCGCATTGTGGCGGAGAGGCTCGATGCCGCGCTGAAGAAGCCGATCGTGGTCGAGAACCGCGGCGGCGCGGCGGGCAACATCGGCACCGTGTCCGTGGTCAACGCGCCGCCCGATGGCTGCACGCTGCTGGTCAACGCGACGGTGATCGCGACCTTCCCGCACAGCTTCACCAAGCTCGCCTACGACCCGGTCAAGGACCTCGCGCCGGTTGGCGGCATCGGCGTGACGCCGGTGCTGGTGGTGGCCGCCCCCTCGGTGCCCGCGACCGACATGAAGAGCCTGATCGAATGGGCCAAGAGCAAACCCGAGGGGCTGAACTATTCCACCGCGGGCTACGGCCTGCAGCAGCACCTTTCCATGGAGGAAATCGCGCAGCACAGCGGCGCGAAGCTCACCCACGTCGCCTATCGCGGTGGCGGCACCGCGATGACCGACCTCATCGCGGCGCGGCTCGACTTCGGCGCGTTCCTGGCCGGCACCGTCAAGGCGCTGGTAGCGGACGGCAAGCTGAAGGCGATGGCGGTCGTGGCGGAGAAGCGCACGGCCCTGATGCCGGACGTCGCCACCACCACCGAGCAGGGCTTCCCCGGCATGGATTCGGCTGCGACCCATTTCATGCTGTATGCGCCGCCGGCCACGCCGAAGCCGGTGATCGCGCAACTGGGAGCGGTGCTGCACAAGGTGATCTCGGAGCCGTCGCTGAAGCAGCGCTTCGCCGAGATCGGCTTCGACGCGACGCCGATGAGCGCCGACGAGGTTTCGGCCGCGATGCGCCAGCTCGAAACCCGGATGGCGCCGGTGATCAAGCGGCTGAACATCAAGCTGGATTGAAGCGCGCTCTCTCGGTTCGTGTCCCGGGCGACCCCGGCCTTGAGCCGGGGGAGACCCGGGACCCCGATTTCTTTTCTGTGCGACGAAGCGAACCGGGGTTCCGGATCAGCGATGCACCGCTTCGCGCTGCATCGCGTCCGGGACACGTAACGTGACACCCCACTGTTACGACGCCATACGAACCACGGCGTTGTCGTAAGCGTTGGCGCCGAGGTCGCCGCCGTCGAAAATGCCGTGCTCCTTGATCCAGGCGCGGCTGTCGTCGAAAATCTCGCGCGAGTACGGCTCGAACACGATGCGTTCGCCCGGCCCCCAGCGGCGCGTGTCCATCGTGTCGTGGAACCGCTTGGGGAACTCCTGCTTGTAGTGCTTGGTGTAGAGTTCCGGCCGCAGATCGATGTCGGCCTGCGCCCTTTTCAACGCGCGGAAGAACTTCTTGACGTCCTCCATGTCGGGGTCGCCGGTCAGCATGGTCGCCATCATGAAGGTGCAGTCCACCACCTTGCGGAAACCGAGTTGCTCGACGAGATAGTACGGCCCGGAAAACAGCGTGCAGGCCGGCACCTCGCCGTTGATCAGCTTCTCCATGCGGCCGAACACCAACCCGTCCTTGAACGACAGATTGATCTTGTCCTGCGGCATGAACTGCTCAAGCGCCTGGATCGTGGCGTAGTGGCTGCCGGACTGGTAGCCGACTGAAATCGGCACGCCTGCCAGATCCTCAGCCGTCTTCACCTTGGAGTCCGGAGGCACGAAGATGCCGCAGGTCGAGACCTGATAAACATCGCCGTACAGCTTGCCGTGGCCCTTGCTGGCGGCGACGTTCACCGTCCAGTGGCAGGCGCAGCTGACGTCGGACTTCTTGCCGCGCTCGAAGTTCTGCATCGCGCCGACCTTATCGCCGAGCTGGTGCGCCGCGCCGTCGGAGGACTGTACGGTCTCGCGAAAAACGTAGTCGAGCCCCTCCTGCTTGAAGTAGCCCTTTTCCTCGGCCACCCACTCGTGCAGGCGGAAGTGCGGCTCGATGATGAATTTTTCCTTGGCCATGTGGTTTCCTCCGTTTTGGTTTTGCAGAATTCGAATTTCACTCCGCCGTCATCACCGGGCCGCGCCGCAGGCGCGTGACCCGGTGATCCATCTTTTCGCGAAAGGGATGGATCGCCGGGTCAAGCCCGGAGATGACAGCATGTGTTGCGGCGCGCCCTAGCAGCATTCCGGCCCCCGCAATTTCGGCTTGCCGGACTCCGCCACCCTGCGCGCGCGGATCATCTTCACATGATCGTCCATCATGTTTCGCGCACCCACCGGATCGCGGATCTCGATCAGCGCCAGCAGCTCGCGATGCACCTCGTTGACGCGGCGCGCCACTTGGGCGTTCAGCGTCGGATTGCGGCGCGGCCACGACACATGCTGCAGCGAAATCAGTTGCACCACCAGCACGCGGTTGTGCGAGGCCTCCGCCACCGCGAGATGGAATTCGGCGCCAAGCTGCGTGAACCGCTCGGGATCGTTCAAGCTGGCATCGGCATCATCGATCAGCGAGCGCAGCCGCGCGATGTCCGCCTCGGTTGCGTGCTCGGCTGCGAGCTCGGCCGCCAGACATTCGATCGCGCGCTGCGCGTCCATGATTTCGGCCGCGGTGACGCCGGTGATGTCGAGCTGCACCGCGAGCGCCTCGGCAAACAGCCGCGGGTTGCCGCGCGCGATCCGCGCGCCGCCACCCTTGCCCATCTTGATCTCGACGATGCCGAGCGCCTCCAGCGTGCGCAGCGCGTCGCGCGCGACGATGCGGGAGACGCCGTAGCGCCCGGCCAGATCGTTTTCGGTGCCGAGGAAGTCGCCGGGCGTGAGCTTCTTCCCGAACAGCGCGTCGCGCACATCGCTCACGATCTGCGAGGACAGCGAGCCGGTGCGGCCGGGAATGAAGATGCGGCCCGGAAGCGTGCTGGCGATGGCGGAGCGCTGGGTGGTCATGGCGGGGAAATCTAGCGTCGGCGCGTAATATAGTAAAGATATTATCTTTTAGGACGTGGGCTGAAAATGCTTGGTTGCAGCGCAATAATCTGGCATGAGAACCCTGTCGGCTCATTTATTGCAGTGCAACACCCCGTCATTATTGAGCCGTTAACTACAGCCAACTAGGCCGACAGTCTCAGCCAGGAGGTCGCTTTGTTCCGCTCCAAGCTCTTCAGTGCGTTGCTGGTTTCCACGTCCCTGTTGCTCGCCTCAACGGCCCATGCCGAACTGATGCTGGGCGACCGCGACTGGGCCGGTGAGGCGCGCGCGGCGGCTTCGGCGGCTGGATTCTGGGAACAGGCCGACCGGGTTGAGCAACTGCTCCGCGACGGCAAGCCTGGCGAAGCCAGGGAGCTTCTGGCCTCGATGCAAACGCGGATGCAGGCTCTGCAGCAGCGGATGGACGCGCTCACGAAAACCGCGGAAACCGGCGCGAACCGGCCGGCCACCTGGTAGTCTGGCCGCGTAAGGTTCCAAGGCGCGGTAGCGCCGGGGGCCCCTACACCCCCGTCAACCCATGCTCCGGCATGAAGCCCTGAACATGCGCCGCGCCAAGCAGCGCGATCAGCGCCGCAGCCTCTTTCGGTGACGCGGCCCGCACGGAAACGCCCGCGGTGAACGTCGTGGTCTTGTTCAACTCGGCCGGCAGCGTCCCGACCACGTCCACGCCGGGCACCAGGCGGTGCTCGCAGAGCTGCTGGATCGCGATCTCGGCCCGGCCCTGAGCCACGAACTCCGCCACCGGCCCGCCGTCGCCGAGCACGCCCTTGGCCTTCACCGCGTCGGCGATGCCGAACCGCTCGGCCAGCGACATGAAGTGCACACCGCTCGCAGCACCGGTCGAGGGATCGGTGTAGGCGATGGACTTCGCGGCGATCAGCGCCTGCTTGAATTCCTCCGCGGTCCCGATCTTCGGATGTGGCGCGCCGGAGCGCACGGCCACGCCGATCACCGAACGCGCCACGTCGCGCTCCGTGCCCGCCGCGCCGAAACCCTCCTTCACCAGCACCGGCCAGGTGTCCGGCGTCACCACCAGCACGTCGGCCGATGTACCCTCGCGCATGCGGCGAATGATGACGCCGGCCGGCGCGTAGGTCGGCGCGAAGACGAAGCCGGTCGCCTTGGCGAACTCCGGCGCGATGCGCTCCAGCACGCCCTTGAGCGCGACGGAGGTGAAAACCTTGAGGGATTGCTGGGACACGAGGGTGGGGACTCCTGGAGTGCGTGGGAGGCAATCCTACGCCTGCTACACAAAGGCTGTCATGCCCGCGAAAGCGGGCATCCAGTAATCACCGGCGGAGTGCCACTTGACCGCCCGCGCTACTGGATCGTCCGCTTTCGCGGACGATGGAACTTGTGGCAACCCTTACGCCTTCACCACGCTGCCGCGTTCGATGCGGAACGCGCGCGACAGCAAATCCGCGACGTGGCCGTCGTTGGATTCCGCGATCAGGATCGACACGCCCTGCCCCTTCAGGCTCGACATCACCTCGCCGAGACGGCGCGCCAGCGCCGGCGCCAGGCCCTCGAACGGCTCATCGAGCAGCAGGATGCGCCGCCCGGCCATCAGCGCGCGCGCCAGCGCCACCATCTTCTGCTGGCCGCCGGACAGTTCCAGCGCGCGGCGGGCGCGGAACACCTCCACCTCCGGCATGATGGAGAATATCCACGAGAGCCGCTCCTCGACGCCGCCCATCTCCGTGGTCCAGGACGGCAAGCGGATGTTCTCCTCCACGGTGAACTGCGGCACCAGGCGGCGGTCCTCCGGCATGTAGCCGATGCCGTGGGCGACGCGCGTATGCGCGGGCAACGCCAGCAACTCGATGTCGTTCAGCGCGGCCGTGCCGGTGGCCGGCAGCACGCCCATCAGAGCGCGCATCAGCGTGGTCTTGCCCGCGCCGTTCCGCCCGATCAGGCCGCACATCTCGCCCTCCTCGAGATCGAGCGAGGCGTTACGGATGATCGGAATCGGCCCGATCGACACATTAAGGTCGGACACCCTAAGCATGGGCCGCCCCGGCGCCGTGCGCGCGCGTGCCGCTGATCAAGGTCTGCACCTGCGGATTGGCCAGCACCGCCTCGGGCGTCTCGTCGGCGATCACCGTGCCGTCGTAGAACGCCAGCACGCGGTCGGCGAAGCGGCCGACGATGTCCATGTCGTGCTCGACGAACAGCACGGTGATGCGGCGCGTCTTCAGCGCCGACATCACCACCTCCATCAGCCCGAACTTCTCCTCGATCGAGATGCCGCTGGTCGGCTCGTCGAGCAGCAACAGGCGCGGCGCGCCGGCCACCGCCATCGCGATGTCGAGCAGCTTGCGCACGCCCTGCGGCAGCGTCGCCGCCCGCGCGTCGCGATACCGCGCGATCTGGAACAATTCGAGGGCTGCGTCCGCCTCACGCGCCGTCTCAGGCGTGTCGAGCGGCGTGGACATCAGGCCCAACATGCTGTCGCGGCCGCGGGCGATGGCCGAGGCGATCCGCATGTTTTCGATCACCGTCATGGTCGGGAACACCTGCGCGACCTGGAACGAACGCGAGATGCCGAGCCTCGTGATGGCGCGCGATGGCAGTCCGGTGATGTCGCGGCCCTCGAACAGGATCGAGCCTTTGCTCGGCGCCAGATGGCCGGTGATCATGTTGACGAAGGTCGTCTTGCCCGCGCCGTTGGCGCCGATGATGCCGACGGTCTGCTGCGCCGGCACGCTGACCGAGATGTCGCGCGCCGCCACCACCGAGCCGAATGTCTTTTCCAGGTCGCGCACCGCGAGGATGGGGGACGTGTTCGCATTCATGGCGCGGTGCCCCGCCGCCAGCGCTGCCGCAGCCGCGAGACCAGCGAGCCCAGCCCCTCCGGAAGGAACAGGATGGTGAGCAGCAGCGCGGTGCCGAGGATCATCTGCCACTCGCCCGGCACCAGCGTGACCGCGATCGAGCGCACCAGCTCGAACAGGAGAGAGCCGACGAATGCCGCAGCAACCGACCCCGCCCCCGCCAGGATGGTGACGAACACGAAGCCGCCCGACGTGGTCCAGTACGACATCGCCGGATCGACATGCTGCACGGCCAGCGCCGCCAGCGCCCCGCCGATGCCGGCGAGCACGCCGGACACCACCAGCTTGAGATGGATCAGCCGATCCACCGACACGCCCAGGAACTCGACGCGGATTTCGTTGTCGCGGATCGGGTGGGTGAGCGAGCCCGCCACCGAGCGGAAGTAATAGGCCACCAGCCAGGCGGCGATGGCGCAGTACGCCAGCACCAGCCAGAAGATCGCAAGGTTGCGCGTGCCGCCCTGCGGCCGCCAGCCGAGGAAGGAGCCGGCCTCGACGTGGAATCCGTCGGTCGAGCCCAGCGTTTCGGTTTTCACCAGGATGCCGTACAGGATCATCGACATGGCGAGGCTGAGCATCGCGAAGAATATCTCGCGGTAGCGCGCCAGCAGGAAGCCGATCAGGTAGGCCACGATGCCGGCGGCGACAGCGCCAACGAACACCACGAAGAACACGTCGCGGATCGGCGTGTATCGGCCGATCAGCGCCACGGCATAGGCGCCGATCGCGTAGAACAGCGCCTGCCCGAACGGCACCAGTCCGGTGCGCCACAGGATGATGAGGCCCAGCACCACCAGCGCGTTGGCGAATGCGATGGTGGCAAGCGAAATCAGCCACGGCGGCAGTAGCGGCGCAATCGCCGCCAAAGCTGCGAACGCCAGCGCTCCGAGAACGGTCGAGCCCATCCGCATGGTCATATCTTCCGCGGCTGGACCTGGCTGAACAGGCCGTAGGGCCTGAATCCCAGCACCAGCGCCATCACCGCATAGATCACGAACAGCTCAAGCTGCGGCACGAGGTGCACGGAAGCGGCACGGGCAATGCCCACGATCAGCGCGCCGATCAGCGCGCCTTCGATCGAGCCCATGCCGCCGATCGCCACCACCGCGAACGCCAGCACGATCACCTCGACGCCGATGCCAAGCGTAACCGAAATCTTCGGCGCCATCATCGCGCCGCCGAGCGCGCCCAGCATTGCGCCGATGATGAACGTGACGGTGTAGAGCACGCGCACGTTGATGCCGAAGGCGGCGGCGGTCTCGCGGTCGAAAATCACCACGGTGAGCAGGCGGCCGTAGCGGGTGTACTTGAGCGCCCAGTAGCAGAACGCGGCAAGCGCACCGGCCAGCACCACGAGACCGATGTCGTAGTTCGACAGCGTCAGGTCGCCGATGTCGATGGAGCCCGCGGCGATCATCGGCTGGTAGGCGGTGAACGACCGCGCGCCCCACACCAGAACGAGGACATCTTCCAGAATGAGGAAGACCGCGTAGGTGACGAGCACCACCACGACCTCGTCGCGGCCATAGACGAAGCGCAGGATGCCGCGCTCCAGCACGATGCCGATCACAAGCCCGATCAGCATGGCGAAAGCGACCATGAATAACAGGCCGCCGGCGTCGTTCAGCCCGCGGTCGTACCAGACGCCGGCCGCGGTCGCAGCCCCATAGGCGCCGAACGCATAGAACGAGCCGTGCGTGACGTTAAGGATTTTCATCACGCCGAAGATCAGCGTGAGGCCCACCGCCACCAGGAACAGGTAGGCCGCGTAAACCAGACCATCCGAGAAGATGGCGAATGCGGTGAGCACGGGGGATCCTGCGAGGTTACGCAATGAAACGGCGGGGACCGGGCTGGCCCCCGCCGCAGGGCGTCAAGAGAAGACGCTCAGCACTTCGCGCCGGGCATGCCGGCCTTGATCCACTCCTCCGAGGTCTTGTCGGACGGCGGATTGACGCACTCCGCATTGAAGCGGATCACGTCGATCACCTCGGGCTCGTTCTTCTGCTTGTTGAAGCGATAGGTGCCGTAGGCAGTCGCCTGGATGCCCTGGTGGCCGCCGCCGAGCGCCATCTTCACGTTGCCGCTCGGGCTGTCGTACTCAATGCCCTCGAACGCGGCGACGACTTCGTCCGTGGTCGGCTTGGCGCCGCCCTTCTTCGCAGCCGCCTTCTCCCAGGCCACCTTCAGGCCGAGGATCGACAGCGCCATCTGGTAGGATGGATAGGTCGGCGCCGTGCCGTAGCGGTCCATGTAGATCGACCTGAACCACTTGTTCAACGCGTTGTCCGGCGCAAGTGGGCCGTGCGGGCCGCGCGCGCCGATGATGGTGCCGTCCGGCATCTTGTCGCGCAGCCGCCCGATCGACGACTCCGCGGTGGTGCCGATGAACGGCATGCGCTTCTGCAAGCCGCGCGCGCCGCTCTGGATGATGAAGCTCTCCAAGTCGCCGTCCCAGAAGCTGGAATGCAATGCTTGCGACTTCGAAGTCAGCAGCGTGGAAATCTCCGCGCCGTACTCGCCCTGGAACAATTTTGGCATCAGCTCTTTGTCGACCTTGGCCTTGGGCGCGAGCACGCCCATGGCGCCGACGAAATCCTTCCAGGAGTCCTGGCCCCAGGCGTAGTTCTGGTTGATGCCGGAGAACAGTGTGATGTCCTTTTTCTTGGCGAGCAGGTAGCGCGCCGCGCCGGTCGAGTCCTTGGTCGCGTGCGACGAGGGACGGAACACATACTTGCGCGGCTTCTCCTCGAAGATGCGCGGCGTGCCGCAATCGAAATAGACGGTCAGCGCCTTCAACTCTTCGGCGACCGGGGTCACCGCGAGGCAGCTTCCCGATGAGATGTAGCCGACCACGGCATCGACCTGGTCGCGCTGCACCAGGTTGCGGAATTCGGTCACGACCTGCGCGGTCGAGCCGGCCTCATCGACCCACTTGATTTCGATCTTGGAGCCGGCGAGGCCCACCTTGTCATAAGGTGCTGGCGCCTTGCCAGAGTTGAGCGCCTCGATCACGATCTCAGCGCCATTGCGGCCGGGAACGCCGAACGGACTCGCGGCCGGGCCGCTGAGGAACGAGACGATGCCGAGCTTGACTGGAGGCGCCGCAGGCGCCGCGGTCTGCTGGGCCGCCGCCACGGCCACCGATCCGAACGTCAGTCCGGCCGCCAACGCAAATACAAATGTCCCGTGAAAGCGCTTCATCGATCCTCCCCTGCCCGACGCTCGGGCGCCGCTGATTTTATGGTTCCAAGCAAACGCGATCCGGCCGCGCAATTCAACCGGTTTTCGGCCGCCGAAGCGATGATAGGATGGGCAAAACACGCGTCGCGATGACGCGGAAACGAAGGAGGCCCAATGGCCAGCGCCCAGGCTCAAAGCCAGCCGCCCGCCGTTCCGCAGACCGGGCTGGAGGCCCGCCTGGCCATCCGCAGCGGCGCCTGGACCGGCCCGACCTCGGGCATCGCACCAGGCTTCGTGCAGGGCAACCTGGCCATCCTGCCGGGCGCGCTCGCCTCCGACTTCATGCGGTTCTGCCAGCTCAATCCGAAGCCCTGTCCGCTGCTGGCGGTGGGCGCGCCGGGCGACTGGCGGCTGCCGTCCCTGGCCTCCGACCTCGACATCCGGACCGACATCGTGCGCTACCGGATTTTCCGCAACGGCGAGCTCGCCGGCGAGCCGACCGACATCACCGAGCACTGGCGCGACGACCTGGTGATCTTTGCGCTCGGCTGCTCGTTTTCCTTTGAGGATGCGCTGACCGAGGGCGGCATCGAGTTGCGTCACGTCACCGAGAACTGCGCGGTGTCGATGTATCGCACCAACATCCCGACCACCGCCGCGGGACCGTTCCACGGCCCCCTCGTCGTCTCGATGCGGCCGATGAAGCCGGCCGACGCGATCCGCGCCATCCAGATCACCACGCGCTTTCCGGCGGTTCACGGCGCGCCGGTGCACATCGGCATGCCGGAGCAGATCGGCATCAAGGACCTGTCGAAGCCCGACTACGGCGCGGCGGTGACGGTGAAGGACGACGAGATCCCGGTGTTCTGGGCCTGCGGTGTCACGCCGCAGTCGGTGGTGGCGACGGTGAAGCCCGAGTTCTGCATCACCCACTATCCGGGGACGATGCTGGTCACCGACCGCAAGAATTCCGAATTCGCGATTATGTGAGCCACGCCGTTTGGCTCCGCGGTCTGCCGCTTGCGTCCGACCGATCGGTCGTCATGGCCGGGCTTGTCCCGGCCATCCACGTCTTGGCGACAAAGGAAGGCGTGCATGCCCGGCACAAGGCCGGGCATGACGGAGACAGATTGTCTGCGAAGGAAAAGCTTACCGCGGCGCGTAGGCCGTGGCTTCCTTCGGCAGATCGTCCGCGGAGTCCTCGGCCACCGGCACGCCCCGCAGCGGACGCCGCGGCCCGCGCGGCATCGCGCTGCCGTCGAGGCTACGCACGAATGCGCGGAATTTCGGATTGGCGTTGAGCGCGTCGCGGCCGGCTTCGACCACCATATCGACTTGCGCTGCCGGCAGCTTGAAGCGCGTCTCGACGCCGTCGAGCGCTGCGGCGCGCTCGTTACCCAACTGCTCGAAGCCGACGCGGCTGACGTAGAATTTCACATCGCGGCAGTTCCAGCCCGGACCCGCGCCGAGCCTGGCACGCTCGTTGGCCGACAGCCGGCAGCGCCAGCTCACCAGCTTGCTCTGCCAGTCGTTCATCATCTCGTTGAACGCCGTGTAGCTCTGCGCGGCGCTCGAACCGGTGGCGGTGTCCGCCGTCGCCATGATCAGCTCGACGCCCGACGGGCCTGCGATGGTCTTCGACCAGTCGCCGGACGGCTGGCGTCCCGCATCGACCACCAGGAACATGACGCGGCGCAGCTTGACGCCTTCGCGCGCGGACAGCGGACCGTGCGGCGTGTTCGACAGCAGGCGCGAGACCGTAAAGGCGGCGAGCCCGTAGTTATCGACCAGGCCGCCGTCCAGCAGCTTGACGTATTTGATGTCGCCCTTGCGATAGCGGACGACCGCATCGGCGTATTGCCGCAACATCGGCGGCGCGTCCGGATCGCGGCGCACGCGCTCGACCCATTCCGGCAGCGGCTGCGGGCACTTGTCGTAGAAATTCTGGATCACGACCGGCGAGAAGAACACCGGTACGGCGGCCGACGCCGCGACCGCGAGCGACACCGGATAGGACGTCAGATCGCTGCACAGCGCGCCGAACGCGCCGCGGCCGAACAGGAACGGTGTACGGTTGTAGATGTCGGAGGCGTTGATCGAGACGCGCGGCCGGTGCGCGCTCATGTCGGCGAAGGTGGCGCCGTTAAACAGGTTGGCATCGAGCCAGGACGGGAACTTGGTGGAGTCGTTGATGCCGCCGGAGAAGCCGCGCGCCAGGTTGGTGATGCTGGCATCGGTGCTCAGCGCCTCCTCGGCGTTGCGGAGCAAGAACTTCTCGCGGAAGTCGGCGAGCGCCGCGCGCTTCTTCAGTCCGAAATAGGCCGCGGTCACCGAGCCGCCGGACACGCCGGACACGATATCGACCTGGTCGATCAGGGAAACCTGGCCGCCCCTGCTGCGGATCGAGGTGTCGGCCAGCGCGGTCAGCACGCCGTGCGAGAACGCGGCCGCGCGCATGCCGCCGCCCGAGAAGGACAGCGCGATCACCGTGTCGTCGAAATGGCTTTCCTGCTCGCGGCTGCCGGCGCCCTGCGCCATCGCCTGGAGCGGCTGATTGACCGGATCGCTGTTGGTCGAGGCGCAGCCGCCGAGCGCCGCGGCGCACAGCGCAAGCGCTGCAATCGCACGGATGGTCCTACCGCGGCCGTCATGGCAACGGCGCGCAGCAACCACGTCAGACAGCGTTTCGACTTGACCCCGACCCATGTCACGCACGCGAATGCCGCCCCCAGGCGTGAAGTATATCAGGCTGCGAAAGGATTGGTGGCGGAATGGCCACATCTTCAATCCGATCAGGCCGTTACCGGCTCTTCAGCGGCTCCAAAATAGCAGCGTTGCGTGGCCCGGCAGTAAAAAATGACGCTTTATGGAACCTTCACGCCAGACAAGGTTAACGCGCCACAATCCGCGCAAATCAAGGCGGCATCTGAATTTCTATGTGCGCTCGGCGAGTTCCGGCACCGAGGCCAGCGCATAGAACTCGACCTTGGCCACCCTGCCCTTCACCGGAACTTCGTTCAGCGTGCAGGTTCCAACATCGACGCCGGCCGCCTCGGCGGCCTGGCGAGACACCACCACCGGAACGTTGAATTCCTTGGTGAGGCTCTCCAGCCGGGCGCAGGTGTTCACCGTGTCGCCGATTGCGGTGATGATCTGCGACTTCGGCGGCCCCATCGCGCCGACGATGGCTTCGCTGTGATGAATGCCGATGCCGATCTTCAGCGGCGGCGAGTTCTCAGCTTGCAGTTGTAGATTGAGCCGCTCGAGCCCCGCCAGCATCTCGCGCGCGCCGCGCAACGCGTCCCTCGCACCTTTCCTCGGATCGGACTCGTGCAGGCCGTAGAGCGCCATCAGGCCGTCGCCGGTGAACTGCGAATAGTGGCCGTTGGTCGCTACGAGCGCCTTCGTCATCTCGTGGAAGAACTGGTTGAGCAGGTAGAGCACATCGTAGGGCAGCCGTGCCTCGCCGATGGTGGTCGAACCGCGCAGATCGACGAACACCACGGTGATCGGCCGCTCGCTGCCTTCGAGGCCGCCGCGCACGCTGCCGTCGAGCGCGCCGGCATCGGCCGCGAACAGCGGCATGACGGCAATGTCCTCGGTCGGCCGTATCTGGCAGGCGAGCCGCGTGGTGTCGTTGGCCTTGATGCGGGTCAGCGCTTCGAGTTCCTGCGCCTGCGGCGGCGGCAGCGACTCGATGCCATGCGTCACCAGGACACGGCAGGTGGTGCAGCGCGCGCGTCCGCCGCACACCGAGGCATGCGGCACGCCGTTGTCGCGCAACGTCTCCAGCACGGTCGAGCCCGCAAGGATCGCGAGCCGTCGTCCGTTCGCATGGGACAAGATCGGCGGTTCGCGGCGGCGATAGAGCCAGCCACGAGCCGCACGCGCGCCGAACGCAAGCCCGACCAGTGCGATGTGGGTGGCGATCGCAATCCGCACGGTCTGCCGCACGAAGGCCACCCCCGGCGCCGTGATGTTCGCGGTCGCGCTGACGTCCTTGATGTAGTCCGGGTTGTCCGCAACCTCGCGCAGCGTGTGATTGCCGGCGGCGACGAAGCCCGCAAGCGCCAGTGTCGGCAGCAGCACCGCGAACACGCGCAGCGGAACCACCCAATCGCGATACCAGTATCTGGTGCGGAGCCAGAAATGCACGCCGATGCAGGCATGGACCCAGACCACGATCAGCGCCACGGACTGCATGACGCCGGCCCAAGGTGCGGCGTACCACAGCGCCAGCAGCGTCGAGCTGTAGAACGGGTGGGTATCGACCGTCAGTTCGGCGACGCGGGTGCCGACCACATGCAGCGTCAGCAGCAGCGGGATCGCAAGCCCGAGCACGAGCTGCCACAACTCCCAGTGCGGCATCCGCAGACTGCGGCGCGTGTAGATCGACCACAGCGCGTTGAGATAGTGCACGAGGAACGCTGCGGCGAGCAGCACGGTGCCCGGCAGGGTGCGCCACGGCTCCATCAGGGTCGTGATCGTGGCGTCGGCCCATTCCGGCGAAATCAGCAGCGTAACGTGGGAAAGCAGGTGCATCGTCACGAACGCAAGCATGACGAGGCCGCTGCCCAGCCGCAGTCGTGCGCGGATCGATTCCATGTCCCAGGTCGCAGTCATGCCAAACGACTTCTACGGTCGTGCTGAAATGCAGCCACGATACACCGGCACTATGCTATATTGCATCAACACTTGGTGTGGGGACGGCATGCTGAGGCGGGAATTCCTCGCGCTGGTCGGCGCGGCCACGGCCATTCCCGGGATCGCCATCGCACAGCCGAAAGTGCCGCGCATCGGCATATTGGTGCAGGGCAGCCCCGATCCGGCACCCTTCCTGAAGGAATTCGGCGAAAGCTTGCGCGATCTTGGGTACGTCGACGGGCATAACGTCACGATCGAGCTTCGCAACGCGGGAGGCGATCAAGCCCGGCTCTCTGCGCTAGCCGCCGAGTTGGTCGCGCTCAAGGTGGACATGATTGTCGCCTGGCAGACCCCTGCGGCAACGGCGGCCAAGCAGGCGACCGCTGACATTCCCATCATCATATCGAGCGGCGATCCGGTCGGAACCGGCCTCGTGGCCAGTCTTGCCCGGCCTGGTGGCAACGTCACCGGCATGTCCGGCGCGACCGCAGAGCTTGGCGGAAAAAACCTCGAACTCATCCAGGAGATATTGCCCTCCGCGCGCCGCGTGGCTGCGCTGGCAAACACGCCGGATCCGTTTCACAAGCCATTCCTCGAAAGCATACAGGCTGCGGGCCGGCAGCTTGGCATCGAGATCGTGCCGATCATGGTGACTGCTGCGGAACAGATCGAGAGTGCCTACACGGAAATGGCAAATGCGCGCGTTCAAGCCGTCATCATCCAGCCCAGCCTGCCGCGGCAGCGCACCGCCACGATGGGACTCAAAATTCGTTTGCCCACCTTTTCGGCTGACTTGAGTTTTCCCGCAGCGGGAGGACTGATGTCGTATTCGGCGGACCAATCGGCGACCTATCGCGAGATCGCGGTCTTCGTGGACAAAATCATCAAGGGCCGCAAGCCTGCCGATTTGCCGGTCCAGTTGCCGACCAAGTTCCGGCTGGTCATCAATCTCAAGACCGCGGCCGCACTCGGCCTCACCTTGCCGCCGACGCTGCTCACCCGAGCCGACCAAGTGATCGAATAGCTAGTTCTGGGTCTGCCGGGCGCTTTGCGCCACCGTGACCGCGACTTCCATGGACTCGACACCGCCGCCCTGGCGGCTGCCGCGCACCGGCGCTGCGCCCAGGTAATCGAGCCCAACCGCGACACGCACATGCGCCTCGGTCGCGCTGATGCCGTTGGTCGGATCGAACGCGACCCAGCCGAGGTCGGGGACGTAGGCCTCGGCCCAGGCGTGGCCGGCCTCCTGGTCGGTGACGCCGTCGCTGCGGTGGAAATGCCCGCCGACGTAGCGCGCCGGGATACCGAGGCTGCGGGCGCCGGCAATGAAGATGTGGCTGAGGTCCTGGCAAACGCCGCGCTTCAGCGCGAACGCCTGCGCCGCGGTGGTCGTCGTTCCGGTCGGGCTGGTGTCGAACGACATGACGGCGTGCAGCGAGCGCACCAGGGCGTGCATGGTCTGCAGCGGGTCGCCGCCGGCCTGCCGCTGCGCCGCGCGGGCCAGTTCGGCGATTGCCGGATCGCTGTGGGTCAGATCGGTCTCGCGCAGATAAAGGCTCGCGGGAAAGCGCTCCACCGTGCCGGCCACCACGCCGCCGGTGTCCTGGGTTTCCACCTCGCCGTCCACCGTCAGGTGCAGTTCCGAAAACGGCCCGTCCGCGGTGAACACATGCGTGATGTTGCCGAACGCGTCTTCATGGCGCGCCAGCCGGCAGTTCTCGGACAGGTCGATGCGCCAGCCCACCACGTACTGGCCGTCGTGATTGCGCGGCGTCAGCCGCAGCGTCTGGATGACGCCCGCGGCCGGACGGTCGTACCGGTAGATGGTGGTGTGCGAAATCCGGATGCGCATGAAGCCGAAAACCAGTCCCGGCCCATGCCGGACATCTTGAACCAAGCCCCAAGGGTACCCGCGTTGCGATTCGGGGCAAGTCCGGCGATCTAGGACAGATACTGCTTGCCGATGGCGAAGCCGAGATTGTTGTTGTCGGCGATGAAGCCGCCCAGGAACTCGTGCAGCCCGGATTGGAAGATATCGTCCATCCGGCTGTTGTTGAGCTTGGTGCGGATCGCCCGCGCCTGGCGCTGCGCCGGCCCCTGCCGGCCATAGGCGTTGGCGATGCGGTCGAGGTTCTGCTCCAGGTTCTCGTAACAGCTCGCCAGCGAGCGCGGCAGTTGCTCGTTCAGGATCAGCAGGTCGGCGACCAGCCACGGCTTCAGGCTTTCGCGATAAACCCAGTGGTAGGCGGTGAGCGCGGACACCGAACGCAGGATTCCGGACCACTGGAAATAATCGAGCGGACCGCCGACGTGCTCGTCGGCCGGCAGCAGCAGGTGATACTTCACGTCGAGGATGCGCGCGGTGTTGTCGGCGCGCTCCATGTAGACGCCGAGCCGCGAGAACCAGTAGGCGTCGTTACGCAACATGGTGCGGTAGGCCGAGCCGTCGTAGCGCAGCGAGGACACCTGGACCCACTGCAGGAAACGCATCACCTCCTCGCGCGAGTCCGGCTTGTTGCCGAACCGCTTCAATTCGAGCCAGGTGCCGTTGATGGCCTCCCACATCTCCACGGTCAGCGCGGTGCGGACCGCTCGCGCGTTGAGGCGGGCGGCCTCGAAGCAGCTTCGGATCGACGACGGGTTGGATGGCGAGAATGCGAGGAAATCGACGACGGTGTGTTCGTTGGCCTCCTCGTGCGCCGCGAAGAATGCGTTGGAGCATCCGGCGGTCGCGACCGCGGTCTCCCATTCGTTGGTCTCGCCGACATAGGCCAGCGGCAGCGCGGTCAGCCGCTGCGTCGCCTCCAGGATGCGCGCGAGGTATTCCGCGCGCTCGACGTAGCGCGCCAGCCAGTAGAGATTATCGGCGGTTCGCGAGAGCATTTACTGGTCCAGCACCCAAATCACTTGTCCAAGACCCATGTGTCTTTAATGCCGCCGCCCTGACTGGAGTTCACCACCAGCGAGCCTTCCTTCAGCGCCACCCGCGTCAGCCCGCCCGGCACGATGCGTATCTTGTCGCGGCCGGTCAGCACGAACGGGCGAAGATCGACGTGGCGCGGCGCGATGCCGCTTTCGACGAAGGTCGGACAGGTCGACAGCGCGAGCGTCGGCTGGGCGATGAAGCCCTTGGGATCGAGCTTCAGCTTGGCGCGGAACGCCGCGATCGTGGCCTTGTCCGCAGCGGGTCCGATCAGCATGCCGTAGCCGCCGGAGCCGTGAACCTCCTTCACCACCAGCTCTTCGAGATGGTCGAGCACATACGCCAGATGGTCTTCCTCGCGGCAGCGCCAGGTCGGTACGTTCTTCAGGATCGGCTCTTCGCCGAGGTAAAACCGCACGATGTCGGGCATGTAGCTGTACACCGCCTTGTCGTCGGCGATGCCGGTGCCGACCGCGTTGGCGAGCGTGACGTTGCCGGCAGCATAGGCCGACATCAGGCCGGCAGCCCCCAAGGCGGAGTCGGGACGGAACATCAGCGGATCGATGAAGTCGTCGTCGATGCGGCGGTAGATCACATCGACACGCTGCGGCCCCTGCGTGGTGCGCATGTAGACGATGCTGTTCTTCACGAACAGATCGCCGCCCTCGACCAGTTCGATGCCGAGCTTGTCGGCCAGGAACGAGTGTTCGTAGTACGCCGAGTTGTAGACGCCAGGCGTCTGCAGCACGACGGTCGGATCGCGCGGCGCGGACTCCGGCGCGACCGACTTCAGCGTGGCGAGCAGTTCGTCGGGATAATTCTCGACCGGCGCGATGCGGTGGCGCGCGAACAGATCGGGAAACAACCGCATCATGATCTCGCGGTTCTCCAGCATGTAGGAGACGCCGGAGGGCGTGCGGGCGTTGTCTTCGAGCACGTAGAATGTGTCGGCGTCATCGCGCACGATGTCGATGCCTGCGACATGCAGGTAGATGTCGTGCGGCACTCTCTGGCCGTTCATCTCGGGACGGAACACCGGGTTCTGGAACACCAGATCCTCCGGCACGATGCCGGCGCGCAGGATCTCGCGTTTGCCGTAGACGTCCTTGAGATAGAGGTTGAGCACCCTGACGCGCTGCTCAAGCCCGCGGCGCAGCAGGTCCCATTCGGACGCCGACAGGATGCGCGGGATGACGTCGAACGGGATCAGCCGCTCCTGGGCCTCCGCCTCGCCGTAGACCGCGAAGGTGATGCCGATGCGGCGGAACAGAAGCTCCGCCTCACGGCGGCGGTGGTCGAGCACGTCCGGGCGCACCTCGCCGAGCCATGAGGCCAGTGCCTCGTAGGCCGGGCGGATCTGCCCCTCCGAACCGGTCATTTCGTCGAAGGCCGTGCGCAACTGTAAGCTCCCCCTGTCCGCCCGCTGCAACGCAGGCGGATGTCCTCCAGTTCCGGTCGTGCAAGCCTCGCGCCAAACACAGGGCTTTGGGAAGGGGCTTGGGATCGCGGTCCCAGCGCGCCGCTGCCCCATTTTTAGGCGGCAACGCCTGCGATTGCCCCAACCCGTTGAGGGATCGAAAGGAATGGCGGAAGAGCGCCCGGCGTCGCCGGGTGCGCCAGACTGAGAGGCTAGCTTGGCTTCCAGACCGAGTTCTCGTCGATCGCGCTCACATGCGCCGCCACGACGTGCCAGCCGTCGGGAAACCGCGCCCAGGTCTGCATCTGGCGGCCGACCTTGCCCGGCATGCTGTCGCGGTGAAACAGCGTGGACGCCACGGCGAAGTCGCGGCCGTAGGTGGTGATGACGGTCTTGGAGATCGTCCGCAGCAGACCGGACGGCGAACGCGCGGCGCGGAACGCCGCAATCTCCTCGTGGCCGTATAGAATCTCGCCCATGCCATAGCGGATGGTGCGCCGGTCGATGCGGAAGGTGTCGTCGAGCACGGCCACGTCGTTGGTGTTGAGCGCCTTTTCGTAGCGATCGAACGCGGCCTTCACTTCGGCGACCACGTCGGGCAGATCGATGTCTTCTGGTTTCACCATGTGTCCCCTGTTTGGCGTCTAGCCGCTCTTGTCCGCTGCGTCAGGACTTCAGCGCGTCGCGCCAGTTGGTGCCCGACCGCTTGAGCGTGTCGGCCACGTCGATCGTCTCCTCGCCCGGCACGCGGATGCGCTTGAACGTCATCTCGGGAGACGCCAGCGGCTTGGTCGCGTCGATGCCCATCTTGGCGCCAACGCCGTCACGGGTGGTCGGGTCGAGCTTGGAATTCTGGCTGTCCGGCACGATCAGCAGATCGCGGTCGGCCTGGAAACGCGTCGCCACCGCCCACTCCACTTCGCTCGGATTGTGGATGTCCACGTCGTCATCAACCACGATCACCTGCTTGAGGTCGAACGAGGCCGCGAACGCGCCCATCATCACGTTCTTCGCCTCGCCCTCCTGGCGCTTCTTGATCTTCACAAACAGATGAAAGCGCATCACGCCGCCCGGCGAGAGATGCACGTCGATCACGTTCGAGAAATTGCGCCGCAGGCTGTTGATCAGCGTCGCTTCCTTCGGGATGGCGCCGAGCAACTGATGCTCCAGGCCGCCGCCGACGATCGTGTGGAAGATCGCGTCCTTGCGGTGCGTAACCGCGGTCACCTCCATGACATGCCGCTTGGCGGGGTCGCTGTAGTATTGCGGAAACTCGCCGAAAGGCCCTTCCATCTCGCGCACGCCCGGCAGGAAGCGGCCCTCGATCACGATCTCAGCCTCGGCGGGGACACGGACCTCGTTGGTCAGGCACTTCACCACCGGCAGCGCACGGCCCTGCAGCGCGCCCGCGATTTCCAGCTCGTCAAAATCGATCGGGGCAATCGCCTGCGACGCCAGCAGCGTGAGCGGATCGACACCGACCACGATCGCTGCGTCCAGCGGCTTTCCGCTCTCCTCCGCCATCTCGAAGAACGCATGCGTGTGGCGCGGCAGCAGCAGCACGCCGAGCCGGTTCGGCCCCGCAAGCTGGCAGCGGTGGATCGAAACGTTCTGCTTGCCGGTCTTCGGGTTGCGCACGATCATCAGGCCTGCGCTGATGTAGGGCCCGCCGTCGTGCTCGTTGTGGGTCGGCAGCGGAAGTTGCTTCACCAGATCGACCTGGCGATGGACCACCTCCTGCACGGGAGCCGACTTCGTCTCCTCGCACGCAATGGGATGGAGCGCGGCATCCTGGAATCTTGCCAGCACCTCGCCCGGCTCCACCGCCATGGCTTCGGCGATCCACGCGCGATCCGAGACGAGACCCGAAACCACCGGCATCGGATGACCGCCCGGCTGCGGGAACACGGTGGCGCGAACGCCATCGAGCCGCTTGGCATAAGCCGCCAGTTCGAACCGCAGATTGGCATTCGGCTTGATCACCGCGAGGCGGTCGCGCGCCGCCAGATGGTCGAGCCACTCGCGCAGGCTGCGAACCGGCTGCGGCGCGTTGCTGCCGCGCGATTTGTCACCGGTTTCGTTGGGCATCTCGTGCTTGGTCATCGCAGGCAGATGTAGCATTGTTACCACCTGAGGAACACCGACGACATGACCGTCAAACCCGCTGTCCAAACCGCCAATTGGTGCGGCCAATCGATCGAGCGGTTCGAGGATGCGGCGCTGCTCACCGGCCGCGGCCGCTACATCGACGATCTTGGGGTACGGCCGGACACGCTACATGCCGCCATCCTGCGCTCGCCGCACCCCCATGCCACGATCCGGAGGATCGACACGACCGACGCGCTGAAGCTGCCCGGCGTTGCCGCGGTTCTGACCGGAGCGGATGTGGTGAAGCTGTCGGCCCCGCTCACCGTCGGCGTGCGCGCGCCGGTGCAATGCTGGCCGATCGCGGTAGACCGGGTGCGCTATGCCGGTGAGCCGGTGGCCGTTGTGGTGGCGGTGGACCGCTACGTGGCCGAGGATGCGCTGGAACTGATCGATGTCGATTACGAGCCGCTGCAGGCCTTGGTCGATCCGATGCAATCGCTCTCCTCCAACGTGCTGCTGCACGACGCGTTGAAATCCAACGTCGCCAGCGACCGCACGTTCCGCTACGGCGATCCGGAGGCGGCCTTCGCCAAGGCCGCACACCGCGTCAGCGTCGAGATCAAATATCCGCGCAACTCCTGTACGCCGATCGAGACCTATGGCGTGGTGGCTGAGTATGAGCCCGGCGAGGACTCCTACGACGTGCTCGCCAACTTCATGGGCCCGTTCACCATGCACGCGGTGATGGCGCGTTCGCTGAAGGTGCCGGGCAACCGCTTCCGGTTGCGCACGCCGCCGGATTCCGGCGGCAGCTTCGGCGTCAAGCAGGGCGTGTTCCCGTACATCGTGCTGATCGCGCTGTGCGCGCGTGTCGCCGCGAGACCCGTGAAATGGATCGAGGACCGGCTGGAGCATCTGGCCGCTTCGGTGTCGGCCACCGGCCGCGCCACCAGGCTTGAAGCGGCCGTCGAGGCCGACGGCCGCGTCACCGCCCTGCGTTACGATCAGGTGGAGGATGTCGGCGCGCACATCCGCGCGCCGGAGCCGGCGACGCTGTACCGCATGCAAGGCAACCTCACCGGCGCCTACGCGATCCGCAACGTCGCGGTGCGCAACCGCGTGGTGCTGACCAACAAGACGCCGAGCGGACTGAACCGCGGGTTCGGCGGACCGCAGCTCTACTACGCGCTGGAGCGGCTGATGCAGCGGGTCGCCGTGGAGCTTTATCTCGATCCGCTCGATGTGATCCGCTGCAACTTGGTTCCCTCGGGCGCCTTCCCCTATCGCACCGCGAGTGGCGGGCTGCTGGATTCCGGCGACTATCCGGCCGCCGTCGCAAAGGCTGTCGATGAAGGCGGGCTCGCCGAGCTTTGCAAGCGCCGTGACTCCGCCCGCGCCGCGGGCAAACTCTACGGCATCGGGCTGACCGCCGTGGTGGAGCCGAGTGTCTCCAACATGGGCTACGTCACCGCCGTGCTCACGCCGCAGGAGCGCCGCAAGGCCGGGCCCAAGAACGGCGCGCAGGCGACCGCCACCGTCGCGGTCGATCCTTCCGGTTCGGTGACGGTGCACATCGCCTCGGTGCCGCAGGGTCAGGGTCACCGCACTGTCGCCGCGCAAGTCACAGCGGACGTGCTGGGGCTCGCGCCGAAGGATGTCCGGGTGGTCGGCGAAATGGACACCTCGCGTGACGCCTGGTCGATCGCATCCGGAAATTATTCGAGCCGGTTCGCCGCGGCAGTGTGCGGCGCGGTGCATCTGGCTGCCATGCAGATGAAGGGCAAGCTCGCGCGCAACGCGGCGGCGCAACTCAACGTGCCGGCAGATGAGATCGAATTCGTGGGCGGCAAGGTCGGCGCGCGCGGCAATCCGGACAACGCCATTCCGTTCGGACGGCTCGCCGCGGCGAGCCACTGGGCGCCCGGCACGATGCCGGACGGCGCGCAGGCGCTGCGCGAGACCGTGTTCTGGTCGCCGCCGCAGCTCGAAGCGCCGGGCGAGCTCGACGAAACGAACTCGTCGCTCTGCCACGGCTTCATTTTCGACTTCTGCGGCGTCGAGATCGATCGCATCACCGGCGCGCTGCGAATCGACAAGTACGTCACCATGCACGACTGCGGCACGGTGCTGCATCCCGGCATGGTGGCGGGCCAGATCAACGGCGGCTTCGCGCACGCGCTCGGCGCCGCGGTGTACGAGGAATTCGCCTACTCGGATGACGGCGCGTTCCTGTCCGGCACCTTCGCGGATTATCTGGTGCCGACCGCCACCGAAGTGCCGGAACCGCTGATCCTGCATGTGGAAACGCCGTCTCCGTTCACGCCGCTCGGCGCCAAGGGTGTCGGCGAAGGCAATTGCATGAGCACGCCGGTCTGCATTGCCAACGCGGTGGCGGACGCGCTGGGCATCGCCAGCATCAACCTGCCGCTGACGCCGAAGCGGCTCGCACCGCTGATCGCGGAGCGCAAGCCGTGAAGCCCGCCAAATTCGACTATCTCCGCGCCGGATCGCTGGCCGAAGCCCATGAGGCCCTCGCAGCCGAAGGCCCCGACGCCAGCGTGATCGCAGGCGGGCAGACGCTGGTGCCGCTGCTGTCGATGCGGATGGCGCGGCCACGGCTGCTGGTCGATATCATGCACGTCGAGGAATTGAGCAGAATCTCGGTGCAAGATAACGCGATCCGGGTCGGCGCGGCGGTGCGCCAGGCCGCCCTGCTCGGCTGGCCCGAGCTTGCCAAGCGGCAGCCGCTGCTCGCGCACGCGCTGCCCTGGATCGGCCACGCGCAGACTCGCACGCGCGGCACCGTTTGCGGCTCGGCGGCGCTGGCCGATCCGAGTGCCGAGATCCCGCTGATCCTGGTGGCGCTGCGAGGCGAGATCGAATTGTCATCCGGGAAAGCGAAGCGCCGCATCGCGGCGGCGGACTTCTTCACCGGCCTGATGTCTACCGCACGCGAGGACCACGAGCTGGTTGAGGCGGTGCGCTTTCCATGCGCGCATCACGGCGAAGGCCACGCATTCCGCGAGTTCGCGCGCCGCCACGGCGATTTCGCCATCGTTGCCTGCGCGGCGATTTCAGATGCGAACGGAACACGGCTTGCGATCGGGGGCGTCGCCGACCGTCCGCTGGCGCAGGATTTCGGCACCCTGGATGGCTCGGCGCTCGACGACGCCTTGCAGGACTTCGCGATGGAGCTTGAAGCACGCGAAGATCTCAACGCCACCGCGGGCCAGCGCCGCGACCTGGTGCGCCAGATCGGCCGCCTCACCATTGAGGAGGCGCGCGCATGCCGCGTCTGAGCGCCGGCCGCCGTCACACCGTCCGCGTCACCTTGAACGGCCGCGCCGTCGAGGGCGAGGCCGAGCCGCGCATGCTGCTCACCGATTTCCTGCGTCATGTGCTGGGCTCAACCGGCACCCACGTCGGCTGCGAGCACGGCGTATGCGGCGCCTGCACCATCGATATCGACGGGGCACCGGCCCGCGCCTGCCTCACACTCGCGGTGCAGGCCGACGGCGCCACAATCCGCACCGTTGAAGGGCTGGCGCCAGAACCGGGCCGGCTGTCGGTGCTCCAGGATGCATTCCGCCGTCATCACGCGCTGCAATGCGGCTTCTGCACCGCAGGCATCTTGATGTCGCTCGACATCTATCTGCGCGACACGCCATCGCCGACCGAGCAGGATGTCCGCGAATTCCTCGGCGGTCACCTGTGCCGCTGCACCGGCTATGTGCCGATCGTGGCGGCGGCGCTCGACGCCGCGCAGAAGCTGCGGGGTGTTGCGCGCGATGCTTGATCTCGGCACCAGCTTCCTCGCCAGCGTGGCGCGCAGCCCGGATGCGCTCGCCATTGTCGATGGCGAGCTACGCCTCACCTACCGGCAGTGGCATGAGCGCATCTGCGCGCTGGTGGTGGGCTTCGACGAACTGGAGTTGGAGGCCGGGGATCATCTGGTCACGCTGCTGCAGAATCGCTGGGAGGCGGCGACGGTTCACTGGGCCTGCCAGTTCGCCGGCATCGTGGTGACGCCGATCAATTGGCGCGCCACCACCGAAGAGCTGGACTACGTGATGGCCGACGCCGAGGCCAAGGCCGTGGCCTACGAGGCGGTGTCAGCGCGCGCCGTGGCGTCGTCCAAGGAGGCGCAGCACCACCCCCGCATCGCGGTCGGCGTGCCGGACGATCTGCCGTTCGAATCCCTGGTAGCCAACGCCGCTGCCGATATCGCGCCACGTTCTGAAGCTGAGGCGTGGTCGGTGATGCTCTACACCTCGGGTACGAGCGCGAGGCCGAAGGGCGTGCCGCGCCGCCAGAGCGCCGAGCGCGCCGCGGGCCTCGCCCATGTGGCGCAGAATCTCTACCGCAACGGCGAACGCACGCTTGGCGTGATGCCGCTCTATCACACCATGGGCGTGCGCTCGCTGATCGCCATGTCGCTGGTCGGCGGCACGTTCGTCTGCCTGCCGCGGTTCGATGCCGCCCATGCGCTCGACCTGATCGCCGCGGAGCGGATCACCAACCTCTATCTGGTGCCGACGCTCTACCACGACCTGGTTCATCACGCGCAGTTCAAGGGCAGCGACGTGTCGTCGGTGCGCAAACTCGGCTTCGCCGGCGCGTCGATGACCGACGGCCTGCTGAAGACGCTCACCGCGGCGTTCAAGCCGGAATTGTTCGTCAATCACTACGGCTCGTCGGAAATCTACACCTTCACCATCGATCAGGACGCGCCGAAGAAGCCGGGCTCAGCGGGCCGTGCCGGCATCAACCAGATGGTGCGGGTCGTGAAGCTTGGCGCAGCCTCGCCCGCTGAGAACGCCAAGCCCGGCGAGGAAGGCGAGATCATCGCACTGCTGAAGGGCGACGAATCCTTCGAGGGCTATTGGCGCCGCCCCGACGCCGACGCCAAAGCGCTGCGCGATGGCTGGTACTTCACCGGCGACACCGGTTTCTTCGACGCCGGCGGCGACCTGTTCGTCACCGGGCGGGTCGATGACATGATCATCACCGGCGGCGAGAACGTTTCGCCGGTCGAGATCGAAAGCTGCCTGTCCCTCAACCCCGGGGTGTCGGAGGTTGCGGTGGTGGGGTTGCCCGACGAGCGCTGGGGCAAAATCGTCACGGCTTTCGTCAAGCGCCGCGCCGCCGTCAGCGAGGACGAACTGGACCACTATTGCCGTACGTCGGGGCTGGCCAGCTTCAAGCGGCCCCGCCGCTATGTGTTTGTCGAAACGATCCCGAAATCGCCGGTTGGAAAGCTCTTGCGCCGGATGCTGGTGGCGGGTGAGTACGAGGCGGAGAAAAGCGCGCCTAACAATCAGGACAGACCAACCCCATGACCTTCGCCGACCCCCGCCTCGCCAAGCTCGACGGCTTTCGCGTCGAGATCGACGCCGCGCGCGAGCGCGCCGACGTCATTCTCGACCGGCCGCCACTCAACGTCATCTCGATGCCGCAGCGCGATCAGCTCCGGCTGGTGTTCGAGGCACTCGACGAAAACGGAACGGTCCGCATCATCGTGCTGCGTTCGGCCGGCGAGCACTTCTCCTCGGGAGGCAACATCGCGGGGTTCCTTGAGGCGTCACCCGAGACGGTGTCCAAGCTCGCCTGGAACATCGCGGCGCCAGCGCGCTGCTCCAAGCCGGTGATCGCCGCGAACCGGGGCTACTGCTTCGGCGTCGGCTTCGAGATATCGTTGGCCTGTGATTTCCGCCTTGCCACCGACACCACGCAGTATGCCCTGCCCGAGCAGCGGCTTGGCCAGATTCCGGGGTCCGGCGGCTCGGCCCGCCTGCAGAAGATCGTCGGCATCACCCGCACCAAGGACATCGTGATGCGGTCCCGCCGCATCGCCGGAAAAGTGGCCCACGAATGGGGCATCGCCACCGACTGCTTGGCCGACGCCAAGCTGGAGGCCGCGACCGACGCGCTGGTCGACGAACTGCGCGCGTTCTCCCCCCTTGCCCAGCGCACCGCCAAGAAGCTCCTCAACGACACCGAGGATGCTATGCTTTCGACCGCGATCGAGCTGGAAGGCCATTGCTACAGCCGGCTGCGGCAATCCGACGACTTCCGCGAGGGCGTGGAGGCGTTTCATGCTAAACGTCCGCCCAAGTTCCGGGGCACATGAATAATCAACGAAGGACTTAGGACGATGAGAATTGGCAAGCGGTTCATTCTGGGCGCGTCCGTCGCGGCCGCCGCCGCATTGAGCGCAACGACGGCCGGCGCGCAAAGCTACCCGACTCGCCCCATTACGGTGATCATCCCGTTCGCAGGCGGCAGCGCCAGCGATGTGGTCAGCCGCATCATGTTCAACAAGATGTCGCAGTCGCTCGGCCAGCCAATCGTGGTCGAGAACAAACCCGGAGCGGGCGGCAACTCCGGCACCCAACTCGCTGCCAAGGCCGCACCCGACGGCTACACACTGGTCGGTGCGGGTTCCGGTCCGATCGCGGCCAACCTCGAACTGTACAAAAGCCTGGGCTACGACCCGCTGAAGGAACTCACGATCATCTCGCCGTTTGCCAGCTTCACCATCGTGGTGACGGCCTCCAACAAGCTCGGCATCACCACGGTCAAGGAGTTGATCGAGCGCGCCAAGAAGGAGCCGGGGGCGCTGAACTATGGCTCGGTCGGCATCGGTTCGTCGCAGCACCTGGCAGGCGAATACTTCGCTCAGGTGACCGGCGTGAAGATGACCCATGTGCCCTACCGCAACATCGGCCAGTACGGGCCGGACCTCATCGCAGGCACCGTGCAGCTCGGCTTCCAGTGGTACCCGAACGTCGCCGGACCGATCAACGCCAACGGCGCGACGGCCCTCGCGGTCGCTGGCGACGTGAGGCTCGCCGCCGTGCCGGACGCTCCCACTACGGCCGAAGCCGGCCTGCCGCAGTACAAGGTGGATGGCTGGTTCGCACTGGCGGCACCGGCCGGCGTTCCGGCCCCGATCATGGAACGGCTCAACAAGGAGCTGAACGCCGCCCTCAACGATCCCGCCGTCAAATCGGGATTCGAGAAGGCGGGCGCGGTTCCGATCGGACGCGGTCTCGAGGCTGCGAAGAAATTTCACGCCGATGAGATCGTGAAGTATCGCGACATCATCGCCAAGGCCGGTATCGCCAAAATCGAATAGCGGCCGCATCCCGCGTGAGCGTTCAGGATCGCGTCTTCATTGCCGGTGCGGGCCCCGTGGGGCTCGTCGCCGCGGCGCAACTGGTGCGCGCCGGCGTGCCGGTCACCGTATTCGAGGCGGGCGGTGAGCTCAGCACCGAGTCCCGCGCCTCCACGTTCCACCCACCGACGCTCGACATGCTCGAAACGCTCGGCGCGACGCAGCCTCTGATCGCGCAGGGGCTGGTCGCCCCGGCGTTCCAATATCGCACCAAAAAGGACGGGCTGATCGCGCAATTCGATTTCAGCGCGATCGCCGATGCGACCGCGCATCCCTACCGGGTGCAGGCCGAGCAGTCCAAGCTGACACGCATCTTGCTCGACCGGTTGCGCGGCCAGCCCGGCTTCGAGATTGCGTTCAACAGCCGCCTGCAGGCCGTCGCGCAGGACAAGTCCTCCGTGACGGTGACGATCGAGCACAACGGCGCGGCTCAAACCCATAGCGGCCGCTGGCTGATCGGCGCGGACGGCGCGAGCAGCAGCACGCGGCGCGCACTCGGTATCGAGTTCGACGGCTTCACCTGGCCGGATCGTTTGCTGGTGGTGAGCACGCCGTTCGATTTCCATTCGGTCATTCCCGGTCTCACCGCGGTCAACTACGTAGCCGACGCCGAACGCTGGCACTTCCTGCTGCAGATCCCGGGCCTGTGGCGCGTGATGTTCCTCATCAAGGAAGATGTCACCGACGAACAGATCGTGACCCACGAATTCGCGCAGACCCTGATGGCGACCGTGGTGCCGGGCATCACGAACTATGAAATCTCGCACACCACGCTTTACAAAGTGCATCAGCGCGTGGCGAAGACGTTCCGCCTCGGCCGCGCATTCCTGGCCGGCGACGCAGCCCACATCAACAATCCGCTCGGCGGCATGGGCATGAATGGCGGCATTCACGATGCCGTCAACCTGACCGCCCGGCTTTCCGACGTGTGGCACGATCGTGCGGGCGAAGCCGAACTCGACCGCTACGACACGCAGCGCCGGCTGGTGACGCTGGAGACGATCCAGACCCAGACCATCCAGAACAAGAAAAACCTGGAATCGCCGGAGCCGTTCCGGCGGTCGCTCCAGGCAATCAAGGCCGATCCGGCACGGACCTACGATTACCTGCTGCGCGTTTCCATGCTGGCGACGCTGCGGCGGGCGGAGGAGTTGGGGTAGCCGTCATCCTCCGCTGCTGGTACTTTTGTGCCATGGCTCAAACGACCGAAGACTTCTCCAAGTTCTTCGCGCCCGGCCGGGTGCACCGGCAGATTTACACCGATCCGGCCATCTTCGAGCTGGAGATGGAGCGCCTGTTCGGCAGCGCCTGGATCTACGTCGGCCACGAGAGCCAAGTGAAAAACCCCGGTGATTATTTCGCCACCCAGATCGGCCGCAAACCTGTGGTGATGGTCCGCGACATGAGCGGCGCGCTGCACGTCGTGCACAACCAGTGCGCCCACCGCGGCGCCATGGTGGTGGCAACCGAGAGGGGCAACGCGCCGGAGTTCACCTGCTGCTACCACGGCTGGACCTACCATCTCGACGGCAAGCTCAAGGCGGTTCCGCTCAACCACGGCTATCCGACGGATTTCGACCCGAGCAACCCGAAAACCTCGATGCGCGCGGTGTCGCGCGTGAAGAGCTACCGCGGCTTCGTGTTCGCGAGCCTCGCCACGGACGGGCCGGACCTGGAAGAGTCGCTCGGCCACATGACGACATCGCTCGACGATCTGCTCGACCGCGCGCCGGACGGCGAGATCGAAGTGGCCGGCGGGACGTTCAAGCACGCCTACGACGCCAACTGGAAAATCTACTTCGAGAACCTGTGCGACGCCGCCCACCCGCTGTTCACCCACCGCTCGTCGATCGAGGCGTCGCAGCAGCAGTCCGACAACGCACATTCCGACGGCACGGGCGAGATCGCGATCCGCCAGATGCGGCAGAACGGGGCGCCCTATTCGTTCTGGGAAACGCAGGTCGGCATCTGGACCTATCCGAACGGCCACAGCTATCTCGGCGACTACCACGACGATTCGAAGCTGGTGGCGGCACTGAAGGATCCAGTGTTCCGCGACTACATCGCCGCGCTGGAAAAGAAGAAGGGCAAGGCCGAGACCAAGCGCATCCTCGAGGTGCGGCGCTGGAATTCAAACATCTACCCGAACGTCTCGCTGATGAGCCAGTTCCAGCAATTGCGCGTGGTGCACCCGGTCGCAGTCAACCGCACCGTGGTGCAGACCTACAACTTCCGCCTCAAGGGTGCGCCGGAGCAGATGTTCCGCAACACCATCGCGTTCGCCAACATCGTCAACGGCACAGGCTCGCTGGTGCTGACCGACGATCTGGAAATCTACAATCGCATCGAGTTGGGGCTCTCAAGCGAGGGCACCGAATGGCTCCAGGTCGGCCGCGGCTATCAGTCCGATCTGCCGGACGCGCACGGCGGACGGCGCGGCGTCAACTCCACCAGCGAAGTCTACATCCGAAACATGCTCGACGCCTGGCTCAGCTATATGAACCAGACGCCGGGCCGCCACGAGGCCCGCGCCGCAAGCTGACCATGGCGAAGCGCCAGAAGCCCAAGACCCGGATCGCCACCACCCGCCGCCGCGTTGCGGCGCCGCGCAGCCGGCTGCCTTCGAAATCCGTTGATACGCTCGACCTCGCCCGCTGTGAGCAGTTCCTGCTGCATGAGGCACGCCTGCTCGACGAGGCCAAGTTCGACGACTGGCTGGCACTCTTCACCGATGACGCCTGGTACTGGGTGCCGAGCGAGCCGAACCAGGGCAACCCGCACGACACCGTGTCGCTGATGTACGACGACCGGCGGCTTTTGGAGACGCGGGTGCGCCGGCTCGCCAGTCCGCGAATGTATTCGCAGGAACCGCGCTCCCGCACCAGTCGAATGGTTGGCAACGTGTCGATTGAGGACAGCGAGGGCCGCTCGGTTACGGTTCGATCGAAGTTCCTGATGATCGAATATCGCCGCGAGGTGCAGCGCCTGTTCGCCGGCACCGCGTTCCACCGTCTGGTGCAACTCGGCGGTGCCGTCCGCATCGCTTGGAAGCGGGTCGATCTGGTGAACTGCGACGCGCCGATGGACGGGCTGACCCAGCCGTTTTGAGAGTTGCGACTGCGATCCACGTCATTGCCGGGCTTGACCCGGCAATCCATTCGCTTCGCAAAAAGGATGGATGCCCGGGTCAAGCCCGGGCATGACGGTGTGGAGTGGATGGGCCCCACCCGAGCATGGCGCGCAGTCCCCGTTACGTCCCCGTCGGTCGGTGCAGCGCCGTCCTGGTGCGCTGCTTCACCACCCATTTGGATTTTCCGGCGAGCGAAAGCGCAAGCGCGCGCAGCTTCGGCGGCCACGTTGCCGGCCAGCCGAGCGCCACCGACACCCGCTGGGTGTGATCGGTGATCGGACGCTCGGCGCGCTCCCATTTTTCCAGCGCGCCGGGAATGTCGGACGCGCCGTCGAGATGCACCGCGAGCGCGAGCGCGTTCATCATGGCGCAGCCGCCGCCCTGCCCGATATTCGGCGGCAGCGCGTGGGCCGCGTCGCCGATCACCGCGACCTGGCCCGCCGACCAGCGGTGGAGACGGATCAGCTCAAAGCGGTCATAGCGCCCCTCGACGCCGAGCCGGTCAATCAATGGCGACAGATGCGGAAACCAGTTCTTCCAGGCATCGGTGTCTACCGGCACAGCCTTTGCGGTCACGTCGGTATCGAGCATTACCAGTGCGATGTAGACCTCGGTCTCGCTGCACGGCGTGTAGAGCACGCGGCGGCTGCCCGACCAGTATTCGATTGTGGTGGCACCCTCGCCCGATTGCCGCTCCTCCGGGGTCTTCTCGATCAGCAGGCGCGTGCAGCCATCGACCAGATATCGCCGCGTCCGCACCAGGCCGAGACCGTCGCGCAGCCGCGAGTTGGCGCCGTCGGCGGCAACGACAAGATCGGCCTTGATGGTGCGTCCGTCCGAAAGTGTCAGCTCCCCGGATGGCGTCACCGAGACGGCGGCCGAGTTGAGCACGATCTCGGCGCCGGCGCGGCGCGCCGATTCCGCGAGCGCGTTGATCACGGTCTGCCGCACGATCGAGAACACCCGGCTGCCGCCCCAGCGGTGCACGGAGATCGTGCGGTTCCGGTCGTCGCGCACCTCGCGGGTGTGCGCGGCCGGCGCGCCCTTCACCGCGGCATCAAAAGCACCGACCGTTTCGAGCACGCGCAGCCCGTTCTCGTAGATGTAGATACCCGCGCCCGTGGTGCGAAGCTGATCGGCGCGCTCGTGGACGCGCACCCGCCAGCCGCGCTGCGCCAAGGCGCAGGCCGCGGTCAGGCCGGCAAATCCCGCTCCGACGATTTCAGCCTGGCGTTGGGTCATGGCGGCATGTTTGCAAGGGTAGCCCTTGCGGCACAAGCGGCGTTATGATGCTGCGTCCGCTTGAGGAGCAACCCATGGCCCGTCTGCGCCACATCGCCGTCTGCGTCAGCGACCTCGACAAGGCCGCCGAGTTCTACGCCCAGGTGTTCGAGTTCAAGCGGATCGGCCGCGAGGACCTCGATATCGGCTCCGCCGTCTACATGAGCGACGGCGTGATCAACATGGCGCTGCTGAATTTCAAGGGCAAAGGCGGCTCGGCCGCCTCCGACATCAAGGAAGGCCAGACCTTCATCGGCGCGCATCACTTCGGCATCCAGGTCGAGGACCTCGTCGAGACGCAGAAAAGGATCGAGGCGGCCGGCGGCAAATTCTTCTTCGACCTCGGCGACGAGCGGGCCGGCAACTTCGAGCGCAAGTTCAAGGACCCCGACGGCGTGATCTTCGATATCTCGAAGCACGGCTGGCAGGGGACGGATGGGTATAAGAAGTAGCACTGCCACCCAACCGGCATTTTCTGCTGTCATCCCCGCGAAAGCGGGGATCCAGTAAACACAGACTTATCGAGAGGCCCGTGGCTACTGGGTCCCCGCTTTCGCGGGGACGACAGGCGGAGGTTGGCGACGACGCTCGGGACTCAGTTAAACTTCAGCCCCGCCGCCTTCACCAGTTCGATGTTCGCCGCAATCTCCCGCTTGATCAGCGCGTCGAACTCGGAGGGCGACAGCGGCATCGGCTCGATGCCCTGCCCCTTGAACTTCTCGACCACGCTCGGGTTCTGCAGCGCCTTCGCGGTCTCCGAGCGCAACCTCTCGATGATCGCAGGCGGCGTCTTGGCCGGCACGAACATCCCCATCCAGTAAACGTAGTCGGAGTTGGGAAGTCCCGCCTCGACGGTGGTCGGCACGTTCGGCAGCGCGCTGGAGCGCTTGGTGGAGCTGACCGCAAGCGGCACGAGCTTGCCGTCCCGGATCAGCGGTAGCGCCGCCGACATGCCCATGCTGGTCCAATCGACACGGCCCGTCATCACCTCGGTCAGCGCTTCGGGGCCGCCACGGAACGGCACATGCACCGCCTGGAACCCGCCCGCCATGCGGATGCGCTCGGCGGCCCAGTGGGTGGCGCTGCCGACGCCCGCGGAGGCATAGGTCATCTTGCCGTCCTTGGACTTCTCCACGAGCTCCTTCAAAGTCTTGATGCCGCTCGCGGGCGCGACCACTGTCACGTTGGGGATGGTGCCAAACGGAATGACCGCCTTAAAATCGGTCGCCGGATCGTAGGTGATGTTGGGATAGGCAGCGGGCGCCGACGAATGCGCCGAAGCTTGGATCAAGATCGTGTAGCCATCCGGATCGGCCTTGGCGACCTGGCCGGTGCCGATTGAGCCACCGGCGCCGCCGCGGTTCTCCACGACGATCGACTGGCCGAGCTGAGTGCCGAGCGGGTCCAGCACGATGCGGCCGACAATATCCAGCGAACTGCCCGCCGCGAACGGAACCATCGCCCGGATCGGCCGGGCCGGCCAGGCTTGTGCAAAGGCAGAATGCGGCAACGCGGAGGCGGCAAGCGCGGCGCCGGTGAGTTGCAATGTACGGCGGCGGGTGACGGTCATCGTTTCCTCCTGAGTTTTATGTCGTCGTCATTCCGGGACACGCGGAGCGCGGACCCGGAATCCAGTACCACGCACCATCGTGGCTCTGGATTCCGGGTTCGTCCGCCTTCGGCGGACGCCCGGAACGACGGGTTCTACTTGATAAATTCGTTGCTGTAGAGGTCCGCCACCGGCGACTTCTTTTGTATGAAGCCCTTCTCCAGGTAGAAATCCTGGAGCTTGGTGAGACGCTCGACGTTGACCTCGCCGAGTTGGGCCTGCCCCGGGTACACAAGCTTGGCGTAGTAGTTGAGCGCGACCTTCACCTCGTTCTCCTTGCCTTGCCATTCGGGCACGAACTTCACGAAGTCGATGGCGGCCTGGTCCGGGTTGTCCATCACGTCCTTCATGCCCTTCAGCGCAGCACCGACGAACTTGCGGATCATCTGCGGGTTCTTCTTGATCATGTCGTCCGACACCGCGATGCCTTGCGCCATGTGGGGAAAGAACTCATCGGTCGGCAGCACGTTCACCTTGGCACCCGTGGCCTGCACCGCGGCGATCCAGTCCGGCACGCCGGCCATGCCCACCGACTTGCCGGTCGCGACCGACTGCCAAACACCGACCGGTCCGGCCTGTTGGATGTTGGCGTCGTCCTGCTTGAGGCCCACGCTCGCCATCAATCCCAGCAGCGCATAGAAGGTGGTGTCCTGGTAGGACATCACGGTGAGCGTCTTGCCTTTGAGGTCCGCCGGCTTGGTGATGCCCGAGTCCTCGCGCACCACCAATTGCATGAAGCCCTTGCCGCCGAACACAGCGACGATCTTCACCGGTACGTCGTTGCCGCGCACCATGATCGGCCCATCGCCGACGATGCCGCCGATCGGCGCATTGCCCGCGCCGACCTGCTTGGCCACGTCAACGCCGCCGCGGCCGACCGCGAAACTGACCTCGAGGCCGGCGTCCTTGAAATAGCCCTTTCCTTGCGCGAGCCGGATCGGCGCGAAGGCCGGCAGCAGCGGTGGCGCGGGAAACAGGTACGTCACCTTCTCCAGCGTCTGTGCCTGAGCGGAAACGCCCGTAAGCGCCAGCCCGGCGGCAACGCCCGCCAGGAGCAGGCGGCGAGACAACGCATTCCTGTCAATTGCGAGCATCTGTCGCTCTCCCCTCGGCAAAAACGCCGCAGAACCGCCGGCCAGCAGCCTATCGGCTGGCATACCGATTGCCAGTATACTCAACGCCTGTGCGCGGTGAAGCGCATTGCGCGCGCAATTCGCCCGGCCTTCGATCGAGTACAGCCCAATGTCTGACGTGGTACGGCTGGAATACCGCAACGTGACGATGCGGTTTGTCGATGGAACGGGCAACAGCCTGGTTGCTGTGCAGCAAGTGTGCCTTTCCGTCCGCGATGGCGAGGTGGTGTCGCTAATCGGGCCGAGCGGCTGCGGCAAGTCCACCCTGCTTAACATCGGCTCAGGGCTCACGGCGCCGAGCGAGGGCGAGGCCTTCATCGATGGCGAGCGCGTCGAAGGACCAAACGCGCACGTCGCCTTCATGCTCCAGAAGGACCTGCTGCTGCCGTGGCGCACCATCCTGCAGAACGTCATGTTTGGCGTCGAGATTCAGGGCATTCCGCTCCCCGAGCGCGAGCGGCGCGCCAAGACGTTGCTCGACACCCTCAACCTCGGCGAATTCGGCAACCACTATCCGCACCAATTATCGGGCGGCATGCGTCAGCGCGTCGCGCTCGCCCGCACGCTCGCGGTCGATCCGACCGTACTGCTGCTCGACGAGCCGTTCTCGGCGGTGGATGCGCAAACGCGGATCGTGTTGCAGCGCGAATTGGCGCAAACGCTAAAGCGATCCGGCAAGACTGCGTTGCTGATTACCCATGACCTGCTCGAAGCCGTCACGCTGTCCGACCGCGTTCTGGTGATGAGCCGCCGCCCGGGCCGCATCATCGACGAGATCGCGGTCGATCTGCCGCAACGCGACGATCCGATCGCGAGGCGGCAAGATCCTAGGGTCAATCAATACGTGTCGCGGCTGATGGAGCGTCTCGACATCGGCCACACGCCGGCCGAACGCGCCGCGGGAGCGCAGGCATGAATGGCGCCAACCCAAAAACGGCGATGCGCCGCGGCACCGCGATGAGCGTCGCCGTACTGATCGTGTTCCTGGCCGCCTGGCAGTGGGGACCCGGCCTCCTCGGCATTCCAAGCTTCATCGTGCCGCCGCTGTCGGCTGTGGCGAACGAATTCGTGCGCATGCTGTCGCGCAACGCGCTGATGTTCCACACCGGCGTCACTGCCGCCGAAGTGATCGCAGGCTTCATCCTGGGTTCGCTGCTCGGCGCATTCTTCGGCTACATGCTGGGCATGTCGCCGACCGCCGAAGTCGCGTTATCGCCGTACATTCTGGCGCTGCAGATCGCGCCAAAAGTCGCGTTTGCGCCGCTGTTCGTGATGTGGATGGGATTTACCGTCTACCCAAAAATCCTGGTGGCGATTCTGATCGTGTTCTTTCCGGTGATGGTCAACGTGCTGACCTCGGTGCGGACCGTCGATCCCGACCTGATCAACCTCGCGCGCTCGTTCAAGGCGACGCGTGCGCAGATTTTTTGGAAGATCGAGTTTCCGGCTTCGATGCCGCCGCTGTTCGCCGGGCTGCGGATCGGATCGACCCTGGCCGTGGTCGGCGTTGTGGTGGGCGAACTGGTTGGCGGCAATATGGGGCTCGGCTACCTGCTCGCGTTCGGCGAAGGCCAAGCCAACACCCCGATGGTGTTCGTCACCATCCTGATGCTGACACTGGTCGGCGGCATCGCGTATCTCGGGGTGATCGTACTCGAGATTCGCGTGCTGCATTATCTGCCGAAGCGGGCGCTGGGCGGGTTCTAATACGAGCTAATTCAAGTCCCGCTTGAACATCGCGAAGATGTGCTCCCAGTCGCGGTTTGCGCTCGCCTTGTGGAACACGTCGCGATCCGGCAGCGCGTAGCCATGCACCGTACCGGGGTGAACGATGGCGCGGTAACGCGCAGCGCCCTGCTGCTGCATCGCCTTGCCGAACGCTTCGATGGTCGCAGGCGATGCGAGATGATCCTTCTCGGCAAAGCCGCAATAGACCTCGCCCTTGAACTTGTCGGCGAAGCGATGCGGCGAGTCCGGCCGGTCGTGAACCAGATGCGTGCCGTGCATGCTGGCCGAGGCGCGGAACTCATCCGGATATTGTCCCGCGGCGCACATCGCGAGCCGTCCGCCAAGGCAGTAGCCGATAGAGCCCTTGGGCCCGCCTCGCACGGGTTCGGCGTTGAGGAAATTGAGCGTCGAACGGATGTCCGCCATCGCCATCGCGTCGGTCACCATGTTCATGTTGTCGTGCAGTTCGTCCTGCACGGACTTTGGCAGATCAAGCAGCGAGCGCATCTGACCTTTTTCGTTGCGGTACTCGAACCGGACTCTGCCGCGGCGGTACCAGAAATTCGGCAGGATGCAGTGATAACCGACGGCGGCGACGCGCCGCGCCACGTCATACAACTCCTCGCGCAGGCCCCAGATGTCCATCAGGATGAACACCGACGGGAACGGCCCGCCCTCGTCGGGATGCGCGACAAAGGCGTCCATTTTTCCGTCGCCGGTCGGCACCTCGACAAACTTCTCGATCATTCTCAGCTCCCCAAAAGCCGCGGCAACCATGTCGCTAGCGGCGGCCACAAGAACACCAGCGTCATGATCAGCAAGCCGAACCAGACGTATGGCATCGCCGCCCGGTAGATGTCGTTCATGCCGATGTGCGCGGGCGCAGCACCCTTCATCGTGAACAGCAACAGCCCGAACGGCGGCGTGAGCAGGCCGAGTTGCATGCAGATCAGGAACAGCACGCCGAACCACACCGGATCGACGCCCAATTGCACCACCAGTGGCATGAAGAACGGCAGCGTGATCAGCATCATCGAAACCTGATCCACGAAGCAGCCCAGGAACAGCAGGATCAGCATCATGCCGAGAATAACAACGGTGGCCGACAGGCCCTGCCCGGCCACCAGGCCGACGATTCCATTGGTGGCGCCGGAGAAGCTCAGCACCTGCGCGAACGTGGTGGCACCGACGATGATGAACAGGATGGTGCCGGAAATCGCCACCGTGCCGGTCAGCGCCTTCATCAAGTTTGCGACAGTCAGGCTGCGGTACAGCCAGGCGGCGGCGATGGTGCCGGCAGCCCCCAGAGCCGCGGCCTCGGTCGGCGTCGCCCAGCCCGCGGTCATCGCGCCGACCACCACGCCGAAGATCAGCAGCAGCGGCAGAACGTGGACCAGGAATGGCACCCACCGCGCAGCGCCCTGCTCGGCGGGTTCGTCACCGGTCTCCGGCGCCAGCGCCGGGTCGAACCACGCCCTCAGCACGATATAGCCGACGAACATTACGCTCAGGATCAACCCGGGCACGATGCCGCCGATCAGCAGTCCGGAGATCGAGATACCGGCGAGGCTGCCCAGCAGCACCGCCAGCGCCGACGGTGGGATCAGCATGTCGACGCCGCCGATGCCCATGATCGGGCCCATCGCGAGCCGCTTGTCGTAGCCGCGGTCGAGCATGGTCGGCAGCATCAGGCTGCCGAGTAGCGCCGTGGTCGCGATGGTCGAACCGGAGATCGCCGAAAACACGGTGCCGGCCACGATCGTGATGACGGCAAGCCGGCCTGGCACCTTGCGAATGAGGCGGGAGAACGCGTCGATCGCCCGCAGCGCAACGCCGGAGTGGAACAGCACCTCGCCCATCAGGATGAAGAACGGGATCGGCGTCAGCGAAAAGCTGGTTACCGATTGGACCGCGTTGCGGGCCAGTTGCGAAAGCCCTTGCTCGCCGCCCAGGAACATCAGGGCGCCGGCAATGTTGAGCCCAAGGAACGCGATGGCGACCGGCAGGCCAAGGCCCATCACGGCCATCAGGCCGCCGAACAGGATGATCGCCGCCTCGACCCAGCCCATCGGCGTCACGCCACCGACGTCGCTTCGATGCGCCGGCCGGTCGGCCCCCGCCACAGCCGGCCGAAGCGGAATACGAATTCGACGGCGAGCAGCGCAAACGCAATCGGCAGCGGCGCCAGCAGCCACCATTCGGGGAACACCAGGTTCTTAATGGTGATCGAGCCGATGCGAAAGCTGTCGGCCGCCATGTGAAAGCCATAGCGCACCATCACGACGCAGACCACGAAGCCTACGATGTCGCCCGCCGCTTCCATCAGCCAGGCGAACCGCGCCGGCACCATCGAGAGCACGAGATCGATGCGAACATGCTGGCCGCGGCGCAGCAGCCACGGTGCGGTGAGCAGCGTCATGCCATAGAGCGCATATTCGGAGACCTCATTGGCCCAGGCAAACCCAGAGCGCGTGAGATTGCGCAGCACGATGTCGGCGGTCACCAGCACGACCATGGCCAGCAGCATCAAAGCAGCGGCCACGGCGAGCGCGTCGAACAGGCGTCCGAAGGCGTTGGAGAGACGGGTCATGCTGCGCATCATCCTCAGCGCGCGCCCACCCCGCCCTCCTCCTGAGGAGCATCGCGCAGCGATGCGTCTCCAAGGGATGTGGCAGCCCCATGCTTCGAGACGGCGGCTTCGCCGCCTCCTCAGCACGAGGCCGGGAGAGAGCCGCGATTGCCCCTCAATTCCCCGCCAGCGAGCGCAGCTTCGCACCGGATTCCGGCGCGCGCTTGATCACCGACTGCCAGCCGACCTCGTTGGCCTTGTCGACGAATTTCTTCGACTCCGCAGGGCCGAAATCGATCGGCTGGATGCCGGCCTTGGTCTGCCGGTCACGCTCCGACTTGACCTGAGCGTCGTTCTCGACGTCGAGCGCTTCAAGCCAGAGCGCTGCGTCGTTGAGCACCTTGCGCTGCGCTTCGGTCAGCCCCTTCCAGACATCGAGATTGACCAGCACATTGACCTCGACGGCATAGAACGCGGGCTCGAGGCGGAACTTGGTCACCTTCTCCCAGCCGAGATCGAAGATGCCGGTCACCGGCCAGCCGTAGCCGTCCACGACGCCGCGCTCCAGCGCGGTGTACACCTCGCCGGGCGGCGTCGTGATGGCGGTGCCGCCGAGTGCCTCGACGATGTCCTTGTAGACCGGCGTCACGCGGATCTTTAGCCCGGTGAAGTCCATCTTTTCCGGCTTCTTGTTGAGATAGATGTGGAACGGCACGTTGTGGAACTGACGCGCCAAGAATTGCGAGTTGAGCTTCTGGTTGTGAAGCTCATTGATGTAGGCCCAGGTGCCGTTCTTGCGCTGCTCGCCCATCGGCTTTCCGATCAGCTTCAAGCCGTCGGCCTCGGGCATCAGGTTGGTGTAGAACGCGCCCGTGACGTTTGCGATGTCCACCACCTTGGTGCGCACCGCGTTGCCGACCTCGAACGGCGGCATCGCGCGCGGCCCGCCGATGTAGTTGATCTTGACCTGCCCCTTGCCGGTCTCGTTGACCCGGTCGATGAATCGCTCGAAATTCTTCGAGAATTGGGTCTTCTCGGCGAACGACGTGACCGCGCGCAGGGTCACCTCCTGGGCGCCGGCCACGTTCGCAGTGAGCGCAAGCAGCGCGGCAAGCAGCAGCCTTTTCATGACGCGATCCCCTTGTCCGGTTCGGAAATGCCGGCGGTCATGTTAGGCGAATGCGGCGCGGCATGCCAAGGGAGCGGGCCCGCATGGATATGCGAATTCGGTCAGGAAGACCAGTTTCCGGGCTGCGTTGCGGCCGTCATACGTGAACGGCCCGCGTCAAATCGGCCACCTTCTTCTGGTGAATGAGCGCCTCTCGGATTCCCGTGGTCTTGGTCATCAGATCGAGCGTCGCATCCTCATCGTCGCCAACCGGCGTTAACGCCGTATCCATGTAGGTCCGCGCGTCCGGATCGCGCGAAACCTTCCACCATATCAGGGCAAGACTTCCCGCGACCCCAATCATGGCGGCGTGCTTCCGCAGGGTGTCCCACCCGAAGCGGAGCCAGAACCGCCAGGCCGGCTCGACCGGGAGGCCTTGCCTGCGTTCAGTGCGATGCCGCAGCCGGAAGATGCCGGACTCCAGCGGATGCACGCCCTCCACAGCCGTTGCGGTGGAAAACGTATACAGCAGCTTGATGAGGCTGGAGATCGGCAGGCCGGTCGCCACCCCTCGCCGCAGCAGCGTCGCCATGTGCTCGCGTGAATAATAGAGATCCCAGGCGCCCCGGTAGACCGCGCTCCATTCCGCCTCCGACATCTTCGGATGGGTCGTACAGACCTGGGTGAGGTCGTACTGATTGAGGTCGGCCCTGAGTGGCGCGCCCTTCTTCCAGAGTTTCTGGTGATCCTCCGAGCCCGGCAGCGGCGTGAGGCAAAAAAACTCCAGAATATCGATTGGCAACTCACTCTGGATGATGGCGATGTCGCGCCGGATCGTCTCAGGCGTGTCGGAGGGAAAGCCGAGGATATAGCCGGCCAGCGTCATGATGCCCTGCGCTTTCCACGCCAGCAGCATCTTGCGGTACTCGGTGATCTTGTTTTGCTTCTTCTTCGCACCGGCCAGATTGTCGGGATTGATGTTCTCCAATCCGATGAACACCCGTGTAACGCCGGCGCGCTTGGCCTTTTCGATAAAATTCGGAATCTTGTGGCACAGCGTATCGACCTGGATGATCAGCCCGAGTGGAATTTTCTCCTGCTCGCGCAACTCGATCAGACTGTCGAAGATCAACTCCCAGTGCTTGTTGCGGCCAAAATTGTCGTCGGTAATGAAGAACTTGTGAACTCCGTTCGCCCAATTGCGCCGCACCAGATTCTTGACGTCGTCGCCCGTCCGGAAACGCGATTTGCGCCCCTGCACATTGATGATCGTGCAGAAGGAGCACTGATAAGGACAGCCACGCCCGGCGTCGAAGCTCGTGCACAATCCGAGCGTCTGCTCGACATATCGCTTCGGCAGAAACGGCAGCGGCATGCCTTCCATGCCCGGCAGATCGTCGAGGTAATTGTAAACCGGAAGCAGCGCGCCCGCGGCCGCGTCACGCAGCACATTTTCGAAGCGTCCCTCGGCTTCGCCGGCGAACATCGCAACGCCCATTTCGCGACAGGCATCGAGTTCGACGGCACGGCCGTCCAGCATCGACAGGCAGCCTGACACATGAAAGCCGCCGATCACGACGGGAATTCCGGCGCTTCGGAAAGACCGCGCCAGATCGAGCGCCCTCGGATATTGATTGGACTGGACGCCGACCAGACCGACCAGACCGAATCCGCCGTTGCTCTGGAATCGCTTCAACAGTGCCGCGATATCCACCCGCGTATTGGTCTCATCGAACACGTCGATCTCGATATCGACGTCCGGGCCCAGCACCTTGCGCTCGGCACAGTCGGAGGCAATCCCATACACCGCCGCGAGTGAGTTCGACGGGATGGTGGTCCTCCACCACCGGATGACGTAGCCGTCCTCGCCGTAATGCGACGGTTTGACCAGTATCAAAAGGAACTTGCGGCGGATGCCCGTACTGTCCAACACCATTCGCTCCGCAATGCAGGCCGCTGAAGGCCCGAAATGACAGCCATTTCAACTGTAGGGGCCTCGCCTCGATTCTAACAGACAGTCTTCCCCTATTGTTAAATAGTCATCGTTGTCCGCGACAGGGGTTCGCAGGCTTTCGATCGCCTACCGCTTTGATTATAGTGGCATTCCAGCGATAGTGGGGACGCAATGGCGGAGCGCTCTTTCAAGGAAGAAGTGCAGAAGCTGAAGCTCGGCGAGGGCGACGAGTTTCACGGCGAAGGCATCCTGGCAGTCACCAAGGCGCTGCTGCAGTCCGGCGTCTCCTACGTCGCGGGTTACCAGGGCGCCCCGATCTCGCACCTGATGGACGTGCTGGCCGACGCCAACGACATCCTGGAAGAACTCGGCATCCATTTCGAGAACAGCGCCAGCGAGGCGACCGCCGCCGCCACCCTCGCCGCTTCGGTGAACTATCCGCTGCGCGGCGCCGTGACGTTCAAGTCCACCGTCGGCACCAACGTCGCCTCCGACGCTCTTGCCAACCTGGCCTCCGGCGGCGTGACCGGCGGCGCGCTGATCATCATCGGCGAGGACTACGGCGAAGGCTCCTCGATCATGCAGGAGCGCGTCCACGCCTTCGCGATGAAATCGATGATGTGGCTGATCGATCCGCGGCCGAATCTGCCGTCGATCGTGCGCGCGGTCGAGACCGCGTTTGAATTGTCCGAAATCTCCAACACGCCGGTGATGCTGGAGCTGCGCATCCGCGCCTGCCATGTCTATGGCCGCTTCACCACCAAGGCGAACAAGCGCGCGGAGTTCGGGCTGACCGACGCGCTGGAGAATCCGCGCCGCGATCTCAATCGCATCGCCATGCCGCCGATGGTCTATGTTCACGAGCGCGACAAGTGGGAAACCCGCTGGCCCGCCGCGGTCAAATACATCCAGGACAACCGCCTCAACGAGTTCTTCGACGGGGATGCGGACGACATCGGCATCGTCGTGCAGGGCGGCATCTACAACACCACGCTGCGCGGCCTGGAACTGCTCGGCCTCGCCGACAGCTTTGGCAACTCCAAGGTGCCGATCTACGTACTCAACGTCACCTATCCGCTGGTCGATGCCGAGTTTGTGCGCTTCTGCGCCGGCAAGAAGGCGATCCTGGTCGTCGAAGAGGGGCAGCCCGACTTCATCGAGCAGAACGTCAACACCATCCTGCGCCGCGCCGACGTCCAGACCAAAATCCACGGCAAGGACATGCTGCCGATGGCCGGCGAATACACCGGCGGCGTGGTGCGCGAAGGCCTGCGCAAATTCATCGAAAGGACGCGACCCGACCTGACCCTGCCGCCCGCGCCGGCCGCCGACCTGGTCCCGCTCGACAAGCGTAGAGCCGAAGCGCAGGCGCTGATGGAAGGCAAGGTGCACGGCAGGCCGCCCTCGTTCTGCACCGGATGCCCGGAGCGGCCGATCTTTGCCGCCATGAAGCTGGTCGAGCGCGAACTGGGCCAGCATCATGTGAGCGCGGATATCGGCTGCCACCTGTTCTCGATCTTTCCGCCGTTCAGCATCGGCGCCACCACGATGGGCTACGGGCTGGGCGCTGCCGGCGCCTCGGCGCTCAACGTCAAGGCCGGCAAGCGCGCCATTGCGATGATGGGCGACGGCGGCTTCTGGCATAACGGCCTGACCAGCGGCGTCGGCAACGCCGTGTTCAACAAGAGCGACAACGTCCTCATCATCGTGGACAACGGCTATTCGGCGGCGACCGGCGGCCAGGACATCCCCTCCTCGTTCCACCTTCAGGCGAACCGGTCGACCCAGAACTCGATCGAGAAGGCGGTGCGCGGCGTCGGCGTGAATTGGGTGAAGACGATCACCCACACCTATGACGTCGCCAAGATGCGGGACACGCTTCGCGAGGCACTGACCACCAAGGAACAAGGTCCGAAGGTCATCGTTGCGCAGTCGGAATGCATGCTGAACAAGCAGCGCCGCATCCGCCCGCTGATCCGCAAGGCCGCCGAACGCGGCGAACGCGTGGTGCGCGAGCGGTTTGGCGTCGATGCCGACACCTGCACCGGCGACCATTCGTGCATCCGGCTGTCCGGCTGCCCTTCCCTCACCATTGCACCGAACCCCGATCCGCTGCGCCGCGAGCCGATCACCAAGGTGATCAACTCCTGCGTCGGTTGCGGGCTTTGCGGCGAAGTGAGCCACGCCGCGGTGCTGTGCCCGTCGTTCTACCGCGCCTCTCTCATCACCAATCCGACCGGCTGGGACCGATTCAAAGCCAACATCCGCGCCGCGGTGATCGGATTTTTTCAGCGCCGGATCGAGCGCAGGCTGCAGGCCGCTTAGCGATGGCCTCCCCCGCCCCGCGCCCCATCACCATCGCCATCCTCGCCATGGGCGGCGAAGGCGGCGGCGTGCTCGCGGAATGGATCGTCGATCTCGCCGAGCATGCGGGCTACATCGCGCAGATGACCTCGGTGCCCGGCGTGGCCCAGCGCACCGGCGCCACCAACTACTACGTCGAGCTGTTCCCCAAGACCGCGACCTCCTCGAACAGCGGCCCGCCCGTGCTCGGGCTCACCCCCGTGGCGGGCGATGTCGATATCGTCATCGCGTCCGAACTGATGGAGGCCGGACGCGCCGTGCAGCGCGGGCTGGTGACGCCAGACCGCACCACCTTCATCGTCTCGACCAACCGCGTCTATGCGATGACCGAGAAAATCGCGATAGCCGACGGCCGGGTCGATTCCGGCGCGCTGCTCGAGGGGTGCCGCACGGCGGCGAAGCGGCTGATTTCGGGCGACATGGCGCAACTCGCGGAATCGACCGGCAGTATGATCAGCTCCGTGCTGTTCGGCGCGCTGGCCGGCGCCAACGTGCTGCCGATACAGCGCATGGCGTTCGAGGCTGCGATCCGGCGCGGCGGCGTCGGCGTCAAGGAGAGCGTAGCGGCCTTTAATGCCGGTTTTGCTGCCGCGACCGACGGCGTGCCGGCGAACGCCGCGGAGCCTTTGGCAACGCACGTCTCCGCGCCGCTGGCGCCCCTGATGGCCGAGGCCGCCGCCTATCCGGAGCAGGCGCGCATGTATATCCGCGCCGGCATCGAACGCACCGCCGACTACCAGGACGCAACCTACGCGCGCGATTATCTGGCGCGGCTCAAGCCGGTCGCGGAGACCGAACGCAAGTACGGCAACGGCTCGGGCCTGCTGCTCGCGGAGACCGCGCGCGAACTGGCGCTGGGCATGTCCTACGAGGACACCGTCCGCGTGGCGGAGCTGAAAATTCGCCCGGCCCGCTTCGAGCGCGTGCGCCAGGAAGTGCAGATCGCCGACGGGCAGATTTTGGAGATCGCGGAATTCTTTCATCCACGCGTGCAAGAGATCGCCGACACCCTGCCGGCCGGTCTCGGCCGCTGGCTGCTCGCGAGCGGCTGGCCTCGCCGGCTGCTGGAGCGTCTCACGACCAAAGGCAAGGTGCTGAAGACATCGAGCGTCAGCGGCTTCCTGATGCTCTACTTCGTTGCGTCGCTGAAGCCGACGCGACGGCGCTCGCTGCGCTTCCAGAACGAGCAGGCCTTCCTGGACGCATGGCTACGGAAAATCCTCGACGTGGCGCAAACCAATTATGCGCTGGCGGTCGAGATCGCACTGACCCGCACGCTGGTGAAGGGCTACAGCGACACCCACGAGCGCGGCCGCGAGCGCTACGACGTATTGATGCAGCTTCTGCCGCGTCTGATGGAACTGCCAGACCCGGCGGGTGCATTGGCGAAGCTGCGCAAGGCCGCGCTCGCCGACGATACCGGCGCCGCGCTTTCCAGTGCAATCAAGGACATCCGCCCGCTGGCGCAGGCGGCGGAGTAGCGTGCTGTCCCGCCTTCGCGATTGGGCCAAGGCGATCACCCGCGATGTCCACGCACTCTACCTCGCGGCCCGCGATTCGCGCGTGCCCTGGTATGCCAAGCTGCTGGCGGGCTGTGTCGCCGCCTACGCGTTGTCGCCGATCGACTTGGTCCCGGATTTCATCCCTGTGCTGGGCTATCTCGACGACCTGATCCTTGTGCCGCTGGGCATCGTGTTGGTCGTGTGGCTGGTGCCGCCCACCATCATGGCCGAGCATCGCGCGGCGGCCGAGGTGGCCAGAGACAAGCCCTACAGCACAAACGGCGCCGTGGCGATCGTCGCGATCTGGGCCGGGATGTGCGTGCTGTTCTGCTGGCTGACGTATCGCAGTCTGGGAATTTAGGGCACCACCGCGGTCGCCTCGATCTCCAGCCGCGCCTGCGGCTCGACCAAGCGGCGCACCTCGACCAGCGCCATTGCCGGAAAGTGCGCGCCCATCACCTCGCGATAAGGCCCAGCCAGATCCTTCCGCGCCGCCAGATACTCGTCCATGTCGCGGACGTACCAGGTCATGCGCGTGACGTGCTCCGGCCTGGCGCCGCCTTCCACCAGCACGTCGGCGATGTTCTTCAACGCCTGGCGCGCCTGCGCGACGAAGCCCTCGGGAAACTTCTCGTCCTTGTCCCAGCCGACCATGCCGCCGACGAACACGAAGTCGCCACGCGCCTTGATGCCGTTGGAATAGCCCTTGGGATTGCGCCAACCCGGCGGCTGCAGATACTGGTTCACGAACATTTCTCCTTACGAATTTGGGCCGCGGGCGGTCGCCACAGCCTTCTTGCGAAGCTCGAAACGCTGCAGCTTTCCGGTCTGCGTCTTGGGAAGTTCCGCGACGTACTCGATGGCTCGCGGATACTTGTAGGGCGCAACCGTCGCCTTGACGTGCTCCTGCAATTCCTTGGTCAGGGCGTCGTCGCCGGTGAGTCCAGCGCGCAGGATAATGTAGGCCTTGACGATCTGGCCGCGCTCCTCGTCGGGCGCGCCGACCACGCCGCATTCGGCGACCGCTGCGTGGGTGAGCAGCGCCGACTCCACCTCGGGCCCGGCGATGTTGTAGCCCGACGAGATAATCATGTCGTCGGAGCGCGCCTGATACCAGAAGTAGCGGTCGCGATCCATCACGTAGGTGTCGCCGGTGACGTTCCAGCCGCTCTGCACGTAGTTGAATTGCCGGGTGTCGGCGAGATAGCGGCAGCCGGTCGGCCCGCGCACCGCCAGACGCCCGGCGATGCCCGGCGGCATCTCGCGGCCCTCGTCGTCGATCACGATGGCTTCGTAGCCCGGAACCACGCGGCCGGTGGAACCCGCGCGCACCTCTTCCTCGGGCGAACCTATGAAGATGTGCAGCATCTCGGTCGCGCCGATGCCGTCGAGAATCTTGAGGCCGGTCGCCTTGTGCCAGGCCTCGAACGTCGCCTTCGGCAGCGATTCGCCGGCCGACACGCACTTGCGCAACGACTTGATGTCGTACTCGCCGAGCTTGGCGATCATGGCGCGATAGGCGGTCGGCGCGGTGAAACAGATCGTGGCGCCGAATTTCGCGATGGCACCGAGCATGTCGTCCGGCGTGGTCCGCTCCAGCAGCACGGTCGACGCGCCGATCCGCAACGGGAACAGCACCAGCCCTCCGAGGCCGAAGGTGAAGGCCAGCGGCGGCGAGCCGATGAAGCGGTCGGACGGCTGTGCGCGCAGCACATGTTTGGCGTAGCTGTCGCAGATCGCCAGCATGTCGCGGTGAAAGTGCATGGTGCCTTTGGGCTCGCCGGTGGTGCCCGACGTGAAGCCGATCAGGCAGACATCGTCAGCCGCGGTGTCGCAGGCGGAAAAATGCTCATAGCCCGGCTGCTGCATCAGCGTTTCGAGGCCATCGTTCTTTCCATCGCCCCAAGTGACGATGCGCTTAAGGTCGGGCGAGACGGCCCTCGCCTTGTCCATCTCGTCGGTGAGCCGCGAATCGCACAGCGCGAGCGCGATCCTTCCCTTGGCGATTGGGTAGGACAGTTCCTTGGCGCGCAGCAGCGGCATTGTGGCGACCACCACCGCGCCGGCCTTGATGGCGGCAAGGCACGCCGCAACCATCATCGGATTGTTGGCCGAGCGCAGCAGCACGCGGTTGCCCGGCACCACGCCAAGGTCCTTCGTCAGAACATTGGCGATGCGGTTCACCCGCTCCGACAGTTCGGCATACGTGAGCGTCTCGGTGAGCGAGATCAGGCACGGCCGCGCGCCCTCTCCTGACGCAACCCAGCGGTCGAGAAACTTGGTGACGCAGTTGAGCCGCTCCGGATAGCGCAACTCCGGCAGATCGAACCGGAACTCCGGCCATTGCCCGCGCGGCGGCAGGTTGTCGCGCGCAAAGGTGTCGATGTGCCCGCTCGCCGTCATCCGATCTCAGTCCCTCGTCGCACCCGCCCTTCCCTTTCCCGCAAGCGGGGGAGGGAAAAGGGAGGATCACTCCGCCGCCTGCGCCGTTTTCGCCGACCTGTTCTTCAACGCCTCGCGAGCGATCACCACTTTCTGCACCTCGGTGGCACCCTCGTAGATCCGCAGCGCCCTGATCTCGCGGTAAAGCTCCTCGACCTTGACGCCCTTGGTCACGCCAAGTCCGCCGTGGATCTGCACCGCGCGGTCGATCACGCGCTGCGCCGCCTCGGTGGCGAACATCTTGGCCATCGCCGCTTCGCTGGTCACGCGCGCAGCGCCCTGATCCTTCGTCCAGGCGGCGCGATAGACCAGCAAGGCCGAGGCATCGACCTCAGTGGCACTGTCGGCGATCGCGGCTTGAGTCATCTGCATGTCGCCGAGCGGCGAGCCGAACAGCTTGCGGGTCGCGGCGTGCTCGATCGTATCGTGAAGCGCGCGGCGGGCGAATCCCAACGCCGCCGCGCCGACCGTCGAGCGGAAAATATCGAGCGTCGCCATCGCCACCTTGAAGCCGTCACCCGGCCCGCCAAGCCGACTGGCCGCGGGCACCCGCACGCCGTCGAACCTCAGCCGCGCCAGCGGATGCGGCGCGATCACATCGATGCGCTCGGACACCGCGAGTCCCGGCGTATCGGCATCGACCACGAAGGCCGAAAGGCCCTTGGCTCCCGGCGCCTCCCCGCTGCGCGCGAACACCACGTAATGGTCGGCGATGCCGCCGTTGGAAATCCAGGTTTTCTCGCCGTCGAGGCGCACCATGTCGCCGTCCGGCTTCGCGGTCATCGCCAGCGCCGCCACGTCGGAGCCGGCTTCCGGCTCGGACAGTGCGAACGCCGCAATCGCCTTGCCGTCACGCACCGGCGGCAGATAACGCCGCTTCAGCTCGTTGGAGCCGAACAGCGAGATCGAGCCGGTGCCCAGCCCCTGCATGGCGAACGCAAAATCGGCGAGGCCGTCGCGGAACGCCAGAACCTCGCGGGCAATGCAGAGCGTGCGCACGTCGAGTTGCGGATAGAGCCCGCCGTACTCGGCCGGAACCACGGCCTTGAGCAGGCCCGCCTCACCCAGCGCCGCGACCCGCGCCCGGCAGGCGGCATCGACATCGTCATGCGGCAACACCGGCAATTTCGCGTCGGCCCATCGCGCCAGCGCCTCGGCGAAACGGCGGTGCTCGTCGTTAAAGAATGGGAGCCGGAGTGTGTCGTCGAGCGCCATCTCAATTGCCCTCGAACACCGGCTTCTGCTTGGCGGCGAACGCGCGGAACGCGCGGGCGAAATCCTCGGTCTTCATGCACAGCGCCTGCGCCACCGCCTCGGCCTCGACCGCCGCCTCGATCGACATCGCCCATTCCATGTCGAGCATGCGCTTGGTCATGGCGTTGGCAAACGTGGGACCCGAGGCCAGTTCGCGCGCGAGCTTCGTGGCCTCCGCCAGCACGTTCTCCGGGGTCGCGAGCCTTGTGAAGAAGCCCCAGCGTTCCGCCTCCTCGCCGCTCATCGAGCGGCCGGTATAAAGCAACTCCGCCGCACGGCCCTGGCCGACGATGCGCGGCAGGATCGCGCAGGCGCCCATGTCGCAACCCGCCAGACCGACCCGGTTGAACAGGAACGCGACCTTGGCGCCCGCCGTGCCGATGCGCAGGTCCGAAGCCATGGCGACAATCGCGCCGGCCCCGGCGCAGACGCCGTCGATCGCGGCGACGATCGGCTGCGGACAAGCGCGCATCGCCTTGACCACCTCGCCGGTCATTTTGGTGAAGTCGAGCAGCTCCGTCGTGCGCATCTTTGTGAGCGGCTCGATGATCTCAAACACGTCGCCGCCGGAACAGAAATTGCCACCCGCCCCCGTCACCACGATGGCCTTCACATCCTTGTCCTTCGCCGCGGCGCGAAACAGGTCCACGATCTCGGCGTAGCTGTCGAACGTCAGCGGATTCTTTTTGTCGGGCCGGTCCAGCGTCAGCGTCGCAACCTTGCCGTCCACCACGAAGCGGACGTGGCGCGCCCGATAGCCGGACAGCGGCAGCGTGACCGGATTGGCGGCGCTCATCGCGCAACTCCGTGGTTGAGAGCCTTACGCGCCGAGGCCTTGGTCTTGGCCAGCCCTGACATCAGCGAAGAAATATCGCTGGGCGAAAGGCCTGCGAAAATCTGGCCGATCCAGTCGGCATTCTCCCGCGCCATGGCGCGGAAATGGCGGCGGCCTGCCGGCGTGAGGCTGACGATCTGCACGCGGCGGTCGGTCAGCGAAGGCTGCCGCAAGATCATCCGCTGCGCCGCGAGCCGGTCCACCAGGCCCGTGATGTTGCCGTTCGATACCATCATGCGCTGGGACAGTTCGCCCAGCGTCATGCCGTTCGGAGCGCGGTCAAGCTGCGCGAGAAGATCGAACCGCGGCAGCGTCATGTCGAACTGGTCGCGCAGGCGGCGGCGCACCTCCGTCTCGATCAGTGCCGTGCAGGTGAGCAGCCGCAGCCACAGCCGCAATTCGGTCTTGTGGTCGTCGGGGCTCTCCGAAACCTTGGTTTCCGCATCGAGCGGGATCGTCGTCCTGTCGTCCATCAGTTTTCTCCGCCGGCGACCATCAACGTCGTCCCGGTCACCGCAGCAGCGACAGGCGAGCACAGATAAAGCACGGCGGCCGCGACCTCCTCCGGCTTGATAAAACGATCCATCGGCGTGCTCTTGAGAATGGCCGCCTCGGCTTGCTCGCGCGAACGGCCGGTCTTTGCGACGATGTTGGACACCGCCTCGCGCATCATTTCCGTGTCGGTGTAGCCCGGGCAGACGGCATTCACCGTGACGCCGGTTTTCGCAGTCTCGACCGCAAGCGAGCGCACCAGACCGACAACGGCGTGCTTCGCCGTGCAATAGGCCGAAACATAACCATAACCCCTCACTCCCGCGATGGACGCAATCGCCACGATGCGGCCGGACTTGCGCTCGATCATCCCGCCCAGCACGGCCTGGGTCGCGTGCACCACGCCCATCACATTAAGCTCGAACATCTCACGGAATTGGCTGGGCTCGGTTTCGGCGAACGGTGCGGACACCGCGCCGCCGGCGTTGGCCACCAGAATGTCGATCGGGCCCCGCACTGTCTCGATCACCCGCATATGATCGACCATCGCCTCGGGCTGCGTGACGTCGGCAACAATCCAGCCTTGAGCGTGACCGGCGGCCGCCGCTTCCTGCAGAGGCTTTTCGGTGCGGCCGACCACCGTCACCTGGGCGCCGGCTGCGCTCAATGCCGCCGCCACGGCGCGGCCGATGCCGCGGCCGCCGCCGGTGACGAGTGCATGCCGCCCCTGCAGATTCATGATTCGCCTCTTGTGCGGAATATACTTTAAGCCTAAACTTTATAGGCTTCAAGTACCCAGCGATAATGCGGGTTTCCGGGCCCGCTCCCGGGCGGAGGCGGCATGAAGGTTCATATCGTCGGCGGCGGCCCGGCCGGGCTCTACTTCGCCATCCTGATGAAGAAGGCATGGCCGCGCACCCGCATCACCGTGTTCGAGCGCAACCGGCCCGACGACACGTTCGGCTTTGGCGTGGTGTTCTCCGACCAGACGCTGGAGACCTTCGAGGCCTACGACCGCGAAAGTTATCGCGCCATCATCGGCCATTTCGCCTATTGGGACGATATCGCGATCCACTTTCGCGACACGGTGCACCGCATCGGCGGCAACGGCTTCTGCGGCTGCTCGCGCACCACGCTACTGAAGATTCTGTCGCGTCGCGCACGCTCGCTCGACGTCGACATCAAATACCAGTCCGACGCCGATTCGATGAAGCCGACCGTCCGCGGTGCCGACCTGCTGGTGGCCGCCGATGGCATCAATTCGCGCACCCGCGAGGCGCTCAAGGATAAGTTCAAGCCAACCATCGAGATGCGGCCCAATCACTTTGTCTGGATGGGCTCGACCAAACCGCTCGACGCCTTCAATTTCTACTTCCGAGAGACCGAGCACGGCATCTTCATCGCACACTGCTACCAGTACCAGCCCGGCCGCTCGACCTGGATCTTCGAGACCGATCCGGAGACATTCCAGCGCGCGGAGCTCGCCGCGTTCGACGAGGCGGCCTCTGCGCAGTACATGGAGAGGGTGTTCGCCGCGGAACTCGGCGGCCACAAGCTGATCACCAACCGCTCGATCTGGCGCAATTTCCCGACCATCCGCTGCGAGCGATGGACCGACGACAACACCGTATTGATCGGTGACGCCAAAGCCACCGCGCATTTCTCGATCGGCTCCGGCACCAAGCTCGCCATGGAGGATGCGATCGCGCTGTATGAAGCGTTCCGCGCGACCGGCGGCCGCGACGTGAAGGCGGCACTCAAGCATTTCGAGACGGCGCGCCGCGATGAGGTGGAGCGCACCCAGCATTCCGCCGACGTGTCGCTGGTCTGGTTCGAGCACGTCAAGCGCTTCTGGGACATGACCCCGACGCGCTTTGCGTTCGGTCTGATGACGCGCTCGCGCGCCATCACCTACGACAACCTCGCCTTGCGCGCGCCGGAATTCATCGGCGAGGCTGATAAAATGGTGGCGCAGGAGGTACAGACTCTGGGCCTCCCGGCTGACGTTGCGGCACCCGTCGCGCCGATGTTCCAGCCGTTCCAGTTGCGCGGCATGACGCTCGCCAACCGCGTGGTGGTGTCGCCGATGTGCCAGTACTCGGCGCAGGACGGTCTGCCGAACGATTGGCACATGGTGCATTACGGCTCGCGCGCGATCGGCGGCCCTGCACTGGTGTTCACCGAGATGACCTGCGTCGCAGCCGACGCCCGCATCACGCCGGGCTGCGCCGGCCTCTACAACGACGCCCAGGAGGCGGCCTGGAAGCGCATCGCCGATTTCGTGCATGCCAATTCGGCGGCGAAGTTCTGCCTGCAGCTCGGCCACGCCGGACGCAAAGGCGCCACCAAGCTGATGTGGGATGGCATGGACCGCCCGCTGCCGGACGGTGGGTGGCCAATCGTGTCGGCGTCGCCCCTGCCCTACTACCCGGACAGCCAGGTGCCGCGCGAGATGAGCCGCGCCGACATGGATCGCGTGATCGCCGAATTCGTGCAGGCGGTGAAGCGCGGCGAGCGCGCGGGCTTCGACATGGTCGAGTTGCACGCCGCGCACGGCTACCTGCTGGCGAGCTTCATCTCGCCGCTGACCAACAAGCGTAACGATGCCCACGGCGGCTCGATCGAGAACCGCGTGCGGTTTCCGCTCGAGGTGTTCCGCGCCATGCGCGCGGCATGGCCGGACCACAAGCCGATGTCGGTGCGTATTTCCGCCACCGACTGGACCGACGGCGGGCTCACCGGCGACGATGCGGTGCAGGTGGCGCGGCTGTTCGCGGACACCGGCTGCGACCTGATCGACGTGTCGACCGGCCAAACCACGCCAGACGCTGCGCCCGTCTATGGCCGCATGTTCCAGACGCCGTACTCCGACCAGATCCGCAACGAGGCGGGACTGGCGACCATGTGCGTCGGCAACATCACGACGGCCGATCAAATCAACACCATCATCGTGGCGGGCCGGGCCGATTTGGTGGCGCTGGCGCGGCCGCATTTGGCCGATCCGTCATTCACCTTGAAGGCGGCGGCTTGGTATGGCGCGCCGGTCGCGTGTCCGCCGCAGTATCTCCCGGGGCGCGAACAACTGTTCCGCAACAGCGCGCGCGAGCGAGCCGAGCTGACCGAACTCAAACTCAAGGCCAAGCCCAAAGCGCACGCCACGACCTGGAAACAGGCCGCGGAGTAGGTCGCCAAACGACCAAAGCCGCCAGACGTTGCCTGGCGGCCCTGATCTGGCCGAACCGCGAAACTACTTGGTGCCGGACGGGTCGCTCGACTGACGCGAGCCCGACGGATTCGACGGGGTCATGCCGGTCGATGGCTGGCTCGGCTTGTTGGATGCGCCGGCTGCGCCAGGCGCCATACCGCCGGAGCCCGTGGTCTGGCTGTTCGGCACGCAGGTCGAGCCGGTCGCCTGGCCCTTCTTGGCCGCGTCGCACTGCGCCATGGTGGCGAAACCGCAGTTCTTCGAGCCGTCAGAGCCCTGCAGGCAGTATGCCGAGTTCTGTCCTTGGCGCTGGCCTTGCGCACCTTGCGGAGCCATTTGCGCAACCGCGCTGGTCACGGTGAACCCGGCAATGGCAAGCGCGGTAACGAGTGTCGTGGGTCGCATGTTTTTCCTCCTGGGATGGGCCTCCCGTGGGACAAACGCGGGCACAGTAGAAGGTTCCTGGAACCCGAGATTTCCGCCGGAAACCCCGAAAAAAAATCCGGCCGCGAAGCACATTGATATCGCCGCAGGGAACTTGGCGGGCGCAGCCGATGACGCTATAGCAAGCCCTGCCTGCGCGCCGGCCGGGCCAACGACGCGCGCGCCGGCCTGTTGGGGGATCGTCCAATGGTAGGACTCCAGACTCTGACTCTGGCTATCTAGGTTCGAATCCTAGTCCCCCAGCCATCATTTCCTGGCCAGTCACCGCCTCCCATCGGGACGTCCCCATTGCAGTACTTCGCCCGCGCCGCCTTCCGCACCTTGACCGCAACGAAGGAGGGTCCGAGCGTCTATGACCTGTGCGACCCCCTGCTGCGGGGCCAGGGCGGCGGCGATCCACACCTTCGCAAGTTCTACCAGACGGCCATCGCCAATCCCGTACTGCGTCCGCTACTGTCGCGGGCAGGCCTGCCGCAATTGCGCGACGAAGCGCGGTTCAGCGCGCTGCGCAATGCGATGATGGCCGCGCGCGACGAGGCCGCACCCGACTGGCCTGCGATCGGCGCGCCGCTGTCGCCATTGCTGGACGCCTATCCGCAGCAGCATCCCAAACGCCGCCCCGCTTCCACACCTTCACGGGCTGTGCCGCCCGCCGAAATCGACCGCATCATCCGCGCCTGCGCCCAGCACCTCACCGGGTCGTTTGCGAAAAACGGCTTCATCCCGGGCTACGCCGCCTTCAACCTGATCGGCGATCCGGATTTGGGCGGGCGCGAGTTCGTCACCGCGCTGCAGGGGCTCAACGCCCGCACCTACAAGAACTCGACGCTGCTTTTCAATTTGGTGCGCGTCTTCATCGCGGCATCCCCGGCGTCTGCGATCATCAACCCGCCCTGGAGCGGGCTTGCCGAACAGATGTGGTCGCCGGTGCAGATCCGGCATCGCTCGGCCTATTACGACGCGTTCTTCGCCGAAGCGCTGATGGATTTTGCCGGCAGCGGCATCGCCACGCCGGCCGAGGCCGAATCCGCGCGGCGCGTCACCGGCCATCTGATCGACTTCTGCCTGCAAACCAGCCGCGAACAGGTTCACGCCCTGGACGACGGCCAGCCATTTGACGTAGTGACCGCACTTGCGCCGGGTTCGCACGCCCGGCTGAGCAAATTCTTCACCAACATCAGGCAGAGCCTGGGCTTCGGCATCTACGTGCCCGATTGCGACACCACCGCGTGCTCTGTGTCGGCCGCAACGCAGTTCGGATCGCAGGACGAGATCCTCGATCAGCCGCTGCCCGACTTCTATGCCGGCTACCAGATCGGACAGGGCAGCAACCGCGAGATGTTGACGGTGCCAATCAACGACAACATCGATTTCGACGGCGGATTGGTGACCTGGATCGACAACGCCGCAGGCGAGCGGCCGTTCGGCAACGATCTCGACCCGACGCTCAATCTCGACGTGCTGGAGGCATGCTTCCGCAATTGCGATCGCTGGCAGATCGTGGAGACACCGGCCCGGCTGGATTGGCTCAAACGCATCGTCCACTTCCAGCGCAGGCTTGCGGTAACCGGTGCCTTCGCGAACCCGCGCTCGCACATCTACTACCTGCCCGAGTTGTACTGCGCCTATTTCGGCCGCTGCTACGCGGCGCTGCGTGCCCTGCCGCTTGCGGCCCAGCAGGCGATCGACCCGGACGATAGCTTCGAACTGATCCGCGGCCTGGTGCTCGCCTACGTCCGCGACGACCTGATGGCGGCGGAAATGAACGCATTCGATGCCGCTCTCGCCCTGCTCGCACTGGCAAAGCTCAACGCAGAGCCGGCAAGCTTTGCGCCTGCGCTGGACTGCATCGCCCGCGGCTTCGGCGAAGGCGGACGGCACGCGCCGTTCAAAGCCTACGAGTGGAACAAGATGAAGACGCCGACGCGAATTCTCGTCGGCGGGCCCGAGGTAACGTCGGCTTTCGTGCTGTCGGCCCTGGTCCACGCGCGGTTGAAGCCGACCTAGGCATCAACCGGTTTGGTTGCCGGGACCCCGAAGCCGGGCGCCACGCCTGGCGTGGGGCGCCCCGCACCGCTGCCAATCGGCGGCCTGCAAACGAAACACCCGGCTTCTGGATTGCCAGAAGCCGGGTGCGATCGTTGGAAGCGAACCGACTTAGTTGTTGGTCAGCTTGTAGTTCACGCCGATCTTGGTGGCGAGAACCGCGTGGTGCGTGCTGGTCACGGTGCCATCGGTCAGCGTCACATTGCGAGTGCCGAAGTCCATGTAGCTGGTCTCAGCCTTCGCCGACCACTTGTTGGTCAACGCGAACTCAATGCCGTAGCCGAGGGTCCAGCCGAACGAGTCACCGTTGCCGGAGATCGGGGCGTTGAGGTTGATCAAGGCGCCCGCCGGGTTGACGCACTGCTGACCGACCGGGACCAGGGTGTTGTTGATGTTGCAGCTCACCGAATACAGGTTGCTGGCGTAGGCGGCACCACCCTTCACGTACCACAGAGCGCGTCCGGACGTGATGCCGAGGCGAGCAGTGAGGGTCGCGAACACGTCGCTGTCGACGTGGCAGGTGGTGTTGCGCAGCGGCGCGTTGATGCCGGCGCCGCCGGCAGGCGCTGCACCGAGCGTACGGCACTCACGCGAGCCGTTCAGGTTGGTCCAGGAGGCGTCGGCTTCGATACCCCAAACCACGTTGCTGATCTGGCGGTTGTAGCCGAACTGACCACCGCCCAGAGCACCGGCCCCTCGCGGGTTGGCCTCGAAGCCACCGACGAAGTCCATGTCGGTCTGGGCGAACGCGGCGCCGGCGTGACCGCCGAGGTAGAAGCCGGTCCAGTTCGGAGCCACCACCATCGGGGCAGCCTTGACCGGCGACTTGCCGACGAGCGCGGTGCGGGCGAGGTCCGGCGTGAAGTGATAGCGGATGCCACCGGTGCCGCTGATGCTCTCGATGTTCTCGCCGTTGCGATAGTCGACGCGGACGAAACCGACCCAACCGGTATTGAGCACTTGGCCCGACGCGCCGAGTGAGTACTGACCGTAGGTGCCGATCGCCGTTCCACGGTAGGAGACGTTGATCGGGAACGGCGAACCTGGCGGGTTCACGAACGCGCAGTTCACGCAGCTCTGGAAGGCGCCGCTCGAAGGATCGGCGAATTCGTGCCACACGCTCGCCGCCGCGAACGGCTGCCAGACCATGTTGCCGCTTTCGACGGTCGTGCCGACGCGGACGCCGAGGCGGCCGATCGCGCTTTCGATGGTGTTCAGCTGGAAGGTGCCCTGAATGCCAGGGCCCGGATCGAACGTGTTGAGCGCATCCACTTTGGTGCGCGAATAGACGATGCCGGCCGACGGCTCAACGAACCAGCGGGAGTTCGGGAGCACATGGTGATAGCCGGCCGACGCCGCGATCGAATAGCCGCGCGCGTTGAGCTGCTGATTGTTGAGGTTGATCGTCGGGCTGTTCAGCGTTGCCTGATAGGACTCGGCACGCACCAGGGCGTCGGCGAAGAAGCCGCCGCGGTTCACGGCAACATAAGTTCCCGCAAACGGGGTCTGCACGTTACTGTTGAAGGCGCCACCGAACGCGTTGTTTCCAACGGTGCGGCCGTTGGCCTCAAGATAACCCGCGGTGGTTCCCCAGTGAACATTCCAACCACCGAGGTTCAGCCTGGCGATGTCATGTCCGACTTGAAAGCCGGCGAAATCCTGGTGGATCCTGGTCTGGCAGTTGAACGTTCCCGCCGCCGTGATGCCGGGCGGAATGGACGCCGCGGTCAGCACGTTGGTCGAGTTGTTCTGAATCTCGACCGAGCCGCCGACGGCGCGGGTCCAAACACCGGACCCCTGTTGATCGGGCTGGGCGCCGCCCGGACCGCTGACGAAGGCGCTGCTCTGGAGCAGGAACGCGGTGCTGGCCGATTGGATTGCCGCCGAGATGTTGGCAGCGACCGAGGAGCCGAACGCGCCGATGGTGTTCAATCCGCCGACGCCGAAGGCCGGGAACTGGCAGGTCTCAGCGCGTGCCGCAGGAGATCCCATCGTCGTGAGCGCGAGGAGCGCACCGCCAAGGACGACGCCCTTGCGAGCGTTACGCATGACCGACCCACCATTTGCGGTTTTCTTGAACTTGCCGCTCTTCAACATGCGCAACCCCCACACAACGCCGCCACTCCGACGACACACTGCCGCCACGGGACGACTAAGAATGATGGAAAAGTATAGGTGCGGCGTTTGACCGCTGAGAAGGGCTAAGTGAACAGGCCCTGTGCTTTACTCACAAACGAATCGAGGCTGTGGCTTTTTGGTGACTCAAGTGGGTTGACTATTATTTTTCAAGCTGTTCACAGCCTAACCTATTGATTCGTTTAAGCATCCCATTCGCATCCGATCAGATTCCCCCCAATGCCACAAAGGCCATGGGATATATGGCTTTGACAAGGTGTCCTGAATTGGGAAATGCAGCCGAAAAAGTGAAAGAGCCCACCCTAAGACAATACTTCGCTGTGTGATGGCACCCACGCGCGCCGCAATCTTCGATTCGAGTTGGCATTTTTCAGAGCAGGCCTTTTCTGTGCGCGGTATCGACAAAGCACCGCACGATCCACAATATTTCCGGCGCGTCTTCCTCGAAGAGCAACGTTCCATGCATTGCTCCAGCGCTGATTTTCTTCCGCGTCGCGCGGGTCTACGGCCGCGCAGGAACTTAAAATGAAAGCTCTGAGGGTCACGGCACTCGGGTTGGCCGTCATCTTGGCGGCAGCGGTGGTGGCGCTGGCGTTTGGAATTCCAGCGGGCTTCCTGACAGAGCGCATCCAGAATCGCTTCGAGTCCGACACCGGATACCGCCTCCAAATCGCCGATGCGAAAATCGGACTGTGGCCGTCTCCGGTCATGACGACCGGCCGCATCACCGTGTTCGACAAGGAATTGGATTCGCGAGGCCGCGTGACGGCGGAAGGCGCGCGTATCGCCGTTTCATTGCCGAGCCTGTTCGAGGGCCGGCCGCGGCTGACTGAAATCGTGGTGACGCGTCCGGTCTTCCGCGTTCCGGTAACGCGCGAGCGCGCTTCGACGCGAAGTGTGGCGCGCAACGCACGCTCGCCGGAGCGCGGCGCGGAGTCGAGCCCGGCATTTTCGGTCGATCGGGTCGTCATTCACGACGGCGCCGTCGAAATGCTGAGCCGGGGCAATCGCCTCGAAAGCCGCATCGACCAGATCGAAGTGGTGGCCACCCTCAACGCCGCGGCAGAATCGTTGGACCTCAAAGCGTCCGGGCGATGGGACGAGCAACCGCTGCGCGTCGCGATCAAAGCCAAGACTCCGGAAGGGCGGCTCGATGCGCCTGCCCTGCCGATCGAATTCGCGATCGAACTGCCCGGGTTGATCGAAGACGCCTTGCCCGGCGTAGCGGAGATCAAAGTCAATGGACCGATGCTGAGCATCAACGCGCTCAGCGGAACGATCGGCCGGAACAAATTCAACGGTTGGGCCTCGGTCGATTTCACCGACAAGCCGCTCGTGAAAGTGGACCTCGATTTTTCGCGCGTCGATATCGAGGCGCGGCCGCCTGCGGCCGAACCAAGCCGCATCGACGTGCCGTCTGACCTGGACCGGCCCTGGAGCGATCACGCCGTCAATCTCGACGGGCTGAATTTCTTCGATGCCGAGGTGCAATTGTCGGCGGCCGAACTGTTCATCGATACGTTCCGCTTTGCGCCCATCGCCGCCAAGGCGACGCTGACCAAAGGTCAACTCAGTGCGACCTTCGGCCAGGCCGGAATCTACGGCGGACAGGCCCAGGGCGCATTGGTGATCGATGCGTCCGGCCGGCAGGCGGTGCATGCGTTGCGCCTCGACCTGAACGGCGTGCGGGCCATGCCGCTTCTCATCGACGTAATCGGCTTGAGCTCGCTCGACGGTCTCATGCAAGCGAAACTCGACCTGCGCGCGAGGGGCATCAGCCAGCGGACCGTCATATCGACACTCAGCGGGACCATCGACCTTCTGATTGCCGACGGCGAAATCCGCAACGTCAACATCGCGCAAATGATCCGCTCCCTGACATCGGGCACGTTGAACGGCTGGCAGCAGAACAAGTCGGAGAAGACCGATCTTAGCCAGTTGAGCGCGCTGTTCCGGATCGAGAGCGGACGGGCAACCACGGACAATCTCAGGCTCCAAGGCCCGCTGGTGCGCGTGACCGGCTCCGGCACCGCAGACCTCGCCGCCAAGACGCTGCAATTCAAATTCGATCCGAAGCTGGTGGTCAGTCTCGAAGGCCAGGGCGGCGCGTCCGATCCGCTGGGTTTCGGCGTCCCGGTGGTGATGCAAGGCACTTGGGGACAGCCGCGCATCTATCTCGATATGGCCGGTATCCTGGACAATCCCGACGCGGCCTACGCCAAACTCCGCGAACTCGGCGGCGGCCTGTTCGGCAAGGGCGGTGGCGGAGATTTGATGCAAGGCATCGGCAGCTTCCTGGAGCGGTTGGGGCGCGATGCTCCCAAGTCCGGAGAAAACGCGAGAATTCCGCCTCCGCAATCCCCGCCCCAGGCGCAGACCCAACCCTCGCCGCAGCCTTCCGCTCCACCGGCGACGCGCGAGCAGCAGCCTGCGTCCAAGGATGTGGAAGGTCAGATTCGTGATATCTTGCGTGATCTGCTCAGGTAATCACGCACGCACCGTCAACCGCGGCAGTCGCCCTGCGCTTGGCGGCGGTGCCACCTTCCCCTAAGCTTCCGCACGCCGCAACGACGCATTCCAAGAGCCGGAAGAAAGACCATGCCGAACAGGCTTCACGCAGCGGCTACAGCGGCGGCGCTGGCATGTGTCCTCCACGCAGCGGCCGCGAACGCGCAGAAGCCCGAACCTTACGCTGGCGCAGCCGTGACCGTGGTCAAAGCCGCCAAGAGCTGCTTTTCCGACACGATCGCGATCTCAGGAGTCGTCGTTCCAAGAGAGGAAATCCTTGTTCGGCCCGAACGCGAAGGCTTTCTGGTCTCCGCTGTGCTGGTCGAGCCCGGCGACATCGTATCGGGAGGCCAGGTGCTGGCGCGGCTGCTGCCCCCCGGCGCGCCTTCAGGCACGGCAGCCACCGCGATTCCAGCTCCCTCAGCCGGCATCATCCTCAAAGCCAATGCGACCGTCGGAACACTGGCTTCGGCGTCGCCAAAGGCCGATCCGCTTTTTAACATTATCGCGCGCGGCGAATTCGAGCTCGCTGCGGAAATGTCGACCAAGCATCTTCCCCGGCTTTCGCCAGGCCAGAGCGCCAAGGTCAGCCTGGTCGGCGCCGGTGAACTGCCGGGTCAGGTCCGCGCGGTTGGCACCACCATCAACGCGGTATCGCAGCTCGCCCAAGTGCGTATCTTCCTTGGCACCAACCCGTCGTTCAGGGTCGGCGCGTTCGGCCGGGCCATCATCGTCGCGGGGCAAAGTTGCGGCGTCGCCATTCCGCTGTCCGCCGTGCTGTATGGCGCAGAGGGCGCGGTGGTGGCTGTCGTCCGCGACCGGCGGGTCGAAACACGGCAGGTCAGCGTCGGTTTGCTGTCGGAGGGAGAGGCCGAGATTCGCGAGGGCCTCGCTGAAGGCGAAATGGTGGTGGCACGAGCCGGCGCCTTCGTCCGGGAGGGCGATCGCGTGCGCCCAGTGGTCAGCAGCGAAACACCCGGCACCTCGAAATAAGCCGATCGAAACGATTCGGGCCGCGCCTGGGGCGGTCAGCTTGACCCGTTGACGTTCTAATGAGCCGCCGGCTGCGTGGGCGTTTCCTGTAGCGGCTGCGCTTCACCCTCGGCGTTGACGAGGCGCTTGCCGTACCGCCACAGCAGACGGGAGAAATCGTCCATCATCGCAAAGACGGCTGGCACGAAGACCAGCGACAGGATGGTCGAGAACACCAGACCGCCGATCACCGCGATAGCCATCGGCGAGCGGAATTCGCCGCCGTCGCCAAAGCTCAGCGCGCTCGGCATCATGCCAGCGACCATGGCGATCGTCGTCATAATGATGGGCCGGGCCCGCTTCTGGCCGGCATCGACGATCGCTTCGTCGCGCTTCATGCCCTGGTGAATCGACTCGATTGCGAAATCGACCAGCATGATCGCGTTCTTGGTGACGATGCCCATCAGCATCAGCATGCCGATCGACACCGGCGTCGTGAGTTGCTTGCCGGTCAGCATCAACGCAATGATGGCACCACCGATCGAGAGCGGCAGCGAGAACAAAATCGTGATCGGCTGCAGGAACGTGCCGAACAGGATGACCAGCACCGCATAGACAGCCAGCAACCCAGCGGTCATGGCAACCGCAAATCCGTCGCCCAGTTCCTTCAGGCTTTCCGCATCGCCCGCTTCGTTCACCTTGAAGCCCTTGGGCAGCGCCTTCATGACGGGCAATTTGTAGATTTCACTGGTCGCATCGCCCAGTGCGGAATTGCCGGCCAGGTCGGCGGCGACGGTCGCCTGACGTTCGCGATCGTAGCGGCTGATGCTGGTCGGGCCCTGGGCCAATCGGATGTCGGCAATCGCGGAAAGCGGGACATCCCCGCCCCGCCCCATCGGCACGCGCATCTGTTCGAGTCGCTGCAGATCGGTGCGCGCGCTCTCCTTGAGCTGGACCCGGATCGGCACCAGCCGGTCGCCGGTGTCAAATTTGGCGAGTGCCGGGCCGACGTCGCCGATCGTCGCCACGCGAATGGTCTCGGACAAACTCTCGGTCGAAATGCCCAGGCGCACCGCCAGATCGATGCGCGGCAAAATTCGAAGCTCGGGCCGGTCGAGCGACGTATCGGTCACCACGTTGGTCAGCAGCGGGATACGCCGCATCTGGTTGGCAAGCTCGCTCGCAATATTGCCGACCGTCCGGCTGTCGGGACCGGTCACCACCAGCGAGATCGCGCGCAATCCGTTCTCATCGACGAACCAGTAACGCAGGTCGGGCACGTTCTCGAGCCGTTCGCTGATGAACAACTCCAGCTCGCGCTGGGTGATCTTTCGTTTTGACTTGGGCGTGTAGTTGATGATCAGCGAAGCCCGGCGCACCTCGGTCGATCCGGTCGGCACGCGCCCGCCATCGACGAATACGCTGACGACCTCCGGCCGGTTTCGCACCAGCGTGACGAGGTTCTCGGTCACCCGCTCGGTGTCGGCCAGCCGCGATCCCGGCGGCAGTTCCAAGATGAGCAACGACCGCGCGGTGTCCTGCGCCGGCAGGAAGCCCTTCGGCAGCAACGTGATGCTCCAGATCGAAGCCGCGAAGATCATCATGCCGATGCATACGGTGATGAAGTAATGCTGGACCGACCAGCTCACCAGTCGCGTGTAAGCCAGCAGCAAACGGCCGGGCGGCTTCTCGTGATGCGGGCGGGAGCGTAGGAAATAGGCGGCCAGCAGCGGGGTGACGAGACGCGCAGCGAGCAGCGAGAACAGCACCTGCACCGATACCGTGATGCCGAACTGCTTGAAGAACTGGCCTGCGATGCCCGGCATGAAGCTGGCGGGCACGAAAATGGCAACGATGGTCAAGCTGATGGCGATGACAGCGAGGCCAATTTCGTCGGCCGCTTCGAGCGACGCCTGATAGGGCGATTTCCCCATCTGGATGTGTCGTTCGATGTTTTCGATCTCGACGATGGCGTCGTCGACCAGAATGCCGGTACTCAGTGTGATCGCAAGAAAGCTGACCAGGTTGAGCGAAAATCCGAGCAGGTCCATTACCCAGAACGCCGGGAAAATCGAGAGCGGCAACGAGATCGCGACGATGATGGTTGCGCGGATGTTGCGCAGGAACAGGAAGACGATCACGACGGCCAGGATCGCGCCCTCGAACAGCGTCTGGATGGCGGCGTCGTAATTTCCCAGCGTGAAGTCCACCGACGTGTCGATCAGCTTGAGATCGACATCCGGATACGTCGCCTTGAGCTCATCGATACGCTTCTTGACCGCAGCCGCGACGACCACGTCGCTCGCGCCCTTGGAGCGCTTGATGCCGAACGCCACCACCGGCTCGCCGTTGAGACGGGCAAACGTCCGCCGCTCGGCGATCGTGTCGGTCACGATGCCCAGGTCGTCGAGGCGCACCGTTCCGCCATTCGGCAGGCTGATCATCGTACCGGCCAGTTCGTTCAGCGTTTTCGCGCCGGCGAGCGTGCGGATCGACTGGTCGCGCGCGCCGATTTCGGCGCGCCCCCCGGCCAGGTCTACGTTGGTGCCTCGCAGCCTTCGGCTGACGTCCAGCGCGGTCAGTCCGACCGCCTGCACGCGATCCGGGTCGAGCGAGACCAGGATTTCGCGCTCCACGCCGCCGATGCGCTCGACTTGTGAAACGTTGCGCACGCCCTGCAGCGCGCGCCTGACGACGTCATCGACGAACCATGACAACTGCTCGGGCGTCTTGCCCGGCGAGATCGCCGCATAGGTCACAATCGGGAGGCCCACCACATCGACGCGCTGGATCAGCGGCTCATTGATGTTTTGCGGCAGCCTGTGACGCACCTTGGTGACCGCGTCCTTGACGTCGTTCAGGGCGCGGTCGGTGTTGGTTTCCAGCCTGAACTGGATCGTGGTGACCGACATTCCATCGGTAATCGACGAAGTGATGTGATTGACGCCTTCGACACCGGATACGCCGTCTTCGATCGTCTTGGTGACCTGCGACTCAAGTTCGGCCGGAGCTGCTCCGAACTGAGTCACGACCACGGACACGACCGGAATGTCGGCACTGGGCAGCCGCGTGATCGGCAGTTTGGTAAAGCTCATCCAGCCGAGCAGAAGCAGGACGAGCGACATGACGATGGAAGGCAACGGACGCTGGATCGCCCAAGCCGAAATATTCAGCGCCATCACCGCACTCGCATTTGGTCGAGTTCCTCGGCGGTAAAGGCATTGACCGGGTCGCCATCGTGCAGGGATGTCCCCGCGTTGGCCACGACCAAGTCACCCTCCTCAAGCCCCTTGCGCACTTCGATATTGTCGTCCGACAGCAAGCCGACCGCAACACGCCGCATCTCCACGGTGCGGCCGCGCACGACCTGAACGACCGTGCCCTCGGTACGATAGTCGACCGCCGACCGCGGGATTGCGAGGCCGCAGCTTCGGCTGGCGTCGATCGTGGCGCGCGCGAACATTCCGAGCCGCAGCGCAGGATCTTTGCTGATCGAAAGCCGCGCCTTGCTGAACTGCGTCTTCGGATCGATCTCGGCGCCGACCAGACGAACGCGGCCTGAGCGCTCGGGGCCGTCGTCGATCGCGACGCGGGCGGTTTCGCCGAATTTGAGCTTGCCCGCATGAATGCTGGGCACATCGACCTCGATCTCGAGTTCGTTGTCGACCAGGATGACGAACAGCGGCTCGGACTGCATCGATGCAGGGGTTCCAACGGTGGTGCCCCGCGTCACCTGCCCTGCTGCCGGAGCACGCAACGTCATCGTGGCAGCCGGACGTGACCCGCCCTGCCCGCCAGCACCACCTTGCGCACCGGCCGCGGCTTGCCCGCCGGGCGGCGCGGGGTCCGCGGGCCGGGTAAGACGGGCGAGCGTCTGCCCCGACTTCACCTGCTCGCCTTCGGCCGCCAGAACCTCGGTGACACGAAATCCCTCGGAGTCGACGTTGACGATCGCCGTCTTGCCGGGAACCACGTATCCGGTGACGCGAACCATGTCGGAGAAGCAGGCGGTCGCTGCCTTGACCACAACGACGACGGCGCCGCGCGGTTTTTCCGCGGGCGCCGCGAGCAGTCTCTGAGACTGCGGGGCCGTGAGACCTGCCGCAACAGATAGGGCAATTGCGGCGATAACGATTTTCATTGGGCCGTGCGAATGGAGGCTTTGGAAGTGCGGCGGGAGCCTTCGGCGATTTCGATGCCGAAGGTTCCCGCTCCTGACTTTCACTTCTCAGCGACCTTATTCGCCATGTTGACGACTTGGACGCGGCGATTCTCGGAGGAGAAGGGATCGCTCGTGTTCTTGAGCTTGCTCTTGCCGTAGCCCGCCGTCACCAGGTTCTGCGCGGGAATGCCGTACTTCTCCACCAGCAGGCGCTTGACCGTGTCCGCGCGCCGGTTCGACAGGTCGAGATTGGCAGCCTCGCCGCCGACCGCGTCGGTGTGACCGGACAGCACGAACGTGCCTTCCTTCAGCGCCGGGTTCGAGAGCGCCTTGCCGAGCTTATCGACGTCGGCCATCGCCGCCGGCGCCACGGTGGCGGAGTTGAAGTTGAACGTGATCTCCAGGTCGATGGCCGGCTGGTCCTTGGTTACCGCCACGATCTTTTCGCGCTCGTCGGACGAGAGCGAGCGGGTCGCCCGGCCACGCAGCGAGTTAACGAATTTCCGGTCTTCCGCGTTCTGCTCGGTGTCAACCGGAGCAGCCGGAGCAGCCGAGAGACTGCGCGTCAGCGGCTTTTTGGGCGTAAGCGCATTGATGATCTGCTCGGTCGACGGCTTTTCCGCCGCAACCGCGAATTGGGCACCGGCCAGAAGAGCCAGACCCGCGAGCACCGAACAAGCAACCTTCGAATTCAGCATTGTTGCTCTCCCACAGTTTTGAGTTCGCCGGGCCTTGGCCATCGCTTCGATGACGCGACCCCATTCCCTCAAGACGATACCAGCTTGCGTTGTGTTGCAAACTTTCTTTGCTTTTTTTAGCGGACCCCGTAGCCCGCAAACTCCTCGGCAATACGCGGATTGATGGCCTTCGCAGCCGCAACATCGCTGTTGCCGCCGGAGGCGTTGCCGCTCCGCAGCTTGGCAATGCCCCGTCCGTACAGGGCCGACGCCTTGTTGCTGTTGATCTGCAGCGCCGCGTCGTAGTCGGAGATGGCGTTTTGGGACAGCCCGGCCTTCAGCTTGACGAAGCCTCGGCTGTCGAGCGCTTCCACGAAGCGCGGCCGAAGCTGCAGAGCGTCGTTACAATCCTTCAGCGCCGCCTGGATTTCGCCGAGCACGGCGCGCAGCCAGCAGCGGTTGTTCAACGCCTCCGGATCCTTGGGATTGAGACGGATGAATTCATCGAAGTCTTTGACAGCGCTTGTGTAATCCTCATTTTTAGCATGCAGCTGGCCACGCCGGTAGAGCGCGGTGATGTCATTGGGATTGGCTTGCAGCCGCTTGTTGAGGTCCTGGATCGCCTGGTCGTCCGATAGACGCTTCGGGGCGGGTTCGGGAGCAGGCTCCGGGGGGCGCGCGGCGACTTTGGGCTCCGGGGCTGCCTCAGGCTCTACTCTCGGCGATGGCGTGGGACCAGGCGCAGGCCGTGGCTCAGCCGGCGAAACCGCCGTCTTGGTGGTCCGGCCCCCGAACGAGAAATCCGTAACAAGGGAGGACGAGAACCAGGGCACCTGGCGGCCCTGCGAAGCACGGGACACCCCCATTCGGGTGCGGTTGAAAGCTTCCTCGCCCGTCGAATCGGCGACGCGAATTTCCTTGATCAGTTCGCCGACGAACAAGCGGCCTTCGGTGCCGCTGTCACTGACAACCGTGCTCGGGGCTGCCGAATACATGACCAGGGTGCCGGTCGGGGCGATGACCGGCGCCAGCCCTGCCGAGACCGCACGGAAACGCCGTTCGAACGGATTCCTGCGCGACGCATCGAGCACGGCTATTTTCACGCTGGCACCGCTCGAATTCATCTTGTTGAGGATCGTATCGACCGGCGTGCCGTCGCGGCGCACATCCGCCTCGGTCCAGATCTGCCCATCGACAGGAATCAAATAGCTTTGGCGGTTCGACTGGATCGCAAACCCGCTGAAGAACACCAATGCCACCGAGCCCGGCTTGATCTTGCCGTAGAAGCGCTCGAACGCCCGGTGCATCGCATCCTTGGTGAGGTTTTCGCCAACTTCGACATCAAAGCCAATGCCGTCGCGGCGAAGCTCTTCGGCCAACCGGCGCGCGTCGCTGATCGAATCCTTCAGCGGAGCATCGTTGTCGGGATAAGTCGAATTGCCGATGACCAAAGCCAAGCGGGCGCCGGAACCAGGCGCGTTGCTCTGCTGAGCTGATGCGTTGCGATCGAAGGACGCAACAATGAAGGTCAGGACAAGCACAAAAACGAAGCGCATCATTTTTCCCACGCCGTCTCCCTAAGACGCCGACCGACCTCGTGGCCTCGCTTGCGAGAACCGTTCGCCCCCAGGCTCCGTACGGTCGACGGCCGCGATTCGCTAGAAACCAACACCGAGAATCAGCGGATAATTTCGCCAGCAAAAGTTCAAACCGCAATCGGAGGTGCGGCGCTCCACCACGGCCACCCGAATGAGCGGAGCAGGCGCGGCGCGCCTCACGACAGTTCTGCGGATCGCGCGTCGCTCGACAGCCATCCTGGGTGCGGTGCCCACCGCCGGCACAGCGGTGGCAGCAGCAGGCTTCGACTTCGTCAGCGGCATGTCTGTCGCCGAGGCCGGCGCGATCGAACCCGCGGCAATCAAAAGTACGGTTCCAGCCACAAGACCAAGCTGTTTGCTCAACATCCGCTTATTCCTTCGCCGAGCTTGCATTAGAAGCCAACGCCCATCACTGCGCTGCCGGAACGGCCCGATGACGGGGCCGCGGCGGTCTGCTTGGCCTGAGGCTGCGTCCTCTCCTGCTTGGCTTCCTGCTTCTTCTCAGGCTTCTTGTTGTTCTTCGGCTCTTCGCGCTTGGCGGTCGCCGGCGGAGCCTTCTGCTCGACCACGCAGGTTTCGCCCGACACGACATAGCCGGCTTGGCACACCAGCGGGCAGATCCGAGATTTGTGCGCGCCGAGTTCGTTGACGACGTCGTCGGTGATCTCGATATCGGCCGCCGGGCGGCGCTGCTGCAGCAGATAGCGCCGGACGGCGATCTTCGTGGCGTCGTTGTAGGCGCCGTCGGCCGCGCCGGAGAAGCAGCCGATGCGGCTCAGTTCGGCCTGCGCGGACTTGATCTGCGCCGGCGTGTTCGCAGCGCGTGCTGGCGGCTTGTCGTCCGGGCGCTGCAGCGACGCAACCTGTTGGCGTTCCTGCGCCTTCTGACGCTCGGCTTCGGCCTGCTTGGCGCGGCGGTCGTCTTCCAAACGCTTGATCTGGGCCTGTAGTTCGGTGTGGCGCTGCTCAACCTCGGCTAGCTTGGTGCGGCGCTCTTCGTCTTCGCGCTTCAGCTTGGCCTGCAGATCTTCCCTCTCGCGCTCGGACTTCGCGATCTTCAGGCGGCGCTCGTCCTCGGCACGCTTGGCCTCGGCCTCACGCTCCACGCGCTGCCGCTCGGCATCGGAGGCAGCCTTGGCGCGACGTTCCTCGTCCGCGCGCTGGGCAACGATTTCGCGTTCCTTCGCGCCGCGCTCCAGAACAACCAGGCGGTTCTTGGCCGTAATGGCGAGCGGGGAGTTCGGATAGCGGTCGATGAACTTCTGAATCGCAGCCGCATCGTTGGTGGACTCAAGCCTGCTCCACGTCCGCTGCTCCTCGGTGGAAGGCCTCGCGGACGGCGATGTCGTGGGCTCCAGCGCCGCGAGCTTGGTCAGTTCGGAAAGCTGCTCGCGGGCGAGATCGACGTAGAAGCCGGTCTTGTAGTTGCCGATGAAGATCTCGAACGCCCGCTTGGTGCCGACCTGGGCGACCAGGTCGTAGTCGGCCTTGATCTTGGCCGGGTCGATTTCCTTGACCAAGTCCACCACCGCCGGCACCAGCGAGATGTTGTCGCCACCGAGCGAGCCGTACACGAACGGCTCCTGCTTCTGGTTGGTGAGCTTCATGACCTCGTCGCGAACCCGGCCGAATGCCAGACGGATGTCGAGGCCGGGAACGGTCAGGCTCTTGAGCAACGCTGTGGTGAACGGGCTGTTCTCGCCCTCGCCGTCCTCGGCGGTAGAGCCGGCCTTGGACGCATAGGCGATCAAGGTGTGCGACGCGGTCGGATCGGCGGCACCGAGACCTCCGGTCACGCCGCTCGAGCGCAACGCAGCGTAGCGCTGACGCTTCATCGTCTTGGAGAACGGGTTATCGCGGCAGGCATCGAGAATGATCAGCCGCAACTTCTTCGGGGTGCCCTGCTCGACCGACTCAATCAGACGATCCATCGAGATCGCTTCGTCCTTGGCATCGCGGTCGGTCGCAAGCTTGGCATCGGTCGGAATCAGGAAGTTGGTGCCGCCGATTTCGATGCCGTGGCCGGCATAGAACACGACCACGATATCGGCATCGTGCGCCGCGTCCTCGAACTTGCGCATCGTACGCTTGAACTCGAGGTTGCCTTGGTCGTGCGCAGTGATCACGGTGTCGAACCCGGCCTTCTTGAACATCTGACCGACTGCGTTCGCGTCTTTGGAGGGGTTCGGCAGCTTTGCAACGTTCTGGTAGGCCGAGTTGCCGATCACGAGCGCGACCCGCTTGTTGGCGTAAGCGGTGTTGGGCGAGAGGGCCAGGAATGCGGCCGCTGCGATCGCCACGGTTGAAGCCAGGAGATGCTTGATCATGGCGTGCCCTCAGTGCGCTGCATCATCAGTTGCGCGATCTCGATCTGAGGTTCAGCGGGGATACGCAGAGCAAATCCCCCCCTTGAGGCCCCCCGAAGACCGCAAACTATAGTAGTTTAGGCTCGGTTACGCAAATTCAGCCGTTCAGGAATTGACTGATCGGTGGAAGGATCCGGCAGTCCTGGACGGTGGGTTTGCGGACCTGCCCGTGGGCTCCAGGGCCCGCAGCCCCCTCCCTGATGAGGACGGGCCCGGATCGTGAATCGTTACAGGCCATGAGAGGTTAGCCGACTGTTGGTTGCCAAACATGGCCCCCCGGTGCAGCATTTGCGGCAGCGCGGAATCGAGCTTTCGGGTATTTTGCCCGCTTGGACTGGTCGTTTGGTCGGCACCACATTCGTCAAAGGCTGAATACCAAGACGGGGACGCTGGAAAATGCCTGGAAAAACGCCTGCCCCGGCGGATGGCAGCGAACTTTCCGATATTGAGCTGGTCGATCGGCTGATCCGGGGCGAGCGCGGCGCGTTCGACCTGTTCTATCGCCGGCACGAACGGCTGATTTATCACTGCATCCGCGCCCGGACCGGCCCTTCCGACGTCCCGGACCTGTTTCAGGGGTTCTTCGAGCGGCTGGTGGAGCGCGATTACCACGTCCTGAAGCTCTGGCAGCGCGGCACTTCTCTGCCAATCTACCTGTCCAAGGTCGTGCGGAATTTCGTGATCGACTTCCACCGCGCCAAGCGCTGGCGTGAGGAATCGGTCGGGGGCCTGACCGAACTCGAGCCATTCGGCCAGGCCGGGGACGAGACTGCCACCTCGATGCTGCTGCTCAAGGAACTCCGCCGCAAAGGCATCGAGGCCTGGGCCAAGCTGGATGCCCGCGACCGGGTGCTGATTTGCGGCAAGTTCTGCCGCGAAACCAGCAACGAGGCGATGGCAGCCCGGCTGGGCATGTCGGTCGGTGCGCTGCGCACTGCGCTGTCCCGGGCCCAGGCCAAGCTTTTGGCGACACTTAAGAATATGGTTCCAGAGTATTTTCCAGTCCGGGTGTAACTCGGGCCCGCCGGGATACGTCTTTGGGTGAGGACCGGTGAATCGCCGGTGCGGAGCTGCAGGGGATGATGGAGCCGATGTCATGGGGTCCGATATGAGCCAGGACCCGAACCGCGTGGGATCGGGTCCCCCAGGGGAACCGCCGAGCGAACTGTTGGCGATCGACCAGGCCATGTTGCTGGCCCTGTCTCATCGTCCCCGCGGAGGCGCGCCCCTGACCGTGGAGCAGGAAGCTCTTCTGGATAATTGGGTCACCGGCCGTCTGTCGGCCTCGGAGGCTGACCAGGCCGCCGAACTCACCAAGCGCAACGGATTCGCCTCCGAGCGAGTGCTCGAACGAAGGCTGATCGCCGCCGCCAACGACGGACCGGGCGTGCCCGCCGCGCTCGCCTCCCGCGTCCTAGCGTCGCGCCCCAAGGAGCGAACTGCCGCCGCCGCGTCGCCGGGCAAATCATTCAGCTTCTGGTCGATGCTGTCGGCCTGGCAATGGTCCGGCCTGGGCGCGGCTGTCGCGGCCACGCTGGTGGTGGCCGCGATCGGCTTGCGGATGTGGCAGGAGCCTGCGCCCACCTACCGCGTCATGCAGTTCGCAATGGTGAACATCGACGACCGCACCGCCTTTGGACCGCCGCGGGTGCGATCGCTCCAGCCTCAGTTGACCAAGGACGGCTTCCACGACGTGGACGTGTCGGCGGACTTGATCCGGCGCACCGTCGCGGATGCGGCCGGCCGTGGACTCGTCCAGCCCGCCGAGTGGTCCGCGTTCCTGCCGGCCGCCGAAGCGGCCAGCCAGACGCGAGTCTTGATCGATGCGGCGGTTGCCGACCGGCTATCGGGAGACTGGAAATCGCGCAATGCCGTGCCGGTGCGCGTTTACGATCTCGCCGATCCGCGCTGGGCCGCGATCCGCGCCCAGGTCAGCAAGACACCGAGCGCCGGACGCGTGCTGCTGGTAACGCAGCGACAGTAGCGGCAGCGAACAAGTCAGCGCCGCTTCACATCAGGATTGGCCAGCCGCAGCGGCTCTCCCCGCTCGTAGGCCACGATCTGCTCGAAGCATTCGCGGAAATAGAGTTCGAAATTGTCCCACTCGGCCCAGCCGAGATGCGGCACGCACAGCGCGTTCGGCATCTTGAGCAGAGGATGGTTGCCACCGAGGATCGGCTCCTCCTCGTAGACATCGACCGCCGCATATCCAGGCCGGCCTTTCTGCAAAGCCTCCACCAGCGCGCCCGGCTGAATCAGTTCAGCCCGCGCGGTGTTGACGATCAGAGCCGTCGGTTTCATCCGCGCGAGATCGGCAGGGCCGACGATCCCTCGCGTCTCGGGGCGCAGCCGCACATGCAGCGACAGAATGTCAGACCGCTCGAACAGATCGTCTTTTCCGGCCGCAACCTCGTACCCCGCGTCCCTCGCCTTCTGCAGCGACTTCTCCTGGCCCCAGACCAGCACCTTCATTCCCATGCCGGCCAAGGACTTCGCGACCAGTTGGCCGATGAAGCCCAGCCCATAGATCCCAAGCGTGGAACCGCTCAGGCGATGCGACAAAGTGCATGGCATGTCGCCGCGCTTCATGCGCTCGGCTTCGAGTGCGATGTTCCGGCGTGACGCAACGATCAGCGCGACGGTCAACTCCGCCGGCGCGTCGGGCGAATTGCTCTTTCCCGTCGAGACCGGAATTCCGAGCGCGGTGCAAGCCTTGAAGTCGATGGTGCTGGCGCCACGGCCGACCAAAGCAAGCAGCTTGAGCTTGGGCAGCCGGTCCAGCAGTTCGCGCGAGAATTCAACGCGCTCACGGATCGACACCACCACCTCGGCTTCCTTTAACCGCTCCACCAGCTGATCGAGGTCGCGCGCGGGCGCGCGGTAGCGAGTCACCTCATGATGCTTGATCAGCGAGAAGCAGGACAGCTTATCGACCGTGTCCTGGTAGTCGTCTGGAATTGCGATCTTCACCGGGAAGCTCTCAGGCCCGGGCGCGCAGCGCGTGGCCGACCAAGGTCTTGCCGAGCGACCAGACCGCGCCGGGAACGCGGTGGCTCGCGGCGATGACTTCGTCGAAGGCGCTGACAATCCAGTCGCAATCCTCGGAGGAGATGACGAGCGGCGGCAGCAGCTTGATGGTGTGGCTGGCGTGACCGGCAACCTGGGTCAGGATCTTGTGATCCTTGAACAGCGGGATCGCGATCAACTGACAGAACAGCCCGCTGCTCGCGGTTTCGACGATGTTCCACGACGCCTTCAGGGTCAGCGACTTCGGCGGACCGAACTCGATGCCGATCATCATGCCCTTGCCGCGCACGTCGTGCAGAAGCTCGTAACGCGGGATCATCGCGCGCAACGACTGGATCAGGCGCTCGCCCTTCTCCGCAGCGTTCTGCACCAGCCGCTCCGACTCGATCACGTCGAGCGCGGTGATCGCGGCCACCATGGCAAGATCGTTCTTCGCGAAGGTGGAGCCGTGCACCACGGCACGATCCATCCGGTTGAAAACTTTCTCGAAGATGGCCTTGCGGGTCAGCACGGCCGAGACCGGCACCTGGCCGCCCGACAGGCTCTTCGCGAGCAGCACCATGTCCGGCTCGACGCCCCAGTGTTCCACGGCGAGAAACTTTCCGGTGCGGCCCAGCCCGGTCTGGATTTCGTCGGCGACGAACAGCGTACCGTGACGGCGGCATAGGTCCGCGGCGGACTTCAAGTAGTCGTCCGACGGCAGGTTGACGCCCTTGCCCTGGATCGGCTCGACGATGAAGGCAGCGACGTTCCGCCCGTGCAACGCACGCTCCAGTGCGGCGAGGTCGTTGAACGGAACGCTTACGCAGTCCGGCAGCAGCGGCTCGAAGCCCGAGCGGAACATGTCGTCGCCATTGAGCGACAGCGCGCCGTACGTCAGCCCGTGAAACGCATGATCGCAGTAGACGATGCCAGGGCGGCCGGTCGCGCCGCGCGCGAATTTGATCGCCGCCTCGACCGCCTCGGTTCCCGAATTGGCAAAGAACACCTTGTCGAGATAGGGCGTGTAAGCCAGCAACCGCTCGGCAAGAACGCCGGCCAGCGTCGGCACATCGAACTGCACGAGGTTGGGAAGGTTGGCGTCCAGTGCGTTCTTCAGCGCCTCGCGAACCGCGGGATGATTGCGGCCGATGGCAAACACGCCGAACCCGCTGAGCAGATCGAGATAGCGGCTGCCGGCCCGATCGTAGAGATAGGGCCCCTCGCCTTTGCAGAAGCCCACGTCGTAACCGATCGTCCGCAACACCCGAACCATCTGCTCGTTGAGATGGCGGCTGTGCAACTCAAAACGATCCGCTTCGTGGTCGGCAAACAGGCCAGCGATTTCTTGGCTCATCGTGTCGGTCAGCCTCGGATTTCACCTTTAGCGATCGGAGCAGTGGCCAACATAGCGTCGGTTCTGGTTTGCTCACTGCCCATATTGTCGCAGAGACGCGTCGCAGAACCCGTGATCTTACACAGTTGAATTGCCTCTACCACGCCTGGCGTCCAGCCAGCGGGCGATCTGATAAAGCACCGTCGCAGTCGGGCGCAGGATCAAGAGATCCGCCGTCAACGCCGCCAGCATCGCGAATGCGCTCAGCCAGCCGAACAGGCGCAGCGACGGCAGATCGGAGAACACCGTCACCGCCAACCCACAGGCCAACACCACTGAGGTCAAGATCAAGGCAGGTCCCACCAAAATCGTGGCGCGTTCCACGCCCACCCCGGGATCGACGCCAGGCTTGTCCTCCAGCCGCAACCGGTTGAGGAAGTGAATCGTCGCACTCAACCCCAGGCCGAACGACACCACCAGCGCGACCACGCTGGCGAATTGCAACCCCTCGCCCATCAGCCACAGCACCGTGCCGGCCAGCACCACCGGGAAAATGCCGGGCAGGATGCTGGCGAACATCACCACGAAAGAACGGAACGCGAGACCGATGAAGGCGGCAACAAACACGATTTCAACCGTCAGCGCCATGTTGAGCTTGCCGATCATGCTGGCGCTATTGCGCGCGGCAATGGCGGCAAGGCCCGTCACCGAGATTTTGTACCCGGGATGCGCGGAGCGAACCGCGCCCAACCCCTTGTCCAGCGCGTCCACCGTCGGCAGAAGTTGGCTCGCGTCGATGTCAGGAATGCGGCCCGCGACCACCACCGCGTCCTGCTCGGCGGACACGAAGCGCCGCGTGAGATACTCGGGCAACAAGTCGATGTATTGCTTGAGGGTGGCAACGTCATTCCTGCCGGCCTTTTCGGCGAGCCAGCGGCGCAGCGATTCCACCGACCACACATTGCCCACGCCGGCCTGTTTCTCAACGATGGCGTGAACGTCAGCAATGGTCTTCAAGGTTTGCTCGTCATAGAGCGACGCGCCCTTGGGGAACTCGATCAGCACGTCGATCGGATTGGCGCCGGTGAGCTTGGCATCCAGCCGCCCGCTCGCCTCGACCGCCTGCTGCTTGTCAGGCACTTGGTCGGCCAACCGGTATCTTGGCTCCAAGCTGGCGTAGATGATCGACAGACCGACCACCACCGCGATGGCGATCAAGCTGTAGGCCACCGGATGGCTGACCATGCGCACCGCGATCCAGCTGCAGAACCGGCGCAGCACGGTGACGCCGGTGTCCTTGACCTGCAACGAGGCTGTGAATTTTTCCTCGTTCCGAATGAGCAGCACGCCGAGCAGCGGCACCAGCATGAGTACGCCGAGCAGCGCGATCACGGTGGCGGCGAGGCCCGCCTCGCCGAAGGTGCGGATCAGGTCGGAGTTCGAGAACATCAGGGCGATGAACGAAATCGCGGCGGTGCCGTGCGTAAGCACGCAGGCCGGCCCCACCACCAGCAGCGCATTGCGGAACGCGTCATACTTGCTCTCGCCGGCGATCAGACGGTCGCGCGCCGCAAATGTGAGCTGCATGCTGTCGGAAAAGCTGATCACCATGATGAGCGGCGTCATCACGTTGAGAAACATGTTCAGCCTGAAATCGAGCCAGCCCAGGAAGCCGAGCGACAGCAGGATCGCGACCAGCGGCGGCGCCGCGGCGATGATCATGAACGACACGCGCCGGAAGAACAGTATTGCAATCAGGCAGCCCGCAGCGAAACCCACCGCGTTGTAGATCAGGCGGTCGCGCTCGACCGCGTTGCGGATTTCAAGCTGCATCACCGGCACGCCGGCCAGTTGATTGCGCAGGCCGGTGTCGCCGAGCGACTCGGCCATCACCTTCCGGATTTCGCCGATCGTGGTGTTGAGGCCCTTGGTCTGCACGATGGCCGGGTCGAGCGCGAGCACCACCAGCGCCAGTTCGCCGTCCTCCGACAGCAGCTTGCCGCGGATGATTTCGTTGGAGAGGATGCGCTTGACCAGTTCGTCGTACGCGGCACCCTCCGGCAGTTCGGCCGGAAAAAGCGCCGCCGGAAGCTGATTGCCTTCGGGCGGCTGGCGGGCCGAGAACAGCGAGATGATGCCGCGGGTGCCGTCCACCAGTTGAACGTCGGTGACGAGATCGCGCAGCTTTTCGAGATTGGCGCGCGACAGCAGGTTCTTGCCTTCGACGACGATCAGCACGTCGTACTCGCTCGACGGGAAGCGCCGCGTCACCTCCTCGAACTGCTTGAACTCAGGCGTGTCGGAGCGGAACAGCTGGCTCAGCGAATCATCGACCTTGAGGCGATGGGCGCCGGCCGCCGCCAACCCCATCAGGACCAGCAGGACGAGCCCGATGGCGCGCGGAAACGCGAGCGAGATCAACCCGATGCGTTCCACACCGAGCGCAAGCTGTTTATGCCAGGGCCCCGAAGGGACGGACGATCCGCCGGACACGGCCTTATTCTCTCCGAACTCTGCCGCCGGGCTGGACCGGCTTCCAATCGAGCAAATCGTGGCGCTTTGGGCGCCAACCGCCTGAAAGGAGGCGGATCAACGCATAACTACTTCCATAGCGCGCCGCAACCGCGGAACATCACGCTTTCGCGACGAAATCCCCCGTAAAGCGGTTCTTGGTTGTACTGGTCCTCGGCGCTATATTCCGGCTATTCCTCGCGCTTATTCCGCCGGAATACTGAAGTTCCCCGTTATTCCTCGTTTCTGGATGAAGGAAGCCTCGATGTCTGCCACCGCTGCCCCCGAGCAGAGACGCGCCTGCGTCGCCGTCCAAGTCGGCAACGTGACGGTGGGCGGCGGCGCGCCGATCGTGGTGCAGTCGATGACCAACACCGACACCGCCGACATCGACGGCACGGTGCGCCAGGTCGCAGCCCTCCATCGCGCCGGGTCCGAGATCGTGCGCATCACGGTGGACCGTGACGAGGCCGCCGCCGCCGTTCCGAAGATCAAGGAGCGGCTGCTGAAGATGGGCGTCAACGTGCCGATCGTCGGCGACTTCCACTACATCGGCCACAAGCTCCTCGCCGAGCATCCCGGCTGCGCCGAGGCGCTCGACAAGTACCGCATCAATCCTGGCAACGTCGGCTTCAAGGACAAGAAGGACAAGCAGTTCTCCTCGATCGTCGAGATGGCGATCAAGCACGACAAGCCGGTGCGCATCGGCGCCAACTGGGGCTCGCTCGACCAGGAGCTGCTGACGCACCTGATGGACGAGAACACCAAGTCCGCGAACCCTCAGGACGCGCGCGCCATCACGCGCGAGGCGATGGTGCAGTCGGCGCTGCTGTCCGCTGCGCGCGCCGAGGAGATCGGGCTGCCGCGCAACAAGATCATACTGTCGGCCAAGGTGTCCGCGGTGCAGGACCTGATCGCGGTCTATCAGGTGCTCGGCCAGCGCTCCGACTACGCGATCCATCTCGGCCTCACCGAAGCCGGCATGGGCTCGAAGGGCATCGTCGCCTCCTCGGCCGCGCTCGGCATCCTGCTGCAGCAGGGCATCGGCGACACCATCCGTGTGTCGCTGACGCCCGAGCCCGGCGGCGACCGCACGGTCGAAGTGAAGGTCGCGCAGGAAATTCTGCAGACGATGGGCTTCCGCACCTTCGTGCCGCTGGTGGCGGCCTGCCCCGGCTGCGGCCGCACCACCTCGACCACGTTCCAGGAGCTGGCCGGAGGCATCCAGAAGTTCATCATCGACTCGATGCCGGAGTGGAAGAAGCGCTATCCCGGCGTTGAGGCGCTCAACGTCGCGGTGATGGGCTGCATCGTCAACGGACCGGGCGAGAGCAAGCACGCCGACATCGGCATCTCGCTGCCCGGCACCGGCGAGGCGCCGGCCGCCCCCGTCTTCATCGACGGCAAGAAAGCCGTGACGCTGCGGGGACCGACCGTGTCGGCCGACTTCAAACAGATCGTGATCGATTACATCGAGAAGCGCTACGGCGCGGGTGGGCAGAAGGCGGCGGAGTAGGCATTGGAGCTTGCGAGTCGTTGTGCGCTGTGGCTAAGGATTCGGCGATGACTATAAATCAGGGGTCTCAGGTTCGAGCCATGGTGCGCCCACCAAACAAATCCAACTTTGCAGGGTTTGGGAAATCCTCGAAAGCAATTAGGTAGTGCATTGGGTGTGGCCCGCGAGTTGGCACCATACGCTCCAACCGTGCGCGCAACATTTCAGGGGGCTCGATGCTTCGAGGAGTTTTCGTTGCGGTACTGCTGATCTGCACGTCAACCGCACAATCGGAGACTTTTCTAACGTGCAGATGGGAGTCCAAGCTTTCGGATGAGTCCTATTCGGAAAATGGGCGAAATCAGACGTGGTGGGTGGACGGAAATATTCTGAAGCAAGCCAGACCTGACTTCGTCAAAATTGATATTCCTGGGAATTTCCATCTTCGCGTTCGGTCGCGAAATGAAGGTGAACTGGTCGCAGAGTTTCCCGGCCCACTTGAGGCGCCTGCCAGTTTCGGTTTTCTGGTCAGCCTTCGGACTGGTCACGCACTAGAGACAGAAATATCCCGAAGTATAACCGGCCATTGGCGCACCAAGCAAACGCGAGGGATATGTAGGCTCATCGAGCGCCCGAGCTAGCAAACGTAGCCCCTATTGCCCGCGATGCTTCGTTCAGTATTCCACGCGGTGCCGAGCGTAGTTCACCATCGACCCGACCCTGCCCATAAGATAGGGCAGATACTCGACAACGATTGCTGACAGCCTGACAGGCTCACCCGCCTCAAGTCCCTCTTGATCGACGGGCAAGGCGGCGACCGACACATGGCTTCCGGGAAACTGTGCAACGAACCGGTCTCGCGCCTCCAAGATCAGCCCCATGCTCTTGTCGTACATCGGCTTGGTGGCCACCCTAAACTCCGCCTGCACCTTGCAGAGCTCTTCAACGTACTCACGAACGATCGGCTTCAGTTCAGTTGGCCCGCCTTTGGTCTCGATTTCCGCGAGCACTTTCTTCTTGAAGCTCTTCGATGCCCGAAGCGTGTCCAAATTCAAACTAGGCTTGATGCCCGTTCGGAACAACATCGGATCGGCCTTAGTGTCCTTCCAGTTGTTGACCTCCCATTTGTGTACAGGAAAGGCCTCGTGCTGCGAATAATTCCGCAACGCTTCCATTACACGATACGAGATTGAGCGGTCATACGCCCGCGACCGCGCGGCCTTTACGTCTTCCAACTCTTTCGCTGGAGGGAATAGGTTGTTGGCGTGTTGCGGAAACGTATCGAGATACAGTTTCACTGTAGTCAAGAAATTTATGATGCGGCGGTTCATCGTATTGCGGGGTCTAAGAAGGTAGCTGTATTTGTGTCTTCGTACACCATCGCTCGCAGCGCTTCTTCGAGGGAGCTCCGTTCCAATTCAAAATAGTTGTCGATAAATGCGTTGAACTTCTCCTCCACATCCGACAACTCAACAAGGACACGCATGGCCTCGGCGAGCGCCTGATACTCCGCCTCTGCTATTTCTAACTCTCCGGCCTCGCCAATCGCGTGCCGCAACAAGACGTATCGTCGAGTCATGGTGTCCTCACCGGAGCGGTGACCGCATCCTGCAGCAAGCGCAGCCCAGATGAGCGAAGCGAAATCCGGGCCGGTCTTGCGACGCTGAAACACGCTCCCGCATTTCGCTTCGCTCCATGCAGGCTACCGGCTCAACCCAACCTATAAGCTCACAGTCCCAATTCGCTGTGCGAACCCAATCGCGCAAGCTCCAGCGTATCCTTATCCGGCTTTCTGTAGATCAAAATCAGGTCCGGCTTGATGTGGCAGTCTCGACAATCCTTCCATTCGCCGGACAGCGGGTGATCGAAATTCCGGCGCGGCAATGGCGTGTCGGCGGCAAGCAAATTGACCACCTGCATCAGATCGGCGTCGAGCGTCTTGCCGTGCCGGCCGGCCTTCTCGCGCTTGTAGTCGCGCTTGAAGCGGTTGGTGTATCTAATCGTCCGCATTCAGGCTCGCGAGCAACTCGTCCGTCGAACCGACGGTTGCAAGTTCACCGCGGCGGGCGGCCTTGATCGCTTCGATGGTCTCGGCGTTCGGCACCAGCGGCTCGAACGGCAGCGCCTTGTCCTTGGCAATCCGCATCATCATGAGCCGGAAGGCGTCGGACACGGTCAGCCCCATGGCCGCCAGCACCGAAGCTGCTTCCTCCTTGATGCGCTCGTCGATCCGGGCGCGAACCACTGAATTTTCGCCCATTTCTCAATTCTCCATTGGGCTACAATGTAGCTCAATTCCTGAAAATTTCAAGCCTGGCGCGGAAAAAACGCCATGACGCAGCGCGGGTGGGCAGAAGGCGGCGGAGGTGCGGTCTGCGATTGCGGATCAGCGCCGCGCATTCGTCGTCCGCAACTCATGTTGCAACCGCACGCGAATCGCCCGCATCAAATCGGCCGCAAACGCAGGCAGAGTCCGCTGCGCACGCGTTACGAATCCGACATGACGGCGCATCACCGGCTCGATCAACGGGCGAACCGCCAAACTGTCGCCCTTGAACATCGCGAAGGTGAGCGATGGCAGCGCGGTCACGCCGAGGCCCGCCTCCACCAGTGCGACCGCCGAAGGGATCTGTTCGACCTCGAAGCGCGGCTCGACTGTCTGCGCCCCGTAAACGAACGCCGCATCGCTCAGTCTTCGCACTGAAGAGATACGGGTGATGCCGATGAAAGGCTGATCGATCAGATCCCGCCAACGTACTTTCCGGAGTCGCGCCAGCGGGTGATCGCGACGGCACACCAAATGCGCGGTGTCGAAAGCCACGCCGTCGAACACAAGATTTTCGCCGCTTGCCGGCTTGAGTGTGACCGCCATGTCCACGATGCCGTCGCGTAGCAGGGCCATAGCGCGCTCGTGTTGCACATCGTGCAGGACGACTTCCACTGCCGGATGCGCGCGGACGAATTCGGCCAATGCGGAAGGCATTGCGGCGCAGATCACAGACGGCAAAGCGGCGACTGCGATGCGGCCGGCGCCCGCGCCTCTGTTGAGACGCTCCAGGCCACGCGTGAAATCCTGCACCAGCTCTCGTGCGATCGCTGCTGCGCGGCGGCCTTCCTCGGTGAGTTTGAGCGACCGCGTGGTTCGCTCGAACAGCACGCGGCCAACCGCGCGTTCGATGCGGCCAACCGACTCCGACAGAGAGGGTTGAGAGATACCGAGCTTTTTCGCGGCAGCGCTAAATGTCGGGGCCTCCGCCGCCGCCACCAGGATTTCCATTTGCCGAAACGTGAGACTCATCGTGATAGCCTATGAATGTATAGCTTCTCATTATTTTACACGATGAATGGCCTGGCGCTAGCTTCCGCCCGGTGGACCAGGCAATGGCCGGAAAAGCTTTCATAGGCGCAGGCTCAGGCTTCGCCGGAGACCGGACGGATGCAGCCGGTCCCGTGGTCGATGCACTTGCGGCTTGCGATGGCCCCCGCTTTCTCATGTTTGAGACGCTGGCCGAGCGCACCCTCGCGCTTTCGCAACTCGAATACCGGCGGCACCCTGAGCGCGGCTATAATCCTGCGCTTGAGCGATTCCTCGCGCCGGTCCTTGCACGGTGTATTGCCGCCAATATCAAAATCGTGGGCAATTTTGGCGCGGCCAATCCGCTCGGCGCGGCCCGGCACATCGCCGCACTTGCCAACCGCCTGTCATTGCCAGCGCCGCGGATCGCCGTGGTCGAGGGCGACGACCTCATGGGCCGATTGACGCCTGCCGAGCTCGGGGCCCGCGAGACCGGCGGCAGCCTGCTCACGCAGGGGCGCGACATCATTTCCGCCAATCTCTATCTCGGCGCGCAACCGATAGCGCAGGCCCTCGATCAAGGCGCGGATATTGTCGTGACCGGCCGGGTTGCGGATTCCGCTCTGGCACTTGGCCCGCTGATGCATATCTTTGGTTGGCGCGCCGACGACTGGGACCGTCTGGCGGCCGGTACGCTCGCCGGTCATCTGCTCGAATGCGGCGCGCAGGTCAGCGGCGGCTATTTCAGCGACCCCGGTTTTAAGGATGTGCCCGACCTTGCCGACGTCGGATATCCGATTGCCGAGGTGGATGCGGGTGGCGACATCATCATTGGTAAGCCGCCTGGCACCGGCGGGTTGATCGACCGGCTCACCGTCATTGAGCAGCTCCTCTACGAAATTCACGACACATCCGCTTATCTGGCGCCCGATGTGGTGCTCGACCTGAGCGAGGTCGATATCGTCGAAATTGGGCTGAACCGCGTGCGCATTCACGGTGCGATCGGAAAGCCGGCGCCGGAAACACTCAAAGCCACCGTCTGCGTCGATGGCGGAGTGCTCGGCGAGGCGGAGATTTCCTACGCCGGGCCGAACGCCGCATCGCGCGCGCAACAGGCCGCCGACATTGTGCGCCGTCGCCTGCGCACACGCGCACCCAACCTGAGCCTTCGCATCGATGCCATTGGGGCGCTTAGCGTGCTTGCAGCCCATACCGACACGCCGGATCTGCACGGCTGCAATGCAACCGACATTCGCTTGCGCTTTGCGGCGCAGTCGGACGACCCCGCGCAGGTCGAGCTTATGCTCGACGAGGTCGAGGCACTGTATTGCACCGGCCCTGCCGGGGGCGCCGGCGTAAGACGGCGGCTGACCCCGCGAGTGGCGAGCGCGTCGTGTCTGATCGAGCGCAGCTATGCCATGCCGCGCGTGAGCGTATTGGGGCCGCACGCATGACGTTACGCAGAGTGCGCCTGCAGGACATCGCCAATGCCCGGTCCGGCGACAAGGGAAACAGGCTCAATATCGCGCTGGTCTGCCGCGATCCCGCGCACTACGCAGCCGTTGCGGAGCAAATGACCCCCGCGCGGGTCGCGACGGCGTTCGCGGCACGCAAGCCGACACGGGTGGCGCGCTACGACCTGCCGAAGCTCGCCGCCTTCAACTTCGTGCTCGACGACGTGCTCGAAGGCGGGGTCAACGCCAGCCTCGGCCTGGACGGCCACGGCAAGTCGCTGGCGTTCCTTCTGCTCGATCTGCCAATCGACATCGACACGCCTCGCGCGGCGTGAAAACGCAATCTGTCTACAGGGAGGATAAAGTGAAAAAACTGATCGTAAGCCTGCTGGCGCTCGCCACGTTGTTTGCCACTGGGTCCGTGGGACATGCGCAGGACGCCTATCCGTCACGCAACATCCGCTTCGTGGTGCCGTTCACGGCAGGTAGTGCGACCGACACGCTGGCACGCCTGCTCGCAAACAGAATGAGCGTGACGCTCGGCCGCACGGTCTTGGTTGAGAACATTGCCGGCGGCAACGGCATCCCGGCGTCGGTGAACGTGGCGCGCGCAACGCCGGATGGTTACACCGTGATGGTCACCGCCAACACCACGCACGCCGGCAATCAGGCACTCCTCAAGCAACTGCCCTATGACGCAGTGGCCGATTTCGAGCCAATCACCAAGCTCGGCAGCATCACGCTGGCTCTGGTTACCCACCCCTCGGTACAGGCCAACAATCTCCAAGAGCTGATCGCGTATGCCAAGGCCAATCCGGGCAAACTCACGTTCGGAGCCGGTTCTTCCTCCTCGCGCATGTCGGCCGAGCTTCTAAAATCCATGGCGAGAATCGACATGCTCTACGTGCCCTACAAGAGCAATCCGCAGGCCGTGACAGACCTGCTCGGCGGTCAGATTTCGATCTTCTTTGGCGATGTCTCGACGGCATTGCCGCCGGTGCGCGCCGGTAAGTTGAAGGGTATCGCGGTCTCTGGCCTCAAGCGTTCGCCGCTTGCGCCCGATTTGCCGACGATCGATGAGGCCGGTCTAAAAGGTTACGAATTGACCGCATGGTTCGGGGCCTACGCGCCGGCGAAAACGCCGAAACCGATCATCGACAAACTCAACGCAGCGTTCCGCGACGCGCTCGCAGACAAGGATGTGTCAGGCCGGTTGCTCACCGCAGGAATCGAGCCGGAGGCGAGCACGCCGGATGAACTCAAAGCGTTCCAGGCCGCTGAGACCACGAAATGGAAGAAGATCGCCGCCGACGCTCGCATCGAACCGGAATGAGATTAAGCAACATCGGCGGCTCGAGGCGGTGCCGTTGCGCGGCCCCGTCTCGGCCGACTTCAAGCAGATCGTGATCGGCTTCATCGAGAAGCGCACCGGCGCGGGCGGGCGGAAGGCGGCGGAGTAGTCCGCTACGCCCTGCCGCCAATCACTGCCCGCGAACGCGCCGAATAAAATTCGCCTGTTCATGGCAAGTTTCCATTAGGGCTGCCATTCAAGCCCGCCTGCTTCATCAACGAGGCGCTAATCATCCCCGTCTAGAAGGCGACGCCATGCCGCAGTTGGGCTGGGAGGCGTCGTGAAAAAGAACTTTCTTGTGCTGGTCGCGCTGGTGGTCGCCATCTCGGCCTGGGGCGTCGATCCGAGCCACGCACGACGCATTCGCCTTTCGTTGCCCGCCGCAAAGGCTGCGCCCGTCGCCGCCGCGAAGCCGGCCCCTGTTGCTGCTGCCGCGCGCAAGGAGAGTGCCCAGGGCCATCTGGTTGTCATGCCGGGCGTCGCAATCCGGCCGCCGAACGGCCCGGCTCCCGCCGGCGCGCCCGCGGCCTTCAGCGAGCCATTCGCCGATGCCGAGGCATTCGGCCTCAGCATGCCGGCCGCAACGACCGAAACAAGCGATCAGAGCACAGCCTCGCCCGCCAGCACCGCGAGCAAGATTCAGGAGCCAGCCCCGGCGCAGAGGCGCTTCGTCGATCTCAACCCCGCCCCGCCAAGGACTCACCGCGAGATCGGCCCGCCGCCGCCGCCGCGTATGAATGCGACGCTCTGCTACAAGACCGCGGCAGGAACGTGCGGCAGCCTTTAGCACCGGCCCGCAATAACTGAGACCCTGCACCGTTAGCCATACCCGTTTAGGTAAACGGCGGCGCGTCGTTGCCGGGGCGGCGATCGAGACCTAACGTCCGTCCCAAAGGCTGAAACGGCGCACGAGCGCCGCTTGCGCCAACCACACGTTTCGCCGGTGCCAATGACACGAGCGGGCCAACGGATGCTGTCACGCGTTTGGAGTGCGGCCGCGGCCGCATGTCTGATCTGCTGCGGCTCGGCGTCGGCGCAATCGGTCGGCGACACCCGCGCGCAGGCCTCATACGCGGATTGGCGGCGCCTTTCGCAAACAGATCTCGACTGCGTCGAGCAGGCGCTGCGCGCGCGGCGCTCGAATCTGCGAGGTGTGATCCAGAGCGGCATCGGCCCGAACGACGCCGTGATGGCGCCGATCCGCGCTGAATGCCGCATACCGGTTCGCGCCGCCAGCCAGCCGAGGCCCGCGTTGAGCGCAACGCAGGCGCTCGCCTCCGTCGACACCGAGGCCACCCGCAGGGCCGCAGACCGGCTTGCCGCTGAAAAAGCGGCCGAGAAGGCTTTCGCCGAAAAGATTGCCGCCGAGAGGGCCGCTGCGCAGAAGGCCGCGGAGGACAAAGCCGCCGCTCAGCAAGCAGCGGAGCAGAAGGCGGCAACGGACAGGATTGCCGCGGCCAAGTCTGCAACAGACAAGGCCGCAACAGACAAGGCGGCAGCGGATCGCACGGTCAAGGACGAGGCCGCTGCCAATAAGGCTCTGGCCGAGAAAGCCACCGTGGCTGCGGCGAAGGCGGACGCGGAGCGTGCCGCCGAAACGGTCCAGCCAGCCGAGAACGAACACCCGCCGCAGGACGTGGCGCACGCGCCGGCCGAGCCCGTCCATGGGCACTCTGTCTGGGAGTCGCGGATCAGCTTCGTCTACGGTCTGATGATCGGCCCGATCATCTTCTGCTTCGGCGGCGTGGCATTCCTGATGGTCGGCCAACGCAACGGTTCTCCCTTAGCGCAGCTCAAGCCTGACCAGCCCGAGAGCGCCTTGACCGGCCATGCCGCGCCCAACGATCGCGCCGAATTCGACCGTCTGGTCGCCACCGTGGCGGCCGAGCTGAACCGGAGGCAAAGCCGGCAGTCCGATCCTCCTACGCGCGAGCCGCGGACCGGGGAAGCGGGACTGCACTAGTTCCACTCGTCCGTGATCGGCGGTACGGGGCGGTGACGCGGCCGCCGGTGTCGTCCGGCTTCGGAATACACTATATAGTGCAGAATAGTGCAGACAGCCGGAGGGGCGGCGGAGCAAGGCACCGTTTGACTGCGGGCTTCGCTCACATTGGAGCGAGACCGCATGATGCCGTTTCTCAAATCGCTCACCCTCGTTGCCATCGCCGCATCGTGGCTGCTGCCGGCACCGTCCGCTGCCGAACAGGCCGGTGTGACGCGCGCGCCCAAGGGCGTGACGCAAAAGGCCGCGGCGCAATCCAAGAAGCCCCGCCGCTGGACCGGCTGCGGATTTCTTCCCGGCTATCGCCAGCCGCCCGCCCTCTCCGAATGGCGGGACCGCAGCGTGAAACATCGCAGCGCCTATTGGCGCACCGGACAACGATACGAGCAGCGCTACGTGCGCTACTCGGGCTATGGGGGCTACGGGCAACTCCAGTACGGATGGGGCGAACCCGGCACTTATCGCGGCCGCTGGAACGGCGGCAGCTTCGGTCCCTGCTACACCTCGACGCCGATCGGGATGATGTGGAATTGCGGGCGGTAGCGGGGCGCGGAGCAGACGGCCGGACTGGCGTCCGGCGCAGCCGCCGCATTAGTGTCTCAACCTCAATAAAGATTGTTCCCGCAGGTGTCGCCCGACAGCGACATGCACGGCGATGTCGTGATCGGCCGCTGCCGGACCGCAGGCGCCGGACGAACGGTCACGCGCGCCCGCGTCGATCCGCCGGCCCCAGACGCAGGCCGTGGCGCCATCTCAAGCGGGGGCGGCGGCAACGGATCGGACGGCGGCATTGCCTCACGCCGCATGCGCTGAATGTAGTTCGGCGGAATCTGGTCGGTGAAATCCTCCTGGCAGGAGCCGCCGACACCCGCGACCGATTGCCGGCACATCTCGAAGGAAGGGATTCCGCACGAGCGGCTGCCGTCGCTGTACATCGCGCAATAGGCGGCGGGCGCGGCCGGCGCCCCCGCGAGCAGCACGGCGAACGCAAAGGCCGTGCGAACGATGGATCGATGAACGAAACCGGTCATGTATCTGCTTGCGTAAAATTTTACGCCTTCCGCTCCGCCACGAACCGCGCAGCCTCCGCCAGCACCGCGGCCTTGGCGCCGAACGGTTTGAGCGCGGCTTCCGCTTCCGACACCAGCGACTTCAGCCGCGCCTTGGCCTTGTCTATGCCGAGCACCGCGACCAGCGTCGCCTTGCCGGCCTCGGCGTCCTTGCCGGCCGCCTTGCCGAGCGTCGCGCTGTCGCCTTCGACGTCGAGCAGGTCGTCGGCGATCTGGAACGCCTTGCCGACGATATCGCCGTAGCGGTCGAGCGCCGCGCGCTGATCGGCGCTCGCCTGCGCGAGGATGCCGCCGGCGACGCAGCCGAAGCGCAACAGCGCGCCGGTCTTCATCGCCTGCAATGTCGCAACACCCTGCTCGTCGAGCGACTGCCGCTTGCCATTGTCGAAGCGCCCCTCAGCCGCGAGGTCGAGCATCTGCCCGCCGACCATGCCGCCGAGGCCTGAGTTTCGCGCCAGCGCCAGCACCAGTTCGATCCGCACCGCCGGATCGGGATGCGCCTGCGGCCTTGCCAGGATGTCGAACGCAAACGTGAGGAGACCGTCGCCGGCCAGGATCGCGGTGGCCTCGTCGAATTTCTTGTGCGCGGTCGGCAGGCCGCGGCGCAGGTCGTCGTCGTCCATCGCCGGAAGGTCGTCGTGGACCAGCGAATAGCAGTGCACGCATTCCAGCGCCGCTCCCACCATCAGCGCGCGCTCGCGCGGTACGTCGAACAGCGCGGAGCTGGCCGCCACCAGGAACGGCCGGAACCGCTTGCCGCCGTTCAGCGTCGCATAGCGCATCGCCTCGGCGAGACGCTTCGGACGCGCCAGTTCGCCGCTGACGGCGGCATCGCCGAGCAGGCGCGTCAGCAGGCTCTCGGTGTCTGTCGCGACAGAGGTGAGCTGAGATTGAAAGGTCTCAGTGGTCAAAGGTGTCCCCGCTTCTCGATGAGCAAAATTTCGCGCCTGGCTACTTCTTCAGATAGCCGGCCTGGCCGAACCATTTAATCGCATCCACGAGGCCCTCGCGATAGGGCCTGGCGCGAAAACCCAGCTCCCGCTCCGCCTTGGCGGAATTGAAGAACATGCGGTACTTCGACATGCGCAGCCCGTCCCGGGTCAGGAACGGCTCACGCCCGGTGATCCGCGCCATGCCTTCGGCCGCATAGGCCAGCGGCGTCATCATGCCGTGCGGCAAGCGCCAGCGCGGCGCGCGCCGGCCCACCTGCGCCGAGATGTCCGCCAGCATGTCGCAGAAGTTCACGTTCTGGCCGCCCAGGATGTAGCGCTCGCCGATCTTGCCCCGCCGCAGCGCCGCGAGATGACCCGCGGCGACATCATCGACGTGGACCAGATTGAGCCCAGTGTCGACGAAAGCAGGGATGCGTCCGGCCGCCGCCTCGACGATGATGCGGCCGGTCGGCGTCGGCCGCACGTCGCGCGGTCCGATCGGGGTCGATGGATTGACGATGATGGCGGGGAGATTCTGGTTCGCGATCATCGCCTCGACCAGCCGCTCGGCCGCGACCTTGCTGCGCTTGTAGGCGCCGATCGCCTTCGCCTCGGTGAGCGGCAGCGTCTCATCGACCGGATCGCCGGCCGCATTCAGCGCCAGCGTGGCAACGCTGCTGGTGTAGACGACGCGCTCGACGCCGGCGCGCAGCGCCTCCGTCATGACGTTGCGGGTGCCCTCGACGTTGACGGTTTCGATCACGCTGGGATCACGCGCCCACAGGCGGTAGTCGGCGGCGACATGGAAGACGTAGCGCACGCCCACCATGGCGCGGCGCATCGAGTCCGCGTCGAGAAGGTCGCCCTCGGCAAATTCGATGGATGCGCCGTTGAGGTGGGCGCGCGGGCTCGTCTTGCGCACCAGGCCGCGCACGGCAAAACCGGCTTCGGTCAACGCTTTGGCGACGGCCGATCCGACGAAGCCGCTCGCCCCGGTCACCAACACCTGGTCAGCCACACTCATCTCGCTTGGCCGTCCGCGCTCCGCCGGCAGTCGCGCGGCAATGAAAGGTCACGCCCGCGCCCGGCATACAATATGGCGGCGGCAGTGTCACTTGGGCCCGGCCGCCCTGCCGGCACCGCCCCACCCCCGCAGAACATACGTCTGGCTGCATATATTCCCTATTCCCGGGTCCCGGCCGGTCGTTGTGCGCCCGCCACCGGCGCGCCGCCCGCAATTAACCGGAAATCGCGCCGCTTCGGGCCTGTTTCCCCCATCGGGCGCGTTCCGTATGGCCTTTGCCCTCGATTTTGCTTATCAAAATGACCGAAATCCAAGCTGGTTTGTGCAAGGGACGGGCCAAGGCCAAGCGATGACGAATGCCCAAGAATCGCGGTCGGGATCGCGGGACTTGCGATCTGGAAAAGGCCATCGCGACGAGAACTTTCCCGTCGCCTCACGGCTGATCCAGGCGCGCCACCGCGCGCCGATTCTGGCGTTCTACGAGTTCGTGCGCACCGCCGACGACATCGCCGACCACGCCTCCCTCACCGCTCAGCAGAAAGTCGACATGCTGGACCACCTGGAGGCCGATCTGGTCGGCTCGGGCGACGGCGATCCGGCGGCGGTGACGCTGCGCCGCGCGCTTGCCGAGCGCGGGCTGTCGCCGCGCCACGCCCAGGACCTACTCAAGGCATTCCGGCTCGACGCCACCAAACTGCGTTACGCCGACTGGGACGACCTGATCGACTATTGCCGGTATTCGGCGATGCCGGTCGGCCGCTACGTACTCGATGTCCACGGCGAAAGCCGCTCGACCTGGCCCGCCTCCGATGCGATCTGCGCGGCGCTGCAGATCAACAACCACCTGCAGGACTGCGGCAAGGATTACCGCGGCCTCAACCGCGTGTACGTGCCGCTCGACGCGCTCACCGCCGCCGGCACCAATGTCGAGGCGCTTGGCGCCGCAAAGGCCACGCCCGAGTTGCGGCGCTGCCTGTCCGGATTGGCCAAGCGCACCAAGACGCTGCTGCGCGAGGGCGACGGGCTCTCGGTGCAGGTGGAGGACTGGCGGCTCGGACTCGAAATCTCCGTGATCCAGGCGCTGGCGCACCGCATCGCCAACATGCTCGCCGTTCACGATCCGCTCAGCGAGCGCGTCCATGTCGGCAAGTTCGGCGCAGCGGGCCTCGCCCTTGCCGCCGTAATCGTCGCGACCATGCGCCGTCTCGCACCGCGTCCGGCCGTCGCGGCCCAGCCCGGTGAATGACGTGAGCACGCAAACCGCTTCCGACGCCGGCCAGCGCGCCTCCGGCAGTTCGTTCTACGCGGCGATGCGCATCATGCCCCGCGAGCAGCGCGAGGCGATGTTCGATATCTATTCGTTCTGCCGCGCGGTGGATGACATCGCCGACGAGGACGGCGACCGCGGCGAGCGGCTCAACCAGTTGCAGAACTGGCGCGACAATATCGCGGCGCTGTACGCGGGCACTGCGCCGCCGCAGTTGCGCAACCTCGCCCGGGCGGTGCGGCGGTTCGACCTCAAGCGCGAGGACTTCGTCGCCGTCATCGACGGCATGGAGATGGACGTGACGTCCACCATCCGCGCGCCGGATTTCGCAACGCTCGATCTGTATTGCGACCGCGTGGCGAGCGCGGTCGGGCGCTTGAGCGTGCGGGTGTTCGGCATCGAGAACGAGGCCGGCCTTGCGCTGGCGCATCATCTTGGCCGCGCGCTGCAGCTCACCAACATCCTGCGCGACCTCGACGAGGACGCGGGCATCGGCCGGCTCTACCTGCCGCGCGAGGCGCTGCACGAAGCGGGCATCACGACCACCGAACCGGCGCAGGCGCTGGCGAGCCCGAACCTCGGCCAAGTCTGCCTGCGTGTGGTCGAGCGCGCCGAACGGCATTTCGCCGAAGCGGAAGCGATCATGGCCCGCAGCCCGCGCCGCACGGTGAAGACGCCGCGCATCATGGCCGCGGCATACCGCCCGGTGCTGGGGCGCATGGCCAGGCGCGGCTGGCAGGCGCCGCGCGAGCGCGTCAGCGTCAGCCGCGCGCAATTCCTCTGGATCCTGCTGCGCTACGCCATCGTGTGATGCCGCGAACCGTCCACATCATCGGCGCCGGGCTTGCCGGCCTCTCTGCCGCCGTGCGGCTGATCGAGCGCGGCGTGCGCGTGCAGGTTCACGAGGCCACCGCCCAGGCCGGCGGCCGCTGCCGCTCCTATCACGACCTTACGATCGGGATGACGATCGACAACGGCAACCACCTGCTGCTGTCGGGCAATCGCGCGGCGCTGTCCTATCTCGGCGCGATCGGGGCGCGGCATCATCTGATCGGCCCCGGCAGCGCAACGTTGCCGTTCATCGATCTGGCGAATGGCAAACGCTGGACGTTGCGCGCCAACGACGGACTGCTGCCGTGGTGGATCCTCGATTCCAAGCGGCGCGTGCCCGGCACCAGCCCGCTGTCGTACCTGTCGCTGCTCAGCCTGTTGCGCGCCAAATCCGGCGCGACGGTCGGCGAAACCATGACTTGCCAGGGCACATTGTACGACCGCCTGATCGAACCGTTCCTGCTGGCCGCACTCAACGTCGAGCCGCCGCAGGGCTCGGCTGCGCTGGCCTCCGCGGTGGTCGTCGAGACGCTGTTTTCAGGCGGCCGCAACTATCATCCGCTGATCGCACGCGACGGGTTGTCTACGGCGTTCGTCGAGCCCGGGGTAGAGTTCATCAACGGACATGGCGGGTCGGTCTCGTTCGGGCGGCAGCTTCGCGCCGTGTCGTTCGACGGCGACCGCGCCAGCGCGCTGGACTTCGGCGACGACACCATAGCGCTCGGCCCGGCCGACGCCGCGGTTCTCGCGGTGCCGCCCTGGACGGCGTCCGCGCTGCTGCCCGGCATCACCGTGCCCACCGCATTCCGCGCCATCGTCAACGCCCATTTCAAGATCGAGCCGGCGGCGGCGCTGCCGCCCATCACCGGCGCGATCGGCGGCACGGTGGAGTGGCTGTTCGCCTTCCCGGGGCGGCTTTCGGTGACGATCAGCGCAGCCGACCGGCTGATCGAGGTGCCCCGCGAGGAGTTGGCCGCCAAAATCTGGCGCGAAGTGGCGCAGATCGCGGGCATTGCGGATGCCTTGCCCCCGTGGCAAATCGTGCGGGAACGGCGGGCAACCTTCGCCGCCACGCCGGAGCAGGACGCCAGGCGGCCGGGTGCTGCGACGGCCTGGGCCAACGTGGCGCTGGCCGGGGATTGGACCGCGACCGGCCTGCCGGCAACGATCGAGGGGGCGATCCGCTCGGGTCAGCGCGCCGCGCAGATCGCCACCGACCAAGATTAGCAACAGAGACGTCCGGCCTCGAACATGTCCGACCCTTCCCCCAACGCCGCATCGCTGGAGCACGCCATCGCGGCCGCCAGCGACGCGCTGCTGAAGCGCCAGCAGCGCGACGGCCATTGGGTGTTCGAGCTCGAAGCCGACGCCACCATCTCGGCGGAATACGTGCTGATGCGGCACTATTTCGGCGAACCGGCGAACGCCGAGCTGGAACGCAAGATCGCGGTCTATCTGCGCCGCATCCAGGGCGCGCACGGCGGCTGGGCCCTGTTCTACGGCGGCGCCTTCGACGTCAGCGCCAGCGTGAAAGCCTATTTCGCGCTCAAGATGATCGGCGACGACATCGACGCGCCGCACATGCGCCGCGCCCGCGAGGCGATCCACGCCCACGGCGGCGCAGAGCAATCCAACGTCTTTACCCGCGTGATGCTGGCGCTATACGGCGTGACGACCTGGCGCGCGGTTCCTTCGATGCCGGTCGAGATCATGCTGCTGCCGAAGTGGTCGCCGTTCCACATCGACAAGATCTCGTACTGGGCGCGCACGGTGATCGTGCCGATGCTGGTGCTGCAACTGCACAAGCCGAAGGCGAGCAATCCGAAGGGTGTCGGCATCGATGAACTGTTCCTGACCGACCCGCGCTCGGTCGGCCCGCGCTCAAAAGCGCCGCACCAGAGTTGGTTCTGGTACCTGTTGTTCGCCGGCATCGACGCGGTGCTGCGCTTGATCGAACCGACATTCCCGAAAGGCCCGCGGCAACGCGCCGTAGACAAGGCGGTGGCGTTCGTCACCGAGCGCCTCAACGGCGAGGACGGTCTCGGCGCGATTTATCCGGCGATGGCGAATTCGGCGATGATGTACAAGGTGCTCGGCTATCCCAGCCAGCATCCGGATTTCGTCGCGGCGCGCGGCTCGATCGAGAAGCTGCTGGTGGTCAAGGACGACGAGGCCTATTGCCAGCCCTGCGTCTCGCCGGTCTGGGACACCGGCCTGGTGTGTCACACGCTGCTCGAAGTCGGCACCAAGGACGCCGTGGACGGCGTCATGGCCGGGCTGAAGTGGCTTGAGCCTCGTCAGGTGCTCGACGTGCGCGGCGACTGGATCGCGCGCCGGCCGGACGTGCGGCCCGGCGGTTGGGCCTTTCAGTACGCCAATCCGCACTATCCCGATCTCGACGACACCGCGGTGGTGGTGATGGCGATGGACCGCGCCCGGCACGCGCGCAATATCGCCGAATTCCAGCAAGCGATCGACCGCGGCCGGGAATGGATCGTCGGCCTGCAAAGCACGAACGGCGGCTGGGGCGCGTTCGACGCCGACAACGAGTATCTCTACCTCAACAACATCCCGTTCTCCGACCACGGCGCCCTGCTCGATCCGCCGACCGAGGACGTCGCCGGCCGCTGCGTCTCCATGCTGGCGCAACTCGGAGAGGCCGATACCAAAGTGGTGCGCGACGGGCTGGACTATCTGCGCCGCACCCAGCTTGCCGACGGAAGCTGGTACGGCCGCTGGGGCTTGAACTACATCTACGGAACATGGTCGGTGCTGTGCGCGCTCGATGCGGCAGGGCTCAGCCCGGACGCGCCCGAGATGCGCAAGGCGCGCGAGTGGCTGATCTCGATCCAAAACCCGGACGGCGGCTGGGGCGAGGATGGAAACAGCTACAAGCTCGATTATCGGGGCTACGAACCGGCTGCGAGCACCGCCTCACAGACCGCATGGGCCGTGATCGGGCTGGTCGCGGCGGGCGCCGCCGGACATCCCGCTGCTGCCAAGGGCGTGGACTATCTGCTGCGCACCCAGGGAACCGACGGGTTCTGGGCTGAGGAACACTACACCGCGACAGGTTTTCCACGCGTGTTCTACCTGCGCTATCACGGCTATTCGAAATTCTTTCCGCTTTGGGCACTGGCGCGCTACAATAATGCCAGACTCGGCCGGCACGTCACATTCGGGATGTAATGTTGCCCACTTCACGATTGCCCGTTGTTGCGTTGACCGGGATGACGTTCGAGGCGCGCATCGCCTCCGGACCCGGCGTCACAACCGTCTGTTCCAGCCGCGCCGATGTCCTGACCGAAGGCCTCTCTGCCGCTATCGCCAAGGGATGCCGTGGCATCGTCTCGTTCGGCATCGCAGGCGGCCTGGCCCCTCACCTGCGGCCCGGCGCCTGCATCGTGGCGCGTTCCATCGTGACGCCTCAGCAGGAACGGATCGACACCCATCTCGAATGGGCGAGCCACCTGCTGCAAGCGATCCCGGGCGCCATCCACGCCGATCTCGCGGGCTCACGGCAACTGGTGAGCCTGCCCGCCGACAAGATCGCGCTCGGCCGCGCCACCGGTGCGGTCGCAGTCGATATGGAATCGATCATCGGAATCCGAATGGCCGCGGAACACGGCCTGCCGTTTGCCGCCATACGCGTGGTGGCTGACGCCTGCCATCGCGAGTTGCCACCGGCCGCGCAGATCGAACTCAAGGCCAGCGGCTCGCCGGACCTTCCGGCGGTGCTGCGTTCGGTGATGGAGCGGCCGCGTCAGGTGAGCGCATTGATGCGTGTGGCACTCGACACCCGAACCGCCCGCGCAGCACTGTTGCGCGCGCGCCGGGAGTTGGGACTTGGATTCGGACTGCTAGACACGGCGGAGCCCCAGCTCGCGCCGCAGGCGGCGATCGCGCCGGCCGAATAACGGCCGGCGGACCCAACCGCACCCCATCGCCGCCATCCAAGTCATTGAAAAGTCACAAAATCCGGTCCATTCTCCAGGTGATCGAGATTGTCCCGCTGGACAGTCGCGGGCATTGACAAGCCGTGGCACGATAGCTGCTAGGGCTTAAGTCCAGGAGAACGTCAATTGCGCACTCCCGTTCAAGTCAAACGCACCCGCAAAATTCTTTGCGTATTCCCGGCCTACACGCCGGCCTTCGGCACCTTCGCGCACGCCTTCTCCCTGATGTACAACGTCAAGGCGTTCATGCCGCCGCAGGGCATGCTGGTGCTGTCGGCCTATCTTCCCGAAAGCTGGCCGGTGCGCTTCATCGACGAGAACATCGAGCGCGCGACCGCGGAAGATTTCGCCTGGGCCGATGCGGTGCTGGTCAGCGGCATGCACGTCCAGGCGCCGCAAATCCGCGACATCCATAGCCGCTCCAAGGCCGCCGGCAAGCCAATGGCGCTCGGCGGCCCGTCCGTCTCGGCCGCGCCCGAAATGTACCCGGAGGTCGAGTACCTGCACGTCGGCGAGATGGGCGATGCGACCGACGCCTTGATCGAACGCTTCGACGCCGACGTCAGCGTGCCAGCCGAGCAGGTCCTCTTCACCACCAAGGAACGCCTGCCGCTGTCGGAGTTTCCGATTCCCTCATACGGCCTGATCAAGCTCGGCCAATATCTGATCGGCAGCATCCAGTATTCAAGCGGATGCCCCTACCAGTGCGAGTTCTGCGACATCCCGGGACTGTATGGCCGGGTGCCGCGCCTGAAGTCGCCGCAGCAGATCATCGCCGAGCTCGACGCCATGCTGGCGCAGCCGGCGCACCCGCAGAACATCTATTTCGTCGATGACAATTTCATCGGCAACCGCAAGGCCGCGCGGGACCTGCTGCCTCACCTCGTCGAATGGCAGAAGCGCAACGGATACCCGCTGACGTTCTCCTGCGAGGCCACGCTGAACATCGCCAAGCAGACCGACACGCTGAAGCTGATGCAAGCCGCGTCGTTCGCCGGCCTGTTCGCGGGTATCGAGACGCCCGACATCGGGGCGCTCAAGTTCATGCACAAGGAGCAGAACGCGAACCTGCCGATCTTGGACTCGATCCGCACCATCAACAGCTTCGGTATCGAGGTGACGTCGGGCATCATTCTCGGGCTGGACACCGATAACGAAACGACTGCCGATCAGTTGATCGAATTCATCGACAAGTCGAACATCCCCATTCTCACCATCAACCTGTTGCACGCGCTGCCCAAGACGCCGCTATGGGACCGGCTGCAGCGCGCCAACCGCATCACCGACGACCCGGCGCTGGAATCCAACGTGCGCTTCCTGCGGCCCTACGATGACGTGGTAGAGTCATGGCGCCGCGCGATCGCCCACGCCTACGATCCGGAACGGCTGTTCGAGCGCTTCTGGCATCAGGTCGAAACCACCTACGTCAACCGGACCAACCCCTCCGGGCGCGGCAAGCTCACCTACGCCAACCTGCGCATGGGAGCGGTGCTGGCATTCCGCCTGTTCTGGAAGGTGGGCGTGCGGTCGGACTACCGCCGACACTTCTGGCGCGCGGCCAAGCACGCCATGAAGCACGGCCAGATCGACGCGGTGATGGGAATGGGCTTCGTCTCGTACCACCTGATCCGGTTCACCCGCGAGGCGTTGCGTGGCGAACAGAATGCGTCGTTCTATTCGACGCACGAGCGCGGCGCGCAGGAACAGGCGGCCGCCGACTCGCAGAAGCAGTCCGTGGCGGCCTGACGGCCGCCTTGGTTACTGTCGCGGCGCCTGAGTGCCCTTCGGCGGAGCGTTGGGCCGCGGCGCCGGAGCGGGAGCAGCGCCGTTCGCCGGCTTGACCTCCGCCATCGCACTATCCGGCAACCTGCGCCACGTCTGGGTCTGGCCGAACATCTCGATGCCGAGATAGCCGCGCACCATGAGCCGCTGACCATCGGGGGTCATATCCATCCGGGCGTTGTAAACGTTGCCGTCGCGCGGATCCATGATCGAGCCGTTGGTGAAACTCAATCCCTTGCGCTGCATGCCCTTGATCAGCGTCAGCCCGAGTGAAGGCTGGCCCTTCTGGTCGCCTGGGCAGCGCGTGCAGATCGGATTCACCGGATCGCCCGGCTTGGGAAACGTCTTGACGATCTTGCCTTCAAAAAAACCATCGCGCTCGTAGATGTGAAACCAGCCGCCGACACGTCCGTCGTCATCGACCTGCTCCCAGAGCCCGTTCACGGACGGCGGGCCCTGGCGTTGCGCCGGGGCCTGCGCCTGCGCCGCGGCAGGCATCGCCCCCGCCATAGCACCCGCAATGACGAACAACCCGATTCTGATCGCCGACCATGTGCTGTGTTTCATGAGCAACTCCGGCATCGATTTGCCTTACTAAATTCCAACTGTTGAATCGCCTCGCAATGTGTCCTTTTCGCGGAACATCGCTCAAGCCGCTTCTATTGGCCGTGGCTCTCAAGCAATGCGCGGCAGGCCCGGCTCAACCGCGAACGGTTCTGTTTCAAGCAGTTTAGGATACCGAACGTTCCGGAGTCCGGATCGACGGCCCGGCAGAACCGGCGCGTGTCGCTGCGGCAGGCAGCCTGCTCATCCCTTGAGCCCTGCTCTGCGCCGGCGGGCATGCATGCGGCGAAAATAATCGCGCTGATCAGTGCAATGCGTTTCATGAGATCGCTCTCCGGTTCGTTCGTGTCTTAACGCTTCCGCTGCGGCATGGCCTTGGCCTTTGCTCTCCTGTTTGCGCCGGCCCTCGATCCGCGAACTTGGACTGGCTGTTTTTTGGGCGACTTGACGTCGGCATCGGCGCTGTCGGGATCGCTCACCGGAACGGCCGCGGCAGGCTTGACCGCAGGCGGCGGCGAAGCGGACGGATAGGCCGCCGCCAAACGGCCCGCGGGCGTTGCCGCCGCTTGCGTGGCGGCTTCGGCAGCCGGACCAAGCAAAGCGTCTTCGTCGGGGCCTGCTGCCGGCGCCATCTCGCGCGGCTTGCCCATCAGCACCGGCTGGAACAGCACGGCGGCGGCCAGCGTACAGATCAGCGACAGCGCCAGCAGCTTGCCCATGCTTGACGTGCCAGGGTGGCTGGAGAACCAAAGGCTGCCGAACGCGGTGGCGGTCGCCAGTGCGCTGTAGAACACCGCGCGCGTCAGGCTAGTCTGCAGCAGGTTGGTCTGCCCGCTGCGCCACGCCATGATGTAATAGATCTTGAATGCGACACCGACACCAAGCAGCAGCGGCAGCGCGATGATATTCGCGAAGTTCAGCGGCATCCCGATCATGACGCATATCTGCAGCGTCACCACGCCGGCGAGCAGCAGCGGGATCAGCGTCAGCAGCACGTCGCTGAAGCGCCGCAACACGATCCACAACAGCAGGCCGATCGACAACATCGCCCAGAAGCCGGCTTCGATGAAGGCGCGCACGATGGTGCCGCCGGCTTCAAGCACGGAAATCGGGCCTTCGGTCGCGCTCGGCTCGACCGCGAGTACCGCTCGCGCGAAGGTGCGCATCTGCTCGTTGTCGTTGGGGTTGCCGCTGGGCGCGACCGAAACCCGCGCGCGGCCGTCCTGCGCCAGCCATTCGCGCCGCAAATCCTCCGGCAGGCTCTCCAGCGTCACCGGTTGCGCCTTGAGCGAAGCGGAAAGATTGTCGAGCGACTGCTTGAGCGGCGGCAGGAAAACGTCCTCCACCTTCTTGCGCAACTCCTCGTTTCCGTCCCCGATTTGAGTCAGCGCCTTGGCGAGCCGCCGCGAGGCGTCGGCGCCAGGGGTGGTCAGATTGCCGGCGAACTTTTCGAGCTGCTCGACGGTGCCTTTGACCGCCTCGACGTTTTCCTCGTCGGTCGGCGCATCCAGCGGCTCCTTGGGATTGAGCGCCGGATCCAGCACCTTCTGCGCGGCGCGTATCTGCGGCAGCTTCTCCTTCTGCTGCTCGGGCACCAAGCTGCTGAGCGTCATGACGCGCGACACCTCCGGCAGCTTCTTCAGGCGGTCGGCGGTTGCATCCGCATCCTTGAGCGAGGGCGACAACACGGCGACCGTGTTGGTGTTCGACTCCGGCTCGCGGTTGAGTTCGAGATAGGTGGCGACGGATTCCACCTGCGAGCTGCGCAGGTTCACCGGGTTGAAATCGAAGCGCAGCCAGTAAAGCAGCGGCATCGCCGCGGCGACCGCAACCGCCGTACAGACGATGACCAGGACTCGGTTGCGCTCCAGGAAGGAATCGACGGGCGCCAGCGCGGCATAGCCCAGCGCCTCGGGCTCACCCGGCGGGTTCAGAACTTTGATCAGCGCCGGCAGCAGCGTGACGCTGGTGGCGAACGCGAACAGCATGCCGCAGCCGGCGATCAGACCCAACTCAGAAATGCCGCGGTAGTCGGTCGGCAGGAATGACAGGAAGCCGGCCGCGGTCGCGGTGGCCGCAAGCGTCAGCGGCGAACCGACGTAGGCGCCGGCATTGTGAATGGCGGTCGACAGATCATCATGTTCATGTCGCTCGTGGCGGTAGCGCACCGCGTACTGGATGCCGAAATCGACGCCGATGCCGACGAACAGCACCGCGAACGACACCGAAATCAGATTGAACGCGCCGACCATCATCAGGCCGAACGCCGCGGTCAGCGACAGGCCGACGAACAGATTGACGAACACCGCGAGGATGAGCCGCTTGGAGCGCAGCGCGAGCCAGAGCAGGAACAGCACCACCGCGATGGTGATGATGCCGTTGATCTCGGCGTTCTCCTTGAGCGTGGCGAACTCCTCGTCCGCCATCGGCACCGGGCCGGTCAGCCGCACCCTCGCCTGGTACTGCGGCAGCACCTCGGCCGCGGCATCGCGAATGGCCTGCACCGCAGCGTGGCCCGGCTCCAGCGCCTTGTAGTCCAGAATCGGGCGTATCTCGATGAAACCGCGCAGGTCTTTCGGTTCGGCAGTTTTGTTCTGCGCCAGCATGCGCCACGAGAAGCTCGCAGGCTGCCCCGCGATGATGCGGTCCAGCGTGCCGGCGATCGTGTTGAAGGAACCGGCGAGGTCTTCGAGCGTGATCGCCTTGGTGCGGACGCCGAGCAGCGCGTTGTCGATGCCGCTGGTCAGGCCGCGCAGGCTCTGGTCCGACGCGAGATCGCGTATCATTGGCTCGGCTTTATTCAAGCCTTCGAGACTTTTCTTGAGCTCGTCGGGCGTCTGGTACAGCAGCCCGTTGCGCACGAAGAAATCGCTGCCACCGGCATTCGATACGCTGCGGAACCTCTGTTTATTTTCGGAAAGCTTCGCGGTCAGTGCCGTGGTCGCGGCATCCATCAGTTCCGGTGTGGGCGCGTTCACCACCGCGATGATCATCTCGAACCGCGGAAACACCTGCTCGAACGCGCGTTCGCGCTTGCGCCATTCGAGATCGGGCGAGAGCATCGCGTTGATGTCGGAGTTGATCGCGAAGTTGCGGGCGGCATAGGTGCCGGAGAGCACCGCGATAACAAGCGCCGCGGCGATCACCTGCCAGGCATGTCGGGTGCAGAATTCGATGGTTCGGACAACGGCGGTGGTCAGCATTGATGCAAAAATTTCCTAATAAAGGGACGGACGCGCTGCACCGACCGACAGGTGGACACACCTCGGAAACAAACGGCGACTTAGCGGTGTTCCATCACGAAGGATGATTTTCGAGCACGAACTCGAACAAAGCCGAGCTAGCTCGCCGCGGCAGTCACCTTAGGCTGCGGCCGTGCATTGGTTGGGGCCGGGCTGGGTTTGGTTGCGTGAATCCGGCTCATCATGTCCTGAACGTGCCGGGAAAATACGAATTCGGCGGGCCGCTGCTGAGTAAGAGCGATGTCAGGCGCCATCGGCCCTTCGGTTCGCACGCCGCGGATCGCGGACAGCAGCGCCTTGATCGGATGGGCGATCGAAGCGTGCGCCGCGGTCGGCTCATAGCCGCAGTGGGCCATGCAGTTGGCGCATTTCTCGTACCGGCCGGTCCCGTAGGTATCCCAGTCGGTCGTCTCCATCAGTTCCGTGAACGTCTTGGTGTAGCCCTCGCCCAGCAGGTAGCAGGGCTTCTGCCAGCCGAAGATGTTGCGCGTGGGCATACCCCACGGCGTGCAGTGGTAGGTCTCGTTGCCGGCCAAGAAGTCGAGGAACAGCGAGGAGTGCATGAACTTCCACTTCTTGCCTTTGCCCGCTGCGAACACGCGGCGGAACAGCTCCTTGGTCTTGCGGCGGTTGAGGAAGTGATCCTGGTCCGGCGCGCGCTCGTAGGCGTAGCCCGGCGAGATCGAAACGCCGACGCCCATCTCGGTCGCGAGATCCATGAACTTCGCGATGTCCTCCGACGGATGGCCGTCGAAGATGGTGGCGTTGACGTTGACGGTGAAGCCCTTGTCCTGCGCGGCCTTGATGCCGGCGATGGCGCGCTCGAAGCCGCCTTCCATGCAGACCGACTTGTCGTGGTGCTGCTTGATGCCGTCGAGATGCACGGAGAAGAACAGGTACGGCGACGGCTCGAACAAATGCAGCTTCTTCTCGAGCAGCAGCGCGTTGGTGCACAGCGACACGAACTTGCCGCGCGCGACAATGCCCTTCACGATCTCGCCGATCTCCTTGTGGATCAGCGGCTCGCCGCCCGGGATCGCGACCATCGGCGCGCCGCACTCATCGACGGCGTCGAGGCACTCCTTCACCGACAGGCGCTGGTTGAGGATCGGATCCGGATAATCGATCTTGCCGCAGCCCGCGCAAGCCAGGTTGCAGCGGAACAGCGGCTCCAGCATCAAAACCAGCGGATAGCGCTCGCGGCCCTTGAGCTTCTGCTTCAGCAGATAGCTGCCGATCTTGATCTCTTTGAAAAACGGAATTGCCATCGCTTCGTTATCTTTCTCAACAGGCCGCCCGCTCGGCGAAATTCAATATTCAGTTAGGTTTGGATTGCCGCCAGACAACCGGAACTCGGTGGTTTCCTGACGGCCAGATAGGGTGGAAACTTCGACCGGACCAAGGCGATCCAAGGCAATAATCACGCCAAAAACCTCAGGCACAGCCGTGCCCGCGGGAGTGCCGAAGACCCCGGCCTTCCGATTCTGTGTTGCATAGCACAAATCGCGAGCGGCGGCATACGCCGCCCCGGCAGCCCACCCTTCGGGCTGCGCCGGGACGATCTGCATCGGCCACCGACCGGCGGCCCTGTCGATCGATTCTCGCGTGTTCATTCCTAGCCCAGCCTGGCCGCTTCCGTTCGAACGTCCCGGCCGAGCGCTTCGAACACCTTGGCAACAATGCCTGCTGAATCGAGCCCTGCCGCGGCATACATCGCCGCGGGACTGTCATGGTCCTGGAAGATGTCGGGCAGAACCATGGAACGGATCTTCAGGCCGCTGTCGAGCGCACCGTGCTCGGCCAGCGCATGGAAGACGTAGGAGCCGAAGCCGCCGATGGAGCCCTCTTCCACCGTGATCAGCACCTCGTGCTCACGGGCAAGCCGCAGCACAAGATCGACGTCGAGGGGCTTGGCGAAGCGCGCATCGGCCACTGTGGTGGAGAGACCGTAGGCCGCAAGCTCGCGCGCCGCCTTGCTGCATTCCGCCAGACGGGTGCCGTACGACAGCAGCGCAACCTTGCTGCCTTCGCTGATGATGCGGCCCTTGCCGATCTCCAGCGGAACGCCAACCTCCGGCATGTCGATGCCGACACCGTCGCCGCGCGGATAACGGAACGCGCTGGGGCGGTCGTCGATCGCGACCGCGGTCGCAACCATGTGAACGAGGTCGGCCTCGTCCGCCGCAGCCATGAGCACAAAGCCCGGCAGGCAGCCGAGATAGGCCACGTCGAACGAGCCGGCATGCGTCGGCCCGTCGGCGCCGACCAGACCGGCGCGATCCATAGCGAAGCGCACCGGCAGCGACTGGATGGCAACGTCGTGCACCACCTGGTCGTAGCCGCGCTGCAGGAAGGTCGAGTAGATCGCGCAGAACGGCTTGAAGCCTTCGGTGGCAAGACCGGCGGCAAACGTCACCGCGTGCTGCTCGGCAATGCCGACGTCGAAGGTGCGATGCGGGAATGACTTTGCGAAGATATCGACGCCGGTGCCGGACGGCATCGCAGCGGTCACTGCGACGATGGTGTCGTCCTTCTTGGCTTCCTTGACGAGAGCCTCGCCGAACACCTTGGTGTAGGACGGCGCGTTCGCCTTCGCCTTGGCCTGCACGCCGGTGACGACGTCGAACTTCACGACGCCATGATACTTGTCGGCCGACTTCTCGGCGGGCTCGTAGCCCTTGCCCTTTTGCGTAACGACGTGGATCAGGATCGGCCCTTCCTTGGCGTCCCGCACGTTCTTGAGCACCGGAATCAGGTGATCGAGATTGTGCCCGTCGATCGGCCCCACATAGTAGAAGCCGAGTTCTTCGAACATGGTGCCGCCGGTGAGGAAGCCGCGCGCGAATTCTTCGGCGCGCAGTGCTTTCGTCTCCAGCGACTTAGGTAGATGGCCGGCGAGCTGCTTGCCGAAATCGCGCAGCTTCATATAGGAGCCGCCGGACAGCAGCCGCGACAGATAGGCCGACAGCGCGCCGACCGGCGGCGCAATCGACATGTCGTTGTCGTTGAGGATCACGATCAGGCGCGAGTTCATGGCGCCGGCGTTGTTCATCGCCTCATAGGCCATGCCGGCCGACATCGAGCCGTCACCGATCACCGCGATCACGTTGTTGTTGTCGCCACGCAGGTCGCGCGCCACCGCCATGCCGAGACCGGCCGAAATCGAGGTCGAGGCGTGGGCCGCGCCGAACGGGTCGTATTCGCTCTCCGCGCGCTTGGTGAAGCCGGACAGTCCGCCGCCCATGCGCAAGGTGCGGATGCGGTCGCGGCGGCCGGTCAGGATCTTGTGGGGATAGGCCTGATGGCCGACGTCCCAGATCAGCCGGTCGCGGGGCGTGTCGAATACATAGTGCAGTGCAACAGTGAGCTCGACCACACCAAGTCCAGCGCCAAGATGACCACCGGTCACCGAGACGGCGTTGATCGTCTCCTGCCGCAACTCATCCGCAATCTGCCTGAGATCGGCCGGATCGTACTGACGCAGGTCACTTGGTTTTTTGATGTCATCAAGCATTTCACGTCCAGTCTTGCTGTAAGCAACTCAGCGCACACCGGCTTACTGAGTGGCGATCAAAGGGGTCGTTCCAGGCCAGTCCTCGGTTCAAAGACGCGCGAACAGCCCGCCGCTCTATTTGGCAGCCCTCGCGCAACATAGACGGTCCCGGCATTTTTGCACAGTTTGGACCGCCGATTCCACGCTGTTTAGGGTCTTTTCGTTCAATTTGTCAAAGACGTGCCATAGTCATTTCAATGACTTAGCCATTAACCTGCCCGCTAAATAGCCATGTCGGCGGCCGCTGCAACCCCTGTTGATAGGTGTACCGGGCCGGCGGCACCCGTGGATGGAGGTCCCGGATTTAGCCAGCGCGCGCGACAGAGCCGGTGTTTCTGGCGGCCAAACCGTTGGGGAAATGCTTTTCACCGGCGCAGGGAACGCTAAGATTGGCCCGTCGAGGGGCCCGTCTAACCAAGTCATTTCGCCAAGCTGAGTTTCTCGCCAAGTTATAGAGGGTGGTCAGTTCATGTTCGCGCGTCTCGGAAAATTGCTTGCCGGTGCAGTGGTCCTCTCCGCGGTCACGGTGTCGCTTACGGTGTTTGCCCATCGCAGCGAGGCCAGCGACGGACCGTTCGCGGGCATGGCCGGCTCCTGGTCCGGACCCGGCAGCATCACGATCAACAACAACAAGGAGAAGCTGCGTTGCCGCGCCAACTACGTCACCAAGAACAGCGATAGCACCGTCGACCTGACGATCGCGTGCGCCAGCGACAGCTACAAGTTCAACCTGCAGGGTGGCGTGAACTACGTGAACGGTGCGCTCAATGGATCGTGGAGCGAGTCCGCCAACAACGCCGCCGGAACGATTTCCGGCAGCGCGTCACCCGGTTCGATCCGTGCCACTGCGACGGGAGCGTATTTCACGGCGCTATTGAATATGACCACGCGCGGCAATAGCCAATCCATCTCGCTCTCCGCCCCGGGCACTCAGATCTCCTCGGTCACGATCACCCTCGCCCGCGCCAAGTAACATCGGCATGCGGTCCGGGGCGTCGGCGCGCCTCGGCATGCAAGATCTATGGCGGTCCCGCCCGTCCCGTGAGGCGAAGCACCAGCGTGTACAGCACGCGGCCGATCACCCACCACAGCAGGCATGCCAAAGCGGAGAGCGCGATGACGGTGAGCGCAAGGCCGTCGAGCGACTGCCAGCCACCGGCCGTCAGATAGAGATCGAACAATTCGAATTTCGCGCCGACCAGGCCGAAGAACGCCCCGGCGGCGATCGAAGCGATCATGCTCGCGGTGCGCGGCTTGACCAGAATGGCGATGAGCAAACCGGCGAGCCCGGTGCTCCAGTTCAAGAACTCGCCGACGAACAGCAGCACCCAGGTCATGTCGGCTTGTCCTTTGGCTGGAATCGCGCGGCAATGTAGCGCGCGGTCATGCGGCGCAACAGGTGCCGTCAGCGCACCGAGAAGTGAATCGGCACGCTGAGATTGATGCTCGACTGGTTCATCTCGGCCGGAAACGCGGGGAACGGCTGCGCGCGCGCCACCATCGCCAGCACCTCCTGGTCGAGCTCGGGATAGCCCGAACCTCGAGCGATGCTGCGCCCCAACACGCCACCGCCGCGCGACAATGTAAAGCTGAGCGTTACGACACCCTGCTCGCGCCGCGATTCCGCGCCGTTCGGATAGCGCTTGGCGCGCTGCAATTGCGCGACCACCTGGTCGCGCCACGACGCCATCGCGGCGACGCGGCTGACGCTGCCGGCATTCGGCGAAGCGGGCGAGTCGGCGGTGTCGCGCTCGGAGCGGGGCTGCGCGGTGGTGCGCGGTGCCGGTTTCTTGCGTTCGACCTTCTTGGGCTCCGGCGGCTTTTCCGGTGTCGGCTCCTGCTTGACCTGCGGCGGCGGAGGTGGCGGCGGCGGTTCGGGCAGCGCGACGAGCGGCTCGGGCGTGGGCGGCGGCGGTTCGATGATCGGCTCGGGCGGCGGTGTCTCGATCACCTGCGGCTCGGGCGGCGGCGTTGCCTCCACCATCTCAGGTCCCGGGGCCAGATCGACCGGCGAAGCGGGAGCCACCGGCATCGGCGCCATGTCGATGATGATCGCCGGCGTTTCCGGCACGCCCTGCGGCTTCTGCGCAAAGAACATCAAATAGGTCGCCATCAGGCCGAGGTGAGCCGCCAGCACGATCGCCGCCGCCAGCGCCCAGCGCGCGGAGTCGTGACCATCGTGTTCCAGCAGAACGACGGCGCGCACCTTCATGGGGCGTCCCGGCTCTCCAGCCCGACCAGCGCCACCTTCAGATAGCCCGCGGTGCGCAGCACGTTCATCACTTCCATGACATCGCCGTAGCTGACCGCGCGGTCGGCGCGCAGGAAAATGCGCTCGTCCTTGTTGTTCTTGGTCGCAAGAGCAAGCGCCGCGCCCAGCGCATCGCGCATCACCGTTTCCTCGCCGAGCGCGATCGACAGGTCACTTTTGATCGAGAGGAATACCGGCTTGTCCGGGCGCTGCTGCGGCTGCGCGGTGGACGACGGCAGGTCGACCGCGACATTGACCGTCGCAAGTGGCGCCGCGATCATGAAGATGATCAGCAGCACCAGGATCACGTCGATGAACGGCGTGACGTTGATCTCGTGAGTTTCGGCGAAATCGTCTTCTTCGCGTGCGAGTCGGATCGACAAGGCCGTTACTCCGCCGCGCGCGACAGCGGCATCGGCATGCGTTCGCTGTCGCGGCTCACAAGGCGCATCACGAGGGCGCCTGCGTCCGCCACCAGCATGCGATAGCCGCCGACCCCGCGCGCGAATGCGTTGTAGATGACGACCGCGGGGATCGCTGCGAACAGGCCGAGCGCCGTCGCCAGCAAGGCCTCCGCGATGCCGGGCGCCACCACCGCAAGATTGGTGGTCTGCGCGTTGGAAATTCCGATGAAGCTGTTCATGATGCCCCACACGGTGCCGAACAGGCCGACGAACGGCGCGATCGCACCGATGCTCGCCAGCATACCCATGCCGCGTCCGATGCGGCGCCCGGCCCCGACCTCGATACGCTCTAGCAGCCACGAGACGCGCTCCTTGAGCCCCTCTCCGCTCGAATTCTCCGACAGCGCGACTTCGGCGCCGGCGGTGCGAACGAGTTTTGCAATGACGTGATCGGAGCCCGCGAGCCGCCGTTCAGCCTCGGCGAGAGACCGCGCCTCCTGCAGCACCAGCAAGCCGGCGCGGGCCTGGCGTTTCGCCGACGCCAGTTCGAAGCTCTTGGCGAGCCACACCGTCCAGGTGACGAACGATGCGAACAGCAATCCGAGCATGATCGCCTTCACGACGATGTCGGCGTTGACGAACATGCCCCACGGCGACAGATCGCGCGGCAGCGCGGCGTGTCCCATCGTGCGCGGAGCGGCGCCACCGGCCCCGGCGGGCGCGGGTGCATCGGATGCCGCCGGTGCATCCGGAGACACCGGCTGTTGCACAGGCGCTTCGGCTGAAGGCGCAACCGGACTGGCTGCGGGTGCGCTCGACGTTGCCGAGGGTGGCGACGGCTCCTGCGTGCCCTGCGCCAAAGCAGGGCCAGCCGTCAGCAGCATGCAAGCCGCGAGCGCAACGGCGACACGGCTGATACGACGCAACTGCCAAAATCCTTCAAGATTCCAAGGCATTTGGCCCACGCGCGACAACGGCTTCCCAAGCATTCCTTATACGTCCTTTTATTCCGCCGCGTCGAGTTGCGGCAGTCCTGCGGTACGGCCGAGAGCGTCGCGCCGAATGCGGCGGCTGCGCAGCCAGATCATGATTCCGGTCACCGTGAAGAGTGTCGGCAGCAATCCGGATGTGAAGACGAGGAACTGCCAGAAGGCACCAGCATTGCTGCCCTCGTGGATCCATCGAATCCAGAATGCGATTCGATCGCCAGTGAGTTGAACGGTCTTGGTTGCGCTGCCGCTGCGGTCGTCGACCATGACAGTGGTCACACCTGCCATATCCGGCGCGCGCAATTGTACCCGCCATGCGTTGTTCTGCTGCATCGGCGCGAAGATCGCCGCAGGCTGCGCTCCGGGTTGCGCGGCGAGTGCGGCGCCGAGCGCCTTGTCGGGATCGAGATTGATCACGGGCAGCAGCGGCGCGTTGAAACCGCCGCGCTGCGGCGTGGTCGCAACCGCGCTCGAGAGCAGCTCGCGTGCCTGCTGCGGAAAGCCGAGATAAATTCCGGTCGCCGATACGACCGCGAGCGGAACGGAAATCCATATCCCGAACGGGTGATGCAGGTTCAGCGACATCGTTGGACCGCGCCGAGCCAGAGGTGGGTGTTGAGCCACAAGCGGCGCAGCCGTGCGTTGCTAGGGGCCGGCATGATAACGCCGTTTGGAAGTATTCCAGGATGTCGCGGTGCGCATGAACAGGTATATCGCCGCCCCTGCGACGTACAAAGAGAAAAACGAAATCATCCCGAAGAATGTAAGTATTCCAATTCAATTCTTCTGCAGTTTCAACCATTTATAATTGTCCATGAATACTTCAGATGCTACCCAAATACTGCAAGAAGTCCGTGTTTTACATTGTTCTAAACTGAAAGTGTGGGGTCATGAGAAAGCAGTTTCGGGGGCGTCGGCCAACCAATTCGACAGAGGCACACAACAAGCAGCAGACCAGCAAACAGCAGAGCGGCCCGATCCGCGCATCGGTCAAAAAACCGCTGACACCGGTAGCCATCGGCATCGCTTCGATGATGTTCGCCACAGGCGCCGGCGCGCAGGACACCGCCCTGCCGACCATCGATGTGATCGGCGACACCGGCCAGACCTATCAGGCCCCCAACCAGACCATCACACGGCTGCCGACCCCGCTGCGCGACACACCGCAGACGGTCAACGTGGTGACCGAAAGGGTCATCCAGGAGCGCGGCGCCCGCACCATGGAAGAGGCGCTGCGCAGCGTTCCGGGCATCACCTTCCAGGCCGGTGAAGGCGGCCAGCAAGGCGATAGCCCGATCATCAACGGCTTTGTCGCCCGCGGAGACATGTACCGCGACGGCGTGCGCGATCCGGGCTGGTACACGCGCGATCTGTTCGCCTCCGACCGGGTCGAAGTCTACAAGGGACCGTCGTCCTTCGCGTTCGGACGCGGCGCCACCGGCGGCGCCATCAACATCGTTTCCAAGCTGCCGACGGGCGCCAGCTTCATCGAAGGCGTGGTGACCGGATACGCCCCGCTGGGCGGACGCGCCGAGGTGGACGCCAGCGGCAAGGAGGGCAAGGTTGCGGTGCGCGTGGTCGCGATGGGCCAGCACATCGACACGCCGTCCCGCGACAACGTGTTCACCCAGCGCTGGGGCATCGCACCCTCGGTCACGATCGACGTGACCGACCGGACCAAGGTGACGCTCGCCTACATCTATCAGGGTGAAGAAAGCGTGCCGGACTACGGGCATCCCTATCTGCCCGCGCCGACATTCAGCCCGACAACCGGCCTGCTGACCAATGGCGGCTACTTCAACAACGGCCGGCCGACGCCGCCGGTTCCGATCAACCGGCGCAACTGGTTCGGGGTGTTGAACGGCGCGCTCAAGGATATCGTCGATGTCGACACGCACATCCTGACGGGCAAGGTCGAGCACGAGTTCGACAACCGGTTCAAGCTTTCCAACGTCACACGCTACGTGGCGGTCGATCGCTTCGCACGGCCAACTGCGCCGCGCTCGCTGGGAACGAACACGAACAACACCACCATTCCACCGGGCTTCCCGGTCGACCAGATGACCATCGGACGGCAGCATTTCCAGACCGAAACTGACAACTCGCTGCTGCTCAACCAGACCGACCTGGTCGGCAAGTTCCGGACCGGGTTCATCGAGCACACCCTGGCCACCGGCATCGAACTGGCGCGCGAAACCCGCTTCCAGCAGCGCGCGAACGGACAGGATGCGAACAATCTGTGCGCTCCGACCAACCTCGCCTGCCGCACCAGCCTGTCGAACCCGGTCGACACGTCGTTCGGCGGCACGTTCGGCGGCTGGAACCCGGCCACACAATCGGAGTCGAAGAACGTCGCGCTCTACGCCTCCGACCAGATGAAGCTGAACCAGTACTTCGAACTGCTCGGCGCGATCCGTTACGACAACTTCCACACGGACTGGAGCGATCCAGGCAACGCGACTCCCAGCGCACGTCAACTCCAACGCACCGACAACCTGTTCAGCTGGCGCGTGGGCGGCGTTGTTCATCCGACCCCGAATTCCAGCGTCTACGTGGCATACGGCACCTCGATCAATCCGGCGGCAGAACTCGGCGTGCTGTCCAGCGCGACGAACAACGCGGCGAGCTTCAGTCTCGACCCGGAAAAGAACACCACGCTCGAAGGCGGAGTGAAGGTCGACCTGCTGCAGAACAGGTTGACCGTCACGGCCGCGGTGTTCCACACCGAGAAGACCAACCTGCGCATTCCGAACGACCCATCGCTGCCCGCGGCAAACCAGGTGCTGGTGCTCGATGGCCTCGCGCAGGTTGACGGCGTCGAGATCGGCATGGCCGGCCAACTGACCGACAAATGGGCGGTGTTCGCCGGCTACAGCCATCTGGAAACGAAGATCGCCAAAACCACCAACCTCGCCGAACTGGGCCGGGAGCTTCCCAATACGCCCTCGGACAACTTCACCCTGTGGACCACCTACTTGGTGACGCCGGCATGGACGATCGGCGGCGGCGCGCTCTATCAGTCGGATGCATTCGTCAATACGACGAACACGTCTTACGTGCCGGCGTTCTGGAAGTTCGATGCGATGACCAGCTACAAGGTCAACAAGAACTCGACGATCCAGCTCAACCTCTACAACCTCACCAACGAGTTCTATTACGCACAATACTACTCAGGACACGCCGTGCCGGCCGCGGGCCGCTCCGGATCGCTGTCCTGGCGCGTGCGGTTCGAGCCGGAACGTCCGGTTGTTCCAGTCAAGACCGCCGGCGTCTACAAGTAGTTCGCCTCATCGGAGACGAACGGGCCGTCCGCAACAGCGGGCGGCCCGTCAGTTTGCGGACTGTCCGCCACCGCGAAATTGGGCTTGGATGGGCGGACGTTCGGCGCTAAGCGTTCGCGACGAGGAAGGAGCCCGCGCCATGATGCTTCATGTCCCCAACGTGCTCACCGCCGAGCAGGTCGCGCGCTGCCGCGACGTGATGGTGAGGGCCGATTGGGTCGATGGCAACGTCACCGCCGGCCACCAGTCCCGCAAGGTCAAGCACAACCTGCAACTGCCCGAGGAATCCCAGACCGCGCGAGAACTCGGCGACATGGTTTTGCAGGCGCTCTATCGCAGCCCGCTGTTCATGTCGGCGGTGTTGCCGAAGCAAGTGTTCCCGCCGCTGTTCAACCGCTACGACGCCGGCATGGTTTTCGGCTCGCACGTCGACAACGCCATCCGCTCGCATTCGACCATGCCGGTGCGAATTCGCACTGACATCTCGGCGACGCTGTTCATCTCGGAGCCCGAGGACTACGACGGTGGCGAATTGACCGTCGAGGACACCTACGGCGCCCATTCGGTCAAGCTGCCGGCCGGCGACATGATCATCTATCCCGGCACCAGCCTGCACAACGTCACCCCGATCACGCGAGGATCACGCATCGGGTCGTTCTTCTGGATACAGAGCCTGATCCGCGATGACAGCCAGCGCTCGCTGCTGTTCGACCTCGACATGTCGATCATCCGGCTGACGCAGGATCACCCCAATCATCCGTCGCTGGTCACTCTCACGTCGGTTTATCACAACCTGCTCCGCCAATGGGCGGAGGCGTAGGCCCCGCTTTCGCGGCAACCGGCCCCGATGATAGCTTGCCGCCATGAGCGACAAGGACATCGTCATCATCGGCGCCGGCATCGGCGGGCTCACGCTTGGCCTGCGGCTGCACCAGGCCGGCATCCCCTGCCGCATTTACGAGATCGCGCCTGAGATCAAGCCGCTCGGCGTCGGCATCTCGCTTCTGCCGCACGCAACCAAGAATCTTGCCGAACTGGGGCTGCTGCAGGATCTGACCGACGTCGCGATCACCACCTCCAAGATCGCTTATTACAATCGCTTCGGTCAGTTGATCTACAACGATCCGTCGGGGCTTCACGCCGGCTACCAGTGGCCGCAGTTCTGCATCCATCGCGGCGATCTGCAGATGGTGCTGCTGAAGGCTTTCGTGGCGCGCGCCGGTGCCGGCCGCGTGGTGACCAATCATCGCTGCACGGGCGTCGAGCAGGATGCCGGCGGGGCAACCGCGCATTTCGAGCACGGCGCCACCAATGAAAAGCTGCCGTCGCAGCGCGGCTCCATCGTGGTGAGCTGCGAGGGTATTCACTCGGTCATCCGCAAGAAGTTCTTCCCCAACGAAGGACCGCCGCGCTATTCGGGCATCAACATGTGGCGCGGCGTCACGCGCTGGAGGCCGTTTCTCGACGGCAACACCTTCGTGCGCATCGGCTGGCATAAGCCCGCGAAGGTTCTGATCTATCCGATCCGCGACAACATCGACGCCGAAGGCCGCCAGCTCATCAATTGGGTCTGCGATATCGAGCAGGAGCAGCCGATCCGCGATCGCGACTGGAACAAGCAGGGAAAGCTCGAAGACTTCATTGGCACGATCGCGGACTGGAATTTCCCCTGGCTCGACGTGCCGGCCATGTGTCGCGCCGCCGATCAGATTCTGGAATATCCGATGGTGGACCAGGATCCGCTACCGCGCTGGTCGCACGGCCGCGTGACGCTGCTGGGCGACGCAGCGCACCCGATGTTGCCGCGCGGAGCCAACGGCGGCGCACAGTCGATCCTCGACTGCACCGCGCTGACGAAGTGCCTGATGGGCAATGCCGATCCGGTGCAGGCGCTGGCGGCCTACGAGGCCGAGCGCCGTCCCGCGACCACCCAGGTGGTGCTGACCAACCGCGAGCAGCCACCCGACGCCGTGCTGCAGGAGGTTTACCGCCGCACCGGCGACCAACCGTTCCGCAGCATCGACGACGTGATCAGCCAGGACGAGCTTTCAGCCCTGCTGAAGCGCTATCAGCGGGTTGCGGGCTTCGATCGCGAGCGGCTCGGCGCAACCGCCTGACGGCGGCATCGATCAGGCCGCCTGTCCCGCGGTACGACTGCGCGAAACGCAGGCATGTCTCGGCGGACTGGAACCGCAGGCCTATCCCTCGCGTTGAGCCCTACACTTCAACCACACCGAGGGTTTTCATGCAGCAATCCCGCTATTTCGTCGTTCGCAAGGATGAGGAGTGGACGATCAAGTTCCAGGATGAGGAATACGGCCCCTACCGGAGCCAATCGGAGGCAATGCTGTTTGCCATCGAAGCCGCGCAGAAGCTCGGCGCGCGTGGCGAAAGTCCCGAAGTCTGCGTGATGGGGGCCAACGGGAACTTTCACCCGGAGTGGACGTATGACCGCGACGCCACCCCACCGAGGATATGACAATGGCTTGGCAATACATTTTCGGGCGCAGAGTAGCTCAGGGCGAGACTGTCACCGCCGTGAAAACGCGAGCGGGCTTTCTCGACCGTCCCGTGCTGGCTGTCCTTGGAGTCAGCCTGGTGCTGGTGGTCGCCATGTTCGGCGCGATGCTGGCCGGAATCTGGTGATACGCCGGAACCATCTTTCGTCTCAGCGGTTTGCCCAGCAGACGCGACCGCTCCCGTCGGTCGCGGCGGCGCCGGGCGGCATTCCCCCTCCCCCGACAGAAGCCGTCCGGCGCACTAGTTCGTTCAAATGAAACGGCCGCCTCTGGCGGCCGTTTCGCATTTCCGCATGTGAACCCGCCAATGCGCTTTTATTTCCGGCGATTGATCCGCTCCTGGACGGCCGCCGGCAACGCGTCGAGATACGGCCCCATGAAATAGCTTTCGCCCGCGCCTTCGCCGAACAGGCGATCGTGCGTATCGATCAGCGCACGCACCGCGTGGATGCACAAAGGCACAGATTCAACAATCAGATCGTTGAAGCCCCCGGCGCGCCTCACGACATGCAGCGACCGAAGTGATGCGCCAACGATGGCGACGCCACAGGACTGAACATCGGATCGCAGCCGACCGGTGGCCTTCGGTCTTGCGACGTTTCAGGCTTGCGGTCACGCGCCTGCTCCTGGTCGCGAGCCTCTTCCTTCCGCGCATTGGCCGGCGCGGGCTTGACCGCGCTCGTCGCCAGATGCGGAGCTTTGACGACGAAGCTCACGTCGCCACGGTCGCCCTTGGCGGCCCGGTTCACGCTGGAAGCCGGCGTGCCATGCAAGCCGACACGCATGCTTTGAGCGCTCGCAGGTGTGGTGAAGCCCGCACGAAATAAGCCGCCCAGGTGCTCGCTGGGCGATGGAAGCGGAAGAATGTCCGCCACTAGGAATGCAGTCAAACCACCCAACAGATACGGAACCGCGTGCGCCATAGGATTGCTCCTTGGGGTTCCCGACGCCGCGCCTCGATGGTTGCGGCTCGATCAGCTCACCAACGTCCGGGCCATGCCACGGTTCCTTATCTTCCGGAGGCGAGGTTCGCCGCAGGGATCAGCATCCGGCAGCGCGCGCCTTCCGGGGGATATTCGAGCTTGATGTCGGCCTCGAGCGAGCGGGCGAGATTGCGCTCGATCACGAGGCTGCCGAAGCCGCGCCGCTGCGGAACCGCGACCTTCGGGCCGCCGGATTCCGCCCAGAGGATCTCGATGCCCTCGCCCTCGTCGGCATTGAGCAGCCGCCACCCGATCGTCACATGGCCGGTCGGAACCGAGAGTCCGCCATATTTGGCAGCGTTGGTCGCCAATTCGTGAATGGCGAGGCCGAGACTCTGGGCCGCTTCCGGCTTGAGCAGAAGCGCCGGCCCCTCCACCGAAACCTGCGATCCGCCGCGGTCGAGATAGTGCCCAAGCTGCGAGCGGATCAATTCCGACAGCGACGCGCCGTGCCAGCTTTCCTGCACCAGCAGATCGTGCGAACTGGCAAGCGCCTGCACCCGCGCGCTGAACTGCTCGAGAAAAATCTCGGTGGTGTCGGCGTGCCGCGCGGTCTGCCGAGCCATCGCCTGGATCACCGCCAGCAGGTTCTTCGAGCGGTGCGTCAACTCCCGCATGATCTCGCGCAGATGTGCCTCGCCCGCCTTGCGGCCGGTGATATCCACCGCCGCGCAGGTCAGGCCGACGATCTCGCCGCCGATGTCGCGCAGCGGCTCGATGTGGGCGTCGTACCAGTGCGCGATGTCGTCGTGCACGATGCGGAACTCGCAGTCCTTGGACTGTCCGCTGTCGAGCACCGCGCGCTTGACCGCAACGATCGGTGCGCTGCTGTCCGCCGGCATGATGTCCTGGTCGTGGCGCCCGACGATCTCGCCGATCTCGCGCCCGAACATCGGGTTGCTGACCGTGGTGTAGCGAAGCTCCCGATCCTGGGTGTACACGGTGACCTGGGAGCCGCGCAGCGCCGTTTCGTAGCGCTGCAACGCAGTGCCAAGCTCGTCGGTCAGCCGCCGTTGCTCGCTCTCCAGCGAGCGGATCCGGCTGATGTCGATGGCGGCGCACATAATCCCGTCGATCGCGCCGCTCGCATCGAATGTGGGATCGACGTGCAGCGCAAACAGGCCGCGCCGCTGCGGCCGCACAGTGGTGATTTCGCCGTCGGCCGGTTCGCCGCTCTCCAGCACCTGCCGCTTCAGCGCGATCACCCGGTCGAGTTCGGGGCCCGACAGGAGTTCACGGTCGGACCGCCCGATCATCTCGGCGTCCGCCATCTCACCAAGCGCGCCGTACATCCAGGTGTATTTGAGTTCGCGGTCCTGCGAGAACAGATACACCTTGGCGCCGTTCAGAGCGGTTTCAAACCGCGCCTTCACCAAGCTTAGTTCCCGGGTGCGCTCCTCGACGCGCGTTTCCAGCTCGCTCCGGGACAATTCCAACTCGCGAAGCGTCGCCTCATGCGCCTGCGCTTCCCGCCGCAGCCGTTCGTTGACCTCGGCAAGCTGGCTCGATGACGGCAGCCTGGCGAGCGCCGGCAGCAGCGGCCAGATCAGCACGATTGCGCCCACCGCAAAAAACGCGGTCGCAGCCCGGGCGGCACCCTGGATGGCGTGCATCGGATACCAGAGCGCAATCATCTCGATCAGATGGCTTGCACCTGCGGTGAGGATGAAGCCGCAGAAAAGCCAGGCGATCATCCGGTATTCCTGCAGCAGGCCAAAGCGGTGCCGCATGTACCAGATGATGCCGGCCGTGATGACGAAGAAGCTGATCGCAATGACCACGTCGGACAGGCCGTGCAGAAGCAGCAAATCCGTCCGCCATTGCATGGCGTGACCCAGAGGTAATTGCTCCCCGGCCAACATTACTGACTCCAATCACCGGGCTGCAGACTGAACGCAGGTGGGACATCCGCTCCAGCTGGTGCAACGTATGAGGCAACGCTGATCGGAGCGAATGTTTCCCACCTAACTTTCTGAATGGACTGGCATTTGAAGCAACGCCGGGGCCACCGCGACGATGGCGCGAAAATCCGCGCATCGCGGAACCAAAATTCGGGTTCGGTATTTAATCCGCCGACCGGCCGTGATTCCCCTCCCCTCGTGCTCGGCCGGTAAAGCCAGGCCTAGTCGACCTCGTCGACTAGGCCTTCTTCTTTCTGGTTTCGGGCACGTTCTTGAGCGGCCCCGCGACGGAACTTTTCGCCCTTGCCGCGCGTTGGATTGGGCATTTCGCGGACTATTCACCGCGGTGCGTTCAGTATTGGCACGAGGAATATCATGGCCCGTAAATCGAGAAGTTCATCCGACGACGTTGCAGGCATCGAACGCGAGATCGCAGGCTTGATGCGCGATCTGGAAAGCCGCGTCAGCCGCCTCAACACGCTCAGCCGCAACGGCGCCTCCCATGCGGCCGCCGAAGCCAGCGACTATGTGTCCGAAACCCTCGCCGACACGGCGGAGCGACTGCGCAACGGCGCGCAAACGATGACCGATGAAGCCACCAAGGTCGGCGGTGACGCCTTGCGCCGGATCGAGGAGGAGGTTGAGCAACGCCCTTTGCTGACTCTGGCGATCGCAGCGGGGATCGGGTTCCTGGCTGGGATGGCCGGCCGTCGTCACTAAAGGGCGCCGCCATGCGGCTCAACGATATCGCCGCGGCAGCCTTTAGCGGGGCTGCCGCGAAGGTCACCGGCGCCACTGCAAAACTGCGCCGCAACGCCATCCTTTATTCGGTTTGTGCGTTCTCCGGTGTGGCCGCGGTGGTTTTCGCGTCATCCGCATCGATCCTGGCGCTGGAGCCCCACGTCGGCGACGTCTATGCGCGCCTGATCCTCGCCGGCTTCTTCGCGCTGGTCGCGGTCACGATCCTGCTGGGGCTTTGGCTGGCCAGCAAGCCGAAGGCGCCTGCGACCGTTCCACCGCCGCACCACGCGCAAGCCCAGGCCGCGCAACGCCCGGCGCAGTTCGCGCAACTGGCGATGATCGTCGAAGCGGTGATGCTCGGTTATTCGATGGCGAAGCGCCGCTAAACCTCCGGCCAATCGGCAAAGAAAAAGCCCGGTTCTTGCGAACCGGGCTTTTTGCTTGCGTCGTGTCGTTATGCCGAAGCGCGGCGCTCGGGGCGGCGCGCCTTGCGCTCGAAGAACAGCGCCTGGCTGATGACCGCCGACACCGTGGCCGGCTGGAACGGCTTGGCGATCAGGAACGCCGGCTCCGGCCGCTCGCCGGTCAGGAAGCGCTCCGGATACGCGGTGATGAAGATCACCGGCACCTCGAACGACTTGAGTAATTCGTTCACCGCGTCGAGGCCGGAACTGCCGTCGGCGAGCTGGATGTCGGCCAGGATCAGGCCGGGCCGTTTGGCCTTGGCGAGAGTCACCGCGGCGGTGTGGGTGCGCGCCACGCCGATCACCCGGTGGCCCAGGCCTTCGACCAGACCTTCCAGGTCCATCGCGATGAAGGTCTCATCCTCGATGATGAGCACGTCGGTGGCGATCTCGGCTGCGAGTTCGCGGCCGGAGTCTTCGACCAGGGTCCGCAGCGCGGAAATCTCGATATCGAGAATCGATGCAGCGTCCTCTTCGGAGAAGCCTTCCAGCGCCACCAGAAGAAACGCCTGGCGGGGCTGCGCCGTGATCTGGCCGAGCCGCTGCTCGACCGGAAGCTTGGATACCGGGGCGGAATCGCTGCCCTCGTTCACCTCCACCGAATTCCAAATCCGGGTGAAGAGCTTATAGAGCGCCACCCGCACGCCGCTGGCCCCGTTCAGGACGCTTTGGTCTTCAATCAGCGCTTCGAGAGCGGCTGCCACGTAGGCGTCGCCCGAATGCTGGCTCCCCGTCAGCGCTCGGGCATACCGGCGCAGAAAGGGGAGATGCTGGGCAACAGCTTGAGATGTCGACACTTTTCACCCTCCCGATGTATCCATAAAGAAAGCTAGTTACCCGGCTTCAATGCGCCAGCGGAAAAAAAGTTCCATACCACGGAACAATAGCTCAATAGGCGCGTTGCAAACGGACGTTGGGGGTGGAACTTCGCCGGGCCGAATAGCCGGAGGAGCGCCAAAAAACCGGGGAGACGTGTGCCGGAGACGGGCACGGGACTGAGGAATGACCGAGCGTAAACCACCAGAAAAGCCCCAATCCATGGATCCATCGACCAGAAATACCACCACCAAGCGGGGCAAAGACGCCAGCCTTGGCCGCGAAGTTCAGGCCAAGATCGGCCAGCAACTTCGGTCGTATTACGATGGCCTCATTGAGCCCACACCGGACCGCTTCGTCGATCTGCTGCAGAAGCTCGACAAGTCGAGCGAGGGTAAGGGGTCAGCAGAATGAGCCTTGACCCCACCCTCCGGGATATCATGCTGGCCGCTGTGCCCAGTCTGCGCGCGTTCGGCATCTCGCTGTGCGGCAACGTGGACCGCGCCGACGACCTGGTGCAGGAGACGCTGTTGCGCGCGCTTGCCAACATCGACTCGTTCCAGCCCGGCACCAACATGTCGGCCTGGCTGTTCACCATCCTGCGCAACCTGTTCCGCTCGGAATACCGCAAGCGCCGCCGTGAGGTGGAAGACGCCGACGGCAGCTACGCCGAAACCTTGAAGACGCAGCCCGAGCAGACCAGCCGAGTCGAGTTCGAGGAATTCCGCGTCGCGCTGTCCAAGCTGCCGGACGATCAGCGCGAAGCACTCGTTCTGGTCGGCGCCTCGGGCTTCTCGTATGAAGAAGCCGCCGAGATTTGCGGCTGCGCGGTGGGCACCATCAAGAGCCGCGTCAACCGCGCGCGCACCCGGCTGAGCGGCCTGCTGTCGATCGACAATGCGGACGACTTCGGTCCCGACCTGACGACGCGCACCGTGCTCGCCGGCAACGAGCGTCCCTGACGGAACGATACCGGCGGCGCTCGCCTGCGGCCGGAAAACACAAATCGCCCGGCTTGCGCCGGGCGATTGTGTGTTTGCGGCTGACGCCGGTGTGTCAAGGCATGGTCGGCGACCGGCCACGGATCAGCGCGACCACCGCGGAGATCACGAACAGCACGATGGCCACAAAAAACACGATCTTGGCGATCTCGACCGCGAAAGTGGCAATGCCGCCAAAGCCGAGTATCGCCGCGACCAGTGCGACAATCAGAAACGTAACAGCCCAACCTAACATGACGAACTCCTCAAGCATCCGCGGCAGCATGCGCCGCATTGTCTAAACCAACGGCAAAATCGCCGTTTCGTTCCTGGGCGGGAACACCGGACGGCCTCATGGAGTTTCCGATCCATGTCAAAACATCGGCCCTCCACGAAGAATGCTACTGCGAAGGCAAAGGCCGTGGCGCTGAACGATCAGATACGGCACGGCGCCAAACCGGGCTGGTTCACGTCACTCGCCCACAGTATCGCGCGGCTCTCAGGCAAGCCCGCGACCTTCCTCACCGCGCTGGCGCTGATCCTGGTGTGGGCCATCACCGGGCCGCTGTTCGGCTTCAGCGACACCTGGCAACTCGTGGTCAACACCGCCACCACCATCGTCACGTTCCTGATGGTGTTCTTGATCCAGAACACCCAGAACCGCGACACGCTGGCGCTGCAGATCAAGCTCGCCGATCTGATCATCGCGATGCGCGGCGCGCACAACAACATGGCCACCGCCGAGGATCTCTGCGACGCCGACCTCGAATCCCTGCACGAGGAGTACCGCAAGCGTTCGGAGCAGGCCCGGGCTTCACTGGAAAAGCGCCGCGCCGGCCACGCCGCCTGATCAGCCATCGGAGGCGCCGCCAAGCCTTGTCAGGCAAGGCTTGTCAGGCTCTGGATTGCGGCCTAATGGGTCGCTTCGAAAACGCCCCTTGGATTCCTATTCCCTGCATCTCATGACCGCCACGCCGACCATCTTGGTGTTCGATTCCGGGCTTGGCGGCTTGACCGTCCATCGCGAGGTGGCCAGGGCGCGGCCGGACGCGCGCTACATTTATGCCGCCGACGATGCCTTCTTTCCTTATGGCAAGCAGGACGAAGGCAAGCTCGTCGTCCGCGTCACGGCGGTGATGGACGAGCTGGTCGCAACGCACCGCCCCGATCTGGTGGTGATCGCCTGCAACACCGCATCTACGCTCGTTCTGCCGCAATTGCGCGAGCGCTTCGCACTTCCGTTCGTCGGCACGGTGCCGGCGATCAAGCCGGCCTGCGCCGCGTCGCGCAGCCGGCTCGTGACCGTGCTCGGCACCGAAGCGACCGTGAAGCGTGAATACACCCACGCGCTGATCCGCGACTTCGCCGATGGCTGCGCCATCAACCTCGTGGGCTCGCCCAGGCTCGCGGAGCTTGCCGAAGCGGTCCTGCATGGCGAGGAGGTGTCCGACGCCGATATCGGGCGCGAGATCGCGCCCTGCTTCGTCGAAGCCCACGGCGGCCGCACCGACACGGTGGTGCTGGCCTGCACGCACTATCCGCTGCTGATCGAGCGGCTGCGGCGGCTGGCGGCCTGGCCCGTGAGCTATCTGGACCCCGCCCCCGCGATCGCCCGCCGCGCCGCTGAACTGCTCGTCCCTGCCTTCGGAGCGCCCGGCCCAACGGCGCAATCAGCCGTCACCACGCTGGTTTTTACCTCTGGGCGGGCGCCCTCGCCGGTTCTGACGGCCGCTTTGGCGAGCTACGGGATCAGCCAGACCGCCCCCGCCGGTGTTTGACTTGAACGGCCTTTCCCCCTAAAAACCGCCCATCTCGCGGGCCTTTGGGCCCGCGCGGTGTTTCGCGATCCGTGGTTTGCGCCGGCGCTTCGGCTGCGAACCTGTCGGTTCCGGCCATGCCGGGACAGAGGAGGACGCGATCCTCAACCGAGCGATCATGCTCAAAAAACGAGGACGCGATGACCAAGCGCCACCAGGCGAAGTACAAGATCGACCGCCGTATGGGCCAGAATGTTTGGGGCCGCCCGAAGAGCCCCGTCAACAAGCGCGAGTACGGCCCGGGCCAGCACGGCCAGCGCCGCAAGAGCAAGCTCTCCGACTACGGCGTGCAGCTCAAGGCCAAGCAGAAACTGCGCGGCTACTACGGCAACATTTCCGAGAAGCAGTTCCGCGGCATCTACGAAGAAGCGATCCGCATGAAGGGCGACAGCGGCGCCAATCTGATCGGCCTGCTGGAGCGCCGCCTCGACGCAGTCGTGTATCGCGCCAAGTTCGTGCCGACGGTGTTCGCCGCGCGTCAGTTCGTCAACCACGGCCACGTCAAGGTGAACGGCCGCCGCGTCAACATCTCGAGCTATCGCGTCAAGGTCGGCGACACCATCGAGGTCAAGGACGCGTCGAAGCAGATGGCGCTGGTGATCGAAGCGCGCGCGCTCGGCGAGCGCGACGTGCCGGACTACATCGAGGTCAACGAAGGCCAGATGACCGCCAAACTGGCTCGCATCCCGGTGTTGAGCGATGTGCCGTACGCGGTGATGATGGAGCCGCACCTCGTCGTCGAATATTATTCCCGCTAATCACAATTCGGGTTGCGCCGCAGCAAAGGCCGCCCGCGAGGGCGGCCTTTCGCATGGCGAATCATGCTATTAGACCAAAGTAGTATTGGCCTGATTGATCGGCGCGTCGCGCGATAATTGGCCGAAATCGGTCATGCCCTTGTTTCCTGAGCTGTGGTTCGTAGCCTCGCGGCCGCGAACATAGGCGTGCGTATAACAAACGTTCGCAAACACTGGGGAGACTTGCTCATGAGCGGACTGCAAATGATGAAGTCGTGGGTTGGTGCGCTGACGGAGCTTGGCCTGATGCTTCTCGCATTGGGCATCGTCGCCGCATTGCTGGTCGGCGGCTCCAATCTGCCGTTCTTCGGCAATGTTGCCGGCAATATCACGGCCTTCGTGAAAGACCTGGGCGCCAACGGCCTCGCCGGCCTGATCGCGCTCGGCGTTATTCTCTGGTTGTTCTCGAACCGCAACGTGGCGTAACCGCCACGCTCGCCAGTTGCCGCGGTTCGCATACAACGGCCGCGGCAAACGGCGGGACTCCATTCGGGTGGGATGCCACGCGTCCCACCCGATCATGTCTGTCGGTGTTAGCGGGTGCAGGCCATGATGGATTTTCTCGAAAGAACGCGGCGCTTTCTCTGGCTGTTCGTCGAGCTCGGATTTCTGGCCGTTCTGTCGCTGATCCTGATCCACTTGCTGCTTGGCGAGGGCTCGGGCGGCTACGTGAGTTCGGTGACCGACAACGTCACCAAATTCGCCAGCGGCATGGGCACGCCAAGCCTGATCGGCATCGGCGTCATCCTGGCTATCATCTATCTGCTGATGCAGCGGCTGCGCTGAACGCAGCCGCGCGAAAGATCGTATTGAGCGCTCGGCGCCTGCGCCGGCGCGCGTCAGGCCGTGGCGTCCGCCTTCACCGGCAGGCCCTGCTCTTTCATCAGCGTCTGCAGTTCGCCCGCCTGGAACATCTCGCGGATGATGTCGCAGCCGCCGACAAACTCGCCCTTGACGTAAAGCTGCGGGATCGTGGGCCAGTTCGAATAGGTCTTGATGCCGTTGCGCAGGTCGTCCGACTCCAGGACGTTCAGCCCTTTGTACGGCACGCCGAGGTGGTCGAGAATCTGCACGACCTGCCCCGAAAATCCGCACATCGGAGCCTGGGGGGTGCCCTTCATGAACAGCACCACGTCGTTGGCCTTCACTTCATTTTCGATGAATTGCTCAATGCCCATGATCTTTCCTTTTGCGCGGCATGACCGCGCCGCTGCCTTTAGGACGAAACTACGCCTCCGGGATGCCGGTCTGCAAGGCAAGCGCATGCAGCGCGCCGCCCATCTGGCCTTTCAAAGCGTCATACACCAGCTTGTGCTGCTGGACCCGCGATTTGCCGCGAAAGCTCTCGGCGATCACCGTGGCAGCATAATGGTCGCCATCGCCGGCCAGATCGCGGATGGTCACCTCGGCGTCGGGAATGCCGCCCTTGATCAGCCGCTCGATGTCATTGGCATTCATCGGCATTTGGCGCGGTCTCCAGGCCCCGTCAGGCGGCACCCGCCATATATGTGGGGAGCCAGCCCTCGAAGCGCTCGTTCAGAGCCTTTATCAGAATCGGGCGCTCGCCGGAAAGAGCCAATGCCGCGCCGCCGGTGATGCCGATCCGCTGCACCGGCACGCCCTCGATCCGGGCCATGACGGCATCGGCCTGCGCCAAAGGCACGGTCACCAGGTAGCGCGCCTGGTCCTCGCCAAACCAGAAGGCGTGGGCCGGCGTATCCTCGGGCGCGGCATCAAGCTGCGCGCCGATACCGGACGCCATCGCCATCTCGGCCAGCGCCACCAGCAAGCCGCCGTCGGAAATGTCGTGCGCCGCGGTGGCGACGCCGTCGGCGATCAGGGCGCGCACCACGTCGCCGTTCTCGCGCTCCTCGACCAGATCGACCGGCGGCGGAGCGCCCTCCTCGCGGCCGCAGATGTCACGCAGGTAAAGCGACTGGCCGAGCCAGCCCAGCGTCTCACCGATCAGCAGGATTGCCTCTCCTTCGGCCTTGAAGGCGAGCTTGGCCGACTTGGTGAAGTCGGCGATGACGCCGACGCCGCCGATGGTCGGCGTCGGCAGGATCGCCTTGCCGTTGGTCTCGTTGTAGAGCGAGACGTTGCCGGACACGACAGGGAAGTCGAGCGCCTTGCAGGCTTCGGCGATGCCACGGATGCAGCCGACCAGTTGGCCCATGATCTCGGGCCGCTCCGGATTGCCGAAGTTGAGATTGTCGGTCAGCGCCAGCGGCGTGCCGCCGACCGCGGTGATGTTGCGCCAGGCTTCCGCCACCGCCTGCTTGCCGCCCTCGAACGCGTCGGCTTCGCAATAGCGCGGCGTCACGTCGGCGGTCAGCGCCAGCGCCTTCGGACCGTCGTTGATGCGCACCACAGCCGCGTCGCCGCCTGGACGTTGCACCGTGTTGCCAAGAATGATGTGGTCGTACTGCTCCCAGACCCAGCGCTTGGAGCACAGGTCCGGCGTGCCGATCAGCTTCTCCAGCGCGTCCGGCAGCCGCATCGGCGGCCGCACGTCCATGGCCTTGATCACCGGAAGCTTGGCTGCGATCACGAACGGCCGGTGATAAAGCGGCGCCTCATCGCCCAGTTCCTTGATCGGCAGGTCGGCCATCACGTCGCCGCCGTGCTTGACGATGAAGCGCTTGGTCGGCGTGGTGGAGCCGACCACCGCGAAATCGAGCCCCCACTTGCGGAAGATCGCCTCGGCCTGCTGCTCCTTCTCCGGCTTGAGCACCATGAGCATGCGCTCCTGGCTCTCCGACAGCATCATCTCGTACGCGCTCATGCCGGTTTCGCGGCACGGCACCTTGTCGAGTTCGAGTGTGACGCCGAGATCGCCCTTGGCGCCCATCTCGACCGCCGAGCATGTCAGGCCGGCAGCGCCCATGTCCTGGATCGCGATCACGCAATCGTTCGCCATGATCTCGAGGCACGCTTCGAGCAGCAGCTTCTCGGCGAACGGATCGCCGACCTGAACGGTCGGACGCTTCTCCTCGGAATCGTCGTCGAACTCCGCCGACGCCATGCTGGCGCCGTGGATGCCGTCGCGGCCGGTCTTGGAGCCGAGATAGACGATCGGCATGCCGACGCCTGACGCCGCCGCGTAGAAAATCTTGTCGGCGTCGGCAAGACCGACCGCCATCGCGTTGACGAGGTTGTTGCCGTTGTAGCGCGAATGAAACCGCACCTGGCCGCCGACCGTCGGCACGCCGAAGCTGTTGCCGTAGCCGCCGACACCCGCGACCACGCCGGACACCAGATGGCGCGTCTTCGCATGGTCCGGATCGCCGAACGACAGCGCGTTGAGGCAGGCGATCGGCCGCGCGCCCATCGTGAACACGTCGCGCAGGATGCCGCCCACGCCGGTGGCGGCGCCCTGGTACGGCTCGATGAAGCTCGGGTGGTTGTGGCTCTCCATCTTGAACACGACGGCGAGGCCGTCGCCGATGTCGATGACGCCCGCGTTCTCGCCCGGCCCCTGGATTACCCACGGCGCCTTGGTCGGCAGGCCGCGCAGATGGACCCGCGACGACTTGTACGAGCAGTGCTCGTTCCACATCGCCGAGAAGATGCCGAGCTCGGTGAAGGTCGGCGCGCGCCCGATCAGCTTCAGGATGCGCTCGTACTCGTCGGGCTTGAGGCCGTGCTCGGCGACCAGGGCGGGGGTGATGTTGGGTTCGATGCGGCTCACGGTTTCTATTTAGTTGACTGACTGTGACAATTCATCCGCTGCGACACTGCTTCCTGACGCCATCCACCTCTTATTTGCGGCATTTAGCCAACGCTTCGCCGCCGGTTGCTTCGAGACGGACCGGCGCCGTCTTTCCCTTTTTCCGTTTCCCCTGAGGGGATGGAGCGCCGGGAGGCGCCAGAGCGGTGTGCGTTATCCACCGCCCTTTACGGACCGCTATCGGGGGTCCGTTACGCGCTCACGGCGATATCCCCGTTACCGGGGATCGCCGCTGTGGGAGCGCGCGAGCCCACTGACGGGGGGCCCAGCGCCTCCCGGCGCTCCATTCGATCTCCAATATGAGGGAGACCGGCCCCGCTCCGTCATCAGCATCGCGATCGACGACGCCCTCGATGAGCAAGGCACGGGAAAGATAAGAGCGCCCCAAGCACCCGGGGATAGATTTTTTATTCCGCAATGATTTCAAGGGGCGGAAATGAAAACACACACTCCGCCGTCATCCCGGCCGAGCGTCAGCGAGAGCCGGGATCCAGTACACACCGGCGTTTACTGGATCCCCGCTTTCGCGGGGATGACAGCCAATTTGGATCAACTGCGGAGAAATACGGCTCTACGCCACCCGCTTGAAATGGTCCGCGAGCCCGGCGAACAGGCCCCGCCCGTCGGTGGACCCGATCGAGGCGTCCACATGGTTCTCGGGATGCGGCATCATGCCGAGCACGTTGCCGCGCTCGCTTAGGATGCCGGCAATGGAGTTCACCGCGCCGTTGATGTTCCACGCCGGATCGAGGCTGCCGTCGGGCCCGGCGTAGCGATACAGCACCCGCCCCTCGCCTTCGAGCCGCTTCACGGTCTCTTCGTCGGCGACGTAATTGCCCTCGCCGTGCGCAACCGGCACGCGCACCACCTGGCCAGCGTTGTAGCCGCGCGTGAACGGCGTGTCGGAGCGCTCGACCCGCAGATACACATCCTTGCAGATGAACTTCAGCGCCTTGTTGCGCATCAGCACGCCCGGCAGCAGGCCCGACTCGCACAAAATCTGGAAGCCGTTGCAGACGCCGAGCACCAGCCCGCCGCGGGCGGCGTGGGCGCGCACCGCATCCATGATGGGCGAGCGCGCGGCGATGGCGCCGCAGCGCAGATAGTCGCCATACGAGAACCCGCCCGGGATGACCACGAGGTCGGTGCCGGCCGGCAGCGCCGTCTCGGCGTGCCAGATCATCGCAGGCTCGGTGCCCGAGATAAGCTTGAGCGTGCGCGCCATGTCGCGCTCGCGATTGATGCCCGGAAAGACGGCGACGGCGGATTTCATTTCAGCCTCGAATCCCACACTTCATCCAGGCACAAGATCGCGGCAACTCAACGACGGCGCGCCTACAGCACCTCAATGCGGTAGTTTTCGATCACGGTGTTGGCGAGAAGCTTCTCAGCCGCCTCTTTCAACGCGGCCTCGGCGCGCAGCTTGTCGGCGCCCTCGATCTCGATGTCGAACACCTTGCCCTGGCGCACGCTCGCCACGCCGGCGACGCCGAGCGACTTCAGCGCGCCTTCGATCGCCTTGCCCTGGGGGTCGAGGATGCCGGACTTCAACGTGACTGTGACGCGGGCTTTCATGCTGTTGAGATATCGACGATTCCGGGGGTCCGCAATTGCGGACGGCCAACAATCGGAGGAATCCCCGAAGGAATTTCAGTCATTCCGAGGCGCGCCGAAGGCGCGAACCAGGAACGCCCGAAACTCAGGCTGGCACGACCTCCGATTGCCCGAGCATCCTGCCCCGGCCGGGAACATGGCCGCTGTCGCCCGCCAGCCGCAGCGCCTTCCAGAACGCCGACTGCGTGCTGGTGACCACCGGAATGCCGTGCTGCTGCTCGATCGGCACTGCGCAGCCCAGCGTCATCAGGCCGCCGCAAGAGATCAGCACCGCGTCCGCGGCTTTGGCCTCACCGATGGCCTTGCCGCTGAGGTCGATAATGTCCTGCTCGGTCATCCGCTCGGCGCCGCCGAATTCGACGATGCCGAAGCCCTTCATCGCCGTCACATCGAAGCCCGCCTGACGAAGAAAATCGGCCAGCCGGTCGTTCACCAGATCGGAATAGGCCGTCGCCACCGCGATCCGTTTGGCGCCGACGCTGCGCAATCCATCGATCACCGCCTCGGTCATGGTGCTGACCGGCAGACCAGTCTCCTGGCGGAGCTGCTCCAGCAACTGCTGGTGCGCCTCGTAGCCGCGGTAGAACGTGAGCGACGTGCCGATCACCATGATGGCGTCGATGTCGAGCTTGGCGAGTTCGCGCGCCGCCGGGAGGATGCCCTCCCACGCCGCGTCATAGCCCTCGGGGGTGAGCGCTCGCACGCCGACGCCGCGCGGAATGAACGTCACGTCCGGATACATCAGCGGTCCTTCGACCGGCACCCGGTCGGTCGCGAACGGCACCACGAGTCCGATCTTGAGCTGCTTTCGCATGGGCGTTCCGCTCCCGCTTGTCCGCTTCTCTTGGGCTGGCAATCTAATCCTAGTCGATGCTCACGCCTATGCCCTTGATGATGCCGGTCCAGCGCGCGGATTCCTTGCGGATGTAGTCCGCGGCCTCCACGGGCGTGGTCGTCATCGGCTGCATGCCGAGCCCGATGAAATACTGCTGCGCCTCGGGCGTGCGCATCACTTCGGCGAGCGCCTGATTCAACTGCTGCACGATCGGCTCGGGCATCCGCGCCGGGCCAACCATCATCTGCCAGGTGTTGGCCTCATAGCCGGTGACGCCCGCCTCGTGCAGCGTCGGCACATCCGGCAGGTGACTGGCGCGCGTACTTGTCGTCACGCCCAGCGCCTTGACTTGGCCGGCCTTGATCAACGCCGCGGCCGGTCCCGCATCGGCGAAGTAGATCGGCACATGGCCGGCGACCACATCGTTCAGCGCAGGCGCGCCGCCGCGATAGGGTGCGTGCTTCATATCGATGCCGGTCATCGACATGAACAGCTCGCAGAAAATGTGATGCACGGCGCCCACGCCGGCGGAGGCATAGGTCAATCCGCCGGGCTTGCTCTTGGCCAGCGCCACCAGCTCCTGCACCGTGTTGACGCCTAGCGAGGGATGCACCACCAGCACGAACGGAACGGTGGCGAACAGCATCACCGGCGCGAAATCCTTGTTCGGATCGTAGGCCAGCCGTTTGTAGAGGCCTGGCGCGGCCGCGAAGGTCGAGGCGGTGCCGACCATGATGGTGTAGCCGTCCGGGTCCGAGCGCGCGACCGCCGTGGCGCCGAGCGTGGTGCCGGCGCCGGCACGGTTCTCGACGATGAACGGCTGGCCGAGCCGCTGCTCCATCCCCTTGGCGATGAAGCGCGTCAGCGCATCGGTGCCGCCGCCGGCCGGGAACGGCACCACAACCTTCACGGGGCGGCTGGGATAGGCCTGCGCCAGCACGGCGGACGCCGAAAGCGCGAGCACGGCTGCTGTCATGGCGGCGCGTCGGAGAAGGCGCATCGGGTTCAAACCCAGCGTTGCGGTTGCCGGAGTCTAGAGGTGCCGCCGTCCCGCACAAGGCCGGGCGGGCCGGCGCAGGCGCTACTTCTGGTCGTCTTCCCACTGCTTGCGGGCGTCGCCCAACGGAAAGTGAATGCCCGGCGACAGATCGTGGCGGTACGGCTGGTACCTCAAAATCCCGATCGAGCCGCGGGCGCTCAGCACATCGTCGAACGAGACCTCGCCGTCGTCCTTGCGAAAGAACACGCCGAACATCGTGAAGCAGCCGTCCTCCAAGGCGACGGCGACGCCGGGCACCGGTTTGTCGCCCGAGACGATCTCCACCACGCGCGACTTGCCGGGCACGCCCCACAGCGTGATCGGCGTGATGTCCGACAGCGGCGAGACCTTGCTCGGCAGCAGCGTGGTCATGCGCCACAGCGCGACCGCGATAGCGCGCGGATGAAGCGCGAAGTCGATGGCGCTCGCGGACGCCTGATCGGTCTCGCTGCGAAGATCGCCCTCCTGGAGCGGGCTCAGAAACGGCGCCTGCCCGATCCGGAAGAAGCTTTTCGAAACCGCGTCATCCGGGCACGACGGACAGAACGCCGCAACGCCGCCGGGCGCGCGCTGCCAGACCCAGCGCTGATCGTGGATCGTCAACTGCACGCCGAACGTGTCGGTGCCATCGAAACCCTCGACCATGATGGGGCTGTACTTGACGTACTGGCACTCGCCCCCGATCGCCGTCTGCGCGCCGCATGCCAGCATCAGCAATCCGGCGAACACACGCCGCGTCCGCTTGAAACGATGCGGGGGCCTCGCGGCCCCCGTATGATTGTCACAGAACGCAGGCATCGAAAGCGTCCGGTTATCCCTTGACCAGCACCGGGCCCGTGCCCTGCGGCCGCTCGTTCTCGCTCATGATGCCGAGCCGGCGCGCCACGTCGGTGTAGGCCTCGATCAATCCGCCGAGATCGCGGCGGAAGCGGTCCTTGTCGAGCTTGTCGTTCGACTTGATGTCCCACAGCCGGCACGAGTCGGGCGAAATCTCGTCGCTGACCACGATCCGCATCATGTCGTTTTCCCAGAGCCTTCCGCATTCCATCTTGAAATCGACCAGACGGATGCCGACGCCGAGGAACAGGCCGCACAGGAAGTCGTTGACGCGGATCGCCAGCGCCATCACGTCGTCGATCTCCTGCGGCGTGGCCCAGCCGAACGCCGTGATGTGCTCTTCCGACACCATCGGATCGCCGAGCTTGTCGCTCTTGTAGTAAAATTCGATGATCGAGCGCGGCAGTTGCGTGCCTTCGTCGATTCCAAGCCTCGTCGCCAGCGAGCCCGCGGCGACGTTTCTCACGACGACTTCAAGGGGAATGATCTCAACCTCGCGGATCAACTGCTCGCGCATGTTGAGACGCCGGATGAAGTGCGTCGGAACGCCGATTTCGTTCAGGCGCTGGAACAGGTATTCGGAAATACGGTTGTTCAGGACACCCTTGCCTTCGATCACCTCGTGCTTCTTCGCGTTGAAGGCTGTGGCGTCGTCCTTGAAGTGCTGAATCAGGGTTCCAGGTTCCGGTCCTTCGTAAAGGATCTTCGCCTTGCCTTCATAAATGCGGCGGCGGCGGCTCATCGGAATGTACCGTGGTTTGTTGATGTCCATTGGGTGCCGTGGCTCTTGGTTGCTCTTTACGGGTCCGCGGCGGCGAATTCCGGAAGGCACACACAAACGCAAACGAACGATGCTTCGTTCACGCTCAAAACCTAACCGAACATTCTGGGCAGCACAATCGACATAGGCCGAGTTCCCCACGCGCGCAACAGGCGATTTGCCTTCGCGGGCGCTTTCCTTGCCCCCCTGGGGGCGTTGTGCAAGCCGAGACGCTTGTGCCAGAGTCCCGCGAAATTTACCCACCACAGACGAGAGCAAAATGACGACATTCGATAAGCGCGAAGAAGGCTTCGAGAAGAAATTTGCGCACGACGAGGAGCTGCGCTTCAAGGCGAACGCGCGCCGCAACAAGCTGCTGGGCCATTGGGCTGCCGGGAAGCTCGGGCTCACGGGCGCGAACGCCGACGCCTACGCCAAGGAAGTCGTGATGTCCGACTTCGAAAGGGCCGGCGACGACGATGTGTTCCAGAAGGTGCGCACCGACCTCACGGCCAAGGGCGTGGACCAGTCGGACCACCAGATTCGCCGCACCATGGACGAGCTGATGGAGCAGGCCATCACCCAGATCAAGGCCGGCAGCTAATAGCATTTCCAAACGGGGCATTTGACGATGGCAACCCTGCCCGGCTTTTCGCTGGCCCGGCGCTTGCGCGCCGGTGAGACCGTCTACACCGGCTGGTGCCCGCTCGGCTCGCCGGTCGTGGCCGAGACGCTGGCGCGCGAGGGCTTCAACACCGTCACGCTCGACCAGCAGCACGGGCTGTGGGACACCGCAGCGACCGTGACGGGTATCGCCGCGGTGCGATCCGGCGGCGCGGCCGCCGTGGTGCGGATCCCGCTCGGCGCGTTCGCAGTGGCGAGCCGCGTGCTCGACCTCGGCGCCGAAGGCATCGTCGCGCCGATGATCAACACCGCAGCCGATGCGCGCACTTTCGTCGCGGCCGCAAAATTTCCGCCGCTCGGCGAGCGAAGCTGGGGTCCGCAGCGCGCCATGGCACTGGCCGGTATCACGGACGCCAAGACCTACCTGCGGGACGCCAACGAAAACATCGTCACGCTTGCCATGATCGAGACCAAGACCGCGATGGACAACCTCGACGCCATCGCCGCGACGCCCGGCATCGACGTGCTGTTCGTCGGCCCTTCCGATCTTTCAATCGCGCTCAGCAACGCGGCCGAACTCGATCCGCATTCGGCGGCAGTGGACGCAGCCCTCGACAAGATCATCGCTGCGGCCAACAAGGCCGGCAAGATCGTCGGCCTCTACTGCGCCAACGCGCAGCGCGCGGTGGCAAGCGCCAAGCGCGGCATCCGCTTCCTCGCGGTCGGCAGCGATCTGTCGTTCCTGCGCGCCGGCACCGCAGCCGAACTCAAGGTGCTGAAGGGCTGATCGCCGCTGCCAGCCGGTCGAGCGCGCCGGCGAGATCGGCCTCGACGTCGGCGGCGGACAGCACGATCACTCGATAATCCCGCTCGGTGAGCCAGGCGCGCCGTTCCGCCCGCGCCTTGCCTGCGGCCTCGCCCTCGCCGTCCGGCACCAATTCCACCACCAGCCGCAGCCGGAACGAAACCATATCGGCGACATGTGGCCCGACCGGGGTCTGGCGCTTGAACTCCTGGCCCGCGAAGCGGCGATCCTTGGTGACCGCGTCCCACAGCGCGCGCTCGGCGTCGGTCGGATTCCGGCGCAAGAGCCGCGACAGGCCGCGCACCGCCCCGCCCGCGCCCGACCCCTTGGCCTTGTCGTGCTCAGCCAAGAGCGAGCGCAGCACCAGCGCCTCGTCGCTGTCGAGCAAACCGCCGCGCGCCGGACCCTTGCGGCCGTCGGCAATCGCCAGGATCACGCCGTGCAGGGTCTGCACGTCCTGCTGGGTCGGCTCCATGCGGTTGAAGATGTTCTTCAGGTTCACCAGCATGGTGGCGCGCTTCTCCGGCGGGCGGAAGAATTCGACTTTGTCCAATTCGCGTTCCAGGTTGGCAAAGAACGCGTGGAGCTGCTGCTTGGTGGCTGGCGGCGAGCGCTGCGGCATCGCGAACGGCAAGCCGCTGCCCGCGAGCTTGAACCACTCGTAGGCCATTACCAGCACGGCCTGCCCCAGATTGAGCGATGCGAACGCCGGATTGACCGGGAAGGTCACGATGCGATCGGCCAGGCCGACCTCGTCGCCGTCGAGGCCGTAGCGCTCGCGCCCGAACATCAGCGCCACGTTGTCGCCCGCGGCAACCGCAGGCACCATCAGGCTTGCCGCCTCCTGCGGCCCGACCACGGGTTTGGCCTGATCGTGGGCGCGCGCGGTTGCCGCAAACACCATCGTGCAGTCGGCGACGGCGGCAGCGGCGCTGTCAAAAAGCTCGGCTGCCTCCAGCACCCGGTCGGCACCGGCCGCCATGACATGGGCCTTTTCGTTGGGCCAGCCCTGCCTTGGCTTCACCAGGCGCAGCCGGGACAGCCCGAAGTTCGCCATGGCGCGCGCCGTGGAGCCGATGTTCTCGCCAAGCTGCGGCTCGACCAGAATCACGATCGGTCCAGGCGCCACGGCCCAGTTCTTGGTCTTGTCGGTACCGGCGCCAGGCATGCAGTGCTCCTCGGCGGGCAAATGCCCCGCAGCCCCTGCCCAAGCCGGCCGCTTGCGTCAAGCGACGGCCAGCCGCATTTTGCGCCCGCTGGCGGTTATCTCCGCCCCTGCTGACAAGGCTTTTACCAGCGGAGTGCGGATGCTATACGGCGCGCGCCGAACTCCCGTCAGTCGAATTCCCGGTTGGCGATGTCCGCGCCGAGAACAAAATCCGTCCGAGGGCCTGAGGGAGAAGCCATCCCATAGCGCCCGCCAATGTTCAGTTTCCGGTCGGCCCAAACAAGCCGGCGACCAGAGGTGCCAGTATGTCTGATCTCGAAATCATGTGGACAAAGGTCGATGAAGCCCCGGCGCTCGCGACCTATTCCCTGCTGCCGATCGTCGAAGCCTTCGTGGGCGCGGCCGGTGTATCCGTGACGTTGAAGGACATCTCGCTGGCCGGCCGCATTCTCGCCAGCGTCGCCGACCTGCTCCCCGCTGCGCAGCGGACCAACGACGAACTCGCCGAACTCGGCGCGCTCACGTTGAAGCCCAATGCCAACATCATGAAGCTGCCCAACATCTCCGCGTCGATCCCGCAGCTCCGCGCCGCGATCAAGGAGCTGCAAGGCAAGGGCTACGCCGTTCCGGACTATCCGGACACGCCGAAGACGGACGCCGAGAAGGACATCAAGTCCCGCTACGACAAGGTGTTCGGCAGCGTCGTCAATCCGGTGTTGCGCGAGGGCAATTCCGACCGCCGGGCGGCCGGCGCCGTCAAGCAATACGCCCGCAAAAATCCGCACAAGATGGGCGCCTGGAGTCCCGACTCCAAATCGCATGTTTCGTATATGCCAGCCGGCGATTACTACGGCTCTGAAATATCGACCACGATCGCTGCGGCAACCAACGTCCGCATCGAGCTGGCCGGGGCCGACGGCAAGGTTACGGTGCTGAAGGCGAAGACAGCGATCGAAGCCGGCGAGATCATCGACGCGGCGGTCATGAGCCGCAAGGCGCTGCGCGCATTCTTTGCCGAGCAAATCGAAGACGCAAAGAAGAAAGGCGTGCTGTTCTCACTGCACGTCAAGGCGACCATGATGAAGATCGCCGATCCCATCGTGTTCGGCCATGTGGTTTCCGAATTCTTCGCCGATGTGATCAAGAAGCACGACGCGACGCTGAGAAAGCTCGGCGTCAACCTCAACAACGGCTTCGGCGATCTGCTGGCGAAGATCGAGACGCTGCCGGAAGCCGAGAAGAAAGCGATCAAGGACGACATCGCGGCCGAGTACGCGAAACGGCCGGGCCTCGCCATGGTCAATTCCGACAAGGGGATTACCGGCCTGCATGTGCCCAGCGACTTCATCATCGACGCTACGGTGCCGGCGATGATCCGCGAGTCCGGCCGCATGTGGGGCCCCGACGGCAAGCTGCACGACACCAAGGCGGTGATCCCGGATCGCGCCTACGCCAGGCTGTTTCAGACAGTCATCGACGACTGCAAGGCCAACGGCGCGTTCGATCCCAAGACCATGGGCTCGGTTCCGAATGTGGGGTTGATGGCGCAGAAGGCCGAGGAATACGGCTCGCACGACAAGACGTTCGAAGTTCCCGCGGGCGGAACGGTTCGCGTCGTTGCCGATGACGGCAAGGTGCTGCTGGAGCGTCCGGTCGAGACCGGCGACATCTTCCGCATGTGCGAGGTCAGGGACGCGCCGATCCAGGACTGGGTCAAGCTCGGCGTGCGCCGCGCGCGCATCACCGGAGCGCCTGCGGTGTTCTGGCTCGACAAGAACCGCGCGCATGACGCCCAGGTCATCGCCAAGGTCGAGAAGTACCTGAAGGACCACGACACCGCGGGGCTCGACATCCGCATTCTGGCGCCGGTCGAAGCGATCAAATTTTCGCTCGAGCGCATCCGCAAGGGGCAGGATACGATCTCCGTCACCGGCAACGTGCTGCGCGACTATCTGACCGACCTGTTTCCGATCATGGAACTCGGCACCTCGGCCAAGATGCTGTCGATCGTTCCGCTGTTGGCGGGCGGCGGCCTTTTCGAGACCGGTGCCGGCGGCTCGGCGCCCAAGCATGTGGAGCAGTTCCAGCAAGAGGGCTATCTGCGCTGGGATTCGCTCGGCGAATTCCTCGCGCTCGGTGCATCGCTCGAACATCTGGCGCATACCTACAAGAACGCCAAGGCGCAGATTCTCGCCGAGACGCTCGACACGGCGATCGCCAAGTTCCTCGAATTGAACCGCAATCCTGCGCGCAAGGTCGGCGAACTCGACAATCGCGGCAGCCATTTCTACCTCGCCCTGTACTGGGCTGAGGCGCTGGCCGCTCAGACCAAGGACGCGGCGCTGCAAGCCCGCTTCAAACCGCTGGCCGAGACGCTCGCCAAGAACGAGGCCAAGATCAACGGCGAGTTGATCGGCGCGCAAGGCAAGCCGGTGGACACGGGCGGTTACTTCATGCCCGATTTCGCCAAGGCGTCGGCCGCGATGCGGCCGAGCACCACGCTGAATGCCGCGCTCGCCGCGCTCTGACGCGGAATCCGGCGGCGGGCCTTTTCCGAAGCCATGATCCGCTCGATGACGAACTCATCGGGCGGGTCTTCTCATTCCGCGCGGCTATACCGCCTCTCGTTGTGGCGTGATCTTCTATTGCCTCGCCGCGTCTTGATCACAGCCACACGCCTCCGGATACGACTTAAGCCGGCGAATTCACACAGCTTTCACGGAACTAAAGTCATGCTATAGAGCCCGCTGCGGCTGCCGGGCTGCGTCTTCAATGAGCGCGCGTCGACTCGTTCGTCAATGTGACGACTGCTACCGATGCCGGCTCTCAAAAGGTGGCTCCTTAAAATGGCGAAGATCAAAGTCAAAAATCCGGTCGTCGAGATGGACGGCGACGAGATGACACGCATCATCTGGCAGTTCATCAAGGACAAGCTGATCCATCCCTACCTCGACGTTGATCTTCTCTATTACGATCTCAGCATCCAGAAGCGCGACGAGACCAGCGACCAGATCACCATCGACGCCGCCAACAAGACCAAAGAGGTCGGCGTCGCGGTGAAGTGCGCCACCATCACGCCGGACGAAGGCCGCGTGAAGGAGTTCGGCCTCAAGGAGATGTGGCGCTCGCCCAACGGCACGATCCGCAACATCCTCGGCGGCACCATCTTCCGCGAACCGATCATCTGCAAGAACGTGCCGCGGATGGTGCCGGGCTGGACCGAGCCGATCATCATTGGCCGCCACGCCTACGGCGATCAATACCGCGCGACCGACTTCAAATTCCCGACCGCAGGCACGATCTCTCTCAAGTTCACAGGCACCGACGGCAAGGTGATCGAGCGCGAGGTGTTCAAGGCGCCGGAGAGCGGCGTCACGATGGCGATGTACAATCTCGACAGCTCGATCATCGACTTCGCCCGCGCCTCGTTCAACTACGGCCTCACCCGCAATTATCCGGTCTATCTCTCCACCAAGAACACCATCCTGAAGCAGTACGACGGCCGTTTCATGGAGCTGTTCCAGGAGGTGTTCGACAAGGAGTTCAAGGACAAGTTCGCAGCCAACAAGCTGACCTACCAGCACCGCCTGATCGACGACATGGTCGCCTCTTCGATGAAGTGGTCCGGCGGCTACGTCTGGGCCTGCAAGAACTACGACGGCGACGTGCAGTCTGACACCGTGGCGCAGGGCTTCGGCTCGCTCGGCCTGATGACCTCGGTGCTGATGACGCCGGACGGCAAGGTGGTGGAAGCGGAGGCCGCGCACGGCACCGTGACGCGCCACTATCGCGAACACCAGAAGGGCAAGGAGACCTCGACCAACTCGGTGGCCTCGGTCTTTGCCTGGGCTCGCGGCCTCACCCATCGCGCCAAGCTCGACGATAATCCGGCGCTCGCGACGTTCGCTGCGACTTTGGAGAAGGTCGTGGTCGATACCGTCGAAGCCGGCGACATGACCAAGGATCTGGCGCTGCTGGTCGGCCCCGAGCAGAAATGGCTCTCGACCACGGGCTTTCTCGACAAGATCGACCGGAACCTGCAGAAGGCGATGGCGTGATCCGTCTCGTGTCCCGGCCAAGCGAGCTTTAGCGAGCGCGAGCCGGGACCCCGGTTCCTTACTTCGCTGCAATCAAACCGGGGTCCCGGGTCTCGCCATAGCGCGTCGAAGACGCGCGTGAACGCGCTTATGGCTCGCCCGGGACACGGGAGCTACTACGCCGGCTTCACCAGCTTCTTGATCGCCGCGAAGGCCGCATCGGCCGCGGCGCCGTTGGGCCCGCCGCCCTGCGCCATATCGGGGCGGCCGCCGCCGCCCTTGCCGCCAAGCTCGGCGACGCCGGCCTGCACAAACGTAACGGCGCTGTTCGCGGCCTTGAGATCGTCGGTGACGCCGACCACCAGGCTCGCCTTCTGCTCGGCGTCCGTGGTCAGCAGGATCACAATGCCTGAGCCCAGCGTCTTCTTGCCTTCGTCGGCAAGGCTGCGGAGGTCTTTAGCGTCGATACCAGCGAGCTTGCGGGCCATCACCTTCACGCCGTTGATCATCTCGGCGTCGTCAGCCGCAGCCGCCGATCCCCCACCCCCGCCCATCGCCAATTTCTTCTTCGCGTCGGTCAATTCGCGCTCGAGCTTCTTGCGCTCATCGAGCAGCCCGCCGATCCGCGCCGGCAGTTCGTCGAGCGAAACACGAAGCTCCGACGATGCGGCGCGCGCCAGCGCCATCGCATGGTTGGAGGCACGGCGCGCGTTCGCGCCGGTCAGCGCCTCGATGCGCCGCACGCCCGCAGCAACACCTGCGTCCGACAGGCCGGAGATGATGCCGATGTCGCCGGTGCGCCTGACATGAGTGCCGCCGCACAATTCGACCGACCAGCCGAGCGTGTTGCCGGACCCCTCGCCCATCGCGACGACGCGGACCTCGTCGCCGTATTTCTCGCCGAACAGCGCGCGCGCACCGGAGGTGCGCGCATCGTCCAGCGCCATCAGCCGCGTGGTCACCGCCGAGTTCTGCAGCACGTAATCGTTGGCGATATCCTCGACCTTTTCGAGTTCTTCCGGCGTCACCGGCTTGGGGTGCGAATAGTCGAAGCGCAGCCGGTCGGGCGCGACCAGCGAACCCTTCTGCGCGACGTGATCGCCCAGCACCTGGCGCAGCGCCTCGTGCAGGAGATGCGTGGCGGAGTGGTTGCGGCGGATCGCTGAGCGGCGCGCGCGATCGACTTCGAGCGATAACGCGAGGCCGGGCTTCAGCGTGCCCTGCTCAACAGTGCCGATGTGTACGAACAGGTCGCCCGCCTTCTTCTGCGTGTCGGTGACCTTGAAGCGAACCCCGTCCGCCGTCATCACGCCGGTGTCGCCGACCTGCCCGCCGGACTCGGCATAGAACGGCGTCTGGTTGAGGACGATCGCGCCGCTCTCGCCCGCCTTCAGCGCGGGCGCCTCGGCATTGTCGCGCGTCAGCGCGGCAACCACGCCTTCGGCGGTCTCGGTCTCGTAGCCCAGAAATTCGGTGGCGCCGAGCTTCTCGCGCAGGCCGAACCAGACGGCTTCGGTCGCGGCGTCGCCAGAGCCCGACCACGAGGCGCGCGCCTTGTCGCGCTGGCGCTCCATCGCGACGTTGAAGCCTTCGGTGTCCACCGCGATGCCGCGCGCACGCAACGCGTCCTGGGTGAGATCGAGTGGAAAGCCGTAAGTGTCGTACAGCGTGAACGCGGTCTCGCCATTGAGGCGGCCGCCCTGCTTGAGCGACTTGGTTTCGTCTTCAAGAATCGAAAGCCCGCGCTCGAGCGTGCGGCGGAAACGGGTTTCTTCAAGCTTGAGCGTTTCGGCGATCAGCGCCTCCGCGCGCAACAATTCAGGATACGCCTGCCCCATCTCGCGGTTGAGCACCGGCACCAGCTTCCACATCAGCGGCTCACGCGCGCCCAGCAGTTCGGCGTGGCGCATGGCTCTGCGCATGATGCGGCGGAGCACATAGCCGCGGCCCTCGTTCGAGGGCAGCACGCCGTCGGCAATCAGAAACGCCGAAGCGCGCAGGTGATCGGCGATGACGCGGAGCGAGGCCTTCTGCGCCCCGTCCGGCGACACCTTGGTCAGTTCCGCGATGGCGCCGATCAGCGCGCGGAACAGATCGATCGAGTAGTTGTCGTGGGTGCCTTGCAGAACGGCGGCGATGCGCTCCAGCCCCATGCCGGTGTCGATCGAGGGCTTGGGCAGCGCGACGCGCTGGCCGTCCGGAAGCTGCTCGTACTGCATGAACACGAGGTTCCAGATCTCGATGAAGCGGTCGCCGTCGGCATCCGGCGAGCCCGGCGGGCCGCCCGGGATCTTGTCGCCGTGGTCGAAGAAGATTTCCGAGCACGGGCCGCACGGCCCGGTGTCGCCCATCGCCCAGAAGTTGTCGGAGCCCGCGATGCGGATGATGCGGCTCTCGGGCAGCCCAGCGATCTTCTTCCACAGATCGAACGCCTGATCGTCGTCGATGTAGACGGTGGCGGTCAGCTTATCCTTCGGCAGTCCGAATTCCTTGGTGACCAGGTTCCAGGCCAGTTCGATGGCGCGGTCCTTGAAGTAGTCGCCGAACGAGAAGTTGCCGAGCATCTCGAAGAAGGTGTGGTGGCGCGCGGTGTAGCCGACGTTGTCGAGGTCGTTGTGCTTGCCGCCGGCGCGCACGCATTTCTGCGAGGTGACCGCGCGCTGATAGGGCCGCTTCTCAAGGCCGGTGAAGACGTTCTTGAACTGCACCATGCCGGCGTTGGTGAACATCAGCGTCGGGTCGTTGCGCGGCACCAGCGGCGACGAGGCCACGATCTCGTGGCCGGCCTTGTTGAAGTAGTCGAGGAACCCCGACCGGATCTCGTTGACGCCGCTCATGCTGCCTTCTAACCCGCAAAACCCGCCTAAACGGCGGGTCTTCTTGATGTTTCCGGTAGGTTATTTAGCGGCGGGAGGATGGGGTGTCCAGGAAAGCCGGGCACGGAACCACTGTGCTGGCGGACCGGCCGCCGGACACGGCTGCGCGGTGCGCCCCGCCACCGCTCGCCGCACGGGCCGGCGCCAAAAACAAAAACCCCCGGGGCAAGGCCCGGGGGTGATGTCGGTGTGGGGACCGGCGTCGAAAGCTTTAAGGCCCGAAAGCTTTAAGGGCCTATGCCTCGGCGGCCTCGTCGTCGTCATCGTCCTTTTCGGGCTCGCCCATGATGATCTCGGCGATCACGCCGGAGTTCTGGCGCACCTGCTGTTCGATCTTGAGGGCGACGTCCGGATTGGCCTTGAGGAAAGCCTTGGCGTTCTCGCGGCCCTGGCCGATGCGCTGGCTGTCGTAGGAAAACCAGGAACCGGACTTCTCCACCACGCCGGCCTTAACGCCAAGATCGACCAGTTCGCCGACCTTGGAGACGCCCTCGCCGTACATGATGTCGAACTCGACCTGCTTGAACGGCGGCGCCAGCTTGTTCTTCACCACCTTGACGCGGGTCTGGTTGCCGACCACCTCGTCGCGCTCCTTGATCGCGCCGATGCGGCGGATGTCGAGCCGAACCGAGGCGTAGAACTTCAGCGCGTTGCCGCCGGTCGTGGTTTCCGGCGAGCCGTACATCACGCCGATCTTCATGCGGATCTGGTTGATGAAGATCACCATGGTGTGGGACTTGTTGATCGACGCGGTGAGCTTGCGCAGCGCCTGCGACATCAACCGGGCCTGCAGGCCGGGCAGCGAATCGCCCATCTCGCCTTCGAGCTCGGCGCGCGGCACCAGCGCCGCCACCGAATCCACCACCAGCACATCGACCGCGCCGGAGCGCACCAGCGTGTCGGCGATTTCCAGCGCCTGCTCGCCGTGGTCGGGCTGCGAGATCAGCAGTTCATCGACGTTGCAGCCGAGCTTGCGGGCATAGATCGGGTCGAGCGCGTGCTCGGCGTCGATGAAGGCGCAGATGCCGCCCTTCTTCTGGGCTTCGGCGACGGTGTGCAAAGCGAGCGTGGTCTTGCCGGAGGATTCAGGTCCGTAGATCTCGACCACCCGGCCGCGCGGCAGGCCGCCGATGCCGAGCGCGATGTCGAGCCCGAGCGAGCCGGTGGAGACGGTCTCCACGTCCATGGACTTGTTGTTCTTGCCCAGTTTCATGATCGAGCCCTTGCCGAAATTGCGCTCGATCTGAGAAAGCGCCGCATCCAGCGCTTTGGACTTGTCCATAGACGAACTTCCTTCGATGACACGCAGGGCAGCAGGCGAAGCCATTTCGCGCTCCTTATGACCGGGATTCGAAAGACCGACAAACGCAGGCGCCGCCCCGGAAATGCGCCCCGGTTTGAGTGAAAAAGCAATGTACACTGTTTGTTCTATGTTCGCAATATGTTCTTTCCCAGCGGATGGGCTTTAATTTCGCGTCCCCCGCGCGCCCGTTCCAAAACCCTGATTTTGCTCGATTAAACCTCGGAACTCCTGTCGCGCCTGGCGGTTGGTTTGCGGCAACAGGAGCATTCCCATGGGCCGCACAGCCGCGATCGCCGGAGCCTGGTTCATCGTATGGATGATCGTCGGAGCGGCCATCGGCGGCCTTACCGCGCCCAAGCCCGACCTCGTAACCAACGGCATCTATTACGGAATTTTCAACGGCGCGTTCTTTGCCATGATCACTAGCTTCGCCTGGCCGTGGATCATGCCGCGAGTCGTGGACCGCTGGATGTCCCGCGGCGAGGCCGGCGAGGCGTAAGTACACGCGTTCTTCTCGTTCTTCCGACGCTCTTCCTGGCGATCTTCGGCCTCTTCCACCCAGTTTCTTAGGAACGCCATGTTCCTCTGCGACGTTGATGGGGCGGAGATGGTGATGGGCAATCGTGTCGTCCTCTTCCTGACCTTCTGGCTGGCGCTATGGATCGCCGCAGGCGCCGGCATCGGCGCGCTGTTCGGAACGCTGGGCACTGGCGTGGTGGACGGCTTCGTGTTCGCCGTGCTCAGCACCTTCCTGTGGCCCTGGATCATGCCCGCTTCGCTCGACCATTGGATGGACGGCAGCGGCGGCGGCGCCGCCTGACCTTAACCCGAGCAAGGGCCACCGTGCCGTTGCGCCGCAAAGCCGGAACCCGCAAGCTGCGCGGGCAAGGGCAATGGGGCATCCGATGCAATTCACGAAAATCCTGGCCGCATGCGCGGCACTCATCGCACTTGCGCTGTCCACCGCGGCCGAGGCGCAGACCGCGTCCGGCCGCAACGTCCGCGTCGTGGTGCCGTTCCCGCCCGGCGGCACCGCCGACATTCTGGCCCGCGTGCTGGGCGAGCAGATCGGCAAGACCGGCGGACCCACCATCCTGGTGGAGAACCGGCCCGGCGGCGGCACGGTGATCGCCACCGAGCAGGTGTCGCGCGCGGCACCCGATGGCAACACGCTGCTGCTGATGGCCAACTCGTTCGTCATCAACGCCGCGGTGCGCGCGTCGCTGCCCTACGATCCGCTCACCAGCTTCGAGCCGGTCTGCCTGATGGTGGACTCGCCGCAGATCATGGTGGTGAACGCCACCTCGCCGTTCAAGACGCTGAAGGATTTCATCGACGCGGCGAAGGCCAAGCCCGGCGAGATGAACTACGCCACCGTTGGCCCCGCGACCACGCAGCACATCGCGTTCGAGATGTTCAACCGCGCAGCCGGCATCAAGCTCACCTATGTGCCGTTCGGCGGCGGCGCACCCGCCACCACCGCGCTGGTGGGCGGCCATGTCATGGCGGTGCTCGCCAATCCATCCGAGGTGATGGAACAGGTGCGCGCCGGCAAGCTGCGCGCGATCGCCGTGGCCTCACGCGAGCGGTTCGCGCCGCTACCCGACACACCGACCGTCATCGAGGGCGGCATCAAGGACTTCGAGGCGACCGCGTGGTTCGGCTTGGTGGCGCCGGCAAAGACGCCGACGGACGTCATCGCCGCGCACATCACCATGTTCAAGAACGCACTGAACGCGCCCGAGGTGCAGGCCAAGCTGACGCCGCAGGGCTACCGCTCGATCGGGGTGTGCGGCGCGGACTTCGGCGCGCACATCAAGCGCCAGCACGGCGAGTACGGCCGGGTGACGAAGGAAGCGGGCATCAAGGTCGGCGATTAGGAATGGCTGCACTCGTCCTCTACGACTTCGGCAACTCGGTCTGCTGCCAGAAGGTCCGCATTACGCTGCGCGCCAAGGGACTCGATTGGGAGGTGCGCCGCGTCGATCTGTTCAAGAGCGAGCAGTACGACCCGCAATACCTCAAGATGAATCCCAAGGGCGTGGTGCCGACTCTGGTTCACGACGGCAGGCCGGTGATCGAGTCGACGCTGATCTGCGAATACATCGACGAGACGTTTCCCGATCCGCCGCTGATCCCGAGCGACGCCTACGGCCGCACCCGGATGCGGCTGTGGAGCAAGTTCGCCGATGAGGGCCTGCACGACGGCGTCACAGAGATGTCGTTCTCGGCGATGTTTCGCGAGCGGATGCGCAACATGACCGAGGAGCAGCGCCAGACCCGCTTTCGCAATGTCGGCGACCCGCGCCGCACCGATCGCTTCAAGTCGACCTATGAACTCGGCGCGAAGTCTCCGTTCGTCACGCACGGGATCGCAGCCTACGAGCGCGCCTTCAAGCTGCTCGACGAGACGCTGGCCGAGGGCGGCCCGTGGATCGTGGGCGGCGCGCCGACGCTCGCCGACATCAACCTGATGCCCTACGCGGCGCGGCTCGAATACCTGGGCCTGATCGGCGCATGGCTCGACATCCGCCCGCGGGTGCGCGAGTGGTGGGCGCGCGCGCAGGACTGGCCGCACTTCAAGACGGGTTTGAAGGATCTGATCGCGGAGGACGAATTCGCCGCGATGCGAACGCACGGGCCGAAGATATTGGATGATGTGAAGGCGGCGGTGGCGGGGTTGCGGGGGAAATGAAACAGCGCCATCTCCGTTGGCTCGGTGTCATCGCCCGCGAAAGCGGGCGATCCAGTAACCACCGTGGGTACTGGATGCCCCGCCATAGGCGAGCGAAGCGACGCCGTCCTATGACGGCTATGCGCGGGGCATGACAGCCGGAGAAAATGGTCGCAAACAGAGACAACGTTCCATGCCCACCGACATCATGATCCGCGGCGGCACGATCTACGACGGCAGCGGCAGCGCTGGCGTCCCCGGTGACATCGCGATCGAAGACGGCGTCATCTCAGCGATCGGCAACGTGCCGGGCCCAGCGAAGAAAACCATCGACGCGTCGGGTCTGGCCGTCACGCCGGGTTTCATCGACATCAAGACCCACTCCGACTTCACGCTGCCGATCAATCCCAAGGCGGAGAGCAAGGTGCGCCAGGGCGTCACCACCGAGATCATCGGCCATTGCGGTTTCTCGGTCGCGCCCGCGCTGCCCGGCAAGGTCGATCTGCTGAAAGACTATCTCTCGCCGTCGGCGCCGTGGCTGCCGTTCAAGGAACTGACGTTCCCGCAATACCTCGACACCTTCCCGCCCACGTCCGTGAACGCCGGCATGCTGGTCGGCCACAACACGCTGCGCCTGATGGTGATGGGGATGGAGAACCGCGCCCCGAGCGCGGCCGAGCTCAACGCCATGATCGCGCTGCTGGAGGACGGACTGAAGGCCGGCGCGCTCGGCATGTCCTCCGGGCTGTTCACCTCGCCCGGCGCCTACGCCAGGCCCGACGAGATGATCGCGCTCGGCCATGTGCTGAAGAAGCACAACGCCGGCTACTTCACCCATCTGCGCGATGAATCGAACCAGGTGCTGGACTCGGTCGAGGAAGCCATCGACGTGGCGCGGCAATGCGGCGTGCATGTCGAGATCGTGCACTTCAAATGCTCTGGCATGGACAATTGGGGCAAGGCCGCGACCGCGCTCCAAATGATAGCGGACGCGCGCGCGAGCGGGCTCGATGTCGATTGCGATGCGTATCCGTATGCGGCGGGATCGAACCCGCTGAAGAACCTGCTGCCGCAGTGGGTGCAGGCTGGCGGCGTCGAGGCGATGCTGAAACGGCTACGCGAGCCCGAGAGCCGCGCCCGCATTGCTGCCGACATCGCGCGCGACGGCCTCAACAACTGGGGCCGCATTCCGAACTGGGACTGCGTGCAGATTTCGATCTCGCCGAACCTGCCGCAATACGCGGGCAAGACCATCGGCGCGATCGCCAAGGAACGCGGCGCCGATCCGGTCGATGCGTTGTGCGACTACCTCGCCGACGACAAGGGCGCGACGCGCGTGCTGGTCACATCGATCTCGGAAGACGACATCACCGAGATCGTGCGTTCGCGCACCGCGCTGGTCGGCTCCGACGGCAATTGCGTCGCCACCTATGGCACGGTGAGCCAGGGCATGCCGCATCCGCGCTTCTACGGCACCTTCCCGCGCATCGTGGGCCACTACGTGCGCGAGAAGAACGCGCTGCCGCTGGAGGCTGCGATCCACAAGATGACCGGCGGCACCGCCCGCGCACTCAAGCTGAAGGACCGCGGGCTATTGCGCGAAGGCTTCCGCGCCGATGTGGCGATGTTCGATCCGGCGGACTTCCGCGACCGCGCCACCTACGCCGATCCGCACCAGTATCCGACCGGCGCGCGCACCAGCGTGATCGTGAACGGCATGATGGTGGTGGAGAACGCCAGCCACACCGGCGCGTTGCCCGGCAAGGTTTTGAGGCGGGATGCGAGTGGCGCGGTGGGGTAGCAAGCCTTGAAATCACCCCCAATGGGCTTTATGTCTTGAGGCGCGGTAACGTTTGTGTTACCATTCGGTCGATGCTTGAGATTCACTACTACCTTGCCGCCGACGGCCGGCAGCCCTTCGCCGAATGGTTTGCTGATTTGGAGGCGGTGGCGCGAGCCAAGGTTACACGCGCGATCACCCGGTTGGAGCAAGGCAACGTCTCCAACGTGAAATCGGTAGGTGAAGGCGTGTCGGAATATCGGATCGATTTCGGGCCAGGCTACCGCGTCTATTTCGGGCGCGACGGCGAGACGTTGGTCATTTTGCTGACGGGCGGCACCAAGAAACGTCAGCAGCGCGACATCCATGCCGCTCATACCTATTGGCAGGAATACAAACTAAGCAAGCGCGGACGGCGCTGAACGGAGAAGAAAAATGGCAAAAGCAAAAAGCTTCAAGGAGTTGGTGCAAAGCCACGTCAAGGGCGACAAGAAGTTTGCGGAAGCGCTTCTGCGCGAAGGCGTCGATGCGATGCTCGGCGGCGACGTGGAAACTGGAAAGACCATACTGCGCGACTACATCAAGGCGACGGTCGGCTTCGAAAAACTGGGGGCCGCAACCGGCGCACCGCCCAAAAGCCTGATCCGAATGTTCGGCCCGCGCGGAAATCCGCAAGCGAAGAATCTCTTCAACGTCATCGGCTACCTGCAAAAGCGGGCGGGCGTGCGCCTACACGTCGCCGGGTGAGCACGCAGGAACGGTGTCTTCAACGATATGATGGTGGTGGAGAACGCCAGCCACACGGCGCTGCTGGGCAAGGTGCTGAGAAGGGACGCGAGTGGCAGGGTGGGGTGATATTTCCAGAATGGGGAATTTCAATGAACTTTAGTGGGCCGGACCGATACCGACTGACGTTCACTCCGGATGCCTTTGTGGTCCTTTGCGCCAAAGGCACTCCCAGATTTTCTGGCATCGCCAATTTGAAGCTCCCGAAGCTTTACGTGGTGAGTATTGACGAAAGACCAATTTATGTTGGTCTGACAAAAACACCTATTCGGAATCGACTTCGCGTGGGTTGGAAGGCAACAGGCGCGAATGGCTACCACGGCTACGCTTGGCGCCGAGAAATTACCTCTGCAAACCTAGACGTATGGTGCCACATGGATGCCTTCGACCGCAACGAACGCGATGTTGAAACCATAGAGGCCGAAGTCGTGTTCCTCATTCGCTCAGCAGGTCAATGGCCCCAATATCAAACTGAAATTCATTTTCATCAGTCTGAAACAATCCACCGCAAGATGGCTGCCGAGATATTTTGCCACTACAAATTCTGACACAACGGATAGGAGTGCGGTCGCCTGTCCCCACCGCCGCATCACCCTTACCTCACCTGAAACACCAGCTTCCTTCGAAAGTGCCGGCCTTCTCTGACACGGTGCGCCTCCGCCGCATCCAAGAACTTGTAGAGATTGGTCTCCGGCGCGCGCACCAGCGTCATCGTCAACGGCATGATGGTGGTGGGGAACGCCAGCCACACCGGCGCCCTGCCGGGGAAGGTGCTGCGGCGGAACCCGGCGGGGGCGGTCGGCTAACACGTTCTCGCGCCGGGTGCTGGCGCCGCGGACGAGCACTTCCCGCGTCCATGCCGGATCGGTACACTCCTCCCCGGACATGTAGGGGAGACTCATGAAACGTCGAGAATTCCTGGCGCTGGCCGGCGGCGCCGCAGTCTGGCCGGCGACTTGGCCGGTGGCGGCCCGCGCGCAGCAGACCGATTACCCCACCCGCGCGGTCCGGATCGTGATCGGATTCGGCGCCGGCGGCGGCACTGACGTGATCGTGCGCATCGTCGCGCAGAAGCTGCAGGAAACGATCGGCGGCACGTTCCTGGTCGAGAACAAGCCGGGCGCCGGCGGACGGCTCGCGCCGGACACCGTGGCGAAAGCGACGCCCGACGGATACACGCTGCTTGGCGCCGCGGCCGGCGCCATGACGATCGGCACCGCGATCTGGCCGAACATCCCCTACGACATCTTCAAGGACTTCGTGCCGATCTCGATGATCGCCGACTACCCGATGCTTGTGGTCGTGAACAAAGACCATCCGGCCAAGAGCGTCGCCGAACTCGTGACCTGGCTGAAGGCCAATCCGGACAAGGCGAACTATCCGACGCCATCGCCTGTGTTCACGCTGCCGATCGAGCACTTCAAGATCAAGACCGGAGCGCCGGCCACGGCGATCTCGTACCGCAGCAGCAACGAGTCCGTCACAAGCCTGCTCGGCGGCCAGACGGCGTTCGGCTTCGTCGAGACGCCCGCGGTGATGCCGCAGATCGCGTCCGGCAATCTGCGCGCGCTGGCGGTGACGGTGCCGGCCCGCATTGCCGAGCTCCCCAACGTGCCGACACTCGCGGAGGCCGGGGTGACCGATGTGCTGGCGCAGACCTGGCTTGCGCTGATGGCGCCCGCCAACACACCGGCCCCGATTGTGCAGAAACTCGAAGCCGCCAGCCGCAAGTTCGTCGCCTCCGATGACTTCACGTCCAAGGTCAAGGCGCTTTCGGGGGTGCCGGTCGGCAGCACGGCCGCCGAGTTGACGGCGCGCATGAAAGCCGAAACGGATCGCTGGGCCGGCGTGGTGAAGCAGGCCAACATCAAGTTCGAATAATTGGAATTGCGGTCCGGTTTGCTTATGGTCGGATCGCGCTGAGGCCGCTCGCCCGGCGGGCGGCCGGTTCCCTCCGATGGAACCGCCGATGGAGCGATGGAATGCCCAAGCCCTACCTCATCTGCCGCGACGAAGAACTGAAGGACGGCGACCGCAGGGTCGTGTCATGCGACGGCACCGAGGTCGGGGTGTTCCGAGTCGATGGCCAACTGGTGGCCTGGCACAACGAGTGCCCGCACCGCTCCGGCCCGGTCTGCCAGGGCCGCCTCTACAAGCGCGTGATCGAGCCGGTCGATGGGAACGGCCACGTCCGCGCCATGGCCTACGACGAGAATGTCACCAACATCGTCTGCTCGTGGCACGGCTACGAGTTCGACCTGAAAACCGGCGCCAACCAAGGCACCGACAAGATCAAGCTGCGCAAGGTGCAACTCGAGCTGAAGGACGGCAATGTCTATGTCGTCGTCTGACCGGCCTCCGGCCGAACGAGCGAACGACGAATACGGCTGGATCGACCGCTACGCGGTCGATCTTCACCGCTCCGCCAAGGAGCTGGTGGAGAAGGGCGAGGCCGCGCGCGTGTCCGACGAGGCGCTGGCGCAGATCATCACCGCCGCGGTGCGGCTCTACTACGCCAAGTCGGAGCTTGAGGAACGGCCGGTGCCCGCCATCGTGCAAGAGGGCGCGGAAACGCTGACCGCGACCGAGATGCTGGTGGCGGTGTCCGAGATGCTGCGCGATGTCGGGCTTGGGCCGATGGAGCTTGGACTCTGGTTCCGGCGCAGGCCCGGCGAGAACGACCCCGACAGCACCAGTCACTCCGCAAACGTTGCGAGGAGCAAATCATGAACCAGCCAGTGGTGGGAGTGCCGCAGATGCTGCCGGCGCAGGTGATCGACACCTCGACCGACAGCCGCGAGATCCTCAGGCACGCCAAGATCGCGGCGCGGCGGCGCAAGCTGCAGGACTGGTTCGTGGTCGATGTCGATGCACACCATGTCGAAACCGTGTCGTGGAACGAGGTGGTGCAGTACATCGACGATCCGGTGATCCGCGACCAGGCGATCTACTTCCACCGCGACCGCATCGGCGCCCCGCCCTACGGCCTCAACGGCGACCTCGGCCTGCGCTACCAGAGCGTCGGCGGCCGCATCCCGCACCAGGACGGCCTGCGCGAGAAGGTCGAGGATGTCAGCGTTCACCGCGACGTCACGCTGACGCGGCGCGCCATGGACTCGCTCGGCGTCGATAACATGGTGGTGTTCCCGACCCCGATGCTGTTCCTCGGCATGCATCCGCAGCCGGAGATGGAGGTGTGGCTGTCGCGCGCCTACAACAAGTGGATGCAGGAGAAGCTGCTGTCCGCCGACAGCCGCATCAAGTTCCTGGCGCTGCTGCCGTTCCACACGCCGGAAGAATGCGAGCGCATCGTCACGGAACTGGCCGGCCAGAAGGGCATCATCGGATTTGCCATCCCATCGACGCGTCATTCGCCGGTGCATCACAACAAGTACATGCGGCTCTACCGCATGATCGAGGAGACCGGCATGCCGATCTCCTTCCATGCCGGCTATCACTGGGACGATCCGTCGCTGAAGACCGTCAACCGCTTCCTCGGCATGCACGCGCTGGGCTTCGCCTGGCCCAACATCGTGCACTGCACGAACTGGATCCTGAACGGCATCCCGGCGCGCTTCCCGAAGCTCAAGGTGATCTGGATCGAGTCCGGCATCGCCTGGGCGCCGTTCCTGATGCAGCGGCTCGACGACCAGTACCTGATGCGCCCGTCGGAGGCGCCGCACCTCAAGCGGCTGCCGTCCGAATACATGCGCGATCACTGCTGGTACACGACGCAGCCGATGGAATCGCACAACCTCAAGGCGCTGGAGTGCACGCTCGACATGATCAAGGCCGACACGCAGCTGCTATTCGCGTCGGACTGGCCGCACTTCGACTTCGACCTGCCGAGCGAGATCACCGACCTGCCGTTCCTGTCGGAGCAGTCGAAGCGCAACATCCTGGGGCTGAACGCGGCGCGAATCTTCAACCTCGATCCGACGCCGGTGAAGCAGCTATAGGTTGCGCTATTCGATCACCTCGTCGGCACGGGCCAGCAGCAATGGCGAAACGGTGAGGCCCAGCGCCTTGGCGGTCTTGAGGTTGATGATCAGTTCATACTTGGTCGGCGCCTGCACCGGCAGGTCGGCTGGCTTTTCGCCCTTGAGGATGCGGTCGACGTAGCCGGCCGCGCGACGGTACTGGTCGATGAAATCTGGCCCATAGGAGATCAGGCCACCGGCGGCGACGAAGAGGCGGTCGTAATAGACCGTGGGCAGCTTGTGCCGGACCGCCAGTGTGACGATTAGGTCGCGATGAAGCTGCGCCGCGGCGCCCGACGCCACGATCAAACCGCCATTCGAGGGCTGCGCAAAGGCCGCGACGCCGCGCTCGATCTCGCCAGCATCGCGCATGTTGAGTGGGCTGACATCCACTCTGAGCGACGGCGCTACAGCCTGAATGACGGCAAATTGACTTGTGCCGGCGCCTTGGGTGGCATCCCGAAGAACTGCCGCTCGCGTCATGTCCGGTGCGATCTCCTTGAGCAGTTCCAGCCATTTTCCGCCTATGTTGTATTCGACGGACATGAATCCGGTGGCGTTGCCGCCCGGCCGCGCCAGGCTATCGACCAAGCCGGCGCCGACTGGATCGACCGCGACCGGGAACACGATCGGCACGCTGCGGGTCGCCTGCAGCAACGGCCCCACGGTCGAGGCGGCATGGGCCAGGATGACGTCGGGCGCGAGCGCGGCCAATTCCGTCGCGTGCCTGCGAATTTCGGCGGCATTGGGTGTGGCCCAGCGGGTGTCGATGCGCACGTTGCGGCCGATGGTCCAGCCCAGAAGCGCCAGTCCTTGATGGAACGCTGCGAGACGGGCCTGAAATTCCGTATCGTCCGCGACAGCGGGCAGCAGCACCCCGATACGCCGCATACGCTCGCGCTCCTGCGCACGCGCGGCAAACGGCACCGCTGCCGCGCCGCCGATGAGCGTTATGAATTCGCGCCGCTTCATCACTCGATCACCTCGTCGGCGCGCGCAAGGACGCTGGCCGGCACTTCGAGGCCGAGCGCCTTCGCGGTCTTCAGATTGACCACCGTCTCGTACTTGGTCGGCGCCTGCACCGGCAGGTCGGCCGGCTTCTCGCCCTTGAGGATGCGGTCGACGTAGCCGGCCGCGCGGCGGTACTGGTCGATCTGATCGGGCCCATAGGAAATCAGGCCGCCGTCGGCGACGAAATAGCGGAACGGGTAGACCGCGGGCAGCTTGTGCCGGGCCGCCAGCGAAATGATCAGTTCGCGATGAAGCTGCGCGGCCGCGCTCGCCGTCACGACCAGTCCGCCATCTGGAGCGCGCGCGAAGGCCGCGACCGCACGCTCGATCTCCCCGGCGTCACGCATGTTGACCGGGGTGACCTCCATCCTGAGCGACGGCGCCATGGCCTGAATGACCGCAAACTGGCTGGTACCGGAGCCTTCGGCAGTATCCCGAAAGACCACGGCTCGCGTCACGCTGGGTGCAATCTGCTTGAGCAGCTCCAGCCATTTGCCACCCATGCTGAATTCGAAATTCATGAAACCGGTGACGTTGCCGCCCGGGCGCGCCAGGCTGTCGACGAAGCCGGCGGCGACTGGATCGCCGAGGACTGGGAACACGATCGGCACGGTGCGGGTCGCCTGCAGCAACGCGCCCACCGCCCCGGCGCCATGAGCCAGAATGACGTCGGGCGCGAGCGCCACCAATTCCGCCGCGTGCCGGCGAATCTCGGCGGCATCTGCCGTGGCCCAGCGGGTGTCGATCCGCACGTTGCGGCCGATGATCCAGCCCGATAGCGCCAGCGCTTGCAGGAACGCTCCGACGCGGGCCAGAGATTCCGCATCGTCCGCGGCTCCGGCCAGCAGCACCCCGACGCGCCGTACCCGTTCCTGCGCGCGTGCGGCGAGCGGCATCGCCACCGCGCCACCGATCCCCGCGATGAATTCGCGCCGCCTCACTCGATCACCTCGTCGGCGCGGGCGATCACGGACGGCGGCACGTCGAGGCCAAGCGCCTTCGCGGTCTTCAGGTTGATCACCATCTCATACTTGGTCGGCGCCTGCACCGGCAGGTCGGCGGGCTTCTCGCCCTTGAGGATGCGATCGACGTAGCCGGCTGCGCGGCGGTATTGGTCGACAAAATCGGCCCCATAGGAGATCAGGCCGCCGGCGTCGACGAAGAGGCGTTCGAAGTAGACCGCGGGCAGCTTGTGCCGGGCCGCCAGCGTGGCGATCAGATCGCGATGAACCGCCGCTCCCCCGCTCGCCGTCACGATCAGACCGCCATTCGAAGAGCGTGCGAAGGCCGCGACGGCGCGCTCGATCTCGCTGGCGTCGCGCACATTGACCGGGTTCACCTCCACCCTGAGCGACGGCGCCACGGTCTGGATGGCACCGAACTGGCCGATCCCGGAGGGGCTGGCTGGATCCCGAAGGACCGCCGCTCGCATCACGCCCGGCGCGATCTGCTTGAGCAGCTCCAGCCATTTCCCGCCCATGCTGTGTTCGACAGTCATGAAACCGGTGGCGTTGCCGCCCGGGCGTGCCAGGCTATCGACAAAGCCGGCGGCCACCGGATCGCCGGCGATCGGGAACACGATCGGCACGGTGCGGGTCGCCTGCAGCAACGGCCCCACGGTCGAGGCGCCATGGGCCAGGATGACGTCGGGCGCGAGCGCCACCAATTCCGCCGCGTGTCTGCGAATTTCGCCGGCATTGGCTGTGGCCCAGCGGGTGTCGACCCGCACGTTGCGGCCGATGCTCCAACCTGAGTGCCCCAGCGCCTGCAGAAACGCTCCGATGCGAGCCTGGTATTCTGCATCGTCCGCGGTTGCAGGCAGCAACACGCCGATGCGCCTCACGCGCTCCTTCTCCTGCGCGCGCGCGGCAAACGGCCAGGAAACGGAAGATGCCGCCGCGCCAACACCCGCGATGAAGTCCCGCCGCCTCATCGTGTGTGTACCGGCCGCGCCATTCACTCTGCTGTCATCATCCGCGCAAGCGGATGATCCAGTACTCGCGAATCCCTGCATGTGGCACTGTGCCTCCACCAGAGCTCCGTGGTTACTGGATGCCCGCTTTCGCGGGCATGACGGCTGGTATGTCATTCGATCACCTCGTCGGCGCGGGCGAGCACGGACTGTGGCACGTCGAGGCCCAGCGCCTTGGCGGTCTTGAGGTTGAGCACCGTCTCATACTTGGTCGGCGCCTGCACCGGCAGGTCGGCCGGCTTCTCGCCCTTGAGGATGCGATCGACGTAGCCCGCCGCGCGCCGGTACTGGTCGATGTAATCAGGCCCATAGGAGATCAAACCGCCGGCGGCGACGAAGGAGCGTTCGAAGTAGACCGCGGGCAGCTTGTGCCGGGTCGCCAGGGTGATGATCAGATCGCGATGAGATGTAGCCACGCCCCCGCCCGACGTCGCGATCAGACCACCATTCGGAGAACGCGCAAAGGCCGCGACGGCGCGTTCGATCTCGCCGACGTCCCGCATATTGACCGGGATCACCTCTACCCTGAGCGACGGCGCCACCGCCTGGATGACGCCAAACTGGCCTATCCCGGCGGGGGTGGCGGCGTCGCGTAGGACCGCCACTCGCGTCACGCCCGGCGCAATCTGCTTGAGCAGTTCCAGCCATTTCCCGCTCACGCTGTATTCGGCACTCATGAAACCGGTGGCGTTGCCGCCCGGCCGTGCCAGGCTGTCGACGTGCCCGGCGCCGACCGGATCGGCGGCGACCGGAAACACGATCGGCACGGTGCGGGTTGCCTGCAACAATGCCCCCACGGCCGAGGCGCCATGGACCAGGATGACGTTGGGCGCCAGCGCGGCCAGTTCCGCCGCGTGTCGGCGAATCTCGGCGGCATTGGCTGTGGCCCAGCGCGTGTCGATGCGCACGTTGCGACCGATGGTCCAGCCCAGAAGCGCCAGTCCTTGATGGAACGCTGCGAGACGGGCCTGAAATTCCGTATCGTCCGCGACAGCGGGCAGCAGCACGCCGATGCGGCGCACGCGCTCCTTCTCCTGCGCGCGCGCCATCAGCGGCCAAGCTGCCGCCGCACCGCCGATGAGCGTGATGACCTCGCGCCGCCGCATCGTCCTCACTTCACCTGAAACACCAGCTTGCCGCGGAAGTGCCGGCCCTCGCTGACGCGGTGCGCTTCCGCAGCCTCCGACAGCTTGTAGAGCTTGATCTCCGGCGCACGCACCGCGCCTGCGCCGAACAAGAGCGCGATGCGCTCCATCGCGGCGCGGGTGCGCGGCACCGGCGGGCGCAACGCCTGCACGTCGGCGCGCGGGGATTCCGGCGGCTTGGCGCCCGAGGCGATGAAGGCCGCGCGGCCGCCCGGCTTGAGAACCGAATAGGATTTCGTCGCGGTGTCGCCACCAACCGTCTCGAACACGGCGTCGCAGACCTGGCCGATCTTGGTGAAGTCCTCCTTGGCGTAATCGATCACCTGGTCGGCGCCGAGCGACTTCACATAGTCGATGTTCGCCGCACTCGTGGTGGTGATGACCTTCGCGCCGATGTGCTTGGCTACCTGGATGGCGAAGCTGGCGACGCCGCCGGCGCCGCCCTGGATCAGGATGGTTTCGCCGGGCTTGAGTTTGAGCGTGTCCTCCACCGAATTGACCGCGGTGAGGCCGGTGAGCGCCAGCGCCGCCGCGTTCACATGCGACAGGCTGTCCGGCTTCTTGGCGACGACCGCGGCCTTGATCGCGATCTTCTCGGCGTAGGTGCCCTCCTGCCCCGGCGGCAGCACGGCGAACACCGCATCGCCGACCTTGAAGTCGGTGACGCCCTCGCCCAGCGCACTCACGGTTCCGGAGAAGTCGCGGCCCAGCACGTAGGGGAATTTCAGCGCGGCATACTCGCCGCGGCGCACCTTCCAGTCGGCGCCGTTGACGGTCGCGGCCACGATATCGACCACGATTTCGCCGGGGCCGGCTTTCGGATCCGGCAGGTCGCCGTACTTGAAAACCTCGGGTCCGCCGGTCTGTTCGAGATAGGAAGCTTTCATTGCGATGCGCCTCGTTTGCGTTTCGCGCCGAGGCTAGCAGCATCGTGCCGCTCCGCCTATGCTGCATGAAAACAGGGAGGGACCGGATGCGCTGGACTTCGGCGATGGTTTGCGTGGTTCTGACGGCTGTCGTGCCGCTCCTCGCATTCGCACAATCCGAGCCCTATCCGAACCGGCCGGTCCGCCTGATCGCGCCCGCCGGCCCCGGCGGCAATCCCGATATCTGGGGACGCGTGCTGTCGGAACGCTTCACCATCGCGCTCGGGCGGCCGTTCGTCGTCGAGAACATGCCGGGCGCCGGCGGCGTGGTGGCGGCCAATCTGGTGGCGAAGGCTCCGCCGGACGGCCATGTGCTGATGCTGGCGGATTCCGGCGCGCTCGCCATCAATCCCGCGCTGCAGCCCGGCCTGTCGTATGACGCGCTGAAGGATTTCACGCCCATCACCGCGATCGCAACGCTGCCGACCGCTTTCATCGTGCCGTCCAGCTTCCCGGCAAAAACTCCCGCCGAATTTATCGCGCTCGCCAAAAAGGATCCAGGCAAGCTGACCTACGGCTCGGCCGGGCCTGGCTCGATCCATCACATCACCATGGCCGCGTTCGCCGACCGCAACGATCTCGACATGCTGCATGTGCCGTATCGCGGCGGCACGCAGATGGTGAACGCCCTGCTCGCCGGTGAGGTGCAGGGCGGCTGGTCCGGCATTCCCAATGTCCGCGGACAGATCGAAGGCGGACTGTTGCGCGCGCTCTGCGTCAGCATCCTGGTGCGTTCGCCTTCGCTGCCCAACGTGCCGACCTGCGACGAGATGGGTGTGAAGGGCTTCGATATCGCAACGATGCTGGGGTTCGTCGGCCCGGCCGGGCTGCCTCCCGCGATCGTCGCGACGCTACAAGCGGAGACAGCCAAGGCGCTGCGCGATCCGAAGGTGGCGGAGCGGATGGTGCAACTCGGCGTGGTGATGCAGGAGAACGGCACCGCGCACTATCAGAAGTTCGTGCGCGACGACCTGGAGCGCTACGGCGCGATCGTGCGAAAGCTGAACCTGCAGATCAAATAGCGCGCTCACGCTAAGCTTGGCGCTAATTCAGCTCGATCTTGGCCGCAGCGACGGCGCGGCGCATGCGGGCCAGTTCGCGGGCGATCTCGGCCTTGAACGCGTCCGGCGAATTGCCCACCACGACGGCCTGCTGGGCGTCCAGCCGGCTACGCACCTCGGGCATCGCCAGCACCTGGACCAGCGCCTCGTTGAGCCGCCGCAGCACCGGCTGCGGCGTGCCCTTCGGCGCCACCAGCCCGAAGAACGCCATCCAGTTCATGTCGTCGAGCTTGAGTTCGGCGAAGGTCGGGACGTCCGGCAGCGCAGCCGAACGCTTGTCTCCGGAGACGCCGAGCGCGCGCAGCTTGCCGCTTCGCACCAATTCGAGCGAGGTCGGCAGGTTGTCGTACATCACCTGCACCTGCCCGCCGACCGCGTCGTTCAGCGCAGGGCCCACGCCGCGATAGGGCACATGCACCAGATCGGTGCCGGTCGCGAGCTTGAACTGCTCGCCGAGCAGATGGCTCACCGAGCCGATCCCGGCCGATGCATAGGACAGCTTGCCGGGCTGCGCGCGGGCGAGCGTCGTGAACGCTGCCATGCCGGTGGCCTTCACGTCCGGATGCACCGACATGATGTTCGGCACCGCCGCGATGTTGCCGATCGGGCTGAGATCCTCCAGCACATCGAACGGCAGATTTTTGTAGGCCGCCGGATTGATCGCCAGCGTCGAGGCGGTGCCCATGCCGATGGTGTATCCGTCCGGCGCGGCCTTCGCGATCGCCGCGGTGCCGATCGAGCCGCCGGCGCCGCCGCGATTGTCCACCACCACGGTCTGGCCGAGCACCTGACGCAAGCCCTCGGCAATGACGCGGCCGATCACGTCGGTCGAGCCGCCGGCCGCGAACGGCACGATCATGGTGATGGTTTTGGATGGGTAGGTTTCTTGCGCGTGGGCAGGTGCGGCGAATGCGACGAGCGCGAGAGCAGCGGCGACGCAGTTTTTCAAAATCGCACCGGTCACGGGCCGCCCTATCCTTCGAGACGCGGTCCTTCGAACCGCTCCTCAGGATGAGGGCGGAGTTAGAAGCGAGTCAATTGCAACAATCGCAGCGGAGCACTCTCTCACGCCCGCATCCTGAGGAGCGCGGCGGAAGCCGCGCGTCTCGAAGGATGGCGGCTAAGAGGAATCTACTTGAGCTTCATCTGCTCCAGCACCGCGCTGCCAAGCAGACTCAGCGGATTGCCGATCATCTCGGTCATCTCGAAGTGGTTGTAGCCCTCGCCGACCAGCAGCGTGACGGGCTTGCCCGCGGCCTTCACGGCGGCGGCGAACTCGCGCGCCTGGCGCTGGAACTCCGGCGTCTCGTAGGTGCCGTGCGCCACCAGCAGCGGGCAGTTGAGCCGGCCGAGGTGGCGGATCGAGGACAGCTCCTCCTCCACCTGATCGGTGAAGGCAACGTATTCCGAACGCTTCGACAGCCGCACCGGCTTCAAGTCGTACATGCCCGAGCAGAGCAGCGCGCCCTTCACAACGTTCGTCGGCACACCGTATTTCGCCCAGTCGGTGGTGACGACGTTGCCGGCCAGATGCGCGCCGGACGATTGGCTCGACACGTAGATGCGCTCGGGATCGCCGCCAAAACTCTTGGCATTCTTGTAGACCCAGGCCACCGCGCGCCGCACCTGATCCGCCATCGGCAGCAGGTTGCCGTTGCTGTTCTCGACGCCGACGAAGTCCAGCGCGATGAAATGCGCGTCGACGTTGACGAACATCTCGGCCAGGAAGGCGTAGTCCGCCGCAGTGCGCTGCCGCCATGCGCCGCCGTGGATGAACACGTTGATTGGGGCGTTGGGCTTGCTCGTTGCGAACAAATCGAGCGCCTCGATCGGTGTCGGCCCGTAAGTGTGCCGCTTCGGCGTACCGAGCCGCGCCCGCACCCGGTCGCTGTTGAAGATGTTGCGCTTGTGAACCTGATCCCGGTTCGGCGCGTAGACCATCTGGTCGTAGGCGTCGTTGAGCTCCTTCTGATCCATGTTCATCCAGACCAGGGGGCCCTTGGCGCGCGCGGTTGCGGTTTGTGCCACTGTCAGTTCTCCGTCATTCGAATTTCGACATCAGCTTCATCTGCGCGAGCATGGCGCGGCCGGTCAGCCCGTAGGGGTTCGACAGCGTCTCGAGCAACTCGAAATGGTTGTAGCCCTCTCCTTCGATCAGCTCCACCGGCTTGCCCGCGGCCTTCACCGCCGCCGCGAAATCGCGCGACTGGCGTTGGAACTCCGGCGTTTCGGCGCTGCCGATCGCCAACACCAGCGGGGTGTTGAGCCCTTCGAGGTGGTGCTGCGCGCTGAGCAGTTGCTCCATGCGGTCGGTGAACGCCACATAGGCCGATCGCTTTGACAGCCGCACCGGCTTCAGATCGTACATGCCGGACAGCAGCACCGCGCCTTTCACCACGTCGGACGGCAGATTTTCCTCGCGCCAGCCGCGAGTCAGCACGCAGCCGGTCAGATGCGAGCCCGATGAATGCGCCGACACATAGATGCGGTTGCGGTCGCCGCCGAACGTCTCGGCGTTGCGCGCCACCCAGGCGATGCCGCACCGCACCTGGTCGTACATCGGGAACAGGTCGCCGCCGGCCTCATCGACGTTGATGAAGTCGAGCACCACGCTGTGCGCGCCGGCCCGCACCAGCGGTTCGGCGATCAGCGCGTAGTCGGCGGCCTTGTTGCGCCGCCAGGCGCCGCCGTGGACGAAAATGTTGATCGGTGCGTTGCGGATGCCGCAGTTGAAGATGTCGAGCGCCTCGATCTCGGTCGGCCCATAGGCGACGCGCTGCGGCTTGCCGAGCCGGGACCGCGCCCGCTCGCTCGCCGCATGGCGGCGCGCCACCACCTGCACGCGGTTGGGCGCATAGACCTCCTGGTCGTAGGCGTCGTCGAGCGCCTGCTGGTCCATGTCGAGGAAGACCGCCGGGCCTTTGGGTCGGGAGGATTGGACGTTCATGGCGGAAGATTAGCGCAGGGCAGCGGGTGTGGCCAATGCCGGCCGACGCGGACAGTGTCTCAGTTTGAAAAAGAGAGTGACTTGCATGAACTTGCTGCGCAAATCGTCACTGCTCCGGTGAATCGATCAACGACGAACACATTTCCCGATCCAGTCGTAGCGGCCGTCGCTATCACGTAGCGACCGCCAACCAGAAACCCACCAATGATGAGCCCAGTTGAAAGCAACAGTGCCGCTACAATGTTGCCGTTGCTCATGATCACTCCCTTCAGTTTGAATTTTACTTCTTGTACGGTCCGCGCTTGCCTGGTTTTGATAGTGTTGTGTCAATCTTCTCGGCAAGCACTTCAATGCTCACCAATCGGAACCAGTTGAACGCGATCATAGTTGGGGTGGGTGTCTAGATATCCCCGCGCCACCTCGACCAAGCTATCAAAGGCGGTGGCATCGAATTTCGGATCATCCCGCGATAGAGGCAAGTCCGTCTCGACCACGTAGACAGTTTCCAGCGAGCCACGATCTAGCCGGACAGTGGGCCAGCAAGTCTTGGCATTTGGATGGTTCAACGGCATTTTCCGATACCCCCAGACGCCAAAGAATATAGAATTTGGTGGCGGAAAGTAGATGCCGAATCAGGGTCGCTAGATTTCAAACTGACACTGCCCCGGTGCGGGCATGTATGCACTTTCAGGGTGCGCGGCGGCCGGCCAAATTCCCGTACATCCGCGCCAGCAGCCGCTTCATCTGCGCCAATTCCTTGGCCGAAAGCCCGGCGCTCGCCTTGCGCTCCAGGCCGACCGCGATCGGGATCAATTTCTGCATCAGCGCCCGCCCCTTCGCGCTGAGCGCCACCACCACTTCGCGGTTGCTGGTCCGCGACCGGCTGCGGGTCGCCAGGTCCATCCGCACCAGCCGGCTCACCAGCCGCGACATGGTTGAGGCATCGATCGAGGTCATGCCGACAAGATCGATCTGCCGCTGCGCACCGTTGTTGGAGAGCGCGGCCAGCACGCGCCACATGTCGATGCTCAACCCGTGCTGCTTCAGCGCCTCGGACGTGAAGCTTTCCACCAGCGCGAAACCGACGCGGTTGAGCAGGTAAGGCAGGTAGTTGTCGAGATCGAGGCGTCCGCTCACGGGCCACCGTTGTTAAGACAGCAGAACTGACCTATCTGTTGTAACATCAACTATTGCATTTACAACAATTGCGCCCGCCCGTAAAGTTGAGGCAACGGCGCCGAGATCGAAGCGCACCAGGAGGAGACGAACATGGAATTCGGCTACTTCACACTCAGCGACAACCACTACGAAAACAATCCGCGCGACGCCAACCAGTTCGTCACCGACATCACCGCGGAGGCACTGTACGCCGATCAGCTCGGCATGCACTCCGCCTGGATCGGCGAGCATCACTTCAACGCGCTCGGCGTCCTGTCCTGCCCCGATCTGGTGCTGTCCTATATCGCTGCGCGCACCAAGCACATACGGCTGGCGCCCGCCGTCACCGTGACGCCGCTGCACCATCCGATCCGCGTCGCCGAGCAATGGGCGACGCTCGATCTGCTGTCGGGCGGCCGGGTCGACTTCGCGGCGGGCCGGGGCTACGACGCGCGCGAGTACGAGCCCTTCCACGTCGACTTCAAGGACAACCAGGGCATCTTCGAAGAAGGCATGGAGGTGATCCAGAAGCTGTGGGCCGCCGAGGGCCGCATCTCCCACCACGGCAAGCACTACCAGTTCGACGACGTGCGCATCACGCCAAAGCCGATCCAGAAGCCGATGCCGGCCTACGTCGGCTCGTTCTCCAAGCCCTCGATCGAGCTCGCCGCGCGGCTCGGCTACGGCCTGATCGTGGCGCCGTTCGCCGCCGCCATGAGCTACGGCGGCCTCAAGCAGGTGGCCGACCTCTACAACGAGACCTGTATCCGCCACGGCAAGAAGCCCGGCCGCCTGATGTGCAGCTACTTCACACATTTCTTCGACACGCCGGAGCAGGAAGCGGCGCAGCGCGCGCGCCACATCCGCTACTACAAGGAGTGCGTGATCCCCTCCTTCCCGAGCGATCCCAAGACCGCGCCGCCGAGCTACCGCTATTTCGTCGACATGGTGGAGCGGCTGCACAAGATCAAAGCCGAGGACCTGACGGAGAATTCCGTGCTACTCGGCAACGCCGCCCGCATGACCGAGGTGCTGAAGAAGGTCGAGGCCGCGGGCTTCTCCGAGGTCATCCTCTACTTCAACGTCGGCATGAAACCGCACGCGCAGGTAAAAGAAGAGATGGACCGCTTCATGCGCGAGGTGGCGCCGAACTTCGAAGGCAAGCACAAGCAAAGAAGGGCGGCGTAGGCTCAGCCGCGGGCACAACGTCGCTCGGCCTCATGCTGAGGAGCGCACGAAGTGCGCGTCTCGAAGCATCGGGGCCGCCCCATCCTTCGAGACGCCGCGCCATAGCTCGTCGAAGACGCCATAAACACGCCTGCGGCGCGGCTCCTCAGGATGAGGGGGGTTGAGACAGCGGAATCCTACTGCTCGAACTTCAGGTTCGCCGCCTTCACCACATCCGAGAACGCCTGGATATCTCCGTCGATCCGCGCGCGGAATTCCTCCGCCGAGCCGCCCTCCGGGAAATAGGTGATGCCGCGGATGCGCTCGCGCACGCCCGGATCGGCGAGCGCCTGACGCAGCGCCGTCTCCAGTTTCTTCGCAACCGGCGCCGGCGTGCCGGCAACAAGAAACGCACCGATCCATTGCGTCTTCAGATCGACGTCGGCGCGCCCCGCCTCCGCCATGGTCGGCACGTCCGGCAGCTCCGGAATGCGGGTTGCGCTGCCGACCGCGAGCGCGCGCACCTTGCCGCCCTGCGCCATCGGCACCACGACACCGGAATCGGGAAACGCGAAAAGGGTCTGCCCGCCGATCACGCTGAGCAGCATCTCGTTGGTCGAACGATAGGGGATCGGCTGGCCGGGCATGCCGGTCTTGAGCTTGAACATCTCCGACGCGATGGTGAAGGCGGGCGACGAGGTCGGATAGTTCGACTTGTCCGGGTTCGCCTTGCCGAACGCCACCAACTCCGCGACGGTCTTGATGTCGCCAGTGGCCGGCCCCGAAAGCACCAGCGGATAGGATCCCAGCATGGTGATGGGCATCAGCGTGCGGGTCGGATGGAACGGCAATTTGGGATAGATCGCGGTCGCCACCGCGAGCTGGCCGATCGCGCCAATCGCCACCGTATGACCGTCCGCCGGCTGGCTCTGCACATACTCGACGGCGATGCGGCCGCCGGCGCCGGTGCGGTTCTCGACGATCACCGGCTGGCCCAGGATGTCGGACAGCCTCGGCCCGACGATGCGCGCCAAGAGATCGGTGCCGCCGCCCGCCGCAAAGCCGAGGATGAAGCGGATCGGCTTGTTGGGATAGGTTGCGGCAGCATCCTGCGCCCGCGCCTGTCCCGCCGCGAGGGCCGCACTCAACGCCAGCATCAAACTCATCAACCGCATGGCTCGCCTCCAACCTTGCATGCCTAGGCTACAAAGTCGTGGATGGCCGCGACAAGAGCAACCGTGACGCACTACAGTCGGCACGCACGGAGCGTCCCGCCATCCAATCCCTCTCCACCTTTGCGATCATCTACTGCTTCGTCGTCATGGTCGCGGCCTACACGGCGCGCGGTGCGTCGGGCTTCGGCGCCGCCGTGGCGATGCCGCTGCTCGGCCTGGTGATGCCGCTGAAGATCCTGGTGCCGGCCTGGACGCTGGTCGGCGTCGCGGCCGGCGTCGCGCTGATGGGCGAGGACCGCAAGTTCGTGTCCTGGCGCGAAATCCGGCGGCTGCTGCCCGGCTGCCTCATCGGCATCGCGGTCGGGCTCTACGTCTTCACGCTGCTGGATTCCGACGCGCTGGCGAAGTGGCTCGGCGTGCTGGTGCTGCTGTATGGCCTCTATTCGCTGGCGGGCACATTTCGCGCCGACGTCAAGCCGAAGCTGCCGCCGGCCTTCGCCGCCGCGTTCGGCGGCTTCGGCGGCGGCATAACCGGCACCGTGGTCGGCACCTTGGGCAGCGTGTTCTTCGCGATGTACTTCGACGCCATCCGGCTTGCCAAGGAGCAGTACCGCGCCACCATGACGGCGATCCTGCTGACGCTCACGCTGACGCGCGGGATCGGCTACTGGGCGATCGGCGAGTTCACGCAAGAGGTGATGATCGCGGCCGCGCTGCTGTTCGTGCCGATGATGATCGGCATTTTCATCGGCAGCAAGTTCCACCACGGCATGAGCGATCTGGCGTTCCGGCGCACCGTGTCGGGTGCGCTGATCGCGAGCGGACTGGCGCTGCTGATCAAGTAGCGACTACTCGCAGGTGTCCTTGACCGACTTCTGCAGCGTGGCGATCGACTCGTCCAGCGAGGCCAGCGAATTGCGCCGCTTGCTGCCGCGCGTGCAGTCCGACATCACCGAGCGGTAGGCGCGCGAGATGCCGAGGAACTCGCCGCTCGAGATGCAGAACAGGTTGCGCAGCGCGGTCTTCTCCTTGTCGGTCTGCGGCTTGCGCTTGCCGATGTCGGCCATCTCGGCCTGCAGGGCGTGGCTCGCGATTTGCACCGCGTCGTCCACGTTCTCGACCGCGGTTTCGCAATCGTCGTCATCGCTCCAGGCCACGGGCGCCGAACCCACCAGCAGCATCGCCGCCACAGCGGCCACTGTGAATTTCATGATCCACTCCGGTGCTATTGGCATTTCTTGTCCGCCTCGGCCTGCAGCTTGCGGATCGAGCGGTCGAGGTTGCCCAGCGTGCTGATGCGCTTCTCGCCGGTCGGCAGGCACTCATCGCTGACGATACGGAAAATCTTCAGGAGCCCGATCCCCTCGCCCAGGCTGGCGCAGAGCTTCGCCTCGCCGTCGGCCTTGGCCGGATCGAGACGGTCGATCATCTTCTTCAGGCCGCCGAGCAGATCCCCGCAATCGTCGGCGAGCGCGGGCCCGGCGCATCCCGCGAGCGCCACAGCGACCACCGCGGCTTGCAACGTCCGGATCATGTGATGCCCCCAACTTCGAGTCGGGAGAAACGGTAACACCGATTGATGACGGGAGCCACGAACGCCCCGCGCTTTCACGGGCCGTTGAGCGCCCGCAGCGTATCGACCCACAGGTTCGGCGGCAGGATGCTTGGCGGGCGCCGCAGCCCGATCGCGCCCGCCACCTCGACGGGAAGCTGGTTGCAGTTGAACAGGAACGCGTGCCACAGGTGCTCGCGCGCCTTCAGCCTGCGCACCGCATAGGTGACGCGCGCGTATTCCGCGGCCGTCACCGCGCGGCGATAGCTTGTCATCGGCGGCGTGTGAATGTCCTCGGGCGAGGCGCGCACCGAGCCGTAGATCGGAAGGATCATGCCCTTGCGGCCGTCGGCGCCCGGAACGAAGCTGGCGAAACGCCGCTCGGCAGGCTCGCCGGTGGGGCCGCGGCGTCCATACACCACCACCGAATGGCCGATGTCGTTGCTGGGGCGCGCGCGAAATTCGACGTAATAGGGCCGCGCCTGGCGATCGATCGCAAAGCACGGCGCGACGAGCCCCGGCATCAACGCCGCAAGCCCCGTCGCGATGAACGGCAAAAAATGTCGCGCGCCAACGCTCAAAACAACGCTCAGAAAACAAGTCCGCCCAGCCGCTCTGGGAGGGATTCTGGCCGGACTGGCGCGCTAAGCAAACGGATCGGGCGAGCGTGGTTAATGCGCCTCAGCCCAGGTTCAATTCCTTGAAGAAGTCGTTGCCCTTGTCGTCGATCACGATGAAGGCCGGGAAATCGACCACCTCGATGCGCCAGATCGCCTCCATGCCGAGTTCGGCGTATTCCACCGTCTCGACCTTCTTGATGCAGTGCTCGGCGAGGTTGGCAGCCGCGCCGCCGATCGAGGCCAGATAGAACCCGCCGTAGGCCTTGCACGCTTCTCTCACAGCAGGAGAGCGGTTGCCCTTCGCCAGCATCACCATCGAGCCGCCGGCCTTCTGGAAATCCGCGACGAAGGAATCCATCCGGCCCGCCGTGGTCGGGCCGAACGCGCCGCTGGCGTAACCCACCGGCGTCTTGGCCGGACCCGCGTAGTACACCGGATGGTTCTTGAAATAATCGGGCAGCCCCTGCCCCGCTTCGAGTCTCTCTCGCAATTTCGCGTGCGCCAGATCGCGCGCCACGATCATCGGGCCGGACAGCGACAGCCGCGTCTTGATCGGATAGCGCGAGAGCTGCGCCAGAATTTCCTTCATCGGTTTGTTGAGGTCGATCTGCACCACATCGCCGCCGAGCTTGTCGGTCGCCACATCCGGCATGTACTGCGCCGGATTGCTTTCGAGCTGCTCCAGATAGACGCCGTCCTTGGTGATCTTGCCCATCGCCTGGCGGTCGGCCGAGCACGACACGCCAAGACCGATCGGCAGCGACGCGCCGTGGCGCGGCAGCCGGATCACCCGCACGTCGTGGCAGAAATACTTGCCGCCGAACTGCGCGCCCACGCCCAAGGACTGCGTCAGCTTCAGCACCTCCTGTTCCATCGCCAGATCGCGGAAGGCGTGGCCGTCCTCGCTGCCCTTGGTCGGCAGGCTGTCGAGATACTTGGTGGAGGCGAGCTTCACCGTCTTCATCGTCAATTCGGCTGACGTGCCGCCGATGCAGATCGCCAAGTGATACGGCGGGCACGCCGCGGTGCCGAGCGTGAGGATTTTCTCCTTCAGGAACGCGATCATGCGGTCGTGCGTCAGGATCGACGGCGTCGCCTGATAGAGGAACGCCTTGTTGGCCGAGCCGCCGCCCTTGGCGACGAACAGGAACTTGTAGGCATCGTCGTCGCCGTCGGCGTAGATCTCGACCTGCGCCGGCATGTTGTTGGCGGTGTTCTTCTCCTCGAACATGGAGAGCGGCGCGAGCTGCGAATAGCGCAGGTTCTTCTTGAGGTAAGCGTCGCGCGAGCCCTCGGCCAGCGCCGCCTCGTCCTCGCCGTCGGTGAACACAAGCCGCCCCTTCTTGCCCATGATGATCGCGGTGCCGGTGTCCTGGCACATCGGCAGCACGCCGCCCGCCGCGATGTTGGCGTTCTTCAGGAAGTCGAAGGCGACGAACTTGTCGTTGTCGGAGGCCTCGGGGTCCTCGACGATCGACTTGAGGCTTTTCAGGTGCGCGGGGCGCAGCAGATGCGAGATGTCGATGAACGCGGCCTCGGCCAGCGCGCGCATCGCCTCGCGCTCCACCACCAGCATGTCGCGGCCCATGATCGTTTCCACGCGCACGCCGGACGATGTGAGCTTGCGGTAGGTGGTGGTGTCCTTGCCCAAAGGAAAGAGAGGTGTGTGTTTGTAGGGCGGGACGATTTGGGTTGGGGCGTTCATGTGAAAACCATGATTGAGTAAAGATCGACTTGATTGGTAAAGCGCCGAAGGAACAAGCTCAATGGCCAATTTCTTCTTCGAACCAGTTTGGCAATTTACCCCTTCTTATTACGGACTTCAGAACCGACGCGGTGGTGACCACACCCTTTGCAACCAGTTCTTGCGTACTCATATTGCCGAGGCCTTGCACCTTAATTTCTTGCTGTGCCGAACCTGTATGAACGACCTTGCCTCTTAACCGATAAACACCACGAACAATTTTTCGTGCAGCTATTTTTTCTTCCTTTGACCCCGCAAGTAAGAGTGCGGACCGCAATCCAATTTTCCATGTCAATTCGCCCCCTTCGTCACTCAGAAGAGACTCCAATGCTATTGCCAATTCAACGGCTGTGTCCTCCGGTTGATGGCGCCGCATTGCGCGGTCAAACCTGTCAAGGGCGCGATTTATCCGCGATTTCGTTTCTCCTCCTATCAATAAATACTTCGACACCAAGCTGATCGCTTCCTCAGAGGAAAAAACGCCGAAAGAGCGAATCTGCGTTGGCTGAATTTCCATAAATGGAATCGAATAGCCCGCGCCGAGGAGTGAGAAGTTGAGGTCAGCGTCCTCATATTGAAACCAACTGATTGTAGGGACGATACAGCTTGGCGCTACGGTGGAAAGGCACAGACGAATCTGCCGCAACAAATTCGAGTCCCCTGCCTGAAGCAAACTGGTATCGGGATCGCCTTGATAGTAGAGCGGACTAACGGCCCATGTGGCAACCAATGCAGAGGATGGAGGAGTCCAAGCATACGGAGGCCTGTAAGATTGCTGCGCAAAGTCGGGAGCAAGTAAAGTTGTCTTTTGCGACGAATCAGGAAGAGATTTGAATGTGACCAAATCGACATTCTCAAACAATCTAATATTCGTTTCGATCTCAACGCCCCAAAGAGGCAAAACTTCCAGTACGTTGGCTGATTTAAGAGAATGAATCTTTTCGAACCACTCGAGTCCGGCATCGAAACTGCCTCTGAGGGCGCACCTGACTAAATGCTGGCTGGCACTCAACCCGAAATTGCTCGCACCGTTTCCATGACGAATCATAAGGCCTTTAAGGCCAGGATCGTGTTGCATCACTTCCATGAGGATGTAAGCGAGTTCAGAAACGACGAAGCCTTCAATCGCCCCCGGCGGCAACCGCGCGTATTTTGACTGCACCTTTGTCAATATCTCGCTCGAAGGCGATGCAATTCTTGTCAGCTCCGCCTTCAGAATTTCCACGTCCAATATTGCCTCCCCGACGAAATAGATCCCGCAACACGCGAAATGTCTGTCTCGCTGCTTCGATTTGGCCAGCAAGCGTTGCCCTGATGGAGCGAAGCGAAATCCGGGACATTCAACGAGCAGTATCCCGGATTGCGCTGCGCTTGATCCGGGCTACGCCTCCCTCACCCCATCACCACCGCCATCTCACCCCTCGCCTTCCGCGTCGGCTTCACCGTAATCCGCACGTCATGGCCGAGGCGGTTGAGAAACTCCATCAGCCGCCCGACCGAGAAATTCCCGGCGCGGTTTCTCATCAGGGCCGAGACGTGCGGCTGCTTGATGCCGAGGATTTCGCCCGCCTGCGCCTGCGTGAGGCCGCGCGCCTTGACGGCCTTGTAGATTTGCAGCGTCAGATTGGCCTTCAACAGCTCCTGCTCGGGATTCGGCAGGCCGAGGTCGGCGAACACATTGCCGCTGCCCTTTTCGATCCGCGCTTTCCGTTTGGCCATTTAGTTCTGCCTTTCCTTGTGGTGGCGCTGCGCCTCGGCGTAGCGCTCCCGGATCAGGTCCATGTCCGGCTTGGGCGTCGCGATACCCGACTTCGATTTCTTCTGGAAGACGTGCAGCACGTAGACCGCATCCTCGAATTGCGCCGTATAGACCGCCCGGTAAGCGTCGCTCCGATATCGATCCACGATCTCCATCACGCGCGCCCCGCCGAAACCTTTCAGCGCCTTGGCCGTCGGATCGGTTTCGCCAAGCTGCGCGGCATACAGCGCCTTGCCGATGTCGTAGCGAACCTGCTGCGGCAGGGCACGCAGATCGCGGCGGCTCGACCCGACCCAAAACATGGCCTTGAGGGCATCGTTCATACAAATATACCAATTAATGTATAATTGCAATCCCGCGCAGGGCTACAGCAAGTGTAGCCCGGATTGCGCTGCGCTCCATCCGGGCTACAAACCCACGAACTCATCCCTTCGCCCGCACCGGCTCGAAGCTGATCTTCAGCTTATGCCCCGTCGCCTTCGCGAACCGGCCGAGCGTGCGCGTCGAGGGCATGCCACGGCCGCTTTCAAGCCGCGCGATCGTGCTTTGCGTCGTCTTCATCTTCTTCGCCAGTTGCGCCTGACTCAATCCCGAACGGGCACGCGCCTTCGCCACCGCGGCCATCAGCGCAAACTCCTCCTCCATGGCGTCGTAGTGCCTGCGAACCTCCGGGTCCTTCAGCAACCGCGCCTTCAGGTTCTTCAGCTTTGTCATAAAACCTCCTTGGCCCGCTGCCGGGCGATTTCGAGTTCACGAGGCGGCGTCTTCTGTGTCTTCTTGATGAAGACCCGCAAAACGACCACCCGGCGGCCCGCAGCCGTCACATAGATGGCGCGCGAGATGCCGTCCCGGCCCGAGATGCGAAGCTCCCACAGCTTGCCTTCGAGATGTTTGACGGCCTCGCGCGGCAAAGCTTCGAAGCCGGCCTGCTGGATGATCTCCGCGAAGCGCAGGAACCGGCCTTGCATATCCGCCGGCAGAGCCGCGATTTCCCGATCGACGGCAACATCGAGAGTTTGAAAGACCCAACGCACCGGAGATGCTTATCTCAAAAATGAGATAATGTCCAATAACGATTTCGACGTTCCCGGGTCCTGCAACGCGCAAACGCGCGCATCCCTTCCTCCGATTCAATTGTCAAACAGCCCAACCTCGCCTCAAGCCAACGCTCCGCCGCCCGGATTTGTGAAGGCGCCGGGCACGCCTGTCTTGCCATTTCGTGGCGCCGTCCCGAACAAGTCCGAGGGGCGCGGGACACCGGGGTCCCGTGGGACCCGCGGGCCTCGACATCTCGCGACATCGAGGCATCCGGAAGTGTGAGTGCCGCAAGTCCGCCGTTCGTCCGGCGTCCCGCGCGCGGTGTTTGAGGCTTGCTCCGTGAGACCCCCGGTGGACGGACTTTGTTATCCACCGCTATGGGCCGCTGCGACCGCCTGCCCGTTGGTGCGGGGTTACGGCGATCGCCTCCAAGGACCCGGTGATGCGAAGCTGTCGCACCAGGACCTCACGGCTTGGGCCGCCTGGGCGGGGTGTACGTTCTGCACCCCTCATTTCGCATTCCCAGGCCACCGCTCTCCCATCCCGCTCGCCGACGTTCGCGAAACGCCCTCGGTCGGATGGGCCTGCGCGCAATATGAGGGCGCGCAAGCGGGCGGGGATAAGTTGGGGTGATTTTTATTTTTCGCGGGTGCCGGTCTATCCCCGCGGGGATAGCACGCGGTTTGCTTCTATCCCCGGTCTCTGTCGCTGCGCCTGTGTCCCGCACGCGGTGCAGCATGAGCGCTTGCGAACGGTGCGCTTTGCTTGTGCTGCGCTGCGCCCGGGACACGCGGCGGCCATTGCCGCTCAGCAAGCCACCGGGATGTCGCTTCGCTCATCCGGGCTACGCGCTTCTATCCCCGCTCGCCGCAACACGCGCGTCACCAATCAACGCCACTCCACGCTGTAAACGTCGACCGTCGCCGCAAAGCCCTTCAGCCGGTGCTGACCCCGGCTCGCCGCCTGCACACCGCTCACATTCTCCTGCAGCGTGCTGGAAATCATGATGGCATCGGGGTCGGCCATCTGGCACAGCCGCGCCGCCATCTGGACGGTCGCGCCGAACAGATCGTTGCTGTCGGACACCGGCTCGCCGGCGTCGATGCCGATCCGGACGCGAAGCGCCTCCTTGCTCGATGCGTTGAAGGCGGCGAACGCCTGCTGAATGGCACGGGCGCACACGACCGAAGCATTCATGTCGTCGAACGAGGCCATGATGCCGTCGCCGGTGTGCTTCACCATGCGTCCACCATTGTCCTTCAGCGCGCGCTGCACCAGCGCGTCGTGGGCGCGCACCATTTCCACCGCGCGTTCATCGCCCAGCCGGTGCGTCATTCCCGTGGAGTCGACGATGTCGGTGAACATGATGGCGCGCAAGGCGCGGTCGATAGCGGGCTTGCCAGCCGGGGTTTTCGGCTCCGGATCGGCGATGCGCCCCAGGAAGGCCTGCACCGCCGACAGATCGACCTCGATCACATCCTTCGCCACGTCGCCGTGCGCCTCGTCATGAACCCGCATGGCCGTCTCGATGTTGGGCGCGTCGATCAGGCAGAAGCCGGTGCCGCGCGCCTCGTCGAACCAATAGGTCAGGAACCGAACGCCATATCGTTCCTGGACCTCCAGATCCTTGCGGTGAGCCTCGGCGATATCGGCGGCGCTGAGGCCTGTGAGGTTGTGTCTATCGAGGAATATCGGCACGCAGGCTCCTCCTATCGAAGGTCAATCCGCAAGGATGGGTTTCGCCTTCGGCTCAACCCATCCTACGGGCACCGTCGTGCCCGCGCATAGCCGTCCGAAGGACGGCGTCGCTTCGCTCGCCTATGTCGCGGGCATCCACGTCTTTTTTCACCACAGTAAGCGTAGCCCGGATGAGCGTAGCGAAATCCGGGACTGGCCTCTCCTTCGACCCCGCATTCCGCTGCGCTCCATGCGGGCTACAATCCCCGCCGCCATTGCCAACTCTATTTCGCCGCCGCCTCCTTCTCCTCCTTCACGCTCATCCGCGTGCCCTTCACCGTGCCTGCGTACTTCACCCCGCCCGCGGTGAACGCGATCTCCTCGCCGCGCAGGCGGCCGTCCTCGATCTTCAGCGCCTTGCCGCGCGCCGTCAGCGTGCCGGTGAGCTTCTGGAATTTCTGCTCGAGCTTCAGCGTGCCCTGGCGGATGCGCCACCCGCCTCTGGCGTTGGCCGGCACCACCCAGAAATAGCCCGAGCAGTGCTCCTTGCAATGCTCGCCCTTGGAGTCGAACGCGTTGTCCGCCTCCCAGTCCTCCATGTTGAAGGCATGCGACACCACACGCGTGCCGGGCTTCATCTTCAGGATGGTCGGGCGCAGCCGCATGTTGAGCCGTGGCAAGAGATACATGGTGAGCACGGTGGCCTTGGAGAAATCGGTCTTGAAGATGTCGTCCTGGATGAATGTCGCGAGCGTTGCGACGCCCTCCTTCTCCGCGTTGGCGCGCGACAGCTCGACCATCTTCGGATTGAATTCGACGCCGAGCGCCGGAATGCCGCGCTTGGCCGCGGTGATGACGGTGCGGCCGTCGCCCGAGCCGAGGTCGATCACGACGTCGCCCTTCTTGGCGCCGGCCATGTCGAGCATGCGGGTGACGGTTTCCTCCGGCGTCGGCACCCAGATGACGTCCTTGCCCTCCTGGCCGACCTGCGGCTCGTAGGCGGGAGGCTTCGGCGCTGCGGCGGCCTTCGGCGGCTCGGATTTCAGAGCTTCGGCGGCGGTCTGCGCGAAGGCCGCGCCCGACGCGAGCAGCAACGCAACAAGTGAAAGCTTGATCGCTTGAACCATGACGGACTTGAACTCCCCGCTGATGCCATGCCGGACGGCCAGCCGTTGCAACGATTGTTCGCGGAGACGGCGCACCGGGTCAAGCGCGGCCATGCCGATGCAATGCATCGCGCGGCAAGGCTTGCCGCCCGCCACCACAACCTGTCACCCTGCTCCCATGTCGATCAATGTCATCATCACGGGCGCCACTGGCATGGTGGGTGAAGGCGTGCTGCTCGAATGCCTGGACCATCCGGACGTCGCGCAGGTTCTGGTCGTCAACCGCAAGCCGGGCGGCCGCACGCACCCGAAGCTGCGCGAGATCGTGCAGGCCGATCTGTTCGACTGGTCGCCCCTCGAGCCGCAGCTGAACGGCATCGACGCCTGCTCGGCGTGTCGTCGGCCAGGGTGAACAAAGACGACTACAAGCGCATCACCCACGACCTCACGCTGAACGCCGCGCGGCTCCTCGCCAAGCTGAACCCGGACATGACGTTCTGCTACCTCACCGGCATGGGCACCGACAGCAGCGAGCAGGGCCGGCTCGCCTGGGCGCGCGTCAAGGGCGCCACCGAGAACGCGCTGATGCGGCTGTTCAAGCGCTCGTACATGTTCCGGCCGGGCTTCATGAAGGCCACGCCCGGCCAGCGAAACTTGAAGAGCATTTACCGGCTGTTCGCCTGGACCTATCCGATCGGGCGTGCGGTGTATCCCGCGGGCTTCTGCACCCTGGAGGAGGTCGGGCGCGCCATGATCAACGCCGCCATCAAGGGCTCACCGAAGCAGATCCTCGAGGTGAAGGACATCGTGCGGCTGGCGAACGCGTGACGCGAGCGCCGGATGCGCCCTACTTCGGCACCTTGAACCGCACGGTGGTGGCAACCGTGATCCAGTTCGAGCTCTCGCCCAGCAGGTTGCGGCCGTAGATCAGGTCGACGTTGAACTCGTCCACCGGACGCCAGCGCAGGCCGAGCTGCCAGCGCGGCTGCAATTCGCCGCGCGCGTCGAACGTCTGCGCCTGGGCCAGCGCGCCGAACACCTCGCCGGTCACGGTCCAGACGTTGTCCGGGGTGCGAAGATCGAACCCCGCGCCATAGGTGAAGAAGTCGCGGCCGGGGCTTAAGCCCCGCAGATAACCGGCGTTGAGGTTGACGCGGGCGTTCTGCGTCAAGCGCAGCGTTGCCGGCACGGTGAAGCTGAAGCCCGCAAGCTCGCGCGCGGTGGCGTCGTAGGCCGCGCTGGCCGCGACCGCGACGCTCCACTCGCCGACCGCGCCGCCGGGCACGATGTTGGTCTTGATCTTAGGCTGCGCCGCGGTGATCCATTCGCCATCGGAGCGGAAGCGGCTGAACTGCGTACTGAACTCGACCGGCCGGCCGATATCGAACACGCAGGACGGCGTCGCGGCCGAGAAGAAATCGCCGCTGGCCGCGAACGACACCCAGGAATCGACCTTGCAGGAGCCGGGCGACGAGATCACCCCGGTGTCGACCTGATAGGCGGAGCCGGCGGCCTGCGCGCGATCCGGCGCGGCCAGCGTTGCGGCCAGCGCCACCGCTGTCATTGTCCATGCGAAACGCGCCATACGCTCCCCCCGGGCGGCAGATACAAACGCTGCAGGCCCGGTGAGCCTAGCCCATTCCAAGCGCGCCGTACCGGCAACTGCCAGCCGGTTTCGTTCCGATCGCACCCGGCCGATGGCCTGGGCTGGCCCCTTTCCACGCGCTGCCGCATGATCGGCGAGCCCGCAGAAAGGCCCTCATGCTCCGCGTCGTCATCGCCATCGCAGCCACCATCGAGCTTGCGTATTTCTACATCGAGCTGCCGTTCCCGCTCCACAAGATGATCGATTTCAGCGGCCGCTGGTTCGACATCCTGTCCGGCCTCTGCATGGCGGTGTTCGCGCCGCTCATTACGCTTGCGGCGCTGGCGCTGGCCGCGATGGGCCGCCGCCTGGGACTTGCGGGAATCCTGCTGGCCGTGGCGCCCGCGGTCTATTGGGCGCCGCTGCTCGCGTTCGTGGCGGCGATGCTGATCCGCGGGTTCTGAGCACGACATCCCCGCTTGCACCGCTTGCCGAACATGAAACACTCCGGCCCATGACTTTCGCGCCCCCATGACACTCGCGCCCATGACGCTCGCCGCCTCCCCCGCCCCGTCCGCGCCGCGCTGGCTGCGGGTACTGCTGATCGCGGTCGCCTTGCTCGACACGCTGGTCGCGCTGTCGAGCGTGCCCGCGATCTTCTACGACTACGGCGACCAGACTCCGCTGGTGGCGGCGGCGCAGACCTTGAACAAGGCACAACTCGCCATCGCGCCGTTTCTCGCGGGTGCTGCGCTCTGGTTCGCGATCCGGCACGAGCTGCGCCATGCCATCGTGGCTCTCGCGGCGGCGATGGTGGTGGCCTGGATCACCGAACTGCCGTCGATCGCCATTCACGGCATGGAGCTGTCGGCCGACCTGCCGGGGATGTTCCTGTTCGCCCGGCGCGCGATCTACCCGGTGCTGGCGGTCGGAGCGATCGTGCTGGCGGTGAAGAACCGGCGGCTCGGGCTCGCCGGCATCTTCGTCAGCGTGCCGACCGTGCTCGGCATTGCCAACACGCTGATGTTCGCGGGCGCGGTGATGATCTGGGGATTCTGAGCGCGAGGCTTGCGCCTTGCTCTCACTCGCCGCAGGTGGTTTCGACCGCCCGCGTCAGCTTGCGTCCGCCACCGGTCACCACGATCTCGAACGGCCCGCAGGCGGCGTCCGGCACGAACACCGGCTGAATGGTCCAGCCGTGGTCGCCGATATAAAGATCGGCGATGCGCTCGCGCTTGATCACCTTCTTGGTGCGCCGGTCCGTCACCACGATCTCGGCCTGCGGACCCTTGGCGAAGATTTCCTTCGGCGCTGTGAGCTTCACCTTGATGAGGATGGCGTAGAACCGCTCGCCGTCGGCGATGCCCTTGCCCTGGATGCTGAAGTTGCGCGCGCCGAAGCCTTCGATCGTCTCCAGATCCTCCGACAGCGTGCCGGACTTGGTGAGGAAGGCGTGCACGGTGATGGAATCGAGCCGCGCTCGGCCCTGCGCCTGCGCAGGACCCGCGGCGAGCACGAACAGAAAAAACGCGACAAGGCGGAGCATGGCGACGCAGAATGTCGCGGCACCCCTGCCCTGTAAACAGGAAATCAAGATCATGGCCGTCTGCGACTGCTTCCCGGAGCTGAAGTCCGTCACGCTGGCGCGCGAGGCGCGCTACCGCGCCGATCCGGACAAGCGCGCGCCGGAAGGCCCCAAGTCCTCGCTGGAGATCAAAGTCACCTCGACCGGCAACCTCAACGAGCGGGTCGAGACCCGCAACAGCAAGCAGAGCTTCGTGATCAGCGAGCCCAAGCACGTCGGCGGATTGGCCGATGCGCCGACGCCGCTGGAGTACCTGCTGTCGGGCGCGGTCGGCTGCTACGCCGCGGTGTTCGCGTTTTACGCGGCGAAGCTCGGCGTGGACTACGAGAGCTTCGAGGCGGTCGCGCGCACCGAATTCGACGTGCGCGGCCACATGATGCCGGATGCGCCGTTCTCCGGCTTCCAGAAGGTGACGATCGCCATCGCAGTGAAGAGCAGCGCACCGCTGGAAAGGCTGCGCGAAGTCGAGCGGCTGGCGCTGGCCGGGTGTCCCGGCATCGCCACGCTGCAACAGCCGGTGCCGGTCGAGAGCTCGCTGACGCTCGTTACTTGACCTTGAACTGCTCTTTCAGCGAGCCGCTCGGCGCCTTGATCTCGGCGATCCGCCAGCCGTCGCCGGTCTTGACCAAGTCGAGCGTGATCGTGCGCGGCTGCTTCGCATTGGTGAAGCTGACGACGCCGGTGGCCTTGCGGCGGCTGGCGTCCTTCACGTCCAACTTCAGGTCGGCGATTTCCCAGTCCTGCGCGTCGATGAAGGGGTCGCCGTTGAGCTGCGGCACCTCGTCCTTCTTCTTGGCTTCGGCAAAGTCCTTGAGGATCGCCTTGGCCAGCGGCGGCGCGAAATAGCGCCGGATCACGTCGGGCTTGCTGTAGTCGATGCCCTTGGCGTTGCTGTTGTTGCGATAGACCTTGTAGACGCCTTCCAGGAAGGTCAGCGGCGAGGCGCCCTGCGCCACCGCGGCGGTCTCGGCAATGATCAATCCGGCGCCCAGCAGCACCAGCGCGACCAGCACATCGAGTCTCTGAAACCGCATCGCCGCTCCGATCGACGCCGCCCGGCCGGGCGCGTCACGAAGCATGGATTATATCAGCAGGACGGTTAAGCCGACATGTCCTGACGCGGCGCTGTTGCGCCCGCCGGGCATGGCTCCAAAGAGTTTGGCTCCGACGAAGCAGCCCGTGGACGGGTGAACCCGCCTACTGCGGACGGCTGTCCTGACGCGCCGGGGCAGCCATCTGGCGGGCCGGGGCTGCAGGTTTGGCGGCCTTGGGCTTGGCGGCAGCTTTGGCCTTCGCCTGATCGCGTTCGGCGGCTTCCTCAGGAGTCACGGTCTTGGCGGTGTTCATGTTCTCGCCGCCGTACACCTTGGCCGCGCAAACGTTGTTCTGGCTCTGGCAGGACTCGATGCAGGTGCCCTGCAGCGAAGCAGACGGCTTGGCAACGCACTGGTCCACGCAAGAGATATAGGACTTCGAGCAGACATCCTGGCCCTGCGCACTGGTCGTCTTGATGACGAGCATCGCCATCAAAAGCAGAAATACCGTCTTCATCGGTCGATCCTCGTTCCGCGCCGCATCCGTGGGCCGCAAGCTAGGGCGGCCGCGCCGCCATTTCATTGTTAACGTGCGGGGATGGTTAAGCCCGGCGCGGCGGCATGGCCGGACTTGCACACATCCCGGGTTTGAACGATTGCGAATCGGCATGTAAATCCAGGCGCATGTCCCGCCGCCCGTTCCGTATCGGCCGCGCCAAAACCGGCCTCGGCTTGTTCGCCACCAAGCCCATCAAGAAGCGAACCCGCATCGTCCGCTACATCGGGCGAACGATCCCCAATGACGTCGCAGAGCGCCTGGAGAACAAGGGCGCCCGCTACATGTACGAGTTAAACAAGAAATACACGCTGGACGGCTCAACCCGCGCCAACGTCGCGCGCTACGCCAACCACTCCTGCCGGCCCAACTCCGAGTCGCTGATCTACCGGGGCCAGGTGTTCATCAAGTCGGTGCGAAACATCGAGGCCGGCGACGAGATCACCTACCACTACGGCAAGGACTATTACGACGCCTACATCGGCAAGAGAAAGTGCAAGTGCGTCACCTGCACGCTGCGCCGCGCCCGCGAGCGGCTTGCCAGCAAGAAGCGCCAGGCAAGACGGCAACGGGCCGCTGCGAAGCTGCGGGCGGACAAGCGCAAGGCCGCGTCACGCCGGCGCAAGCGGGCCTAGCGGCGTCAGGCCGCTTCGACTTGAGAGCAGACCAAAAAAGTCCGGGTTCCGTTCAGGCATCCAGCGCCTTGCAGCGCCGAGGCGTTTCCTCGCGCTTCAGCGCGGAACGCAGCGCCGGGACCGCTCGGCCTGCTGCTTGCCGCCGACCTTGCGGTGATCGCCGCCGGTGACTTCCAAAACCTGACCGCTGGGACACTTGCCGTTGTCGACCAGCACCTTCACGCCGGGCATCAGCTTGCCCATCGGCGGCTCCTCCTTGAGCACCTGCGCGGACGCCGGCACCGCGATGCTCACGGCCAAAAAACAACCGATCATCAGGGGGCGCATGCTTCGTTCTCCAAGCATCGATGGTCTGCCCCGCCCCAGCTTAGGGCGTGTACTCGAAAATAGGCCGTGCGGCGCCTCCGTTCTAGCCGCGAAAACGGACATTTGGTGGACTGGACATGTCCGCTTGGTGCCAAAGCCGACATCAGCCGCGTCATTCGATCACCTCGTAAGCGTGGGCGAGCGGCATTTCAGTAAACCCAGCGGGGCTGTTGGCATTGTTGCGCATTGGCCGTATCTTCTCACGTCAACATCGGAGTTAGAGTATGGCCAAGGGCACTGTGAAGTGGTTCAACCCGACCAAAGGGTACGGATTTATCCAACCGGCGGGCGGGGGCGGGAAGGACGTTTTCGTTCACATCTCGGCAGTTGAAAAGGCCGGCTTAAGCACCCTCAATGAGGGGCAGACCGTTGAGTACGAAGAAGTACCCAACAAAGGCAAAACATCGGCGGAAAATCTGAAGGTCGTGTGACCGCCAAGCCCTGCCTTTAGCCAAGCCTCACTCGATTACCTCGTCGGCGCGGGCGAGCAGCGACGCTGGCACGGTGAGGCCAAGCGCTCGCGCGGTTTTGAGGTTGATCGCCAACTCATATTTGATGGGGGCCTGCACCGGAAGGTCGCTGGGCTTCTCACCCTTGAGGATGCGATCAACGTAGGCCGCCGCGCGAATGCCATTCGGAAATGCCGCTGCCCTGCGGCAACGGAGCATGCTACGCGAAGCGTGGTCCGCACCCTGCGCAGCCATCAAAAAAGCGCAACGAGTCATGGCCGGCCGGCAAGAGCGCATCCCCCTGGCGATCGGTTACATGGTGGCCTCGGGCATCCTGTTCGCCCTCACCAGCGCGGGATCGAAGTGGCTGGTCGAGACCTATCCGGTTGGCGAGGTGCTGTTCGCCCGCGCGTTCGGCGGATTGATCGCCTGCGCGATGTTCATCGTGCCGATCTACGGAATGGCCGTGTTCCGCACGGCGCGGCCCGGCGCGCATCTGCTGCGCGGCGTTTCACAAACCACGTCGCAGACCCTGCTGCTGATCGCCTTCAGCATGATGCCGCTCGCCAGCGCGACCGCGATCAACTTCTCCTCCCCGCTGTTCGCCACGCTGGCCTCCGCGATCTTCCTCAAGGAAGCGGTCGGCCCGGCGCGGGCCGCGGCGCTGGCTGTCGGTTTTCTCGGGGTGCTGATCGTCACCAACCCGGGCGCCGAAACGTTCCAGATCGGCGCGCTGTTCGCGCTCGCCAACGCTATCCTGTTCGGCACCGTGACCGCGGGCGTGCGCGGCATGACCACCACCGAGTCGGCCGGCACGCTGACCATGTATCAGCTCGCCATCCTCACGGTGACGTTCGGCCTGTCGCTCGGATACGCGTTCGTGATGCCGACCGCGATCGACACGCTGTGGCTGCTGCTCAACGGCGCGGGCAACGGCATCGCGCAATACTGGTGGACGCGCGCCATCCACATGGCGCCGACCGCAGCGGTCGTGCCGTTCAACTATCTGTCGCTGGTGTGGGCCGCGATGCTCGGCTTCGCGATCTGGGGCGACGTGCCGACCATCGCACTGGTGGCGGGCTCGGCGGTGGTGGTCGGGTCCGGCCTGTTCCTGCTCTGGAACGAGACCCGCAAAGCGCCGACGCCGCCGGCCGCGGGGTGAAAAGCAAACGGCCGGGCCGATCGCCCGGCCGCTTCGTTGTGTAGATGCGCCGATCAGTTGGCGGCGAAGCAGTACAGCAGTCCGTCGCCGCCGGTGCTCTTGAAATCTGCCTGCGTGCAGCCGCCGCCGGCTCCGCGCGACGGATGCGACGTGTTCCACGACAGCATCGGCGCCGAATCGTTGAGGCCGATCCGGTCGTGATGGCCGACCATCGCGGCGCCGGTGGTACTGCTGGTCCAGTTGCCGCAGGTGCGGTCTTCGCCGGCCGCAAACGCCGTGCCGTCGCTCTGCGAGCCGGTGAGGATGTCGTGGCGGTTCGGCGTGTCGCCGCGGCCGTTGATCACGGCGCCCTTCTCGCTCAGCGAGTTTTCCTTGTTGAGCTTGTTGCTGGCGCTGTGCAGGTCGGCCACGCTGGCCGCGACCACCACGCCCTTGGCGTTCTGCCACGGGCCCTTGCCGATGCGGTCCTTGGCGTTCTCGGCGCCCGCGCCCTGGGTGCTGAGATAGGCGCGCCAGGTCTTGCCGGTGGAACCCGCGGCAGCCGCGAGCTTGGCGCAATGCGCGTCGGCGCCGGCCAAGCCGCCGAGGTCGCCGCCCTTGCCCGGGCCGTCGCTGGTGATGAAGAAGGTCATGTTGGCCGACTGGGCCTGCGCGGGCGCTGCGAAGCCGAAGGCCAGCAGCGCGGCGGACGCCAGAAGCGAAGCACGGATGGTCACAGTCATTCAAAGCCTCCGATGAGCGGCGCGGATAAAGGCGGCCGGATACGATGAAAACAACACTAGCGGCCGGATCATTCCCGGGCGGTGACTTTATTGTGACAACAATGAGAAGTGCCGGCGCTCAGCTTACGTGAGCGAGCCGGACCGGCGTTCCCGCTGAGGCAACGCGCTCGCCGATCGCGCAGTTCCGGCCCGCCGCCTTGGCCTGGTACAATCGCTGGTCGGCGACCTGGAACATCGCGTCGTAATTCGCCGCACGGGAGTCGCAGGTGGAAATTCCGACGCTCACCGTGACGCGCTCGCCGCCCTCCGCGCCGCCGGCGATCTCGCGCCGCACCCGTTCGCCAAGCGCCAGCGCGGGCCCGGCCGAGAGGCCGTCGCAGATCAGCACGAACTCCTCGCCGCCGAAGCGGTAGACCTGATCGGTGGCGCGCACCGTCGCCATGATGTCGCGCGAGATGCGCTTGAGCACGGTGTCGCCCGCGGCATGGCCGAAGCGGTCGTTGAAGCTCTTGAAATGGTCGATATCGACGAGCAGCAGGCTGACCGGCCGCCCGGTCCCGATGGCGTCCTCAATCATGGCGCGCCCCTGCGTCTCCAGCCGGCCGCGGTCGAACACGCCGGTCAGCGCGTCGCGGCCGGTGCGCGCCAGCAGGTCTTCGTAGCGCTCGCGGTACGTCAAGGTGTCGAACACGTCGGAGATGCGCGGCGCGCTGCGGCGTTTGACGCTGGGCCGCTCGAACCAGCACAGATAGCAGCCCACCAGCACCGCATAGACCGACACCGACATCATCTTGGCGAGCCAGCCGCCGACCAGCACCGACGGCGGCGCGCCCGTCAGGATATGCAGCGCCGCATAGAAGAACACCTGGTCGAACGTGAGCACCGCCGCGCCCGCCACCGCGAGCCGCAGGAAGATGCTGTCCGCCAGCCACGAGCGCGTGCGCTCATAGATCAGGATGATCAGAATGCAATCGACGAACAGCAGCACGGTCCCCCACACCATCAGCGAGCCCATGGTGTCGAGGAAGCCGAAATCGATGACATGGCCCGGCGCCAGCGCCATCGGCGTGTGGTGGCGCATCAGCATCGCGAGCGCCACCATCAGCAGATTGCCGAACAGGAGGCCGTAGATCGGCTGGCGCACCACCACCGCGTCCTCGCGGATATAGACCAGCAGCAGCAACAGCAGCTTGCCGGTGAACAGCACGCTCGATCCCGGCGACGTCACGATGCCGAGCGGCAACGACACGTAGAACACACTCGCGAGATAGGTCTCGATGAAGTGCATCACGCCGAGCGCGCAGAAGAACGCGCCGATGCCGAGCCGTTTGCGGGCACGGAACAGCCCCGCAAGCACGGCAAAATAGATGACGGCGTCGCCCAGCAGGAGAAGGAGGTTATTCCATTCGGCCATGAAGACGCAGTTCCCGAGATTCCTCAGGCGGCAACGCACCAGATGCGCCGCCGGCCCCAGCCCCTTCCCGTTTTTAGGTACACCCGGTTAAGAAATCCGGACGGCGGCCGTTAGGATTGCGGTAATCTTTTTCGCGCGCGAAGGCGCGTTTTCATAAGAAAACGGCCTCGCGCCGGGTTCCACCGGACGCGAGGCCGCAGCGTTTGACGCTTCTGCCGGGATCAGGCCGCGCGCCACCGCGGCAGCAGCCGCAGCGCGTTGTCACGGTCCACCTTCTTGAGGTCCTCGGCGTTGAAGAATGCCGTGAGCCCCTTGGTGTGATCCGCCGCGGTACGATACGGAAAGTCGGTGCCGTATACGATCTGCGAGACTGGCACGAGCTTCGACAGCGCGCCGAGTGCCACCGAATTTGCGACCTGTGCCGTATCGTAGTGAAAACGATGCAGCTCTTTCTCCACACTCTCGCGGGTGAACTTCCCCCTATAGGGCGGCGTCGACACCATCTGGATCAGGAACCGCTCCGAGAACGACACCAGCGCACCGCCGCCGTGCGAGAAGATCCAGTTGATGTCGGGGAATTTCTGCGACGAGCCGCTGAAGATCAGATTGGCGATGCTGCGCGTGGTGTCGGTTCCCCACTCGATCGCCGATTGCGGAACGCCCTGCACAAGGTTGATGCAGCAACTGGCGTCATTCGGGTGGGTGTAGATCGTCGCCTTGCGGCGGTTGAGCTCCGCCCAGACCGGATCGAAATAGGAATAGCCCAGCCATTTGTCGCCGTAGTTGGTCAAGATGCCGACGCCGTCGACCTTGAGCGTGTCGAAGGCGTACTCGATCTCCTTCAGGGTTTGGTCGATATGCGGCAGCGGCAGCATGGCGAATGTGCCGAACCGGCCTTTGTGATCGGATTCCATCTTTTTCGCGTATTCGTTCGACTCGCGCGCGATTTTCACCGCGACCGGAATGCCGAGCGAGGAAACCTGCGGCGCGGTAGGAGACGTGATCGACGTCGCAACGCCGCCCTTGTCCATGTCGTCGATGGTTTTCTGCACCGACCAGTGCTGCAGCGGCGGATTGGTGCGGCCGATGATGTCCATGGCGTTGAGCCAGGTCGGCGGCACGATGTGATGGTGCACGTCGATGCGGTGCGGCTTGGCCTGCGCGAACACCTTCGGCGCAAACCCGGCGGCCCCGAGCGCGACGGCGGCAGTCCCCCCGGCCAGGAACTGGCGGCGGCTGACGTCCGTTGCGGCAAACGGCTGGGTGCAGCAATTGCAGGCTGCGGACAGGCGACGCATCGTCGATTGCAGCATTGGTGACCTCCCTGCTCCCCGGCTCTGGCGGCCGATGGAAAGACACACGGTCGCGCCGCGACGGGTGGATGGTCAAGGGGTGGGTTGACGGAACGCCGCGCGCTTGGCCTATAGGCGCCGCATGCCGAAGATCACCTTCATCGACCAGGACGGGACCGAGCGCACCGTAGAGGGCGACCTCGGCGCGACCGTGATGGAAACCGCCATCAACAACGACGTGCCCGGCATCCTGGCGACCTGCGGCGGTTCGTGCTCATGCGCCACCTGCCACGTCTATGTCGATGAGGAGTGGTTCGACAGGCTGCCGCCGCAGTCGCTGGAAGAACTCGACATGCTCGACACCGCCCACGATCTGGAGCCGAACTCGCGGCTGTCCTGCCAGATCCGGGTCACCGAAGAGATCGACGGGCTGATCGTGAAAACGCCGCCCCGGCAAATATAGCGCGCGGCGCCTTCGTCCCTGCTGGAAGACCATTCCTCCCTTCACTACCATCGGGGCCAAGCCGCAACGCCAAGCGGTATCAGGGAGGACGCCATGACATTCCGGCTTGCTTCGCTTGCCGTTCTCGCGGCGATTGCGTGTGGACCTGCCCCCGCCTCGGCGCAGAGCGCCAAGCCGGACGCGACGCCTCGCTTCGAGCCGCAGCCGTTCTGGCCAAAGCCGCTGCCCGAAAACTGGATTCTCGGCCAGGTGTCCGGCATCGCGGTCGACAAGAACGATCACATCTGGATCGTGCACCGCCCCGCGACCTTGCTCGATGATGAAAAGGGCGCGCAGGCGAACCCGCCGGCGACCAAGTGCTGCGTGGCGGCTCCGCCGGTTCTCAAGTTCGACACCGAAGGCAACCTGCTGGGCTCGTGGGGCGGCGCCAACAAGGGCCACGCCTGGATGAAGAACGAGCACGGCATCCACGTCGATGCGTCGGGCAACGTCTGGGTCGGCGGCAACAACGAGGGCGACCAGATCCTGCAGTTCTCGCCGGAGGGCAAGTTCATCCTTCAGGTCGGCCAGGACGACGGCACCAAGGGCTCGATGTCCACCACGCGGCTCGGCCGTCCCGCGCACATGGTCACCGACGACGCGGCCAACGAAGTTTATGTCGCCGACGGCTACGGCAATCGCCGTGTCGTCGTGTTCGACTCCAAGTCCGGCGCCTACAAGCGCCACTGGGGCGCCGGCGGCGCCAAGACACCGCACGACGACAAGCTTGCGGCTTACGATCCGAAAGCACAGCCCTCGCCCAGCTTCCACAATCCGGTGCACTGTGTGCGGTTGTCGAACGACGGGCTGGTCTACGTCTGCGACCGCACCAACAACCGCATCCAGGTGTTCCGCAAGGACGGCAGCTACGTGAAGGAGTTCAAGGTCGAGGCGCAAACGCTGCAGAACGGCGCGGTGTGGGACCTGGTGCTGTCGGAGGATCCGCAGCAGCGGTTCATCTTCATGGCCGACGGCGCCAACGGCCAGATCGTGACGCTGTCGCGCGAAACCGGCGCGGTTCTCACCCAATGGGGCCGCCACGGCCGCCAGCCCGGCCAGTTCAAGTGGGTGCACAACATTGCGATCGACTCCAAGGGCAATCTCTACACCGCCGAGGTCGGTTTCGGCCGCCGCGCCCAGAAATTCCGCCGCCTGGAATAGAAACCGCAGGACCGCACTTCCATCCACAGACCCGCCTTCCGCCGTGGGCTCTGCGGCACTAGGCTCGCTGGATTCGTGGTCCGGCCCTGGAGGCTTTCCGTGTTGGCAAGACTGACCCTGTTGGCATTTGTCGCGCTGGTGCTCCCCGCCTGGAACGGCCTGCAGGGCGCCAAGGGCAACGACACCGGCGGCATCATCCCATGGTCGCAAGAGGCCGAGGCGATGGCGCTCATCACCGCCAACAACAACTGCAACATGTACGGCAAGCATGCGCGGATCACGAGCATCCGGCGCATGTACGGCGACTACATCGCCTACGAGTGCCGGTTCGACCGCAGATTGCCGAACGCCACCACCGAGCCGGTCTGGGGCCGCGCCACCTACCGCTGAATAGGCTCGGCCGGCCCGCAGTTGCGGCGGCCGGCTCCAAGGCTCCGTGCTCCGTGCCTCCGGCGCTATCGACCGGACGCGGGAAAGCATGTTGAATATCGCATCGAAGCCTCGGACCAGGGCTGCGCGATTGCGGCTGTCATCCGAATTTTCTTAATCATTTCGGCGAGGAGAGACGATGTCGTTCCGGCTGCCCCGATGGCTCCGCATGGCCGCGTTCATCCTGGTGCTCGCCGCGATCGTCGGCGGCGGTCTGAAGGCCATGCAAGAGACGATGAAGCCCACCACGCTCAAGCTCGCGGTGGGCTCACTGGACGGCGAAGCGGTCCGCTTGATGACGGCGATCGGCGGCCGTCTAGCGGCAAGCAAGGCACCGGTGCGTATCAGCGTCTTGGACAAAGGCTCGCCCGTCGCGGCCGCCGAGTCGTTCGCCGCGGGCGAGGCCGACCTCGCGGTGGTGCGATCCGACAACGAGGAGCTGGCGGCGGCGCGCACCGTGGTGCAACTGGCCAACCTGGTGCTGATGATCGTGGTGCCCCCGAACTCGCCGATCAAGACGGTCGGAGACCTCAAGGGCAAGAGCGTCGGCGTGGTCGGGCTGGAGACCAACCAGCGGCTGCTTGCGACGCTGGTCAAGAGCTACGGCTTCGCGCAAGGCTCGGTACAGATCGTCAATGTCCCCTACGACCAGGTGGCGGAGGCGAGCCGCGCCAAGAAACACCAAGCCGCGATCTTCGCCGCGCCGCTCGGCGAACGCTACATCGCATTGGTGCGCGGCTTCTTCCCCGCCACCGCCAAGAGCCAGCCCCGGATCCTGGAGATCGACTCCGCCGAAGCCATCGCGCTGGAAACCAAATACTACGAGTCATTCGACCTGCCCAAAGGCGCGCTGCGGGGCGCGCCGCCGATGCCCGACGACTCCATCTCGACGCTGCGCATTCCGCTCTACCTCGTGGCCGGCGTAAAGGTGAGCGAGGACACCGTTTCGGCACTCGCCAAGGCGATCATGGAGGCGCGCCGCGAATTGATTTCTGAGGCTCCTCTGATGGCCCAGATCGCGGCCCCTGACGACGACAAGAACGCAGCCATCCCCATCCATCCCGGCGCCAAGGCGTTCTTCGACGGCAGCGAAAAGACCTGGTCGGACAAGTACGGCGACTGGCTGTTCTACGGCCCGATCATCATGGGCGCGCTCGGCTCGTTCCTGGCGGCCGTGTGGAAATTCCTCACCGGCGACGGCGGCAGCCGCACCACCGGTCTGATGCAACGCATTTCCGCGCTGATCGAGCGGGTGCGCAAGACCGCCAACAATGACGAAATGGAACAGATCGAGCGCGAGGGCGACGAAATTCTCAACGACTATTTCAAGGCGCAGGTCGGCGGCCAGGTCGATGCCGACGAAGCCGCGCGGCTGAACCTGATGATCCAGCACATGGAAAGCGCGATCGCACGGCGCAGCCATGCGCTGAGCCAGAAGCCGACCGGAAACCTCGCACGGGCCAGCGAAGCAGCGCCGCAATAGCGGTATTGGCTGAGCTGAACGCCTAGCCCGCCATCGTCTGCTTCACCTGCTCGATGAGCTGCTTGAGCGTGAAGGGTTTGGGCAGGAAGGCGAACTTCTCACCGGCCGGGAGGCTCTTCTCGAACGCCTCCTCGGCGTAGCCCGAGACGAAGATCATCTTGATCTCCGGGTTGCGCTTGCGCAGCGCCTTGAGCAGCGTCGGGCCGTCCATTTCCGGCATGACCACGTCCGACACCACCAGATCGACCTCGCCGCCGTTCTTCTCCAGCGCCTCCAGCGCCTCGACGCCGTTGCCGGCCTCGATCACCTTGTAGCCGCGCGACTTGAGGCCCCGGGCGTTGAGCGCGCGCAGACCTTCCTCGTCCTCGACCAGCAGGATGGTGCCCTGCCCGGTCATGTCGGTGGCGGCGCGCTGCGCGAGTGTAGCGCCGACCGGCAGGATGCTGTCGGAGGCGATACCTGGCGCCTCGGTCTGCGGCATCGCCGCCGCGACCTCGTCGGCGCTCGGCACATGGCGCGGCAGAAAAATGCGGAACGCGGTGCCCTTGCCGACCACGGAGTCGGGATAGATGAACCCGCCGGTCTGCTTGACGATGCCGTACACCGTCGAGAGACCGAGTCCGGTGCCCTTGCCGACCTCCTTGGTAGAGAAGAACGGCTCGAAAATCTTGTCGATGATCTCCGGCGGAATGCCCGAGCCGGTGTCCGTCACTTCGACCAGCACGTAGTCGGCGTCCGGCATGCCCTTGAGGGCGAACTTGGCGCATTCGGCGGCGGTGACGTTGGCGGTTCGCACCGAAAGCTTGCCGCCCTCCGGCATGGCGTCGCGCGCGTTGACCGCGAGATTGACGATCACCTGCTCCAGTTGGGAAATGTCGGCCTTCACCGGCCACAGGTCGCGGCCGTGCACCACGCCGAGTTCGACCTTCTCGCCGATCAGCCGGCGCAGCAGCATGTTCAGCTCGGTCAGCACCTCGCCGAGATCGAGCACCTGCGGGCGCAGCGTCTGACGGCGCGAGAACGCCAGCAGTTGACGCACCAGGCTCGCCGCCCGGTTGGCGTTCTGCTTGATCTGCATGATGTCCTGGAACGACGGATCGGTCGGCTTGTGCGCGTTCAGCAGGAAATCGGTCGCCATCATGATGGCGGACAGCACGTTGTTGAAGTCATGCGCGATACCGCCGGCAAGCTGGCCGACGGATTCCATCCGGGCGCGCTGGTTGACCTGGTTCTCCAGCGTGCGCTGACCGGTGGTTTCCAGCGCATAGACGATGGCAGACTCCGCGTCCGGCTCGTCGTCCTCGACGGCGGATACATAGAATCGCGCCCAGCGGTCGTCGCCGCCGGCCAGCGCCGTATCGACCGGCGCGATGTCGCTTTGCCGTGCGGCGGCGTTGCGGATCGCGGTCTCCAGCGCCTCGCGGTCGCGATCCGACACCACGGACAGGATCGAGCCACCCTCGCCTTGCTTGAGCACCGACTGGAACATGCGGGCGAACAGGGTGTTGGTGCGCGAAATGCGGCCCGCCTTGTCCACCGTGGCAATCGCCATCGGGGTGGACTGGAAGAAGCGCATAAAGCGCACTTCGGCGGCGCGCTGCGGATCGGTCGCCTCGCCGCGCGCGCGGTTGAGCACCAGCGTGCGCGACGCGCCCGGCCTGCCATCGGCGCCGTAGGCGATCTTGTGGAACAGCCGCACCGGCACCGAACGTCCGCCGCGGGTCTTGAAGTCAATGTCGAACACCTCGGTCTTCACTTCGCCGGGCGCCGCCGCAAGCGTGGTGAGCAGCGCTGCGCCGTTGCCGGAGACGATATCGGCGAGCTTGAGACCGCCGGAGCCGACCTGCGCGAGATCGTGGTCGAGCCATGAGGCCAGCGTGGCGTTGAGATAGGAGATGTCGCCGTTGGCATCGACCGAGAAGAAGCCGGCCGGCGCGTGATCGAGGTAGTCGATCGCGTGCTGCAACTCCTGGAAGATGTTCTCCTGCCGCTCGCGGTCGCGCGTCACGTCCACCACGACCCAGAGCGTGAGCCCGTTGTCGCTGCCGCTCTTCAGCGGCCGCACCCGCAGCCGCAGCCAATGCACCGGCCGGCCCTTGAGGCCGGCGACCCGCACGTCCTCCTGCGCGATGCGGCCCTCGCGCGCCGCCTTGAGCAGGCGATAGACCGCTTCCGAGACATCCGGATCGCCGATGAAGACCCGTTCGACCGGGCGGACGTCGCCCGCGCCCTCGGCGCCGGTCAGGGAGAGATAGGCGGCGTTGGCGTAGATCACCCGGCCGCGCCGGTCGGTGACCAGCAGCCCGTCGACCGCCTCGTCGGCGACCGATTTGAGAACCGGGTTGTCGGCCTCCTTGCCGGACAGGCGCAGGATGCCCGTGGCCAGCGCAAACAGCGAGAACACGCCGATCGTGGCCAGGAAGGCGAGCAGCACCAGGATATAAGGTGCGGCATAACCGCGGCCGACCAGCAGCAGGCCCACCGCCGCGCCGACCAGCGCAATCGCGACCAGAAGCACCATGCCGATGCTACCGCGCGAGCCGGCCTGGCTGCGATCGACGACGGCCCGATCCGGTTCGCTGAGATCCTGCGTTGCCATGCTCAATTTCTACCCGTGCCTTGGGGCACGATTGTAATCAGATTCGCGAGCGGGGATTCAGCCGCAAATTCAGCGGGAACCGGCCGAACCGCGCCCGGAGCGGCGCAGCTTCATGATATAGCCGATGATCTCGGCGACCGCCTTGTAATGTTCCGGCGGGATTTCCTCGTCGATCTGCACCACGGCGTACAGCGCGCGCGCCAGCGGCGGGCTCTCGACCACCGGGATATTGTGTTCCTCCGCCACTTTCCTGATCCGGAGCGCCGTGTCTTCGACGCCTTTGGCGAGGCATACCGGAGCATTCATACCGGGCTCGTATTGCAGCGCGATGGCGTAGTGGGTCGGGTTGGTGATGATGACGGAGGCCTTCGGCACCTCGGCCATCATGCGCTTGCGCGACCGCGCCATCCGCAACTGGCGGATCTTGCCCTTGACCGCGGGATCGCCTTCCGACTGCCGGTATTCCTCCTTCATCTCGCGCATCGACATTTTTTGCCGCTCGTACCACTGGCGGTACTGGAACAGGTAGTCGGCGGCCGCAACGATGGCGAGGATCGCCACCACCGCGGCCATCATCTCCAGCGCGAGCGACTTGGTGAGCGCGACGGTGCCGAGGATGTCCGTGCTCACCAAGCCGTCGAGCCGGTGACGCTGCGGCCACAGCAGCGCCATCATCACCGAGGCGACCACCACGAGCTTGACGATGCCCTTGGCGAAGTTCGCCAGCGCCTGCGCCGAGAACAGCCGCTTCAATCCGGCCAGCGGCGAAACCTTGGACAGCTTCGGCTTGAGCGAATCCGCCGACCAAACCAGCTGATGCTGGACCATGTTGCCGGCAACCGCAGCCAGCGCCAGCAGCAGGATCGGCAGCGCGATCGCCGCCAGCACCTCGACGCCGAGACGCTCCGACATGGCGATGAGGCCCCGGCCGTCCACCGGGATCTGGTGCGAATTGGCAATCAGGCCGCGGAACGTGGTGTTGAGGCCGGAGCTCATCGAGCCCGCGAACGTCGCCAACATCAGCGTCGCACCCGCGATCACGAACCAGGTCGAGACCTCCTGGCTCTTGACCACGTCGCCACGCTTGAGCGCGTCGTCGAGCCGCTTTTGCGTAGGGTCTAACGAGCGGTCGCTGTCGTTCTGGTCGCCTTGCTCGGCCATTTACGTGCCTCGCCTCACGACCGCGGCGCCAGTTCGCGCAGCACGATTTCGACGTAGTCGATGAAGGTCATCATCATCGCGCCGACCACCAGCAGCAGGATCAGGAAGCCGACCATGATCGACAGCGGCATGCCGACGAAGAACACCTGCATCTGCGGCATCAGCCGCGAGAGCAGTCCGAGCCCCAGGTTGAACAGCAGGCCGAACAACAGGAACGGCGCGGAGAGCTGCACGCCGATGCGGAATGCCGAGGTGACGGTGCGCGACAGCAGCGCCGCGACATCTCCGATGATCGGCACGTCGCCCGGCTTGAACAACAGGTAGCTGTCGTTCAGCGCGCCGATCACCAGGTGGTGCAGATCGAAGGCAAAAATCAGCGTGATGCCGAGCACGCTGAGAAAGTTTCCGACGATCACGCCCTGCTGGCCCTGGGTCGGATCGACCGCGGTCACGAAGCCGAGCCCCATCTGCTGGGCGACCACCTGGCCCGCGACCTGCAATGCCGAGATCGTCAGCCGCGCGGTCAGCCCAAGCACCGCGCCGACGAACATCTCCTGGGCGAGCAGGACCATCACCGGCCCGATCGCCTGCAGATCGATCTGATAGGTGTTCCGGTTGAGCGGCATGATCACCGCGGTCAGCACCAGCGCGATGGTGAGGCGGACACGCGAGGGCACACTGAGCTCACCCACGCCCGGCAGCAGCATAACCATCGTGCCGATGCGGGCGAACGCCAGCAGGTAGGCCGCAGCCAGGGCCGGCAGGAAGGTGACGTCGACCTGCATGCTAGCGCGCCCTCATCCCGGAGAGCGGCCAGGCCCGCGTCGCGAAGGATGACCGCCAGACACGGCGTTATCCGCCCGCAATACGGGCCGCGATCCGCGCCATGTGGCTCTGCAGCGCATCGCCCATGAACGGCAGCGCGATCATCATGGCGACGAAGATCGCGAGAATCTTCGGCACGAACACCAGCGTCATTTCCTGGATCTGGGTCAGCGCCTGAAACAGCGAAATCGCGACGCCGACGAACAGGCCGATCAGCATCAGCGGACTCGATACGATCACCAGGGTGAGGATCGCATCGCGCGCCACGTCGAGGACTTCAGGACCGGTCATTCGTACTCCGATTCATCACTCCCTCCCCCGCTCTTGCGGGGAGAGGAAAAAGAAAACTCAGATCGGCATCTTCATGATTTCTTCGTAGCTGTGGATCACGCGGTCGCGAACCGAGACCAGCGTGTCGATCGCCACTTCGGTCTCGGCGACCGCGGTCACGACATCGACGATGTTGGCCTTGCCGGCCGCCATCGCCTGGGTCTGCATGTCCGATTGCTTGGCGCTGTTGGTCAAAGAGTTCATCGCGCCCTTGAGCATGTCGCCGAAGCTGCCCCCGGCCGCCGCTCCGGTCAGGCCCTTGGCGGGTGCGGCAACGTCATGAAGCTTGGCCAGCGCGCTGTAGGCGTTGGCGGCAATGGTCGGCGTGGTCATGTTTCAGCTCCGATCACGATTTGAGAATTTCGATGGTGCGTTGAATCATGCGGCGCGACGCGCTGATCACGTTGATGTTGGCCTCGTAGGATCGCTGCGCCTCCTTGAGGTCGGTCATTTCGACCAGCGAATTGACGTTCGGATATTTGACGTTGCCGTTGGCGTCGGCGGACGGATGCCCGGGCTCGTATTTCTGGCGGAAGTCGGTCTGATCGGGCTTGACGCGGCCGAGCATCACCACTTGCGCGCCGAGCGCGCGATCGACCTCGGTGCGAAACGTCGGGATCTTGCGCCGATAGGGATCGGCGCCAGGCCGCGGCGCCGTTGAATCGGCATTGGCAATGTTTTCCGAGATCACCCGCATGCGGCCGGCCTGGGCACGCAGGCCCGAGGCCGCAATCGCGATCGACTTGAGAAAATCCACGAAGGCCCTCCTTGTTGTGTTCAGGACAGACGCACACCGCGCTCGAAACGCGCGTCAGCGTTTGCCCACCGCCGTTTTGATGAGCCCGAGGCTGCGTTGGTAGAGCGACGTCATGGCCTGGTAGTCCATCTGGTTCGAGGCCACCTTGATCATCTCGTCTTCGAGATTGACGCCGTTGCCGCCGGGACGAACCGTGGCACCGGCAAGCCGTGACGCCTCGAACTGCGATGAGGCCGTCGATGCGGAGGCGATGTGGGAGCCCTCGGTGCGGGCGAGCGAAACCTGACCGACCGTGGTCTGGGGCCGGTCGAATTGCGGCGGCGTCAGATCGCGCGGCCGGTAGTTCGGCGTGTCGGCCTGCGACACGTTCTCGGCGAGCAGGCGCTGGCGCTCCTGGTGCCAGTGCATGCGGGTCCGAAGCATCGAAAACAGCGGTATGTCGGTAATGGCCATGTGACGTCTCGTGGGCGTCTCGCGCGCTGCCCAGGCAGTGGGAACCCCACCCGAGCCCGGCAGACTTTGCCGGGTGTATGGTTAATGGCTGGTTAACCCATTGGAAAATGGGCCATCTGGCATTAATCTGCCGTTTACCAAGAGAATCGTTTTGGTTGGCCAAGAGCGGCGCCGGGAGCCCGTTTTTGTTAGTTCTTTGTTAATGTTCGGGGCGGCAAATGCTGCCGTCGGCGTTAACCAATTGGCGTATCCCAATCGGCGAGCCCGCCTTTCGGGCCTGCCATGAGGACGACCAATGAATGCCCTCTTCGGCTTGGAGCTACCGACACCCGTGAACTTCGTCATCGCATTCGTCGTTGTTCTGGCGCTGATCGGCGCGGTCACCTGGCTGGTGCGCCGGTTCGGCGGCACGCGCCTTGAAGCAGCCGCGCGCAACCGCCAGCCGCGGCTTGCGGTGATCGACACCGCCGCGGTGGACGGCCGGCGCAAGCTCGTCATCATCCGCCGCGACAACGTCGAGCATCTCCTGATGATCGGCGGCCCGAGCGACGTGGTGGTCGAAACCAACATCGTGCGCGCCGCGGCCGGCGCCGCCCGCGAAACACCCCCAGTCCGCGTCAATGGCGGCGAACTGCCGCGCGCGATGCCGCTGCCCGACACCGCATCGTGGCCGCTGCAGCCTGAGCCGGTCGCGCCGCCCGTGCCCGCGCGCCCGGAGCGCGTGCGAACCGACGACGCCGTGCAATGGCCTTCGCAGCCTGAGCAAGCAGCACCCGCGCGCATCGAACCGGTTGCCGCGCCCGCCCCGCGTCCGGCGGCACCGCCGCCACGCCCCGCGCCGAAGGCCGCGCCGGTGGTGCAGATCGATCCGCAGACTGCTGCCGCCAACGACGCCAATCTCGCCAGCATGGCGAACCAGCTTGAAGCCGCATTGCGCCGCCCGGCCGAGGCGCCGAAGCCTGCCGCCGCGCCCGCGGCCGCCGTGCAAAAGCGCATCGAGCCGAAGCTCACCGCCCCGCCCGCTCCGCAGGCCGCCCCGCGCCCCGCGCCGAAACCCGCCGTCGCGGCGGCCGCCGCCGCTCCAGCCGCAGCAAAACAGCCCTTCGAAAGCCTCGAGCAAGAAATGGCAAGCCTGCTGGGCCGGCCCGGGAAAAGCTGACGAGAAACCGGTTCGCCGCCTGCGTCCGTCTCACGACGGCGGCGGCGATAGCGCTCCTCGTAGTTCCCGCGCACGCCCAAGACATCAGCATCAACTTCGGCCAAGGCACCGGCCTGACCGAGCGCGTGATCCAACTGATCGCGCTGCTCACCGTGCTGTCGCTTGCGCCGTCGATCCTGGTGATGATGACGTCGTTCACGCGTATTGTCGTGGTGCTCTCCCTGTTGCGCACCGCGCTCGGCACCGCGACCGCGCCGCCCAACGCGGTGATCATCTCGCTCGCGCTGTTTCTCACCGGCTTCGTGATGTGGCCGGCGTTCCAGACCGCCTATGACAGCGGGGTGAAGCCGCTGATGGCGAACGAAATCTCCATCGAGCAGGCGTTCGACCGCTCGTCGCAGCCGTTCCGCGCCTTCATGCTCAAGAACGTGCGCGACAAGGATCTCAAGCTGTTCAACGACATGGCGAACGAGCCGGTGCCCGCAACGCCGGAGCAGATCTCGCTGCGCATTCTCATTCCGGCCTTCATGATCTCCGAACTCAAGCGCGCGTTCGAGATCGGCTTCCTGCTGTTCCTGCCGTTCCTCATCATCGACCTGGTGGTGGCCTCGGTGCTGATGTCGATGGGCATGATGATGCTGCCGCCGGTCGTGGTGTCGCTGCCGTTCAAGCTGATCTTCTTCGTGCTGGTGGACGGCTGGAGCCTGGTCGCGGGCTCGCTGGTGCAGAGCTACGCCAGCAGCGGGTAGAGGCGGGATTGTAACCCGTTCGTCCCCGCGAAAGCGGGGACCCAGCATTTTGGCCAAAGAACTGGGCTCCCGCTTACGCGGGAGCGAACGGAATTTGATGCCGCAAGCCCGGATGAGATGGATACATCACCACCCACGGGGACCCCGATTGCGCTGCGCTCCATCGGGGTTACGCTTGCTCCCCCTGAAAGGGGGACGGGTCGCACGCCGAAGACGGCTGGGCGGGAGCATTGATGGGCGGGGCTGGGCTATCAGAGGCGCGCCCCACCCTCTCCCTTCAGGGAGAGGGAACGGAGAGAAACTCCCTAATCCCGCGCCGAGAAAGGGGCTTTCTGAAGGATTGACGCCGAGGCGGACTGCGTTCGGTGAATGTCTGATTCAAAGGAACCTGTTAGTTCCCAACCTCCGATGTCGACGCACTGGGTCTGCAACCCCTACCGTGTGGCGCAATGGACCTTTTCGCAGCGGCAGGCATCGATATCGGTGACGGCGGGCGTGGTGGCCGCGCCAAACGCGCTGCTGTCAGCCGCACGCTCAGAATTCCGTTGCTCAAGTACAAGGTCGTGGCGGATGCGCTGAAGCGCTTCACTTTCGACCTGTCACCACGACAGATGGAGGCTGCCTCTCGCTACGCCCAGACAGTCAAGAGCGCCAAATTTTCCAGGATGAAAGAGACTGCGGTGCGGCCTCTGTTTTGTCAGGAGGTGCTGGGCGAGTTTCTTGGCTACACCCAGGTTAACCCGGACGATTCACATACCCTCGCATTCGAACAGCCGATCGCTCGCGGCGCAGTTGATGTTGCGCTGGGTCGTTTCGGCACCGAAGACGGTACGGATGAAATCGTTGCGCCCTTCGAGTTGAAGGGGCCGGGTACAAAAGACCTTGACGCCATCATGCCGGGACGGGGCCGCAGCCCAGTGCAGCAGGCATGGGATTACGCCAATGACGTGCGCGGTTGCCGCTGGGTGCTGGTCTCCAACTGCGTTGAAATCCGCCTTTATGGCTTTGGCCGAGGGCGAGAGGCCTACGAACTGTTCGATCTCACCAAACTCGACGATCCACACGAACAGGAACGCTTGTGGTTGTTGTTGTCGGCCAAGCGGCTGCTCGGCGGCGACACCGACGCGCTGCTGCGCGACACCGACAGCGCCTACAAGACCATCACCGACGATCTCTATCAGCAGTACAGCGCGCTGCGCGGAAATCTGGTCCAGTTCCTGACTGGCTCGGTGGATGGCCCCAAGCTTGCGTTGGCCGCTGCTATTGAGCCGGCGCAGAAAATTCTCGACCGCATCTTGTTTATCGGTTTTGCTCAGCGCACGGCGCTCTTGCCCGACAAGCTCTTGGAGCGTGCGGCCAAGGCTGCCAACGAATTCCGGCCGGTGCCGATCTGGCAGAATTTCTTGGGGTTGTTCCGTAGCGTCGATGGAGGCAACCCCGACCTGCACATCTGGCCATACAACGGCGGTCTGTTCGCGCACGATCCCGCTGTCGATGAGATCGAGTTGCCGGATGAATTGACAAGAAACCTCGCAGCGCTCGGCGAATGGGATTATCGCGACGACGTTCCGGTCACGCTGCTGGGGCACCTGTTCGAGCAGTCCATCACCGACCTCGAAAAGCTGCGAGCCGTAAGCCGCGGCGAGGCAACGCCCAAGGTCTCCAAACGCAAGCGCGAAGGCGTTGTCTATACGCCCGGCATCGTCACGCGCTTCCTGGTCGAGCGGACCATCGGGCTGACCTTGTCCGAACGCTTCGAGGCGCTGCTGGAAAAGCACGGCAAGGCAATGCCGGCCAACGGCGATCCGATCTTTGCCGAGAAGGAGCGGGGCGTCGAACGCACATTTTGGCGCGACTACGCTGAGGCGTTGCGCGCCTTGCGGATCGTCGATCCGGCCTGCGGCTCCGGCGCTTTTCTCGTGGCCGCCTTCGACCTGCTCGCAGCGGAATATCGCCGCGTCGTCGAGCATCTTGCAGTGCTCGGGGAGGAAATCGACTTCGATCCGTTCGACGAGATTGTGACCAAGAACCTGCACGGCGTCGATCTCAATGCCGAGTCGGTCGAGATCACACGGCTCGCGCTGTGGCTCAAGACCGCTCGCAATCAGCACCGCCTGCAGAACCTCGAAGCCACCATCAAGGTCGGAAATAGCCTGATCGGCGATTCCAAGTTTACCGATCATCCCTTCGACTGGCGCGCCACTTTCCCGGACGTGTTCGCCCAAGGTGGTTTCGACGCCGTCATCGGCAACCCGCCCTATGTGCGCATGGAGCTGATCAAGCCGGTAAAGCCCTATCTGGAGAAGCACTACGTCGTGGCGGATGACCGCACCGATCTTTACGCTTATTTCTTTGAGCGCGGCGTCGATGTGCTCAAGGACGGCGGCCGGCTCGGCTACATCTCGTCTTCGACCTTCTTCCGAACCGGCTCAGGCGAGAACCTGCGCAAATTTCTTGGCGACAATGTCGCTGTTGAGACGGTGGTCGATTTCGGCGATCTGCAGATTTTCGAGGGCGTCACAACTTATCCGGCGATCATCACGCTGCGCAAAGGCGAAGCGGAAGATGGCGGCGCGCTGGCGTTCCTGAAGGTTGATGAACTGCCGAAGGACTTGGATGCGGAGTTTGCCGCCAAGGCGCAGGCCATGCCACGCGTGCGTCTTGGTGCGGGCTCGTGGCAACTGGAAAATGATGCGCTTGCTAGGCTGCGCGCCAAGATCGTCGCGGGCAAAAAGACGCTCGGCGAAGTCTATGGCGCGCCTCTCTATGGCATTAAGACTGGGCTCAATGAGGCCTTCATCATTGACCAGGAAACGCGGGACCGGCTGGTCAAGCAAGACAAGAAATCGGCCAAGCTGCTCAAGCCGTTTCTGCGTGGCGAAAACGTCAAGCGCTGGTGCGTCGAGCCGGAAGGGCTTTTCCTTGTCAACACCCCGAGGGGCAAGGTCGACATCGACGCCTATCCGGCGATCCGCGATTGGCTCAAGTCGTTCAAGGCAAAACTAGAGAAGCGCGCCACCAAGCAGGAATGGTTTGAGTTGCAGCAGGCGCAGTTGGCGTATCAGACCAGATTTGACGAACAGAAGATTGTCTACCTCGACATTGCCAACAGTGCGCCATTCGCCTTCGACGATGAAGGCACATTTATCGATTGTACAATTTTCATGATTCCGGGTGACAAATTTTTGCTCGGATTCCTAAACTCCAGTGCCGCATGGTTCCAATGGATCGGGGAGACGCCGATTGCCAGTGGGGGATATATTCGGCTTAAGCAACAGTATATTGCCCCTACTGCCCTACCAAACACGACCTCGCAAGAGCGGAGCAAAGTCTCGAAGTTAGCCGAGATGTGCAGCAGCGCAGCGAAGCGACGATATGAAATCCAAACAACCGTCTGCCACCGCATTCTGACCGACCTTGCGCCGCCCGAACGCGCGAAACTCTCGCGCAAGCTGGAGGAGTGGTGGGCACTTGATTTCGCCGCCTTCCGGGATGAGATCAAACGCGTGTTCCGCGCCGAAATTCCGGTCAAGGAGCGCGACGCGTGGGAGACTTATCTGGCCGAGCATGCAGCGAAAATACATTCACTGAATGCGGAGATCGAGAAGGCGGAGCGTGAAATCGACGCCATTGTCTATCGCCTGTTCGATCTCACGTCCGAGGAGATTGCGCTGCTGGAAGCGTCCATCGCCGGACAAAGCTGAGGGATGCGAGGTGTCGTCTGCCCGCCAAGGCGACCTGTTCGGCAACGACGATGACGCCTCGGAAGAGCGCGAAACGCCGACTTGGTATCCGGACCCCGACGAGATTCGTGCCGAATTGCACAAAATACTAGCCGAAGCTCGCGCGGCGAAGTCCATGCCATGGGACGAGGATCGTGTCGGTCTTTACCGCACCATCTTCCCGCAGATGTCCAGTGCGCTGCCCGACGACGAGGGCGCGCAACTGCGGTTTCAGTTCGAGGCGGAACTGGAGCGGCTGAAGGCGGCGTAGGGAGCGGCGTTCCCGGCGCGGCACCGGAATAAATTCCTTGCCAGCGTGACGCTGCCGCGCTAACCTTCCGCCATCCTCCCCAACCCATGTCCGCCCCATGCCACGCCATCCTTCAGGCGCCGGCGCCGCTATGCGCGCGCCCGCGCCATCGTTTTCATCTCCACTCCCGCCGCAGAGCTATCGCGCGCTGCGGGCGCGCTACAACGCGCTGCTCGTCACGCTCTATGAGCGCTCGAACCTGACGCTGCGCGAGATCGCCACTCTCGCGGGCTACACCGACCGCGCCGTGCAGATGCTGGTGCGCGTGCTCGGCTGCCGGCCGCGCAACGCCAAGACCTGCCGGCCGGGCACCGACGTGGGCCCGCGCCGCGCTGGCCCGCGGCCGCCGCCGCTCAACGCTCGGGCCGTCCGGCACACCGCCTTGGCCTTCGCCGGCGTCGCGCGCAAGTTGGCAGCTTCGGCGCAGGCGCGGGCTTTCTCCGAGGCGCAGCGCGCCACCGCGCGCGCCGGACGGCGCACCGCGCGGACGCAAGCCCGCGTGATCGCGGGCGCGGCGCGGAGTTTGCGTCATCTCGCGGCCGCGGCGGAGGACACGGCGGCGATGCGGCAGGCGCTCACGGGCGGGCGCTTGCGCACGCCGAAGCCCAAGGCGGCGAAGCGCCGCTCGCGGGACGAGGCGCGGCTCGCGCAGCAGCGTGTCCTGCGCTCCGGAGCGGCGCGGATGTATGAGGCGCACGAGGCAGCCCGCCGCGAAGCCGTCGCTCCTGTGGCGCCGCCCGATTCCGACGCCGACCGGCGGATCAATGCGATTGCGGAGAGCCATTACGCCGAACGTCGCTAGCGCCGCGCACCATCTGCCGCTGTGGCGAGGGCTCAAGCGCAAATTCGAGATCGCCGCGCGCCTACGGGGGACGATTTTGGGTCGAGACGGTTGCCACGGCGGCAGCGCGCTCCCTCCCCTTGAAAAGGGGAGGGTCGGGGTGGGGATCATCTATCCAGAAGCGATCCCCGCCCGACGCGCTTCGCGCGTCGACCTCCCCTTTTCAAGGGGAGGTGACCGAGCGCGCGGCTCCCTCTCAAATCAACTTGAAATTATACCGCGCTAGCGCAGCGCCGCGCGGCTCGGCACCAAACGCGGCGCGTCGCGCGGCGCGATCGAGCCGGTCGAATCGGGGTCTGCCTTCGGCGCCGGCATCGGCTTGCCGGCCACCGGCTGACCCGGCGTCGCCGCCGGCAGCACGTTCATCTCCGGATAGCGCGTCTGCATGTCGCGCAGGAAGCCGTCGAGCGTATCGACCGCGGAGACGATGCGCGCCACGTCGCGGAATTCGGCGCTGCCGACACCGAGACCTGCCATCACCACCTCGAACGAGCGCCTGTCCGGCCCGTCCGGCATCTTCGAGGCATAGCGCTCGCGCAGCCGCGCCATGCCGATGGTGTCGTCGGCCAGCGCGTAGCCGATCCCGGCACGCAGGATGTCGATGCGCTCGCGCTCGATGAGCGGCTCAAGCGTTTTCCAGCGATCGCCCTGATACAGCTCGATCTGTTCGGCGGCTTGCTGCCAGCGCTTCGCCGCCCAGTGAATGTCGCCGCGCAGCCGGATCGTTTCGCGGCCGTCGATGTTGGCGACGATCTCAAGCGCGAGGTCGTGCCGGCCGAGGCCGGAGAGAGCGCGCGCTTCGATCAGCATGCGCTGGTTGCGGATTTCGGTGGACAGGTTGCCGGTGCGCGTCGCCCGCAGCGCGGCCTGCGCCTTGGCGGGCTTGCGGTTGAGCAGGTAGATCACGGCGAGCCGCGTCGCCACCTGGGCGCGCGCCGCACCCTGCAAGCGGTTGTCGACCTGATGCTGCAGCAGCTCCGCCGCCGGATCGAGCAGATCGACCGCGACCAGCCGGTCGGCCAGCCTGCGGATCATCTCGTCGCCGCGGCGGCCGGGCGGCGTCAGATCGCGGAAATCATAGAACAGGCTGAGCGCGTCGATCGCAGGCAGCGTGTCGCCCTGCCCCGCGAGGAACAGCGCGTCGAACGTTGCCGCCGCGTCGTCATGAATTTTGCGCGTCACGTCGGAGGCGGGATGCACCACCAGCGCGGTGCGCATGATCCCGAATGCGTCGCGATAGCGCTGATCGTCGGTGTAATGCCTGGCCAGCAAATGCAACGCTTCGAGCTCGGTCTCGTCGCCGCGCCAGGCGATGGTGAGGTTTTCGAGATCTTGCATGACCTGCGGGCGGCTGGTTTCACCAAGCTCCTGGCGCAGCACGATCTCGCGCAGCCGGCCTTGCGCCGCGGCCGGACGATCCGGGGACGCTGCGGCAACCCGATAGGCTGCGAGCGCCTCGCCGCCGCGGCCCAGACCTTCGGCGAGCCTTCCGCTCAGCACCGCGATCTGCGGCTCCAGCACCGGCGTCACCCCAACCGTCTCGAGATCGTTGAGCAACGCGGCGGCGCCTGCGAAATCGCCGACCTCGACGGCGGCGCGCAGCCGCTCCTTGAGCGCGATGCGCTGCACCTCCAGCGGCAATGTGGCGAGCGCACCGTCCACGTCGCGGAAATGCTCGCGCGCTTCGGCCCACTTGCCCTGGCGGACATGGGCCAGCGCGCGCCAGAGCTGGGCGTCGTGCTGGTTGCCGACCAGCGGGTTGGAGAGGTCCTTCAGCGCCGGATCGATCCGGTCCATCATGATGTTGGCGAACGAGCGCAGCACCAGCGCGGTCGGGTTCTCCGCGCCCGCGCGGTCGTCCTGGATCACGACGTCGAGCACGGCCTTCGCTTCGGCGAACAATTCGCGCGCGAGATAGAAGCGCGCGAGATCGAGACGGCTCGCCGAGCGCTTGGCCGGCGGCGCGCCGGCAGCGCCGGTGATCAGCTCGAACTGCCGCTCGGCGAACTTGGCCTCACGGTCGAAGTCCCAGAGCTGGCGGTCGAACGTCACCGAGCGCGTGATGCTGACCCGGCGGCCGATTTCCGGCGATTCCGACAGTGTCAATCCGGTGGGCCGCCCGAGCTCGATCTTGTCGGACGAAATCGCGGCGGTGAGATCGTCGGCAAGCGGCTGGATCGCCACGCCGTGGACCGAGGCCAGCGCGCGGAACTCGACGAAGTCGTGCGCCTTGACGAAGCCCCGCGCCGGACCCGATCCGGTGACGACTATCAGCGTGTCGCCGATCTCAGGATCGTCCAGGCGGTGCACTGCATTCGGCTCTTCGAACGGAATGGTGACGCTGGTGCGCGACGGCCCGACGATATTGCGGCCCATCATCAGCGCCTTGGTCGGCTCCTGCACCTGATCGCCCAGCGCGACGGTCCAGGCCGAGCCCTCCGAAACCGCGCTGGCGAGGCGCGGCCGTTCCAGTTTCAGACGCACCACCTGCGCCTCGCCCGCGCGCGTCAGCACGGCGCTGCGGATGGTGCGGCTCGGGTCGCTGGTGAGCGCCGCGACGTCGATCTTGGCCGCGGTGTCGAACACCAGCCACACAGTCTGGGCGCGCTGGAAGATCGCGGCCGGCGTCGGTGCGCCAAATGGGAAGTGCATGCGGATGCCGTCGCCCTGACGCCGCAGTTCGGCGGTCACGGTCTTGGCGATCTCAGCCTTGGCGGTGTCGCGCCGCTTTTCCACGGCAGGCGGCTTCGCGGCGACGGGCTTCTCGATCGTGGCAGGTTTCTCGGCAACGGCAGGCTTCTCGGGCGCCGGAGCTTTCTCCGCCACCGCCGGCTGCTCGGCCACGGGCGCAGACTCGGCCACGGGCGGCTGCTCCGCACCGGCATTCGGCATCGCCTGCGCGGCCGGTGTGGCGGACGGTGCGACGCGAGCCGGCGTGGCGCGCGCCAGCGATGGCGCGGCAGCGGGCGGCGCCGCGGCGGCTTCGGATGCGGACGCAGGTTTCGCGGGAACGGTCTGCGGCGCCTCGACACCGAGCGGACTTGCAACCGGTGCTGCGCGCGCGGGCGCGGCATCGCCGCGCACCATCGGCCTTTCGTCGAGCGCGCTGACATCGACCACGAAGTTGAAATCCTCGCGGAAGCCGCGGACATCGACCGGACCGGAGAACGAGAACTTCACCTCGGCGCTGTCCATCTCCTGTACCGCATCGATCCCGCCGACGCCCTCGGCCGAGGCGAGCTTCGCGTCCGCCAGATCGAACCGCAGCGGCCGGGCGAACTTCAGCGTGAACTTGTCCTTGCTCCGGTCGGTCGTAACGCCGGTCAGCTCGGGCAATTCGAAAATGTATCGCGTGAAGGTCGGCTGCTTTGCGATCCGCACGTTGACCGGACGCACCGCGCGCAACTGCTCCAGCTCGGCGCGCTTGCGCGCGTCGCGCTCGGCGTCGCGGGTGCGGCGGTTCAGCTCCTCGACAAACTCCTGCGGAAGTCCAGGCAGTTCGCCGGTCCAGGAGTCGGGGATGAGATCGACGAACAGCCGCTCGGCCGCGACGATCATGTTGATCTTGACCTTGCGCGCCAGCGCGAAGCGCAGCGCACGGCCATCGGGGTCGCGCCGCGCCGCGCCGATGTAATCGGTGGCGCCGGCGTTGATGCGATCGACCTGGATGTTGACCGGCCGTGCGAAGAAGATCACCAGCACGTTGCCGGAGACGCGGGTCTGCGCCTCGACCGCTTCGGTCATCTTGAATACGAAGCGCGCGTAGCCGCCCGAGGTGCTGAGCGTGGCCTCGCCGCGCACCGCCTGCGCCGCGGCAGGCCGCGGCAGCATCAACAGCGCAATGACGAACAGCGCAATGGCGCCCGCGACGATGCAGGATCGCCGCGCCGCGGCGGGCGGTCTGCCACGCAGACGGGTGGCTTCCAACGGAATGAGGTCACTCAACATACGCATACGCCGGCTAAGGTACCGCAACCCTAGGCCAGGGCGTTTAACGTCGCGTGAACGGAAAATTCAGATTAACGAAGTGTTACCGCGCGAGGTCACCCGCCTGAAGGGCGGCCTTCGATCTTCGGCAGGTCCGAGGACTTCGCCGAGCGGTCGGAGTCGCGTGTGGCGAACTCGACCGTCAGCTTCTCGGCCACCTCGGGCGACATCTGCGCCAGGATCTCGGACATGCGGCGCGGATTGATCTTGCCGGCCACTTCGATCAGCACTTTGGAGTCGAGCCGGTCGAAAATCTTGGCGGCCTCCTTCGGCTTCATGGTCTCGTACATGGTGACGAGCCCCTTGAAGCGCGCGGCGTCCGCTTCATCTCTGCGCGAGCCATCGGGACCGATTTCCTTTGCCTTGGTCGCCGCCAGCTTGTCCTCGAGATTTTTCTCGGCGGCCTTCAGCAGGGTTTCGCGCAATTCGAGTTCGCGGGCCCGGGCGTCGAGCTCCTGGCGGCGCTCTAGCAAGCGTTCGAGAATGGCGCGTTCCGCCGACGATGCCGTTCGCGGATCGGGCTTGGCCGCGAGATCGACCGGTTTATCGGCCGCGGCCGCGGGCTTGGTCGGCGGGCCTTCCGGCTTGCCATCCTTGCCGGCCGGCGGCTTCGCGGCGTCCTTCCCTGCGTCCTTGGCAGGTTCCTTCGGCGAATCTTTCGCAGGCTCCTTCGCAGCGCCTACAGAGCCCGTCACGATCACGGTGTCGCGCGGGGTGGAGCGCTGCGCCGAGACCGAACCGGTGATGTCGGGATAGTTGAACATCTCCTGCGCCCAGGATCGCGAGCCCTGAGACCGCGCCGTGGCGACATCGAGCGGGGCCGCGGGCGAACGCATTTGCGTGGCGGAGGCAAGCGGCACCGTGGTGACGGTGATGCTCTCGCCGCGCGACAGCCGTTGCCCAAGCGTATAGCTGCCTTCGGTCCACAGGCCCGTCGCCTTCAGCGCGAACAGGCAGCAGACCGCGATCAGCACCACCGGAATGATCTTGAGCCCACCCAGCAGCCTCATGCCGCCATGCCTTTGATCCTCGCGCGGGCGCGCTCGGCGAAGGCCTGCGCGGCGGCCGCAATGGTCTTGGGATCGACGGCAGGGGTCACGTCAGGCACGGGCGATCCGGTGCGCGCCATGTGCACGCCCGCGATCTGCGCCAGCCGGCCCAGCACCTCGCCGCCGGCCTCCGTGTAGCGCACGATATCCGAGGAGAATTGTTCGGCGGCGCGAAGCCGTTCGCCCAGCGTGTCCTCGGTCTCCTTCACCGTCGCCTTGAGGCCCGCGATCGCGCGTTCCGCTGTTTCGGTGGAGGCGACAAGCTCGGCGATGGTCCGGCGCAGCACACCCTCGTCGGCCTTGAATTGCTTGAGATGGTTGCTGAGGCGCACGCAATAGAGAATGGTCAGCAGCAGCAGGACCGCAACCAGCGCCTCGATCGTCAGCGGAACGTTGATCACTGTGCCTCCAGTCCGATGTTGGATTCGTCCGCCTTCTCGAACATGGCGAAGGTGGTTTGCGGCCGGCGCAATGGCTTGGCGACGCGCACCGCGACACGGTCGCCGACCCGCCCCATGCGGCCTTCGCTGAGCGTGACGTTGCCGCAGCGCACCGCCACCATCGCGTCCGGCTTCATCTCGAGGATCAGCGTGTCGCCGACGCCGAGCTTCATCATCCGGCGCAGCGGCAGCTTGGCTTCGTAGAGCACGGCATCGACCGCGATTTCGGCCTGCCCGATTTCGGTGGCGAGATGGCCTTCCCAGATCGGATCGCGGCCGAACTTCTCGCCCATGAACATCTGCAGCAGAACGCCGCGGATCGGCTCGATGGTCGCATACGGCAGTAGCAGCTCGATCTCGCCGCCGCGGTCTTCCATGTCGATGCGCAGCCGCACCAGGATCGCGGCGTTGGCAGGACGTGAAATCGCGGCAAAGCGCGGATTGGTTTCCAGCCGGTCGATGTTGAACTTCACCGGTGACAGCGGCTTGAAGGCGAGCTCGGCGTCGGCCAGCACCACCTCGACCATGCGCTTGACCAGGTTGGTCTCGATCGTGGTGTAAGGCCTCCCCTCGATGCGGATCGCAGTCTGGCCGCGGCGGCCGCCCAGCAGCACGTCGATGATCGAATAGATCAGGCTTGAGTTGACCGTCATCAGGCCGAAGTTGTCCCACTCCTCGGCCTTGAACACGGAGAGGATCGCCGGCAGTGGAATCGAGTTGAGATAGTCGCCGAACCGAACCGATGTGATGCGGTCGAGCGAGACTTCGACGTTGTCCGAGGTGAAGTTGCGGAGCGAGGTCGTCATCAACCGGACCAGCCGGTCGAACACGATCTCCAGCATCGGCAGACGTTCGTAGGACACCATCGCCGAGTCGATGATGGCGCGAATGCCGGAGTTGTCGTTGAGCGAGACGTCGGCCGGGCTGAACCCGAGCAGGGTGTCGATCTCGTCCTGGCTGAGCACCCGCTCGGTGCCGCCCTTCGAGCTCTGCATGAACTTGGAATTGTCGTCGACCATCGCGGCCCATTGGCCGCCGGCCTGTTCGGCCGCAGTCCCCGCCTCCGGTTCAACCGTCGGCGCCGCCGCAAGCGTCGCCGCCGCGTCGGAATCCAGCGCAAGCCCCCACTCGGCGGCAAGCGCGTCCTGGTCGATCTGATCTTTGTGCGCCATGGCTGCCGGTCAAACCTTCACTGGACAATGATTTCCTTGAACAGCACGGCGTTGATCTTGCCGGGCGCGATCGCGACGTTGACGCGGCGCGTCAGCTCTTCCTTCATGCGGTAGAGCCCGGCCGAGCCGTCGAGATCGCTGGCGCGCAACTCACGCAGATAGGTCTGGAAGGCATCCATCACGCGAGGCATGACCGGCTGAATCTGCGCGACCATGCTCTGATCCGCCAGTTCGAGCACGATCTTGGCTTTGAGGTATTGCGTGCGGTCAGAGCCGGCGGCAGAAAGATTGACCAAGACCTCCGGCAGATCGACGAACGCCAGCGGCTTGGGTGGCGGCGGCGGCGCAGCCTTGGCTTCGGCCTGGCCCTTGAAGAACATGAAGTAGGCGCCCCCGCCTCCGCCCGCGACGACCAGCAAGGCCACCGCGCCGATGATGAGAACCTTCATCGACGGCATGCCAAAGCGCTTCTTGGCCGGCTGGGCCTCGCCATCGGCGCCTGCTGCGGCGTTCTCGCTCGGGGTTTCGGCGGCGGGTTTCGGCTTCGATGCCATTGATGGATGCCTCAGGTCACGGCGAGGCGCAGACGTCCCGGGCGGCAGAAGCACGAAATACAGGCCGCCCGCGGCGCAGGCGCTTTCTCTAAGAGTGACGGTACGGTCGTATGGTTAACGGATACTTTCCCGCAAAAATTCTGTGGTAATTATTGCCGGTTGAGCCCGGCAAATGCCGCCTTTGCCCAGCCCGGCAAACCCGCCGAAATCGGTCATCTAATTGAAATATATCAATATTTGACGTTGGCACGGGCTCTGCAAAGTCCCCGTCGAGCCACCCGCTTGGGAGAGCGCTGGTTCAAGCCTTGGAGGTCCGCCTGGGAGGGCGGCCGCCACTGGCAAGGGGAGCAGATGCGATGATGGAGAATACCCTTCTCATTGGGCTGTCGCGGCAGACCGTGCTGCGGCGCGAGCTCGACGTTGTGGCCAACAACATCGCCAACCTGAACACCACCGGCTTCAAGGCCGACGGCGCGGTGTTCTCCGAATACCTGCACAACGGCGCCAACGACGGCGGCTTCGGAGCCGCCAACCGGCGCATGAGTTTCGTGCAAGACCGCATGACCTGGCACGACATGAGCCAGGGCGGCATGCAGCAGACCGGCAACCCGCTCGATGTCGCGATCGAAGGCAACGGCTTCCTGGTGGTGCAGACGCCGCGCGGCGAGCGCTACACGCGCAACGGCGCGCTGCAGATCAGCCCGCGGGGCCAGCTCGTCACCAGCAATGGCGATCCGGTGCTGGGCGAGAGCGGCCCGATCCAGCTCAGCCCGTCGGACCGCGACATCATCATCAATCCGGACGGCTCGGTCCGCGTGCGCGAAGGCGTCAGCACCACCGATTCCGGCCGCGGCAAACTGCGGCTCGTGGCCTTCGCCAATCCGCAGCGGCTGCAGAAGGACGGCGCCAGCACGTTCAACACTCCGAACGGGATGACGCCGCAGGCGCCGACGGTCGATGTCCGCGTTGTGCAGGGCGCGGTCGAGAAATCCAACGTGCGTGCGGTGGTCGAGATGACCCGCATGATCGAACTGACCCGCGCCTATTCCGAGGTCGCCGGCATTCTCCAGCAGCAAGGCGAGCTGCGAAAGAATGCCATCGACCGGCTCGCCGAAGTACCGGCGTAAACTTTAAGGAGACAACGCAATGCGCGCACTCCACACCGCAGCGACCGGAATGATGGCCCAGGAACTCAACGTCCAGGTCATCTCGAACAACATCGCGAACATGCGGACCACCGGCTACAAGAAGCAGCGCGCCGAATTCCAGGACCTGCTCTATCAGCACGTCCGGCGCGTCGGCACCCAGACCTCCGACCAGGGCAACATCCTGCCGGCCGGCATCGAGCTCGGCTCCGGCGTGAAGACCGTCGGCACGCCGCGCGTGATGGGCCAGGGCAACATCATGCCGACCACGAAGGATCTCGACGTCGCGATCCGCGGCGACGGCTTCTTCCGCATTCAGATGCCGGACGGCCGCACCGCCTACACCCGCGACGGCTCGTTCGAGCTCGACGCGCAGGGCCGTCTCGTCACCGCTCAGGGCTACGTGCTGCAGCCCGGCATCACATTGCCGCAGAACTCCAGCGGCATCACCATCAACCAGCAGGGTCAGGTGTCGGTGAGCCAGCCCGGCCAGACCACGCCCACCCAGGTCGGCCAGATCGAACTGTCGGTGTTCGTCAACAAGGCCGGCCTGCAGGCGCTGGGCGACAACCTCTACGTCGAGACGCCGGCGTCCGGCACGCCGATCAACGGCCAGCCCAACGTCGATGGCTTCGGCAACCTGCAGCAGGGCAACCTCGAACAGGCCAACGTCGAAGCGGTCAACGAAATCTCCGACCTGATCGCGGCGCAGCGCGCTTACGAGATGAACGCCAAGGTCATCACCGCAGCCGACCAGATGCTGTCGGCGACCTCCAACCTGATGCGCTGAGGAGCGGCCATGACTCGCGCCATGACCCGCATCGCCATCGCCGCGCTCACCCTGCTGCTGGGGCTGCCCCGCGAGGCCGCCTCGCAGGAGGCCGCGGCGCCGCTCAAGCTCAAGGAACTGGTGACGGTGACCGCCGAAGTGGTTCGCATCGGCGACCTGATCGACACCGCCGGCCCCATCGCCGACGTCGCGGTGTTCCGCGCGCCCGACCTCGGCCAGACCGGCGCGGTGCAAGTCGGCCGCGTCGTCGAGGCTTTGAGGACGCACGACGTGACGGCGCTCGATATCACCGGACTGACCGAAGTCGTGGTCACGCGGTTGAGCCGCACCATCACCGGCAAGGACGTCGAGGAGCGCATCGCGCGCGCGCTCGGCGGCCAGCATGGCTACGGCGAGGCCAAGAACCTGGCGGTGTCGTTCGACCGCGAAGCACGCACCCTCCACGTCGAAGCCTCCGCCACCTCCGATCTCTTGATCGCGCGCATGAACGTGGAACCCCGCACCGGCCGGTTCGACGTGACGTTCGAAATTCCGGGCAGCGCCGCGGCACGGCGGCTGCAACTGCGCTTCACCGGCATCGCCACCGAAATGGTCGATGCCGCGACCTTGACCCGCGCGATCGGCCGCGGCGACACCATCCGCGAATCCGACGTGACGGTGGAACGCAGGCCGAAGACCGAGGCGGCCGGCGAAGCGATCGGCGCCGACGACGCGATCGGCCTGTCCGCCAAGCGCGCGCTGCGTCCGGGCCAGGTGCTGCGCGCAGCCGACCTGATGAAAACCGACGTGATTGCGCGCCACGAAGCCGTCACCATCGTCTATGAGGCGCCGGGCGTTCTGCTCACCGTGCGCGGCAAGGCGCTCGAGGCGGGTGCCGTCGGCGACCTCGTCAACGTGATGAACATCCAGTCGAACCGCACCGTGCAGGCCGCCGTCAGCGGCCCCGGTCAAGTCGTCGTCACCGCCACCACGCCGCGCGTCGCGTCCGCGGTGGCTCCCGAAAACAGGCGCCGTCGCGCCCAGTGAGCGTCCTCATCATGCACCCGCGTTTTTCATCTGCCATCTCGATCGCGATCGCCGCTTCTATGCTCGCCGGCTGCAGCTCGCTGGACCGGCTCGCCTCGCTCGGCGAACAACCGACGCTGTCGGCGATCGAGAACCCGACCTCGCAGCCGGGCTACAAGCCGGTGCACATGCCGATGCCGACACCGATGCCGGCGTCGTACAGCCCGAACTCGCTGTGGCGAAACGGCTCGCGCGCCTTCTTCAAGGACCAGCGCGCCCATCAGATCGGCGACATCCTCACCGTAAAGGTGAAGATCACCGACAAGGCGACGCTGGAAAATGAGACCAGCCGCAGCCGCAAGAACAACGAAGACTCCGGCATCGACAACTTCTTCGGCAAGTCGAAGATCCCGTTCATGAACGCGCCGGTCGGCAGCCGGATCTTCACCGCGGACTCCAATGGATCGAGCGACGGCAAGGGCACCATCGACCGCAAGGAAGAACTGCAGACCAACATCGCCGCCGTCATCACCCAGCTTTTGCCGAACGGCAACCTGGTTGTCGAAGGCAAGCAGGAGGTGCGCGTCAACTTCGAGGTCCGCGAACTGATCGTCGCCGGCATCGTGCGGCCGGAGGACATCGAGAGCGACAACACCATCGACTCCAGCAAGATCGCGCAGGCCCGCATCGCCTACGGCGGCCGCGGCCAGATCACCGACGTGCAGCAGCCGCGTTACGGCCAGCAGGCGCTCGACGTGTTCCTGCCGTTCTAGTGCTTGGTCATCAGTTGCGTGTCAGCGAGCGTAGGTAGCAGTCCCAGCGTTCGTAACCGTCACGCGTGAGCTCCCACGCCGTCCCGCATGCGCATGCGGAACGGCGGCACCCGCGGCCCCCGGCATTCTCCCCCGCCGGGGGCCGCGTACTTTTTGGCGGTGCCCCCGGCAGCAGCCGAGAGTCCGCCACCCCCGCGGCGCGTAGCGGCCAAAAGCATCATGGCCGGCGTGACAGTCGTTCGGACTGCCAGGCCGGCCATGAGGATAGGGGTATGCGGTTCGGCGATCAGTCGTCGCGGTAGATGCGCTCGCGGCGCTCGTGGCGCTCCTGGGCTTCCACCGACAGGGTGGCGATCGGGCGGGCTTCCAGCCGCTTGAGAGCGATCGGCTCGCCGGTCTCCTCGCAATAGCCGTAGGTGCCGTCGTCAATGCGCGCCAGCGCGGCGTCGATCTTGCTGATGACCTTGCGCTGACGGTCGCGGGCGCGAAGCTCGATGGCGCGGTCGGTTTCCGACGAAGCCCGGTCGGCGAGGTCGGGGTGGTTCTGGTTTTCGTCCTGGAGGTGCTGGAGAGTCTCTTTGGCCTCTTTCAGGATGTCGTCCCGCCAGGCCAGCAGCCGCTCCCGGAAATAGTCCCGCTGCCGCTCGTTCATGAACGGCTCTTTCTCGGTCGGCCGGTAGTTCTTCTTGTCCGCCACTCCGACGTGGCCGTTCAGGCCCTTCATTCCGTTGTTTCCGTTGACGGCCTTGATGCCATTGCTGCTGTTGACGGCCTTGATGCCATTGCTACCGTTGACCGCCTTCACGCCATTGCTGCGCTTATCAGCTATGACCTTGTTCCCATTCTTGTTCTTCATTCTGACCCCACCCGAACTGCACGAGCCTCCCTGCTCGCGGGGCGAGCTTATAGAGCGGCGGCCCAGACCCGACAAGCGGGGAAAATAGGCGGCGGGATTCCAGCCAAAAACGCGGTCTTTGGACCGCTAGCGGGGGGTCATCTTGGCGATCTCAACCGCCACACGCAGCTCGATCTCTGTCATCAGAGCGTCAAGCTTCGGGTCGCCCGAGCCGTCGGTCAGCTCCGCGGTGACCGATTTCAGCCGCATCAAGGTCGATGGCCCCGGCGTCCCGGACAGCACCTCGACCTTGAGTTCATCCAGGGCATCGAGGGCGGTCCGCCCCCGGGCCACGGCCCGGCGGCGCCGCTCGGCGGTTTCGTCCTGGCCTTGCAGGGCGATCAGGGCGTCGATGCCGCCGACGGTGCGCAGCGAGGCCACCGGCTGCGAGGTCCGGGGCGCCGTTTCCTCGGCAACAGAAAAGCCGCCCGCCGTTCGCTTGGCTGCGGACGGCGCCGCGGCCCGTGCTGTGGCGTTCGGTCCGACGATGCGCATTCAAGGGCCTCAGGGCCGAGGCGGAGCAAACCCACCCCGGGATACCGCCTAAGGTCGCCGCGTATGGTTAACCGCCGGTAAACGCCCGGCAAGATTTGCCGACAGCACGGCAGGACGCGCCGCCTGCCGCCCCTCGCCGCGGCGCGGGCGCTGCAAAAACCTGTTTGTTTTCAACGGAATGCCCTCAGCACCCGCTGGCACGGTCCTCGCAAGAGGGTGTCCGGTCCGCCTCATTGGGGAGAATGTGGTGCCGAAGTTGCTGTACTCGTTTTTCGCCGCCCTTGTTGCGGCGCCGCTGCTGATGGCGGTTTCCATCGCACCCGCGCTTGCCGACGGTCCAATCCGTTCGGCGGCGGCGATGTCGCGCATCAAGGACATCGCCAACGTCGAGGGCGTTCGGCAAAACCAGTTGATCGGCTACGGCCTGGTGGTCGGCCTCAACAACACCGGCGACACCCTCAACAACAGCCCGTTCACCCGGCAGTCGCTGCAAGCCATGCTGGAACGCCTCGGCGTCAACATCCGTGGCTCCACGCTGCGCACCGGCAACGTCGCGGCGGTCATGGTCACCGCCAACCTGCCCGCCTTCGCCACCCAGGGATCGCGGATCGACGTCACCGTTTCGGCGCTGGGCGACTCCAAGAGCCTCAACGGCGGCACGCTGCTGGTCACCCCGCTGCTGGCCGCCGACGGCAACGTCTATGCGGTGGCGCAAGGATCGCTCGCAATCGCAGGCTTCGCAGCCGAAGGCGACGCCGCCAAGATCACCCGCGGCGTCCCGACCGTCGGCCGCATCGCCAACGGCGCCATCATCGAGCGCGAGGTCGAGTTCGCGCTGAACCGGCTGCACCAGGTACGGCTCGCGCTGCGCAACTCCGACCTCACCACCGCCAAGCGCATCGCAGCCGCGATCAACGACTACATCGGCTCGCCGATCGCCGAGCCGCTGGATTCTTCCACCGTGCAGATCGTGGTGCCGAAGCAGTTCACCGGCAACGTGGTCGCGCTGCTCACCGAGATCGAGCAACTGCAGATCGAACCCGACCTGCCGGCCAAGATCGTGATCGACGAACGCTCCGGCATCATCGTGATGGGCCGCGACGTGCGCGTCTCGATGGTCGCGGTGGCGCAAGGCAATCTCACCGTGACAATCTCGGAGTCGCCGCAAGTCAGCCAGCCGCAGCCGTTCTCGCGCGGCCAGACCACCGTGGTGCCCCGCACCCGGATCGGCGTGCAGGAAGACGGCAAGAAGCTCGCGTTGGTTCGTGAAGGCGTGTCGCTGCAACAACTGATCGACGGGCTCAACGCACTCGGCGTAGGCCCACGCGACCTGATCGCGATCCTGCAGGCCATCAAGGCCTCGGGCGCGATCCAAGCCGACATCGAGGTGATGTAATGGCCGCCCTCTCCGCCCCTGGACTATCTCCGCTCGGCTCCAGCGCCAACGCCGCACTCGCCGCCGCGAAAGATCCCGCCAAGGCCAAGCTCGCCGCCAAGGCGAAGGGCGCCGCGCAGGAGTTCGAGTCGGTGTTCCTCAACTCGATGTTTCAGCAGATGTTCGAAAGCATCGGCAAGGGACCGTTCGGCGGCGGCTCCGCGGCCGGCGTCTGGCGCACGATGCTCACCGATGAATACGCCAAGACCTTTTCCAAGGCCGGCGGCCTCGGCATCGCCGATCACGTCCAGCGCGCGCTGCTGGCGCAGCAGGAAATTCGATGAGCCGCGCAGCGCAGACCGCGCCCGCCCAGGTGCCGCAGCAGCGCGGCGTCGGCAATACGGCGGAAGCCGAGCTTCTGATGACGCACCTGAAGGACGTCATGGAAGCGCTGCTCGCGGTCGTCGAAGAGGAAACCGCGCTGGTGCGCGCCGGCAATCTTTCAGCGGCGGCCAGGCTCGAGCCGTCGAAATCCGAACTGACCCGTCTCTACTTCCTCGACGCGGCGCGGCTGAAAGCCAGCCACGACTTCCTCAAGCGTAACATGCCCGAGGTGTTCGCGGCGCTGCGCCAGCGTCACGACCTGTTCCACGCCCTGCTGCAAATGAACCTCACCGTGCTCGCCACCGCCCACGCGGTGTCCGAGAGCATCATGCGCGGGGTGTCCGACGAGATGGCGCGGCGCGCCACGCCGCAGGCCTATGGCGCGTCGGGCCGCGCCGCTGTGCCGCCGCCATCCAGCATGCAGCCGCTGGCCGTGAGCCGCGTGCTTTAAGGTTGCGTTAAGGCGTGTGCGTTCGGATCGGAAGCGCGCGGCCTATGGGGCCGCCGGGACACCGGTATGGACAGCAGTCTCATCATCAAGCCTGGTCCCGTCGCGGCGAAGGGCCGCGCGTTGCGCGATCCCGTGGCGGTTCGCGAAGCGGTCGATACCGAATTGGTCGGTCCTCATACCGTCGCCGCGACCGGCCGTGGCGGCGGCAACGACAGTGGCGCCAAGGACGGCAACGCCCACAAGGGCAACCCGGATGCCGAACCGCGGCCGGACCACGCTCCGCACGACCTGCTGACCAACCCCGACAGCCGCGACGTGATCTACCGCGAGCGCGATGTGCGCGCCCTGGAGCGCGAGCACCCGGACCAGGCGCTGCTGCGGCAGCGCGCCTACCACCGGCTGACACCTGCGCCCGAAGCGGCGACCGTCCCGGCCGACGATCCCCACGCCGACATCAAGGCCTGACCGGCACACGCCCTCGCCGCTGCATTGCAGCTCGCCGAGGCCCCGCGCGCGCGTCTTTCGTTACCGAAACCTGAATCGCTTGCAGCGCGATTGCAACGCGCCGGTAAGCATGCGGCAGCCTCGAACTCGTTAACCACGTTCTTTTACGGCGCATTACAGGCGGTATGCGATGACCAACGTCGATCCGTGGGGATCGTCACGTGTAATTCCCGTGTGGGGAAATAGGACCAGAAAGGTACTCTTATGGCTGACATCGTTCTTACAGCCGGCGTCCGGGCGAACCTTCTGCAACTGCAGAAGACCTCCGACCTGATTACGGCGACCCAGACCAAGCTTGCGACCGGCAAGCGGGTCAACTCCGCTCTCGACAACCCGATCAACTTCTTCACGGCGCAGGGCCTGTCCAACCGCGCGAGCGACCTTGGCAACCTGCTCGACTCGATGTCGAACGGCACAAACACGATCCAGGCTGCCAACAACGGCATCACCTCGATCACCAAGCTCGTGCAGTCCGCCCAGGCGCTGATTTCTCAGGCGCAGCAGACGGCTGACACGGCGGTTCGTGCCAACCTGTCCACGCAGTTCACTGCCATCCGTACCCAGATCGACCAGCTCTCGGCCGACTCGGGCTTCAACGGCATCAACCTGCTGGGCGGCAACAGCTTGACGGTCACCCTCAACGAAACCGGCTCTTCGTCGGTCTCCGTGACGGGCGTGACCTTCACCGCAACCGGCCTGTCGATCGCGGCCGCTGCCAACAACTGGGCTGCCTCGGGCGACATCTCCGCCGCCTCGACCAACCTGACGAACGCGCTCACGACCCTGCGTTCGCAGTCGCAGTCGTTCTCGACCAACCTGTCGACCGTGCAGATCCGTCAGGACTTCACCAAGGCGATGGTCAACACGCTGCAGACCGGTGCCGACGCGCTCACCCTCGCCGACTCGAACGAGGAAGGCGCCAACCTGCTGGCCCTGCAGACCCGCCAGCAGCTCTCGACCACCGCGCTGTCGCTCGCCTCTCAGGCCAGCCAGTCGGTGCTCCGCCTGTTCGGCTAGTCTTTCAGGCCATCAAGAACCGGAAGCGGCGGCACGCAAGTGCCGCCGTTTTCATTTGGGACTTGGATTCGGTCCATCCGTAACGCTTTATCAAGGTTAACGGATCAATCTCCGCTCAGTCGAACGAACGACCTAGCGGAGCGTAGCCATGAGTGAAATCGTCCTGACCGCCGGCGTGCGGCAGAATCTGCTTCAATTGCAGAAGACCGCGGACCTGATCACCGCGACCCAGACCAAGCTTGCCACCGGCAAACGGGTCAACACCGCCCTCGACAACCCGATCAACTTCTTCACGGCTCAGGGCCTGTCCAACCGGGCCAGCGACCTGGGCAACCTGCTCGACTCGATGTCGAACGGCGTCAACACGATCCAGGCCGCCAACAACGGCATCACCTCGATCACCAAGCTCGTGCAGTCCGCCCAGGCGCTTATCAGCCAGGCGCAGCAGACCGCCGATACGACGGTTCGCGCGAATTTGTCGGTCCAGTTCAATGCCATTCGCGGCCAGATCGACACGCTGTCGCAGGACTCGGGCTTCAACGGCATCAACCTGCTGGCCGGCAACAGCCTGACCGTGACCCTGAACGAAACCGGCACCTCGTCGGTCACCGTGACGGGCGTGACGTTCACCTCGACCGGCCTGACGATCGCCGCCTCAGCCAACAACTGGGCCGCCGGCGCCGACATCAACGCCGCCGCCGCCAACCTCACGGCCGCGCTGACCACGCTGCGCAGCCAGTCGCAGTCGTTCTCGACCAACCTGTCGACCGTGCAGGTCCGCCAGGAATTCACCAAGGCGATGATCAACACGCTGCAGACCGGCGCCGATGCGCTGACGCTGGCCGATTCCAACGAAGAGGGCGCCAACCTGCTGGCCCTGCAGACCCGCCAGCAGCTTTCGACCACCGCGCTGTCGCTGGCCTCGCAGGCAAGCCAGAGCGTGCTTCGCCTGTTCCAGTAGTTTTGCCTCTTTTGGGAATGTAGATTGGCGGCGCCGCAGGTTGCGGCGCCGTCAACTTAGGTGAGGTGACGTCATGGCGCTTAAAGTCGAGCTGAAGCCCGGTGAGCGCATCATCCTCGGCGACTGCACCGTCACCAATTGCGGACAGCGCACCCGCATCCTAGTCGAAGGCTCGACGCCGATCCTTCGCGAGAAGGACATCATGACGGCGGCGCTGGCCGACACGCCGGCCAAGCGCATCTATCTCGCGGTGCAACTGATGTACACCTCGCGCGATCCGCGCGCGCACCACGAGACATACTTCGCCCTGGTGCGCGAAATGGTGCAGGCAGCGCCCAGCACATGGGCATTTATCGAGGTTATCAATAATCAAATCTTAAGCGGGGACGTGTACAAGGCTCTGAAAGAGGCCAACAAGTTAATTGCCTACGAAAAGGATCTTTTTGAGCATGCGAAGCGCGGCACAAGCCTACAAAAACGTCTCAAGACAGACAGCAAGCCCGCGTGATCTTGAGGCCAATCTGCTGCTTCAAGCCGCGGCGCGATTGCAGTCGGTCCACGACGCCTGGGGCAAGGACAGAACCCAGCTCGACGAGGCGCTGCTTTACAACCGCAAGCTCTGGTCGGTCTTCCTCAGCGAGGCCACCGACGGCGCCAATCCGCTGCCCAAGGACGTTCGCCAGAACGTCGCCAATCTCGGCCTGTTCGTCATGAACCACACGGTGGCGATGCTGAGCGATCCGCGCCCGGAGCAGCTCAACTCGCTGATCGTCATCAATCGCGAAGTCGCCGCGGGCCTGATGGGACGCAACTAGTCTCAAGCGCCAGCCAGATACGAAAAAGCCCCGCGAAACGCGGGGCTTTTTATTTGCGTCGGCCGTCAGACGGCTAGAGATACTCGAGCAGATTGGTCCGCAGCAGCATGGCCGTGGTCTGCAACGTCGCCTGAAGGCTGGTCTGCAGCGAAAGGATCTGTGCCGCGACTTGTTCGGTCGGCGCGCCTTCGACGTCTTCGAGAAGCTGCTCCAGCGTGCTCTTGGCCTGCTGGTGCCGCGTTTTGGACGATTGCAACGCGTTGTGCACGGCAGCGATGTCCGCTTCGATGTCGGTGACCTTCTGCTTGCCGGGCAGGCCATCGAGGGTCGCGGTGACGCGCTGCTTGAGCGCGGCGTAGCGCGCGTCCGCGTCAGGGTCGCCAACCGTGAACGTCACGGCGGCAAACACCGCGATGCCCAGAACCGCCTGGCGCAGGCCTTCTTCGTTGGCGCGCATGCCGTAGGAGAGGTTAAGCGACTGGTCGGTGCGCGCCACGGCCGTCGAGCGCGCGGAGGTGGCGCCGCTTTCGCCGAGATACCAGTCCACCGTGTTGGTGTCCGTGCCATCGACCAGCGCCGTCGCCGTGTTGAACGGCGGGCCTGAGACGCGCTGCGGCGGGTTGGCATCGTCGATATCGAAGAAGTCTTGCGCTGCGGCAACCGCCGAGGACGCCGACAGCGTCGTACTGGCGAGCTTGCCCAGCGACTGCGTGAGCGCGGCGCGCAGATTGGTGGCCGTCACGGTGGACGACCCGCCGATGGTGAATTCGTTCGGGCCCGGCGTCGCCGAGGCGACCGCGGTAAGCGTGAGGTCCTGGCTGGTGCCGTCAGGGAGCGTAAAGGTGAAGCGCACCGTCTCGCCGGCGTTCGGATTGGTCGCGCCGAGATCGACGCTGGCGGTGGCCGGCGCGCCGGTGGGACCGGCGGGCGTCGAGCCGGTCAGTCCGGAAACGAGACCGGCCAGCTTGAAGCCGAACGGCGAGACCGCATCCTCGGTCAGCGCGGCGCTGGTGGCATTGGGCGCCGAGACGACGACGCGCCCGAGTCCGCTGGCGCCGAGGTCCGCCTGCAAACGCTCGGCAATGATCTGCTTGAGACCGGCGCGCGTGCCATCGCCGTTCATGATGCGGGCGGCCGTCTCCACGGCGGGCCGGTCGACGCTCTGGCCGGCGAACAGGTAGCGATCGCCGGTGCTGGTGTTGAGCACGTTCAAAATCTGCTCGAATTGAATCATCGCCGACTTCTGCTCGACCGTCTGCGTGCCGCCGGCGAGCGCGAAGTTCGACTGCATCGCCGACGACTTGGCGCTGCGCGATATCTGATCGACCTGAGACAGCGCGGTGTGGGCGAGGTTGAGCCGGACGCCGACATCCGTGATGGTCTGCTGATAGCCGGTCATCGCCGCGAGGTGAGCGCGCAGGCCCACGGTCAGGCCACGATCGAGTCCCAGTCCCGCGTAGCTGTCGGACTTCTTTCCGGTGCCGAGCTGGCGCTGCAGATCGGTCAGTTGATTGCGCATGTCCATCAGGGTCTGAACCGAGAGCCCTGAATTCATGCCGAGATTGTTGACGATCATAGCGGCCTCACATCCTCATCAGCGTGTCGAGCATCTCTTTGACCACCGACATGACCCTGGCGTTCGCCGCGTAGGCCGTCTGCAGATTGATGAGGTAGGCCATTTCCTGATCGACATTGACGCCCGACTCGTCGGCAATGCGCTGCTTGAGCGCATTGACCACCACCGTCTGGCCTTGCGCCAAACTGGCCGCATTGCTGGCCGCTTCGCCCTGCAGGCTCAGCACCTGCCGCAGAAACGTCTTCAGATCGACGGTCTGCGGCGCGTCGGCCGTTCCCAATCCCGTGGACGCAGGGAACATGTAGGCCGTCGAGGTCAAACGGTCGTAGATGTAGTTCGGACGCAGCGGATCGCCGCTTTGCGTGGTCGTGCTGTACAGAACCAGCTTGGACGGATCGCCGAGCAGGGCCGAATTGACGGAGATGCGGCCGGCAATGCCGACGCTCTGCGTGCCGCTGGAGGTGATGAACCCGCTGTAGGGATTGGTCGCGTCGGTGAAGAACGGCAGCGGCCCGCCGCCTTCCGCCAGCCCCGCGACCGTCCGGGTCTTCGAGGCGCTGATGATGTCGGAACGGCCAGTGGCGCCGTCATCCAGGATGCGCAGGTTCAATCCCGAAGGATTGGTGAATTGCACCAAGCCGTTGAAACGGGCGTTGAGCTGCGCCAGCACACTGCCCATGCCGCCGGAGAAATCGATGCCCACCACCTCATCGTTGGGATCGGTGGTCGCTGAATTGTCCAGCGGCAGGGCGCTGGCATCGCTGACCTTGACGATGGTGATGCGATGCTCGCGGTTGGTCTGGTTGTCACGATAGGTGAAGTTGATGGTGTTGCCGTCCAGCAGGTTCGCCGTGTTGATGTCGAACCCGGTCTGCGGCAGCACAGACGCGGGCGAACCGGCGGTGGTTTCGTCCGAGAACGCCTGCGCCATCGCAACCGCCATGGCATCAAGCTGTTCCTGTGCCTGGACCAGGGTATGGTCGCGCATCTCGATCAGCGCCGCGATCTCGCCCGAACGGATCGAGTTGTTGGCGATGAGGTCGATCGAATCGCCGTTGGGCGACACCAGCCGGAGCGTGCCGAGCGTGTTCTCCGATGGGTCCGCGCTCCATTGCGACGTCGGCGTGACGGTGCCCTTGGCGTCGAACGCCAACCGGGCCGACTGAACGCCCACCAGTTGGACGCCGGAGGTGGTAAAAATATTGAACTGATTGTACTCACCGACCACCACCTTGATATCCATCAGCGTCGAGAGCTGATCGACATAGCGGTCGCGCTCATCCTTCAGCGCCGCCGTGGTCGCGTTGGATTCCGGCGAGTGCGCGAGCTGCGAATTGATGCCCGCGATCTTCTGCATCGCGTTGTTGGCGTTCGCCACCGCGTCGGATAGCCCGTTCTCGGCGTCCTGCCGCAGGCTTTGGATGTCGGAGGACAGGCCGTTGAAATACTGTGCCAGCACCTGGGCCGAGCTCAGCACCATACTGCGCGCGGCCGAGGATTCCGGCGACGTGGACAGGGTCTGGACTGCGCTGGTGAAGTTGTTGAACACGCTCTCGAACGAGCTGTCGGTGCCGGGCTCACCGTAGAGCTGCTGGATCCGGTCGTAGAAGGCCGCGCGCAAGGATGCGTAAGCGCCGCCCGACGTCTCCACGCGCATCTGCCGCTGCACGTACTCGTCGACGATGCGATTGATCGCGGCAACGCGGACGCCGCCGCCGATGCCGTCGGCGACGGTGGTTTCCTGCGACAGCGACTTGCGGATATAGCCCGGCGTCTGCGCGTTGGCGACGTTGCCGGCAACGAGCGAGAGGCCGGCCTGCGTGGTGCGCAGTCCCGATAGCGAGATCGAAAGCGCCTGGGAAAGACTCATGAACCGGTCACGTCCCTAACGTACCCGATGGCGCGATTGCGCCATCAACGCAGCATGTTCAGCAGATCCTGCATCATCTCGTTGCTGGTCGAGATCACCCGGGTGTTGGCGGAGTACGCCTGCTGGGTCACGATCAGCTTGGTGAATTCGTCGGCAATGTCGGTGTTCGAGCCTTCCAGCGACGAACCGACGATCTTGCCAGGGGCGTTGTAGGTGGCCGGACCCGAGGCATCGGTCGCCTCGAACGCGCCGCCGTCAATGCGCAGCAGGCCGTTGGTGCCGTTGAAGCTCGCCACCGTGATTTCGGCCAGATCGATGCTGCGGCCGTTGGAATAGCTGCCGACGACGCGGCCCTTGTCGTTGACCGACACCTGCTGCAATTCGCCCGCGGCGTAGCCGTTCTGTTGCAGGAGATTGACCTGGACGTTGCCGTTCGGATCGGCGAACTGCGTGATGCCGCCGGAGCCGAAAAAGACCTCGAGATTGCCGAGCGATACGCCGTTGACCATCATGTTGTTGAAGGTCGTGGACGTTACGACCGGGACCATCTGGCCGTTGGCGCCGAAGGCAAAGTTGATCCCCGCGTTGCGCCATGCCACTTCGGTGCCGGTCGCTGTGGCATCGGATTGGTAGAACAGGTTCCAGGTGTCGGTGCCGCCATACAGCTTGCTTTCGGTTTTGGCCCAGCGAAGCTGCACGTTCACCGGCGAACCGGAAATGTCGTAGGAGGTGATGGCGCCGCCGCCGATCGACGCATCGACGAAGCTGTCGAGGTCGTTGGCGACCACGGTGCCGTTCGACGGCAGCGCGGTGAGCGTGCGGATGCCGAAGTTCAACGCGGTGGCGTCGCCGGTGACCGTGATGGTGTCGGTCATCGAGGCTGCGGTCACCGTGATGTTGCCGTTGCCGGCGTTCACCGTGCCGGTGCCGCCGACCAGCGCGCCGAGGCGGGTCGCAAGGTCGGCCATGGTGGAGACCTGGCCGACGCCGAATCCGAATGTCACGGTCAATGGCGGATTGGTGCCGACGGTGAAGGTCAGTGTCTGACCGGCCGCAGCCGCGCTCTGCGTGAGCAAGTTGCTGGCAAAGCTGGTGCCGACCGTAAGGCCGAGCTCGTTCAACAACCCAATCGTGCTGGTGCCGCCGATCGCCACGTTGACGTCGGCGTTGCCGCTGGTCAGTACGAGCTGGTTGGACGGGTTGAGCGTCGCCGTCACACCATGCGTGCCGGTCAAGAGGTTGATGGCGGCCATGACGTCGGTCTCGTCATCGCCGGCAAGAACGGTGACGTTGGTGCCGTTAATGTTCAGCGTGCCGCCCGCAACCGACGTCAGTGTCGAGACGTCCACGGTGCCGGTCATCACCGCGACCGCATCCGCATCGAGCGTGGCGCCGGAGCCCAGAACCCGGGCGGGCGACGGCGGCCCGGCGATCGGGTTGGCCGAGAAGTTCGCCGGATTGAGAAGTTCGGATCCCGGCACATCGTTGTCGTGACCGGCCGTGAGCGGATAGCTCGCCAGGTTGGCGCGATACTGAACCTGTGTGGTCGGCTGCGCCGGCAGGAAGTCGTTGGCGAACTGCAGGAGCTGCGGGACGCTGCCGGTCAGGTTGCCGGTGGTCGCATCGACCGGAATGCCCATCAGGTAGTAGCCGGCGCCGTTGACCAGATAGCCGTTCTTGTCGGTCTGGAAGTCGCCGCGGCGGGTGTAGAGATCGGTCCCGCCGAACACCGGCCTGTTGTCCGCGAAGTTTGTCGGCTTCTGGACGACGAAGAAGCCCTCGCCGTTGATCGCCATGAAGGTGCCGATCGACGAACCCTGGATGTCGCCCTGCACCGCATTGGTCGATCGCGAGTTGGCGACCACGCTGCCGGCAAACTGCTTGTTCGGATCGTTGTCTGGAATGAGATCGACGAAGGTGCTGTCGATCCGCTTGAAGGCCGTGGTCTGCGAATTGGCGATGTTGCCGGAGATGTTCTCCAACGCGAAGGACTGCGCACGCATGCCGGTGACGGCTGTGGTGAGGGCGCCGAAAATTCCCATAACTCTTCTCCACTGCAAAACGGACGCAACAGGCGCGGACGCGCGCCTTTGGCCGCACGATCGGGCCAAGCTTTGCAAGCGCCGCGCCAGACAAAAATTATAGCTATTTCAATAACTTAGTATTGTGGCGTGCCAGCGCCACCGGGCAGGAACGTCCGGCAACCGGCAAAATTTTCCGGGTGGCAGGGGTCCGTTCAGGCCGGTCCGGGCTTGTGCGGCACGAATGTCATCGCAACGCCGTTCATGCAGTAGCGCAGTCCGGTCGGCTTCGGCCCGTCCTCGAACACATGGCCCAGGTGGCCGCCGCAGCGGCGGCAGTGCACCTCGGTGCGGGTCATCAGCAGCGACCGGTCGGTCTTGGTGCCGACCGCATTGGCGAGCGGGCGATAGAAGCTCGGCCAGCCGGTGCCGCTCTCGTATTTTGTTTCCGACGAGAACAGCAGTAGGTCGCAACCCGCGCAGTGGAACGTGCCCGCGCGCTTCTCCAGGTTGAGCGGGCTGGAGTAGGGCCGCTCGGTGCCGTGGTGGCGCAGCACGTTGTAGGCTTGGCCTTTGAGAAGGCGGCGCCACTCATCGTCGCTTTTCACGACCTCGAAGGTGGCGGCGCTGACGGTTTCGTCCTGCATCCACCACAGGCCGGCCAGAAAAGCGGCGCTGCTGCCGCCGACCAGCCAGGCTCTCCGCGTCATCGTTTCGATCGCGGCCGATTTCGGTCCGTTGGCGTAGGGCTCGGGCATGGCTTCGCTCAACTGCTCTTGTCGGCCTTGCCGAACAGCTCTTCGAGTCGCTGATCGCGGCCGCAGTTGAACCGGTAGAGCTTGTAACGAACCGGATTCTTGGTGTGATAGTCCTGGTGATAATCCTCGGCCTTGTAGAAGGCCGTGGCCTGGGTGATCTCGGTGTGAACGACCCGCGGCGCGAACCGGCTCTGCGCCTGCTTTTTCGCGGCCTCGGCCTGCGTGCGCTGCGCCTCGCTGTGGAAGAAAATTCCGGGCCGGTACATGTCGCCGCGGTCGCAGAACTGCCGGTCCTTGGCCAGCGGATCGTGGGTCCGCCAGAACACCTCCAGCAATTGCCGATAGGTCACCTTCGAGGGGTCGAACACGATCTCCACCGCCTCGGTGTGGCCGGTGGTTCCGGTCGTGACCTGCTGGTAGCTCGGATTGGCGACCTTGCCGCCGATGAAGCCCGACGTGGTGGTGATGACGCCCGCCACCTTGTCGAAGTCGGCTTCGGTGCACCAGAAGCAGCCGCTGGCAAATGTCGCTATCTCCTGCTTCGGCGCCGACGGCGAAGTCTGCGCCATCGCAGCGCCGGCACTCAGAACGAGGGCAAACAGGATTCCCCACACGCGCGTCATGCTGCATTCCTCCCGATGCCGGTTGCGGCTCAGCGTTTCTAGCCCAGGTGGAAGCGGCGTTGCGCTCACTTCCGCTCACGATTGCGCGACCGGGTGCGTAGGCAGCCGCCCCGGCGGATGTCTAAGATATGGCAAAACGGGGAGGAACGCCGAATGTCATTCCGATGGCAATGCGGGTTGCTGCTTGTGGCGTCGTTGTGGCCTGCATGTGCGGCCGCGCAAGACGCCTACCCCTCCCGCCCGGTCCGCCTGCTGGTCGGCGTGGCGCCGGGATCCACCGCCGATGTCTCGCTCCGCATCCTGGCGCAGAAATTCAGCCAGTCGCTCGGCGGCCAGTTCGTGGTCGAGAACCGCACCGGCGCCGGCACCAGCCTCGCGGCGCAGATGGTCGTGCAGGCGCCGAAAGACGGCTACACGCTGATGTACGGCGGCTCCGCCAACACCGTGAATGCGACGCTCTCGCCCAACCTGACGTTCGATTTCGCCAAGGATTTGGCCCCGGTCGCGCGTATCGCCGCGGTCCCCAACATCCTGGTGGTGCATCCGTCGCTCGGCGTCACCAGCGTGCCGCAACTGATTGCACTGGCGAAGTCGAAACCCGGCGAAATCTTCTACGCTTCGTCGGGCGTCGGCACGTCGCCGCATCTGTCCGCCGAACTGTTCAACCTGATGGCCGGGGTCAAGCTTTCGCACGTCCCCTATCAAGGCAGTTCGCAAGGCATCAACGACGTGCTGGCGGGCCGCGTGCCGGTGATGTTCGCCCCGGCCTCGACCGCGCTCCCGCATGTGCGCTCCGGAGCCCTGATCGGACTGGCGAGCACCCACGCGCTGCGGATCAAGGCATTGCCGGATCTTCCGACCCTGTCGGAGGCGGCGCTGCCGGGCTACGAAACCGGGGTCTGGAACGGGTTGCTGGCGCCCACCGGAACCCCTCGCCCGGCGATCGAGCGCATCGCCAAGGCCGCCAACGAAGCGCTGCAGTCGGAGGACTTCCTGAAGGCGCTCGATGCCAACGGCATCATCCCGTTTCCCGGCACGCCGGACGAGATGGCGGATTTCATTCGCAGCGAGATTGAGAAATGGGGCAAGGTGGTCGTTGCTGCCGGAATGTTGAAACGATGAAGGACGGAATTAAATGCGGTTCGAAGGCACCAGCGCCTATGTCGCCACCGACGATCTCAAGGTTGCCGTCAACGCCGCCATCACGCTGGAACGGCCGCTGCTGATCAAGGGCGAGCCCGGCACCGGCAAGACCGTGCTGGCGCTTGAAGTCGCCAAGAGCCTCGGCGCCCCGCTGATCGAGTGGCACGTCAAATCGACCACCAAGGCGATGCAGGGGCTGTACGAATACGACGCGGTGTCGCGGCTGCGCGACAGCCAGCTCGGCGACGAGCGGGTGCGCGACATCCGCAACTACATCAAGCGCGGCAAAGTGTGGGACGCTTTCGTTGCCGATGAGCGCCCGGTGCTGCTGATCGACGAAGTGGACAAGGCCGACATCGAATTTCCGAACGATCTGCTGCTCGAGCTCGATCGCATGGAGTTCTTCGTCTACGAGACCGGCGAGACGGTGAAGGCAAGGCGTCGCCCGATCGTCATCATCACATCCAACAACGAGAAGGAATTGCCGGACGCATTCCTGCGCCGCTGCTTCTTCCACTACATCCGCTTTCCCGACGCCGAGACCATGCACGCCATCGTCGAGGTGCATTTCCCCGGCGTGAAGCAGCGCCTGGTCTCCGAGGCGCTGAAGCTGTTCTACGAGGTGCGCGACGTGCCAGGCCTCAAGAAGAAGCCATCAACCTCCGAGCTGCTGGACTGGCTCAAGCTCATCATGGTCGAGGACCTCGGCCCCGAGACTTTGCGCGAGCGCGATCCGAAGAAGCTCATCCCGCCGCTGCACGGCGCGCTGCTGAAGAACGAGCAGGACGTGCATCTGTTCGAGCGGCTGGCGTTCATGACGCGGCGCGAGGGGCGCTAGATTCAATCAGCCGGCGCGGGCCTGTCGCCGCCGGTTTTTGCTTCCGATTTGTTCTTCCGCCGCTTTCGCTTGCGCTTTTTCGCAGGCTCCGTGGCTTGCGCGTCCGGCGCGGGATCGGGCGCAGCCTCCTCCGCGACCGCTGGCTCGGCTGCGATCTCCGGCTGCACCACACGGCGGCGACGTGCGAGAGCGCCGAGCAAGCGTTCGCGGCTTCGCCCGTACCAATAAAATAACTGCACCGTTGCGCGTCCGAGCCGCCCGCCCGCCCACACCAGGTCGAACGGCTGAAACAGCCGCCAGCGCTGGCTTCCATCGACGATGGCGGCGGCGACAATCTCGCCGCCCATCGCCGTAGTGTTGATGCCCTGACCGCCGAAGCCGCTCAGCACCCAGACGCCGGGCATCAACTCGCCGATCTGCGGCATGCGGTGCACCGGCGTTCCGATCGCACCGGCCCAGGCATACGCCGCGCTGACCTTGCCGAGTTGCGGATAGGCGCGGCGCATGTCGGCCAACAGCTTGCGCGCAATGCGGCGCGGCGATCCCTCCCACACCGTGCAGCGATCCGACCACAACAGGCGGTCGCCGCCGACAATGCGATGGGTGGCGGTTCCGGCTTCGTTGTCGCTGATCGAGCCGTGAAACCGGATGGCGTCGCGCAAGCTCTCGCCGAGCGGCTCGGTGACGGCGGAATAGGCCCAGGTCTCCACCAGCGTGCCGGCGAGCTCCGGACGCAGCGTGTCGACGTGGACATTGCCGGCCAGCACCACATGCCCTGCCCGCAACCGCGCCGACGGCGTGACGATGCGCTTGCGGACACCCGCCGGATCGATCTCCAGCACCGGCGTCTCCTCGAAAATCCGGACGCCCGCGGCCTCCGCCGCGGCCGCAAGCCCGAGCGCGTAGTTCAAGGGATCGATCGAGAACGCGCCCGGCAGATGAAGCGCGCCGAAATAGCGCTCGCTGCGCAACTGCGCGCGCACGCGCTCGGCGGGCCAGAACTCCGCTGCCGTTGCCGTCTCGCGATTCAGGAATTCGGCTTGAGCCGCAAGCCTGCCGTCATCGCCGGTCCTGGAAACATGCAGCCAGCCGTTCTCCGTCAGTTCGACGCCCGGCATGTTGGTATCGCGGATGGTGCGCCGGACGTATTCGACACCGGCTTCCGAGAGCGCCCAGAGACTTTTCGCATGCGGCAGGCCGATCTTTCCAACCAGCGATTGGATGTCGGCCGCGAATCCCGGCCGCACCACCCCGGCGTTGCGGCCCGACGCGTTCCAGGCCACGCGCCGCGCCTCCAGAACCGCCACCGACCAGCCGCGCCGCGCCAGTTCGAGCGCCACGGTCAGCCCTGCGAGCCCCGCGCCGACCACGCAGACATCCACGTCGAGTTCGATATTGAGCGTGCCGCGCGCGGGAGCCTGCACCGCGTTGGCGGCAAACCAGCTTGCGCCGTGAGCGGTCAGGTCAGTCATCGGTCCTCGTTGTCGCACCGCATCGGCGCCGCTGCGAATTTCAATTCCAGCAGCCAGCCAAAGGCGCTAGATTCACGGCCGTTGTCTCTTCGCCGCCGGCATCATCCACACCATATTAGGCCGTCACAAGAAAGCGGCATCCGACATGCGCCGATTGTTGCTGCTGCGACATGCCAAGGCCGAACGTTCGCAAGACGGCGGGCGCGATCACGACCGCCGTCTTTCGGAGCGCGGCCGCCGCGATGCCCAGCAGGCCGGCGCTTATCTGGCGCGGCATGGCGACATGCCCAACCAGGTGATTGTGTCCCCCGCCACCCGCACCCGCGAGACGTGGGAACTGGCCGCCACGGCGCTGACTCCCAGGCCACCCTTCGTATTCGAGCCGCGGGTGTACGAAGCTTCCCTGCAGACCCTGCTTGCGATCGTTCAGAAGACCGCGCCCGGCGTCCAGAGCCTGATGATGATCGGCCACAACCCCGGAATGCATGAACTCGCCGCGCATCTGATCGGCACCGGCGATGTCGATACCCGCCAGAGGCTGCTGGAGGCATTCCCGACCAGCGGACTTGCGATTATCGATTTCGCTTTCGACCGCTGGGATCGCCTGCACGCGCAGGCTGGCCGGTTGGAGCGTTTCGTCACGCCGCGCTCGATCGCGGCGGCGACCGACTAGGGCGCCGACTCGTTGACGCGCAGCCAGGCGGGGATGACGCACGCTGGATGAAGGCAAGGTCACTCGCGCAAGATCTTCCGTCGCGGCAGATGCCAGGTCTCTGGTTTTCCGTCCGCTTTCGGGGCATGCCATCATGGCGGGGTGGCTGTCATGATCGTCTTGGTCGAATGTGCCCCTGAACGGAATCAGGCAGCCTCCCAACGAAAGCTTGCCGCAGTCGAACCGAGCCCTTCCGGTTGAGGACAATGCCACAATGACGCTGCCGTCGATTTTGAAAAGCCGGCCACTGTCGTGCGCCACCGCCGTGCTTGTCGCAATTCTCGTCACCCAAGCCTTGCTCAAACGAGGGTCCGATTGGCAGAACGTTTTTGTCCGCGCCGGCCAGCAATGGTGGATGGGCCTGGATATCTATGGAGGCGGCTCAGGCTATCTCTACCCGCCGTTTCAGGCGATGGTCGCGGCGCCGTTCGCGGCGCTGCCCGAATGGATTTCGCGTCTTTGCTGGGCCGCGACGAGTTCCATCAGCATGGTCGTGATGGTGGTCGCGGCTTGGAGCCTCGCGGGAGGACGCCCGCTCCGGAGCATGCCCTTCTCGGAGCGAAGCGAATGGTTTGCCTTCGCGGTCGGGCTGTTGTGCAGCTTGACCTATGTTCTCAACGCATTCGCGCATCAGCAAACCGATGTCATCGTCGGCGCCCTGCTGATGGGCGGAGCGTGGTATCTCGCCGCCGGCCGCGATGCCGCCGGTGGCGCACTGATCGGCGTTGCCGCGGCGTGCAAGGCAACACCGTTGCTGTGGGCTCCCTATCTCCTATGGCGGCGTCGCTGGATCGCCGGGCTGCTGGTCGGAATTGTTGCGCTCGCGGTCAATCTGCTTCCGGATCTTATCGTGACGTCCGGCGGCGGCCTTCGGACTTTGCAGTGGCTGAACCGCTTCGTCCTGCCGACCCAGCAATTGGATGTTGTGCTTGGCGATTGGGGCAGCGCGGTGCAGTTCAACCAGGCGTTCGTCGGAACCGCGAACCGGCTGCTCAATTCCTACGCCAATCAAACGACGACGGCACCGCCGCTTTCGACGCGGACTTTGAAACTCATCGTTTATACGATCTTTTTTGTGCTGATCGCTGTTTCCATCGCGGCAGCCATGCGCGCGCGCCGCGCCGCCGCTGTCGCTGTCGCAAGGGAGTTGCCCCAACCGATGGCCTTTGAATTCTCGATGGTGCTGGCCTTGATGCTTTTGATCTCGCCGATGTCGGGCCGGGCTCATTTCGGCATCCTGATCCTGCCCGCTTTTTGTCTGGCCCGAACGGCATTTGCCACGCGCGATCGGATTCTTGGCCTCATCCTGGGAATCGCGGCGATTCTGACACTGGCGGCCAACAAGGATCTGGTTGGCTCATTCATCTACGGTGCGTTCCTTTGGCTGGGTGCGACCACCCTCTGTGCGTTCGTGCTTTGGGCGGGCTGCGTCTATGTCTTGTGTTGCGGTCCGGGCAAGCCAAGCGCCCCTCTCTCCGAACCGACGACGTGATCGCGTACCCTCGATATCCGGGGAGCGGCACATCGCTTCTTTTTTCGCCGGCGCCACAGACGCGCCGCAGCTCACCGCACGCGGGGCAGCACCACGGGCGGCAGCGCGTCGGGGCGGTAAATCCGCGGCCGGTTGCGAACGAAGATGGTGCCGACCTGCCAGACGAACAGCGCCATGATGCCGACCACCACGGCGGCGCCTTTCAGGTCGCCCGTCATCAGCACACGCACCAGGAACACCAGCAACGTAACACCGATCGCGGTCATGACCGCCGCACCGATCCAGTACAGCAGCGCGTTCATCCCGGTCTCAAAGCGCGCGACCGAGCCCGCGGCGGCGAGGCGCCGGTGAAGCTCGGCGAGGAACGTCGTGTATTCTTTGTCCTGGCGTGACATCTCCGTCAGGCCGCGAAACGAGGCCGAGGAAATCTGCAGCTTCGGACTGTCCGGCGACCAGATCTCGGTGAGAAAGCGATAACCCTGCAAGGTCGCCGGGCGGAACGCCATGCGGACGCGGCTCACCTTGTCGTAGCCGACGACGCCGGAGCGCCGCCCGTACTCCCACTCGATTCCCTTGGAGGTCAGCTTGAATACCCAGAGCGCCCCCGCCAGATTGGGCTTGTATGCATAAACGGGGTCGCCGCCATGCGCGGCTGCGGCGTCGTCTGCATCGGATGTCGCATTGGAATTCATCGCGGCCGGCACCATATCACGATCATGCGAGTTCTTGGCCTTTCCACCCTGGTCGCGATGCTCCTGGCCTCGCTGTACTACGCGTTCGGCCTGTGGGTTGCGGTCGATGCACCGGACATGCCGGCCGGCCTGTACGTCGCCATGGTGCTGGGGGTGGTGTTTTCGGTGGCGATCGGCGCGGGCCTGATGGCGCTGGTGTTCTATTCGAGCCGCCGCGGTTACGACGAGCGGGCCTCCGGCCGCGATCATCTCGATTGAACAGACATCAGTGCTTCGGCGCCATCGCATCGACCTTCACCAGGTCGGGAAACAGCCGCATCCATAACAGCGCGATCAGCAGCGCGCCCGCACCTCCGATCAGCACCGAGCCGACCGCCCCGAATGCGGCCGCCACAGCGCCGGCGCGGAATTCGCCGAGCGTGCTCGACGTTCCGGTGAACATCGAATTGATCGCCATGACGCGGCCCAGCATCTCGTTGGGCGTCCTGATTTGCACCAGCGAATGGCGGATCACCACGCTGACGGAATCCGATGCGCCAAAGATCGCGAGCGCCGCGATTGACAGGATCAGCGATGTCGAAAGCGCGAACACCAGGATCGAGGCGCCGAACACACCGGTTGCAATGAACAGGATGATGCCGACCCGGCGGTCCAGCGAATGGCGCGACAGCAGGATCGCAACCGTCAGCGCGCCGATTGCGGGCGCCGAGCGCAGCAAGCCCAATCCCCACGGGCCTGTCTGCAAAATATCGCGGGCGAAGATCGGCAGCAGCGCGGTGACGCTGCCAAGCAGCATGGCGAACAGATCGAGCGAGATGGCGCCGAGGATGACCGGCTGGCTGCGGATGAAAGCGAAGCCCGCGAACAGGATTTCGATGGTGACGGGCCGCCGCTCCTGCACCTGGCCCTGCAGCTTGATGAAGGCGATCAGCACGCTCGCCACGATGAACAGCGTGGCGCAGCACAGATAGACCGTGACCGGCCCGAACGTGGAATAGATCAACCCGCCGAGCGCGGGCCCGCAGATCACGGCGCTCTGGTTGGCCGCTGCCGCCGATGCGATGGCGCGCGGCAGCAGCGTCCTTGGCACCAGCCCCTGCACCAGCGTGAGCATGGTGGGGACTTCAAAGGCGCGGCACGTCCCGATGACAAAGAGAATAGCGAGGATGGCTTCGCGCGTGAGCAACCCGGCATAGGTGCCATAGGCGAAGGCAAGCGCCGCGCAGGCATGAACGGTTTGGCAGATCCGCAGCACGATGCGGCGGTCGTAGCGGTCGGCGACCTGGCCGATCAGCAGCGGCAACGCGACGAACGGAAGGAATTGCGCGAGCCCGACCAGGCCGAGATCGAACGCATTTCCGGTCAGGTCGTAGATCTGCCAGCCCACAGCGACTGCGAGCGCCATGTAGGCGGCAACAGTGCACGCGCGCGCGCACCAGAACAGCACGAACGGGCGGTGTGCGCGCAGCTCCGACTGAGAGCCGGCGATATTTTCGGTGGAAATCGGCATTGGTTGGGCGCGCCGTCATAGCCTGTTGCGCAGACGTGCAACAGCCCGACCCGCGCAACGCCGCCCTGCAATAGGATCAGCCGAAGAAGCGCTCCAGATAATTCTGAAGCCCGCTGGCGCCGGCGCCCGGCCCGGCGTAACCGAGATAGCCGTCGGGCCGCACCAAAATCAGCCCTTCGCCATAGTTGCGGTGCGCGTGGCCGTCGTTGTCCACGAAAGCGTCTGGCGCACCGCCCTGCCCCCGACGGACGATGCGATGCGCGCGCACGGCGTCCGCGGTGCGCTCATCGAGCACCGGCAGTTCCGCGCCGCCGAGCAACAGCAACGTGAAATGCGGGCCGCGAAACAGATCGAACATCCGGCACGGCGCGCCGGTTGCGTCGGTCAGCGGCGCGTCGGGCGCGCGGTCGCCCGCCCTGGTCACGCCTTCGGGCACGTCGCGCCGCTCCTCCACCGAAAGCGGGCCGCCGCGGTAGTTCAGGCCGAGTTGCAAGTGCTCGCCCTTGCGCGGCTCTTCCTTGTCCTTCGTTTTGCCGAGCCAGTCCTTGTGCATCTGCACGACGAATTCGAGCAGATGCGCCGAGACCGGCAGCCGCTCCTCCTCGTAGGTGTCGAGCAGTTGCGCGGGCGCGCCGTGGCGCAACACCTGACCGAGCTTCCAGCCGAGGTTGTAGGCGTCCTGCACGCTGGTGTTCATGCCCTGCCCGCCGGCCGGCGGATGGACGTGCGCTGCGTCACCCGCCAGGAACACGCGACCGACGCGGAAGCGCTGCGCCATGCCGCTGCGCGATCCGAACGGCGACGCGAAATAAAGCTCGGTGACATTCAACTCGGGCCGGCCGGTGCGCTGCTTGACCAGCGCGCGCAACGACTCCAGCGTGAGGTCGGGGATCTCGCGCTCGAATTTGGCGTAAAGCTGGAACGCATGCTTCATCCCCGCCAGCGGGCCGAGCCATAGCGCGCCGCCCTCGGCCTGGTCCCACATGTGCCAGTGCGTCGGCTCCAACTCGGGGATCACCACGTCGGCCGTGATCATCGGATGCGGGTCGATGGTTTCGCTGGCGAACGTCACGCCGATCGCGTCGCGCACCACGCCGCGCGAGCCGTCGGTGCCGGCCAGATACTTGGCGCGCACGGTTTCGCTGCGTCCATCGGCGTGCTGCAGCGTTGCCGTTATGCCATCGGCATCCTGCGCGATCGCTGCGACCTTCACGCCGAACTCGACCTCACGGCCGAATTCCTTCAATCGCGCGCGCAGGATGGCGAGCGCGCGAGGTTGCGGCAGCATCCACATGCTCGGATAAGGCACGTCGGGCGCGGGCTCGTTGCGCTCGATGCGGTGAAACTTCGCGGGACCGAGCTGCCTGGGACCGTCCCACGCCATCGCCGGCGAATACGGCCCGCCGCCGCCGTGCACCGCGTCAATCACACCGAGATCGTCATAGACCTCGAGCGTGCGCGGCTGGATGCCCTTGCCGCGCGAGCCTGAGCGATGATCCGGCGGCGCCGGGTTCATCTCGACGATGCGCAGATCGGCGCCGCGGCGCGCGAGATCGCATGCCAGGACCAGTCCGGCGAAGCCCGCGCCGGCGATGAGAACGTCGGTCACGAGATGCTATTGCTCGATCTTGACCTTGGCGTCGCGGATCACCTTGTGCCAGAGCTCGGTCTCTTCCTTGAAGAACTTCGCATTCTCTTCAAGCGAGCCGCCGACCACCTCCGCGTTCAAGTTTGCCAGCCGGGAGCGGACGCCGGGATCGCGCAGCGCCTCGTTGATGTCGGCATTGAGCTTGGCGAGAATCGGCTGCGGCGTCTTCGGCGGCGCCACGATCGCAAACCACGTCACCACGATGAAGCCCGGCACGGTTTCCGCAACCGTCGGGATGTCCGGCATCGACGGCATCCGCTTTTCGGTCGAGACGGCGAGCAGCCGCAGCTTGTCGCCCTTGATGAGCGCCATCGCCGCGCCGATGTTGTCGAACGCCACGTCCACGTTGCCCGCCACCAGGTCCTGCACGGCGGGCGCCGAGCCGCGATAGTGGATGTGCTGGAATTTCACTCCGGCCATGATCTGAAACAGCTCGGACGTCAGGTGCGCGGTGGTGCCGACGCCCTGCGTGGCGGAGTTGAGCGCGCCAGGATTGGCCTTGGCGTAGGCGACGAATTCGCCGACCGTCTTCACGTCCTTCAGCTTCGGCGAATTGGTCAAGATCGAGTTCGGCACCTTGCCCATGACCGCGATCGGGATGAATCCAAGCGGATCGAACGACAGCCTGGAATAGAGATTCTGGTTGATGACCAGCGGCGGCGGCGGCGAGGCGAACAACGTGTAGCCGTCGGGATCGGAGCGGAACGCCAGTTCGCCGCCCGCGTTGCCGCCCGCGCCCGCGCGGTTCTCGATGATGACCGGCTGTCCCCACTTGCGCGACAGGAACTCGGCGACGATGCGCGGCATGGCGTCGGCGGTGCCTCCCGCCGGGAACGGCACGATGATCTTCACCGTGCGATCGGGATAGGTCTGCGCCTCGACCG
>JAKFYI010000031.1 GCA_021730985.1 Hyphomicrobiales bacterium | reverse complement strand
CTCCGAACGGCTACGAGCCCACCAGCCCGGAGGCCCGCGCCGCCATTGAGGCGCTCGTGATGGACTCCTACGACTGGTTCAAGGACATCGTTCGCGAGCGCCGCCGTCTCGACCAGGCGGGGCTCGACAAGGTCGCCGACGGCCGGGTGTTCACCGGCCGGCAAGCCCTCGCCTTGAAGCTGATCGACGCGCTCGGCAACGAGCAGGCCGCGCTCGATTGGCTGGCGAAGGAGAAGAACATCGATCCCAAGACCCCGGTCCGCGACTTTCGGATGACGCCGCGCTTCGGCGACCTGCCGTTCCTGCATGTTGCGATGGTCCGGGTGTTCGACGCGGTGGGGTTGACCGCGGTGGCCCGCCGCCTGGAGGACTGGGGCACCCTGCAGGCGATCGAAAGACTCAACCTTGACGGTCTGTTGGCGCTTTGGCACCCTCCGACTACCAATTGAAGATACGGGCCTTTTCGGCCTGAGCCAGAGGCGGACCGATGATCAAGTCCGAACTTGTCCAGCGCATTTCGGTGGCCAATCCGCATCTTTATCAGCGGGACGTCGAGAACATCGTCAACGCCATCCTCAACGAGATCACCGGCGCGCTGGCGCGCGGCGACCGTGTCGAGCTGCGCGGCTTCGGCGCGTTCTCGGTCAAGAACCGTCCGGCCCGCACCGGACGTAATCCGCGCACCGGCGCGCACGTCGCGGTGGCGCAGAAGTCCGTGCCGTTCTTCAAGACCGGCAAGGAAATGCGCGAGCGTCTAAACAAGAACGGCGCGTAGGCGCCGCTCCGGCTCGCTGTGCTCGACTTCGCTTGTCCGGCGCAGGAGATTTAGCCGATGCGCAAGTTTGTCACGGCATTCGTCCTCGTTCCGATCGCCATCGTGATCGTGATGTTCGCGGTGGCGAACCGCGAGATCATCACCGTGTCGTTCGACCCGTTCGATTCCACGGCGCCCGCGCTTGCGTTCAAGATGCCGCTGTTCATCCTGATCTTCGTGCTGGTCGGCGTGGGCATTCTGGTCGGCGGGATCGCGGCCTGGCTCAAGCAGCACAAGTGGCGCGCCCGCGCCCGCCGCGCCGAGGCCGACGTTCGCAGGCTGCGCGCCGAGCTCGACGCACAGCGCTCGATCGCGCCACCGCCGCCGCCACAACGCGAGGCGCCGCCGCTGATCGTGCCGCCGGCAGCCTAGCGTGCTCAACGTCAGCGCCGCCGACATCGCCCGTGCAATCACCCACGGCGCGCTGATCGAAGCCCTGGCCGACGCGTTCCGCGCCGACATCACGGTGCCGGAACGGCACGCGCACATGATCCCGCAGCCGTCGGGTATCGATGCCAAGCTGCTGCTGATGCCGGCCTGGATGAATTCCGGCCAGCGGCTGGTCGGCTGCAAGATCGTCAGCGTCTATCCGGACAACGCCAAGCTCGGAAAGCCGTCGGTCTATGGCAACTATCTGCTGATGTCGGGCGAGACCGGCGAAGCGCTCGCGCTGATCGACGGCACGGCGCTCACCGCCTGGCGCACCGCCGCGGCGTCGGCGCTGGCCGCGCGCTATCTCGCGCGCGAGGACGCCGAACATCTTGTCATGGTTGGGGCAGGGGCGCTCGCGCCGCACCTGGTCCGCGCCCATAGCGCGGTGCGGCCGATCAAGCGCGTCACGCTGTGGAACCGCTCACGATCGCGCGCCATCTCCACCGCCTTTGCGTTGTCTGCCGCCGGCATCGAGCCGCTGATCGCCGACGACCTGGAAGCCGCGGTGCGCACCGCCGACATCGTGTCCTGCGCCACACTGTCGGCGAAGCCGCTGATCCGCGGCCAGTGGCTCAAGAAGGGCACGCATGTCGATCTGGTCGGCGCCTTCACGCCGAAGATGCGCGAGGCCGACGACGATGCGGTGCGGCGCGCCCGGGTTTACGTCGATGTCCGCGCGTCGGCGCCCAAAGGCTCGGGTGACATCGCCATTCCGTTGAAGAATAAAACCCTCAAGCTGTCCGATATCGCAGGCGATCTCTACGAGCTTTGCCGCGGCAAGGCCAAAGGCCGCAAGCGCAAGGACGAGATCACGTTGTTCAAGTCGGTCGGCAACGCCGTCGAGGACCTCGCGGCGGCGGTGCTGGTGTACGGCAAGGTGTCCGGCAAACGAGGCTAGTTTCCGAACACGTTGCCGTTCTGCAGCGAGCAGGACGCGCCGCTGGTCGTCACCGACAGAATTTCCATCCGCTTGTTGCTGACGATGTTCGTCATCATGATTTTGCTGGCGCTCGACTGCCTGCCCAGGATGACGTTCGCGCTGCAGCTCGAATAGCCGCCGTCGAAAGTGACCTGGATCTGCCGCGCACCGCCGCCGTGACCGGAGCTTGCCACCAGCGAGTTGCCTCGCATCTGCAGGGATCGCGCTCCGTCTTCGCGCTGGCCGCTACCCGTCCCAACGCGTTCCCGCGATGCCGTCTCGCCGCGCCGGTTCGCCACGGTCAACCGTGCGAATGGCCGGCCCGCGCCGCTGAAATAGACGCGGTACGTATAGGGCACCGGGACGGACTCCGTCCGGCCACCCTCGTCGACGTACTTCTGGGTCCGGTTCTCGATCCAGCTCACGGTGGCGGATTTGCCCTGAAGCCCGGCCGGGACCGATTGCGCGGCGGCGGGCTGCAATCCCAAAGCCGCGAGCGGGAGAGCAATGCCCCATTTTGCGATCTGTAGCATTGCCTTCCTCCCGGTTTGCCGCCGCCTCAAGACCGGCGCGGCGTTAGAAACCCGCAACTCTGTCACGCACCCGGTGCCAAGTCTTAGGCCAGTCGCGGGATTTCGGGATATGCGAGACAATTGGATTATGCGCCAAACAACGCTAGAACCCCGCGAGTATGTCCGTTTTGATCAAAATCTGCGGCCTGACAACGCCCGAGGCGATCGACGTGGCGATCGATGCCGGCGCCGACATGGTCGGCTTCGTGTTCTTTCCGCCGTCGCCGCGCCATCTGGGCTTTGAAGCGGCGCGCCTGCTGGGCGAGCGCGTCAACGGCCGTGCCAAGAAGGTCGCGTTGTCGGTGGACGCGAACGATGCCGAACTGGGCCAGTTCATCGCGGCGCTGAAGCCCGACATTCTGCAACTGCACGGCAAGGAATCGCTGGAGCGCGTCGCCGTGCTGCGCTCGCGCTTCCGTCTGCCGATCATGAAAGCGATCCCGGTCGAGCAGAAGTCGGACCTGTCGCCGGTGCGGCAGTACGCCCGCGTCGCCGATCGCATCCTGTTCGATGCCCGCGCCCCGCAGGATGCCACCCGGCCGGGCGGGCTCGGCAAGCCGTTCGATTGGCATCTGCTGGAAAACCTCGACATCGAAGTGCCGTTCATGCTGTCCGGCGGGCTCGACGCCGGCAACGTCGCCGAGGCGCTGGAGATCACCCGTGCGCCCGGAGTCGATGTGTCGTCGGGCGTCGAGAAGCGGCCCGGTGAAAAGGACCCGGACAAGATTCGCGCCTTCATTCGCGCCGCGCGCACGGCCGCCGAACGGCTCGGTGAGAGCAAATCCGCGAGGTCCGCATGACTGCCCCGATCCAGGTGAACTCGTTCCGCACCGGTCCGGACGAGCGCGGCCACTTCGGCATCTATGGCGGGCGCTTCGTCGCTGAGACGCTGATGCCGCTGATCCTCGATCTGGAGCGGGCCTATGCCGAGGCGAAGGCCGATCCGGCGTACCGCCGCGAGATGGATGGTCATCTCAAGAATTATGTCGGGCGCCCGTCGCCGCTCTATCTCGCCGAGCGTCTGACCGCGCACTTTGCCGGCGCGAAAATTTATTTCAAGCGCGAAGACCTCAATCACACCGGCGCGCACAAGGTGAACAACGTGCTGGGCCAGATCATGCTGGCCAAGCGGATGGGCAAGCCGCGCGTCATCGCCGAAACCGGCGCCGGCATGCATGGCGTGGCGACGGCGACGCTGTGCGCCAAGTTCGGGCTCAAGTGCATCGTCTACATGGGCGCGGTCGATGTCGGCCGCCAGCAGCCCAACGTGTTGCGCATGAAGGCGATGGGCGCCGAGGTGCGCGCGGTGGAGTCCGGCGCAAAGACGCTCAAGGATGCGATGAACGAGGCGTTGCGGGATTGGGTCACCAACGTCTCCGACACGTTCTATTGCATCGGCACGGTCGCCGGCCCGCATCCCTATCCGATGATGGTGCGCGATTTTCAATCGATCATCGGCATCGAGACGCGCGAGCAGATGCAGCAAGAGGAGGGCCGGTTGCCGGACTCGCTGATCGCCTGCATCGGCGGCGGCTCGAACGCGATGGGGCTGTTCTATCCCTTCCTCGATGACCGGCAGGTCGAAATCTACGGCGTCGAGGCGGCCGGCCACGGCTTGAAGAAAAAGCACGCGGCGTCGGTCGCGGGCGGCAAGCCCGGTGTGCTGCACGGCAACCGCACTTATCTACTGATGGACGACGACGGCCAGATCGAGGAGGCGCATTCGATCTCGGCCGGTCTCGACTATCCGGGCATCGGGCCGGAGCACTCATGGTTGCACGACGTCGGCCGCATCAAGTTCCTGTCCGCCACCGACAAGGAAGCGCTGGCGGCGTTCCAGCTTTGCAGCCGCATGGAAGGCATTATCCCGGCGCTGGAGTCATGCCACGCGCTGGCGCGGCTCGGCGACATCGTTTCGAACAAGCCGAAGGACCATCTGATGGTCGTTAATCTGTCGGGCCGAGGCGACAAAGACCTCGACAGCGTGGCGCATCACCTTGGAGGCAAGCTCTGATGTTGCGGCTGATCGCCCGCTGGAACGGCGCGTCGCGCCAGATGCGCGTCGGCTGGCTCATTCTGGCGATGTCGATTCTCTACATCCTGTATTTTCTCAAGGCTCGGCTGTTCGCCGGTAGCGGCAGCGGACCGATCATGACGAAGGAATGGGTGTACTTCGTGCTGTCGTTCGTCGGCATCGCGCTCGGCACCATCAACGTGCGCATGGCCGAGATGCGCGCGCGCAACCAGGCGGTCCTCCCGCTCGTCGATCCGGACCAAATCAAGAAATGACAACTCGCATCGACAGGCGTTTCGCGGACCTCAAGAGCGAAGGCCGCGCCGGGCTCGTGACGTTTCTCATGGCGGGCGATCCCGACGCCAAGACCGCGCTCGCGATCCTTAAGGCGCTGCCGAAGGCCGGCGCCGACGTGATCGAGATCGGCATGCCGTTCACCGATCCGATGGCGGACGGCCCCGCGATCCAGGCCGCGGGCTTGCGCGCGCTCAAGAGCGGCCAGACCATGGTGAAGACGCTCGCCGCGGTGCGTGCTTTCCGCAAGGACGACGACACCACGCCGATCGTGCTGATGGGCTACTACAATCCGATCTACATCTACGGGGTTGCGAAGTTTCTCGACGATGCGAAGGGCGCGGGCGTCGATGGCTTGATCGTGGTCGATCTGCCGCCGGAAGAAGACGAGGAGTTGTGCCTGCCGGCGCTTGCGGCCGGCCTCAACTTCATCCGGCTTGCGACGCCCACCACCGATGACAAGCGGCTGCCGGCGGTGCTGAAGAACACCTCGGGCTTTGTCTATTACGTGTCGATCGCGGGTATCACGGGCGCGGCTGCGCCCGATGTCGGCCAGGTTCACGCCGCGGTCGGGCGCATCAAGCGCCACACCAAGCTGCCGGTCGCGGTCGGGTTCGGCGTACGCAGCGCGAAGCAGGTGAAGGACATTGCTGCCGGCGCCGAAGCGGTGGTGGTCGGTTCGGCGTTGGTTAACGCGGTGGCGAAGAGCCTGGATAACAAAGGCAAGGCGACCGGACGGACCGTGAAGGCGGTCACGAATCTCGTTTCCGAATTGGCCAGCGGCGTTCGCGGTCCGAAGAAGGCGAAATAACGCCCTCGGATGTCATTGCCGGGGTTGACCCGGCAATCCATCTAACAGGGTGATACAGTTGTTCGGTCTCACAACTGCCTGAGAGTTTGACGAGAGTGCGTTCATGAACTGGATCTCCAACGTCGTCCGGCCGAAGATTCGCAACTTCCTCAGCCGCCGCGAATCGCCGGAAAATCTTTGGATCAAGTGCCCGGAGAGCGGGCAGCTTGTGTTCTTCAAGGACGTCGAGACCAATTCGTTCGTCATCCCCGGCTCGAACTACCACATGCGCATGGGCGCGGTGGCGCGGCTGAAGTCCATCCTCGACGATCAGACATGGGAGGACATCGCCGTTCCGGAGGTCGCCACCGATCCGCTCAAGTTCCGCGACGAGCGCCGTTACGCCGACCGGCTCCGGGACGCGCGCACCAAGACCGACCTCGCGGACGCGATCAAGCTCGGCTTCGGCAAGCTCGAAGGCCAGCCGGTCGTGGTCGGCGTGCAGGATTTCGATTTCATGGGCGGCTCGCTCGGCATGGCGGCCGGCGAGGCGGTGATCGCGGGGCTCGAAGCCGCGGCCGATCGCGGCACGCCCTTCATCATGTTCGCGGCATCCGGCGGCGCGCGCATGCAGGAAGGCATCCTCGCGCTGATGCAGTTGCCGCGCACCACCGTCGCGGTGCAAAAGCTGCGCGAGGCGAAGCGGCCCTACATCGTGGTGCTCACCAACCCGACCACCGGCGGCGTCACCGCGTCCTACGCCATGCTCGGCGACGTACACATCGCGGAGCCCGCCGCGCTGATCGGTTTCGCGGGACCGCGCGTGATCGAGCAGACCATCCGCGAGAAGCTGCCCGAGGGCTTCCAGAAATCGGAGTACCTGCGCGACCACGGCATGGTCGATATGGTGGTGCACCGCCACGAGTTGCGCCCGACGCTCGCCAACCTGTGCCGTCTGCTGACCAAATCGCCCGCGGCCGCGGTGCGGGAGAGCCTGCCGGCGCCGCCCGACGTGGCGGCCGTGCCCGCGCAGGCTTGACCGGCCGGCCGGCGCGGCGCAAGCGCATGGCATGAGCGACTACGAAACCATCATCGCGCGTCTGCTGACGCTGCATCCCAAGCGGATCGATCTTTCGCTGGATCGCATCTGGCGCGTGCTCGACGCGCTGGGACATCCGGAGCGCAACGTGCCGCCGGTGATCCATGTCGCCGGCACCAACGGCAAGGGCTCCACGATTGCGTTCATGCGCGCAATGCTGGAGGCGTCGGGCCGGAGCGTCCACGTCTATACGTCGCCGCACCTGGTGCGCTTCAACGAGCGCTTCCGCATTGCTGGCACGCTGGTCTCCGATGAAGCACTCGCCGGAGCGCTCACCGAAGCCGAACGCGCGAATGCGGCCGAGCCGATCACCGTGTTCGAGATAGAGACAGCCGCGGCGTTTCTGCTGTTCTCGCGCAATCCGGCGGACGTTCTGTTGCTCGAGGTCGGTCTCGGCGGCCGGCTCGACGCCACAAACGTGATCGAGAAGCCGCTCGCCAGCGTCATCACGCCGGTGTCGATGGACCACTTGGAATTTCTCGGCGACACCATCGAGAAGATCGCCGCCGAGAAGGCCGCCATTCTCAAGCGCGGCGTGCCGGGCGTGATCGCGCCGCAGTCCGCAGCTGCTATGGCCGTGATCGAGCGCGAGGCGCGCAAGGTGCGCGCGCCGCTGCATTCGGCGGGCGAGCACTGGAACATGCATGAGGAGCACGGCCGTCTGGTCTATCAGGACGACGACGGCCTGCTCGATCTGCCGGCGCCGAAGCTGCCCGGCCGTCATCAGTTCGAAAACGCCGGCGTTGCCATCGCCGCGTTGCGCGCCGCCGGCCTGAAGCTTCCGGATGCCGCGTTTGAGGCGGGGATCGTCAAGGCGGACTGGCCCGCGCGCCTGCAACTGCTTTCGAACGGTGCGCTCAAGAGCATGACGCCGCCGGACAGCGAGTTGTGGCTCGACGGCGGCCACAACACCGACGGCGGCCGTGCCGTCGCGGTCGCGCTCGCCGGTTTCGAGGAGCGGGTGCCGCGTCCGCTGGTGCTGATCGTCGGCATGCTCGCCACCAAGGACTGTGAAGGCTACCTGCGGAATTTCTCCGGCATGGCGCGCCGCGTGTTCGCGATCCCGATTCCCAACCAGGACAAAAGCCTGTCGGCGGAAGCCGTGTCGCAGGCGGCACGCAACGCCGGCATTCCCGCCGAGCGCTATGGCACGATCGAGGATGCACTCGCCGCGGTCAGCCGGCTCGGCCTCGACACGCCGCCGCGCATCCTGATCGGCGGATCGCTCTATCTGGCGGGCGAGGTGCTGGCCAAGAACGGCACGCCGCCGGCGTAGATGCGGCAGCTTTGCATCGTTCTAAAATGCAAGCCGGAACAACAGTTTAGACCAATTGTACTTTGCCGGTCGGGAGGCCTGTGCAACATCCCTGGCAATCAACCTGCCAGGTGACGCATGGGAAGCGTGTTCGTTCAAGCGGCGGTCATTCTGTTGCGCGAGGGCCTCGAAGCCCTGCTCGTGCTGGCGGCGCTCGCCGCCTATCTCGACAAGGCCGGCGCTCGCGACCGGCTTCCCGCGCTGTGCGGCGGCGCCGCTGCCGCCGTCGTTGCGAGCCTGATCGCGGCCTGGGTTTTCCAGGTCTTCAACAACGGCATGCACAGCGACATCTTCGAGGGCATCGTGATGCTCGTTGCCGCGGCGCTGATGCTCTACGTCAGCGGCTGGCTGCTGCTGCGCCAGGATCCGAAGGCGTGGCAGGGTTACTTGCATGCCCAAGCCGACGCCGCGTTGTCGAAGCGCACCGGAATGGCGGTCGGCGCGCTCGCCTTCCTTGCGGTGTTCCGTGAAGGCGCGGAGACGGTGCTGTTCGTCTATGCGCTCGCCAGTTCGTCGGGTGGCTTCGGCGCCGAGCTGATGGCGGGACTGGCCGCCGCCGCAGTGGGGCTGGTCGTGCTGTTCTTCGTCATCAACGGCGTGGCGCGGCGCATTCCGCTGCGGCCGCTGTTCATCGTCACGTCCGCATTCCTGTTCCTGATGGCGCTGAAGTTCATCGGCCATGCCATCCAGGAGTTCCAGGAGCAGCAGTACATCTCCTACACCGATATCGGCAAAGCCGGCCCCTGGCTCGATGCGCTTGGCCTCAATCCGACGGTCGAGGCGGTGGCTGTGCAAGTGCTGGTGATCGTGTTTGCGGTGGTGACATTCATCCTGCTCGACCGGCGCGGCCGCCAGTCGAACGCGCAGCAGGCCAAGCAGGCCTGATCGAGTGCCGCCGCTCAAGCAAATGGCCGGCTCACGGAGCCGGCCATCGCATGAACAAATCCGATTTGGTCGCGCGGTCAGACCGCGGTGTTGATCCACTGCTCGAGCTTCTGCTTCGGCGCGGCGCCGACCTGACGGGACGCCAGCTCGCCGTTCTTGAAGATCATCAGCGTCGGGATCGACATGATCCCGTACTTCGACGCGACGCCCGGGTTCTCATCGACGTTGAGCTTGACGATCTTGACCTTGTCGCCCATGGCGCCTGCGATCTCTTCGAGGGCGGGCGCGATCATGCGGCACGGGCCGCACCATTCGGCCCAGAAATCCACCACGACCGGCCCGGTCGCCTTGAGCACCTCGGCCTCGAAATCTGCGTCGGAGACCTTGCCAACGGCCATGGGATACCTCGTTCGAATCGGGGGAATGAGCGGCTAGAACCTGGAAACGTATGAACGCAGGGCGACAGCGTCAAGGTAGCGCAGCGTCGAGATCGGAGGCCGGAATCTCCATCAAATCGGGCGTATCGGTCCAAAGCAGCGCGGCGCGCACCCGCCGCCCGGGGTAGAGCCGCGTCAGGACAGCCCGGTAGAGCGCGATCTGCCGAATGTAGCCCGGATGGCCGGCCTTGGCTTCATCGAGGCTGCGCGGCGCCGGGCGATTGGTCTTGTAGTCGGCAATCAGCACCTCGTCCGGCCCCACGACGAGCCGGTCCACCTGGCCGGACACCAGCCGGTCGCCGACGCGTCCGACGATGGAGACTTCGGCGCGGCTGCCGGGCAGGAACAGCTTGTCGAATTGCAGGTCGCCGAGCAGCCGGAGCGTGTGATCGGCGATTTCCTTGCGCGCCGGGTCGTCGAGCTCTTTTTGCCGCGCGAGATAGCGGCGCGCTGCCTCCACGCGCTGCGCCGAGGGGACATCGGGAAGCGACTGCATCAGGCGGTGAACGTGCGTGCCGCGAGCCAGCGCGCGGCTGCGTTCAATTCGTGACACGGCCGGCGCGGCGACGCTGGGGCGGCTCTCGAAATCCGATGGCCTGAGGAATGTCTCGCGCGGTTGATCGGGCGCAGCGTCGTGGGTCAGCCACTCCGGCAGTCCTGCGATGGGCACCACAGCGGAGGACACCGTCGCAGCTCCGGTCTGCTGCTCAACCTTGCGATAGCGCCACACCTTGGAGTCCTTGAAGTCGCCTGGCTCCTCGGTGAGCGGCCCGGCCGCTTCGAGCCCCTGCTGGATCAGCTCGTACCAGCATTGCGGAGGCATCTTTTGCACGCCGATTGAGCCGCACACGATCAATCGGTCGGCGGCGCGTGTCATCGCGACATAGAGCAGGCGCCGCGACTCATTTTCGTTGTCCAGCACCTGAGCCGCACGCGCCACGGCGACCGGGGCGACATCGTCGCGCTTGGTCGGCATCCAGGCGATGCGATCCGGCGTGCCGGGCGCCTGATCCTGCGCGGGCAGGGAGAAAAGCTTCGGCTGATACTGCACCGGGCCCGCCGGCACCGTGGTGGTGTCGGCGAGCACGACAACAGGCGCTTCCAGGCCCTTGGCACCATGCACGGTCATCACCCGCACTTCATCGCGAGCGATCTCCATGTCGCGTTTGACCTCGGTGGAGGCGGTTCGAATCCAGTGCACGAAGCCCTGCAGCGACGGCGTCTGCCGGCTTTCGTAGGCGAGCGCGAGATTGAGAAATTCGTCGAGCGCGTCGTTGGCCTCCGGGCCGAGCCGCGACACGAACGCCTTGCGCGCGCCTCCGCCAAGCAGCCGGGCGTAGAACGTGAACGGCGAGACGTTCTGCGATTCCGTGTCGAGCCGGTCCAGTTTGGCCCCAAGCTCAGGCCGGGCCGAGCGAAGCGTGGCGCGCAGCGTGCGCTTGCGGCCGTGCGCGAGGTCGCGCAACGCGTCTTCCGAGATGCCGAACAACGGGCTTTTCAGGACGGCGGCCAGCGCCAGGTCGTCATGCGGATGCAGCAGCGCGTCCGCCAGCGCCAGCAGATCCATGATGGCAATGTGCTCGACCAGCTTCAGGCGATCGGCGCCGGCGACCGCGACGTCGGCTGACTTCAGCGCGCGGATGATCGCTTCGAACAGCGGTCCGCGCTGGCGCACCAGGATGAGTATGTCGCCCGGCCGCACCGGATGGCGATCCTCGCCGTCGCCGACCAGATCGCCGCGCCGGAGCCATGTCTTCACGGCCTCGGCGATCTGGCGCGCCAGCTTCACGCGCGGGCTGGTTTCCGAGGTGGTATCGAACGGCTGGTCCCAGGGATCGACCTCGGGCTTGTCGTCCGGCTCCACCAGCGGCCAGAGTTCGACCAGGCCGGGCGAAGCGGCGCGCACCGCCTGGTGCACGGTGGCGGTGGGATCGACCGTCAGGCCTTTGTGAGCGGCGGGCTGTTCGAACACTTTATCGACCGCTTCGAGCACGAGCGGCACCGAGCGGAACGAATAGCTGAACGGCAGGGCGAGGAAATCCAGCTTGGCGTCGTCGTGCGCGCCCTTGAAGTAGCGGCGCGTGTCGTCGAACGCCGCCGGCTTGGCGCCCTGGAACGAGAAGATGGACTGCTTGTCGTCGCCGACCGCGAAGATGGTGCGCTTGATGCCGCTGCGCGCACCGGCGCCGGTGGTGAACTCGGCGACGAAATTCTTGATGATCTCCCACTGGTCCGGGCTGGTGTCCTGCGCCTCGTCGATCAGCAGATGGTCGATGCCGAGGTCGAGCTTGTAGTGCACCCAGGCGGCATCGACCTTCTCCAGCAGATCGCGGGTGCGGGCGATCAGGTCGTCGTAGTCGAGCAGACCGCGCCGGTTCTTTTCGTTTCGGTAGCGTTCGATCACGTCGATCGCCAGCGCCGTGAGCCCCAGGGTGCGGTCGCGGATCATGACGGCCTTGCGCTTCTCGCATTGCAAGACGAGGCGTGCTTTCTCTTTCGAGAGCGCGTCTGCAAGACCGGGATACTGTCCAGCGAGGCCGTTTGTAATAAGAGCGGCCCGCACTTTTCCTTCGGCGCCAAAGAAAAACTTCAAATAAGCATCTATGCGCGTTCGGCCCGTTGTTGCGATGGCCTCCAGCAATCGGGAGGCTTGGTCCTTGTCACGACTCGTTCCGGTTTTGCAGGTCTCGGCAACCGACATCCACTCGCTCGACGGCAAGTGCGGCCCATCGACGATGGCAGCCTCGACGGCTTCAAGCGTATCTCCGGGCTTGATGCCCAACGCCTCGGAAAGCTGCGCGGCGGCGGCGGTGAGGCTTCCCGCGTCATCAAGCCAGGCCAGCAGCCGTTCGCGCTCCTGGATCGCCTCGTTCAATCCATCCTCAAAATGGTAATCCGAGACCACGGGAATGAGCCCGGCCAGCGCACGGCCGGCGCCGCTGTCCGGATTGCCGGATGCCTCGAACAGCACCGCGCGGCGAAGCTGCTCCAGAAGCTGCCGCTGCTCGACCTCTTCGAGCACGCGAAAACGTGCCGGCACGTTGGCCTCGAACGGGAATTGCTGCAGCAGCCGCGTGCAGAACGCGTGGATGGTCTGCACCTTCAAGCCGCCCGGCGTTTCCAGGGCGGATGCGAACAGCCGGCGCGCCCGTTCGCGCTGCTTGATGCCGCCAATCTTCGCGCCGGTCTTGCCGATCGCTGCGTCAAGGTCCGCGTCGTCGAGCGAAATCCATTTTCTCAGCTCGTTGAAGATGCGGTTGGCCATGTTGGCCGCCGCGGCCTTGGTGAAGGTGAGGCAGAGGATTTTAGACGGCTCGGTGCCGTTCAGCAGCAGGCGGATGACGCGCTGCGTCAGCACATGGGTCTTGCCCGCGCCGGCGTTGGCCGACACCCAGGCCGACACCGCCGGGTCGGACGCGGCGTGCTGGTTGGCGGTCACTGCATCGGGAATGGTGCGCTGGTTCATTCGGCGGCCGCCTCGTCCTCGGCGGCGCCGCCGGACAGTGACCATTCCTTGACGCGCGCCAGGTGATCGTAGTCGCCCGGATAGCGGCGGAAGAACATCGGCCGCTCCTTGGAGAGATACGACCGCTCGGGATCGTCGAACTTGGCGATCACCTCCTTGAGGCGCACGAGCGCAATGTCGGCCTGTTCGTCCGGCGTGGTGTCGTCCCACTTGATTTGTTTGGTTTCACCGGCGGGCTCCAGCCCTCGGATCGAGATGTAGGCAATCTCCGAGACCGAGGCGCCGGAACCGAAATCGCCGAACCCTCCGGCACGCAGGATCGCAGCCTCCAGGGTGAGCTGCGGCGCCAGTCCGGTTTTGACTTCCTTGTGGCTCGATACGCGCCCGGTCTTGTAGTCGAGGATGGCGAAGGTGCCGTCGGAGAGCTTCTCGATCCGGTCGGCGCGGGTGGTGAGTTTGAACACGCCGCTGGTCAGCGGAATTTCGAGACGGCCTCTGATCTCGGCGTGCAACATGCCGATGTTCCGGCGCCGATCCGTCTCGAACTGCGTGAACCAGCGCGCGATGCGCTGGAAGCGCGGCCACCAGAATGCCTTGGCGTCGGGGAAGTCCTGCAGCGGTTCGAAAAAGCCCTGGCCGAGGCGCAGCAATTCGCCTTCGATGTCGTCGGGTGGGGCGTCCGCGAACCGTTCGGTGAAGGCGCCGATCGCTTCATGGATGACGTTGCCGCGGTCGCGCGCGCCGAGCGGCGTGTCCACCGCATCGAGCGGACGCAGCCCCAGCACATGCCGCGCATAGATCGAATACGGATCGCGCAGCAGCGTTTCGATCTCGGTGACCGACAGCGATTTCGGCCTGGCGTCGAGCGGCGGTGCCGGCTCGGGACGCGGGATCGGCTTCGGCGCGGCGTCCGGCCGGTCCAGTTGCCGCGCCCACGTCAGATAATGTTCGCCGCGCGCGATCGCCTCGCTCCAGCGCGCCTCGCCCGCCACCGCCGCCATCCGCTGCACGAACCGCGAGGCCACCGTCGGCGCCCCGGCGATGCGTGCGGCGCGGGTGAGGATCACCTCGGGCGCGCCCAGCGACTGCGCGAAATCGTGCGCGGACAGTCCGATGCGCCGCTCCGGCAGGTCGAGGCCGAGCGCATGGCGCATCGGCCGGCTCAGCCACGGATCGGCGCGTGTCTCCGGCGGCCAGATGCCCTCGGTGAGGCCGCCCAGCACCATCAGGTCGACGCTCTGCAGGCGCGCTTCGAGCGGCCCGTAAATCCGCACCCGCACGTCCAGCTCGCGCGGCCGCACCACGCCGCCGTCCGCGAGCGCCGCCTGGAACGTCTCGGCATAGTCGCCGGGCCGCAGCGCGATCCGCCCGCCGTCGATGATGGTGTCGAAGATGGCGTCGAGCCCGCGCGCATCGGCGCCCGCTGCATCGATCGCCTTCGGATCGATCAGCAAATCCATCGCGTCGCGATGCCGTTGTGCGATGGCCGCGAACGCCAGCGGCTTCGCGCCGAGCGTCTCCAGCGGGCCCAGCGCGTCCTTGAGCTGCGCGATCAGCGCTTCGGCCGCATCCAACTCACCGTCCGGCATCTTGGCGCGCGGCTCGGTGCGGTGCAGCGCCGAGTGTTCACCGCGCCTGACCTTGGCGACTTCTTCGCGAAAGCGCCCCAGCGCCTGGCGAAGTCCGTCGGCGCCCGCCTTGGGACGCGGCCCGCGCAGGATCGCCTGTTCCAGCGCTTCGACCGCATGGCTGTCGGTACGGCACAGCGGATGCTTGAGCATCGCGAGCAGCGCCACCGGCGCAAGCCCGCCGAGCGCGGCCTCGGCCACCAGCCGCGCGAACACCCCGAGCGGCGTGTCGGCGAGCGCGTCGCCGCCGGAATCGTCCGCCGTCACGCTCCACCGCGCCAGCGCGGCGAGCACGCGGCGCGCCAGCGCGCGATCTGGCGTCACCAGCGCCGCGGTCTTGCCCGGTGTCTGCACGGCATGGCGCAGCGCGATTGCGATCGCCAGCGCCTCCTCCTCCGCGTTGGCGGCCTCGACCACGGCGATGCCGTCAAGCGCTGTGCCGGCGTGCGTGGCGAAGCCGGTCTCGCCAAGACGTGCGCGCCACAGCTCGGTGGCGGCAGCCGGCCGCAGCGCCTCGGAGGTCAGGCGCTCGCGGCCGTGGGAGGCGGGCGGCGCCAGCAATTCCACCGCGTCGCGGACGATGCCGATGCGCCGCAGCAGCGCATGCATGGCGAACTGCGGATGCCCGGAATCGTCGTCACCGATCCGCTTCCACGAGGCGTCGTCGAGATTGGTATCGAGACCGGGCAGCACCACGGCGCCGTGTGGCAGCTTGGAGATGGTGTCGATCAGCGCAGCGGTCGCCGGCATCGAGCCGGTCGATCCCGCGGCGATCACCGGGCCGGTCGAACGCGCAAGGCGCGCCCGCTCGGCCTCGATCATCCGGTCGCGCCGTTCCGCCGGCTCGGCGCGCTCGCGATCGGCCAGGATCGCGGGCCAGTGCTGGCGCACGAACTTCAGGAACTTGAACGAAATCTCCCAGTGCTGGTCCATGTCGGGTGGCACCAGTCCGTTGAGCTTGTCCCAGCTCACCTGCCGCGTCGTCATGTCGTCCATCAGCCGCGCGAGATCGGCGGCCAGCATCAGCGCCGAGGCGGGATTGCCCACCACCAATGCCGCTTGGCCGGGCTCTTCCGGCTTGATCTGCTGCGCCCATTTGAGGATCAGTTCGGCCAGCACCAAGCGGCGCTCCAGGCCGCCCAGCGCCTCCTGCAGATCGAGCGTCTCGGCGGAAAGCTCGCCTGCCGCAGCCTCGGAAAATCCGATCTCGTCGGCATCGACGTCGCCGATCGAGACGATGCGCGGCAGCACCGCGGCGTCCACGCCGGTTGAAGTCAGGAACAGGTCGCGGGCCAGCCGGCAGGCGCGCCGCGTCGGCAGGTAGAGGGTTGCATTGGCAAGCGCCAGCGGATCGCCCGGCGGCGGGAAGCCCTTCACCAGTTCGCCCCTCAGCAACGCGTCAACCAGCGTCGGCAGAAATTGTGCCGACGCCGGAATGGTGAAGACGCGGGGTTTGGAGGTTGCCATGGCGGCGCATTGTGTCATGCCGCACGCGCTGCTGACTCGATTATTCACGTATTCCAAGGTCATTCCGGGACGCGCCTTTCTGGCGCGAACCCGGGGTGACGGCGGAGAGGTGCTACCCGGCGTGCGCCTTGATGGCCGCTTCCGCCAATCCGATCGCATCGGGCGTGCCGACGTGCATCCAGATGCCGTCCATCGGCAGGCCGTGCAGCCGGCCCCCTTCGCCGGCCTTGTCGAACAGCTTGGTGAGCGAGAACGCGCCCTGCGGCGCGCCGTCGAACAGCGTTGGCGAAAGCACCGCGGCGCCGGCGTAAACATACGGCGCCGCAGGCCTGTCGCCGCGCCGGATCAGCCGCCCGTCGGCCTGCAAGCTGAAATCGCCGCGGCCCGCATAGCCGATGCTGCCTTCGGTCGGTGCGAGCAGCAGCAGCGCGTCCATTGTGGCTGGGTCGAAAAATTCGCCGAGCCGCGACATGTTGGGCTTGGCGTTGTCGATCCAGACCGTGTCGGCGTTGACGTGAAAGAACGGCTCGCGTCCCAGCGCGGCCAGCGCCTTCACCACGCCGCCGCCGGTGTTGAGCAACCGATCGCGTTCGTCGGAGATTACGATCTGCGGCGCGGTGCGCGCGGCGACGTGGCGCTCGATCTGGTCGGCCAGGTAATGCACGTTGACCACCGCGCGCTCGACGCCCGCGGCCGCGAGCTTGTCGAGCATGTGGTCGAGCATCGCCTTGCCGGCGACCTTCACCAGCGGCTTGGGAATCGTGTTCGTGATCGGACGCATGCGCTCGCCGAGGCCTGCGGCCAGCACCATGGCGCGGCGAGGGGAGGCGGCCATCAATTGCTCCTTGGAGCCAAGATGGCGAAGTGGGCTCCGTCCACCTCTCCCCGTTGGGGAGAGGTCGGATCGCCGCAGGTGCGTTCATGCGCGTCTCCGACGCGCGATGGCGATCCGGGTGAGGGGAGATGGATCTCGTTGGAGCGAGACCCCCTCACCCCGACCCTCTCCCCACAGGGGAGAGGGAGCCCGCTGCCGTTGCCGCTGCTTTTTCGGCTGACAACAAGCATCCGCTAACCGCCCAGCTTCGGCACATGAACGCTGTACCAGCCGTTCAGCGTCGCCAGCGACGGGTGCTTCAGGGTGCGTTGCAGATACGACCACACCCGCGGGATGTGGCGCAGGTATTGCGGCTTGCCGTCGCGCCGTTCGAGCCGGGCAAAAATACCAAGCACCTTGGACGCGCGCTGTGCCGCCATCGTCGCATAGGCTTTGATGAAGACCGGCGGATCGAAGCCGGGGTCGGCGGCTCTACGCTTCTGCACGTAGCGCCCGAGCAGCGCGACTTCGATCTCCTCCGGCACGTCGATGCGGGCGTCCTGAAGCAGCGACGCAAGATCGTAGGCCGCGGGCCCGATGACCGCATCCTGGAAGTCGAGCAGCCCGACCTTCGCCACGCCCTCGCGGTTCGGCAGCCACAGCAGGTTCGGCGAATGGTAGTCGCGCAGCACCCAGGTCAGATCGGTTTCAAGCGCGGTCTGTAGCGCTTCGCGCCACATCGCAACGAACACCGTGCGCGTTGCGTCGGAAGCCTTGGCGCCGAGCGAGGGCAGGTACCAGTCGAGCAGCAGCTCGGCTTCCATCAGCATGGCGTCGATGTCGTAGCGTGGCAGCACATGTTGCACCTGCGGCGCCACCGGCAGCGTCTCGGGCAGCTTCTGGGTGTGAAGCGCGAGCAGCACATCCACCGCAGCGGCGTAGCGTTCCTCGATCGGCGCCGGCGGTTCGCCGTCGACCACCAGTTCGCCGCCCAGGTCTTCGATGATCAGCAGTCCGTCATCGATGTCCGCTTCGTAGATTCGCGGCGAGGACAAGCCGAGCTGGCCCAGCCCGTTGGCCATTGCGACGAACGGTTTGACGTCCTCGGCCAGATGGACGATGGCGCTGTACGGCTTGCCGTCACGCACCGGCGGGCCGTCGGGCCTTCGCGGCGAATTCATCAGGATCGCGTGCTGGCCTTCGAGCGCGAGCCGCTCGTAGGAGCGGCTCGAGGCATCGCCCTGGATGCGTTTGCGCTGCGCCTCGGCATAGCCGGTCGATTCCAGGAAGCGGCGGATCGAGGCGAGCCGCTCGGTGCGCGCCGCGAAAGCGCCGTGGCCGGTGACGCGCACGTTGCGATGATCGGGGCCGAGTTGCGGAGCCAGCGTGAAGGCGATGTCGAGCCGGTCGGGCGGCAGGAAGCCGGCCGCGCGGTCTGGCCATTCGATCATCACCATCGCGCCTTCCGGCAGATCGTCGAAGCCGAGTTCCGCAAGCTCGCCCGGCGCGTCGAGCCGGTAGAGGTCGGCATGGACCACCGGGAACCGCGGCAGCTCGTAGATCTGCATCAGCGTGAAGGTCGGGCTCGGCACCGCGATAGTGGGATCGGCGGCGAGAGTGCGAATCATGGCGCGGGCGAAAGTGGTCTTGCCGGCGCCGAGGTCGCCGGACAGCGTCACCAGATCGCCTGGCTCCAGCGCGGTCGCGATGTCGGCCACAAACCGCTCGGTGGCCTGCTCGTTGACAAGCGCCACCGCGAAGCTCGAGCCGCCGGATGTGGTCAGCAGCATTCTTGAACCACTTGGCTTGAGACGGATTTTCTCTGGTGCTTAGTTTTCGTCTTGCAACGAGTCAATCCTAAGCCGCCGCGCGCCCGCTCTGGTGCTTGATCGGGAACGTGCAGACCACGGTGGTGCCTTGCCCCACCACGGATTCGAGCGTGACCTTGCCGCCGTGCAATTCGACGAACGAACGCACGATGGAGAGCCCGAGGCCTGCGCCGCGATGGCGCGAGCCGTGCGAATGGGTTTCGAAATAGTCGAACACCCTGTCCGCCATTTCGGGCGGGATGCCGGGACCGGTGTCGGACACCGTGAACACCACGGCGTCATCGCGCCGGTCGCAGATGAGACGGACGGCCCCGCCGGCCGGTGAAAAGCCAACGGCGTTGGCCAGCAGGTTAAACAGCACCTGCCGGACGCGACGCTCGTCGGCGACGAAGCTGCCGACATCGGGCACGGCTTCGATCTCAAACGAGATGTCGTCCTTGACCAGCCGGTCCCGGATGCCCTCGGCCGCGGCGTTCATGGTCTTGCGGATATCGACCTCGCCGAGCGTGAGCGTCATCGCGCCGGCGTCGATGGTCGCGAGATCGAGAATGTCGTTGATAATCGCCAGCAGCGCGTTGGTCGATGAGGTGATGTAACCAAGATACTCGCTCTGCTTGTCGTTGAGCGCGCCGACCGACGGCTCGCCGAGGAAATGCGCGAAGCCGATGATGTTGGTCAGCGGCGAACGCAGCTCGTAGGAGACGTGCTGCACGAAATCGACCTTCAGCACGTCCGCGGCCTGCAGCGCGTCGTTGCGCTCGATCAGGGCGCGCTCGATGTTCACCGTGTCGGTGACGTCCTGGAACGTGACCAGCGTCGCGCCATCCGGCAGCGGCATGGTGCGCAGATCCATGACGCTCCCTTCGCGGCGCTCGATCCGCTCGACCAGCGCTTCGCGGTTGTCGATCGCAGTGGCGGCGCCGCGCAGCTTCTGCCACAGCGCGTCGTCGCCATGCAGGCGGCGGCAGTCGGCGATGACGGTTTCGATGTGCGGCTGTTCGGCGAGCGCGGCGGGCTCAAGCTTCCACATGCGTTCGAACGCCGAGTTATGAAGCCGCAGACGCCCGTCGCTGCCGAACACGGCGACGCCCTCGGCGAGATTGTCGAGCGTCTCGCCCTGCACACGGTTGAGCGCGCCGTAGCGCCGCATCAGTTCAAGCCGCTCGGTCGTGTCCTCGAACAGATAGGTCACGCCGCCTTGCGGATCGGGCGTGGTGACGACGCGCATGGTGCGGCCGTCGGGAAGATGCCACAGGTGTTCCTTCGTCTCGGTGGCGCGATAGGCCTCGTGCAGCGCGGCCTTCCATTGCCGGAAGTCCTGTTCCTCCGGCAGTTTGCGCTTGGCACGCAACTGATCGAGCAGCGCCGAATCGGTCGGCGCCTGGTCGAGCAGGGCCGTGTCGAATTCCCACAGCGAGCGAAACGCCGAGTTGTAGAACGTGAGCTTGTGATCCGCGCCGAAGGTGGCGACACCGGTCGGGAGTTGGTCGAGAGTGCGGCGGTGCGCGTCGAGCAGGTGCTTGAGCTTGCCCTGCATCGCTTCGAGCTCGGTGGCATCGATGCCGATCCCGGCGCTGCCCTTCCGCGTCGGCACGTCGAGGATGTCGAGTGCGCGGCGGCCGCCTGCGACGATCGCGGGGAGGCGGGCGAGGTAAGCCTTGCCAGCGGCGCGGCTGCGGCTTGCTTCGTCGCGCGGCGTGCGGCTCAGCATCTCGACGCCGCGGGCGATCGCGTCGGCCGGGTCCTTGGCATCGACCGCGTGCGCGTACGCTGGATTGACGTACACCAGCGCGCCGGCGAGGTCGCGAGCCCAGACCGGCGTTGGCAGCGCATCGATCAGCGCGCGCAGCGTCTCCATTTCGCCGGTGAATTTTTCGTGACGGGCGTTGAGCTCGGCGAGCTCGCCCTTGATGCCGCTGACGTCGCGCAGGCGAAGCACGGCGCGGCCGCCGATCACGCGTCCGTCGGCTTCGAGCGCGTTGCCTGCGAGCGTCATTAGCTGCATGGTGAAGCTCTCGCCGCCGGCGCGCAGCGCATCCACCGCGCGCTCCATCGCCTGCGCCTTGTCCGGCTCCAGCCAACTGCCGAACGCCAGCACGCGCTGCGGCGCGGCCGCTGTCGTTACCAGCGCGGTATCGCCGATGATGTCGGGCTCGTTGTCGGCGGCGGCCCACGACACCAGGATCTGCGGCTCGGAGCGGATCAGCGCGTTGAAGCGGTCGCTCTCGGCGCGCAGCGATCCGATCTGGTCGCGCAGCGCGGCTTCGTTCTTGGCGGTACGGACACGGGTGCGCACCAGCAGGATCGCGGTGGTGACGGCGAAGAACAGCACGCCGAGCGTCAGCGCGAGCGCCATCATCTCGTGCTGGGTGCGGCCGGTGACGGCTTCCAGAAGAACAGTGAGCGAATTGTCCGAAGAACCCGGTACAGAGGCCGAGGAAGAGCGCGAAGAAGCAGGGAGCAACGCTATTCCTGCAAGCACGCAGGTCCGGAATCCGCTCCGTCGCGGAGCAGCCAGCAGGCTTCCGCTCGCCGCAGCCGTTCCCGGCATGTCCGAATTGCCCCTTGCGTGGCGGCCCTAACGCCCACGAATCGTTGGGACTTTACCCGGAAGCGGACTCACGCCGTAAGAGTCCAGATCATGAACATGATGTTGCGGCGTGCGGTGTTGCGGCTACGCTTCGCGCGGCTCGGCCCGGCGCACCAGATCGTCAATGTTTATGCGGGCTAATGCGGCCGAGAACGATTTCTCCGCCTGTGCGACGGCGGGGCGCACCACGTCGTTGACCAGGGCGGAACCGGAGCTTGCGTCATCGCCTTCGTCATCGATCGTGCCGGCCGCCCGCAGAATATCGTCGGCGGTGATCTTCTTGCGCTCGCGCGCCAGTTCGTAGCCGCCGCGCGGCCCCCGGATGCCCTTGAGGATGCCGTCGCGCACCAGGGCCTGTAGCACGGGTTCCAGATGACGTGAGGGGAGCGCGTGCCGCACCGCCAGCGTTTTCGCGGAAATCCTGGCGCCTCGATCGTGCAAAGCGACGTCGATAACGGCGGCGATCGCCAACAGGCCCTTGCGAGAAAGAAGCGGCATTCCGAGTCCGGCTGCAAATTATAACATATAACGGTATTATATTACGGCCAGCGTTAGCTTGATTTGTCAATTGGACCAACGCCGGTTGAACCGAAGCCTCCTGCGCCACGCGTTGTTTCATCGAGGTTTTCGGCCTCCAAAAGCTGTGCGTGGAGAACGGGCGTGATGACCAATTGAGCAATGCGAGCACCGCGTTCAACCGCAAATGATGTGTGCCCGAAATTTACAAGAAGGACGTGTATTTCGCCGCGATAGTCGGAATCGACCGTCCCCGGTGCATTCAGGATCGTGAGGCCGTGGCGGGCGGCCAGTCCCGAGCGAGGCCGAACCTGGCCTTCCGTCATGGGCGGAAGAGCGATCGCGATACCGGTCGGGATCGACGCCCGGGCCCCCGGTTCGATCACGACCGGCGCGCCCGCAGGCACCGCGGCGACCAGATCCAGCCCCGCCGCGCCTGCGCTCTGATACGCGGGCAATGGCAAATCGGCGCCATGAGGCAGCTTCATGATTTTCACGGTGACGGTCATGATGCATCGCCCTTCAGTTCCCGCGCGATCCGCTTAACCAGCGCGGCCGCGACGGCGTCCTTGCTTTGCGGCGGCCACGAATCGACGCCGGATTCCGTCACCAGGTGAACGGTGTTGCTGTCGCCGCCCATCACGCCGCCCTCCGCCGACACATCGTTGGCGACGATCCAGTCGCAGCCCTTCTTCTTGAGCTTCAGCTTGGCGTTCGCCACCACATCCTGCGTCTCGGCGGCGAAGCCGATCACCAGCTTGGGCCGCCCGCGCTTGCGCTGCGCGGTGGTGGCGAGGATGTCCGGATTCTCCAGCAGCGCCAGTTCTGGCATTCCTCCGGCGTTCTTCTTGATCTTCTGGCCATGTACATCCGCACTTCGCCAGTCTGCCACCGCAGCGGCAAAGATCGCGGCGTCCGCCGGCAGCGCCGCCTCGACGGCGCGCAGCATGTCGCGCGCGGTCTCGACCCGCACCACGGTCACGCCCGGCGGATCGGGAACGTTGACCGGCCCCGACACCAGCGTCACCGCGGCGCCCGCCGCCTGCGCCGCCGCGGCGATGGCGTGTCCCTGCTTGCCGGACGAGCGGTTGGCGATGTAGCGCACCGGATCGATCGGCTCGTGCGTCGGCCCCGACGTCACCAGCACACGCTGGCCCGCCAGCGCGCCCGGCGTGCCCTTGTTACTTTGCGCGTGATCTTTTCCGAAAACCGGTTCCCACTTTTCGGGATCACGCGCCAGCAGCGCCATTGCCATGTCCGCGATCTCGGCCGGCTCGGCCATGCGGCCGACGCCCGCTTCGTTGCGCTCCGCCATTTCGCCCGCATTCGGCCCGACGCTATGAACGCCGTCGGCCGCGAGCGTGCCGAGATTGCGCCGCGTCGCGCGATGCGACCACATCGCCGGGTTCATCGCCGGCGCGATCAGCACCGGCGCGTTGGTGGCGAGCAGCACCGCGGTTGCGAGATCGGATGCGAGCCCGTTCGCCATCTTGGCGATCAGGTCGGCGGTCGCCGGCGCCACCACGATGATGTCGGCCTCGCGCGCCAGCCGGATGTGGCCGACGTCGAATTCGCTCTGCGGATCGAGCAGCTCGGTGAAGGCGCGCTCGCCCGCCAGCGCACCGGCGGCGAGCGGCGTGACGAACGCCTGTGCGGCCTGCGTCATCACCACGCGCACGGCGAGGCCGCGCTCCTTCAGCCTGCGGATCAGATCGAGCGACTTGTAGGCCGCGATGCCGCCGCCGATGATGAGCAGCACGCGCTTCGCATTCGGCCTGGCGGTCGCGCGCGCGCCCGCGGCGGCGCTCTCTCCGGTCGCCTCCGCGAACTCGTCGCTGTCCGCCGCCGCGGCGCGCAGGATGGTGCGGATTTCCTCCTCGACCGAGCGGCCGTGCTTGGCCGCGCGCAGCCGCAGCCGCTTCTTCAGCTTGTCGTCGAGCTGGCGGACGGTGAGGGAAGCCATGGCCGGAAACCCGTGTGGAATGGGCCATTATAGCAATGATTGCAATGCAATCAATGCATTCATATACGCTAGCTAGCTGAAAATATGCTTTTGCCTGAAATTCCCGCTCTATCGAAGAACGCCCGATTTCGGTCCCGCGCGTCCTTTATCAAGGCATCCCATCCCATAAGCTCTATGGAGCCATTGAATCCGTTGCCAGGTTGATAGATCCGCCCTCGACCGTCGGGTGTTTTACGCCAAGAAAAGGTCCACTCATCCATTCGTCCAAGACAGTCAGCGACGATGAAACAATAGAATGCCGTGTCCTTGGTAAAGGCTATTGGCCGTCCTTTGAAATCCAATTGACCGCCATCTATTAGCTTCTTGATGTAGCGCTCCACTTGCTGCTGAGGATTCTCGTTGTCAGCGAAATCTTTTCGCCCGGGACGCTTGAACTCCACGAGTAGAACGCGTGACGCGTCCTCGGATTGTCTCAAGCCGTGAACATTGTCGAAGATTAGAACGTCTGGACGTTCCTTGCTGGCAAACTTTTTAGCAAGGTCATCAAATGCTACGTCCGAGCTAAAATACTGGGCGAAAGTTAGTCGCTCGTCGATGATCCACAAATCATGAGATGTTGGTTGCACAGTACGTTTGGTCTTTGACCCAACCGTGCTGACTTGCATCGGACAAATGAACGTATGCAATAGGTTTTCGCGTTGATAAGCGCTGTCCTTCGCATCATCGCGAACTTTTTCGAGAAGGATTTCGATAAAATCAAGGACGACCTTACGACGCACTACGTACTCGGCAAGACTCTTCTGTTCCGCATCCTCGATAGCTTTAGAGGCTTCCGCAAGTGCCGAAGTAAGAGCATTTTCGTCAATGCCATCCTCACGAAGTACCTTGAGTACAGACCGTATCTTCTCGGCTTGCCTTTCATCGCGTCGAAATCGCTGCCGAGATAGATGTCCGAAGATCGCATCATCATTCAGCTCACCAATTGGAATGTGCTTCTGCAGTTCGCCCACATTTCCAAAAGCCACCGATGGATAGGTTTCGAGAATGGTAGAAACGATTTGACCCTGTTTTTCTTTGAGTTCATGAAGCGGTTCAGCGAGAAATGCTTCAATCTCGGGCATGCATACGTCGTTGACAATAGTTTCAATCACAGCATCTTCGAAGGTGAATCGCGTCCGCTCCTGATTCACATTCTGATCTAAATAGTCTCCAATCAAGCACGCGTGAAAAACGCGGTCAGCATCGGCACCGAAATACTTTAAGCCAAGTTTGGCATCGATTCGTTGCGAATGGACGGTCCTGTCATGTGCAATGAAATGCACAAAATGTGATCCCGTTAGATCAGCACTGGCGACTCTGTCGCATTCCATTAGCGTAAGCGACAATGGTCCAAAATCATTCGTGGGTATGTTCGGAACATCCTTGCGGCGATAAATAATGTCGTCGATGGCTCCGGGAAAATCCCATGTTTTGTCACCACAATGGACTGTGATGAGGGGAGATTTCTTTCCGATGAAGATGGGCAGAAAATGCGAGGTGAAGTGCTGAAATACATAAGCCGGCCGTTTTGGAAATTTGTCCCGATAGCGATTTGCACGTAGCCCTGTGAAAGTTACCGTCATGCCGGTGCTAGCCGGTGCAGACGTTACCTTTCGGTCGCTCAGGTTCTCAATTTGATCTGTGGGCGATAAGCGGAAATCAAATCGCCGATGTCGCATGGTTGATTGTTCAGCGTAGTAGCTCTCGATGTGAATCTCTTCAAAACAATCTAGCCACAAAAGTCGGCCTACACCTTTTCCACCAATCTCAATCTTGTTGTCGGTATCTGTTGTGACAAATGCATCGTAATTCTTCTTATCGAGCCCCACGCCATTGTCCTCGACAACGACGCTCAACGGCGCATCGTCGCGCTCAACGTCCACGGTGACGATAATCTTACCCTTGCTACCAACGGCCTTCTTGAACTTTGATTGAGTCGAGTGGATTGAATTACTCACCGCTTCGAAGAGCGGCTGCAATGCTTCGCTTGTTCGTGCTGGCTTTGGAAGGCGCTCTACGCGCTTCACTAGATTCATTGTCAAAGAGGGCATGATAAAAATCCCTGGCTACAAAACATGGCGCGATATTATAACTTGATCTGGGCGCCACCGAACGGCTTGGGCCGTGCTTCTTGAGCATCTCTAGCAGTTCTGACGATTCAGCGCGGGCGTCGGGCGCCTCACTCCGCCGCTTGCAACGTCGGAATCTTCGACACATCGGTCCGGCGCTGCGCGTGCCAGAGGTCGTGGCTGCGCTGCAGGTTGATCCAGAGATGGGGGCCATTGCCGCACAGCTTGCCGAGCTTGACCGCCATGTCGGCCGACACGGGGGCCTTCTCGCCCAGAACGTCGTAGAGCGCCTGCCGGGAAATGCCGAGCAGCCGCGCGATATCGGCCTTGGTCTTGCCGAGTGCGGGGATGATGTCTTCGCGCAGCACCTCTCCCGGATGCAGAGGCTTGATGCTGGGATGCCGTTTGGCCCGATGTTCCGCCATCAGTGATAATCCTCGTAGTCGACTTTAGTGTCGGCCTCTCCATCATGCCCGTCCAAGGACGGCGTCGCTTTCGCTCGCCTACGGTGCTGAGTATCCCACGTCTTTCGTGTAGCAAAGCAAAAAGCAAGACGTGGATGGCCGGGACAAGCCCGGCCATGACGGTCGCTACGCGATCGACGACAAAGCCCTGTCTATTCCTTCAGCGCCTCTTCGCGCTTGCTGCGGATCAGCGGCACCGCGATCGAGGCCAGCAGGGCCGCCGCCGCCAGCAGGAACGCCAGGCTGAGCGGGCTCGTCACCAGCACCGTCGGATCGCCGAGCGAAATCAGCAGCGCGCGGCGCAGATACTCTTCCATCATCGGCCCCAGAACGAGACCCAGGATGAGCGGCGCCGGCTCGCAGCCGAGCTTGATCAGCAGATAGCCCAGCGCCGAGAACACAACGAGCTGGAACAGGTCGGACGCGTTGTTGTTGATCGTGAACACGCCGATGCAGCAGAACACCAGGATGGCCGGGAACAACAAGCGGTAGGGCGCAGCCAGCAGCCGCACCCACAGGCCGATCAGGGGCAGGTTGAGCGCGAGCAGGAACAGATTGCCGATCCACATGCTGGCGACGATTCCCCAGAACAACTCCGGACGCTGCGTCAAAACCTGCGGGCCGGGCTGGATGCCCTGGATCATCAGCGCGCCGATCATCAGCGCCATGGTCGGGTTCGACGGCACCCCCAGCGTCAGCATCGGAATGAACGAGGTCTGCGCGCCGGCGTTGTTGGCGGCCTCCGGCGCCGCCACGCCCCGGATGTCGCCGTTGCCGAAATCGCGCGGCGGCTTCGCCACCTTCTTTTCGATGGTGTAGGCGGCGAACGAGGCGAGCAGCGCGCCGCCGCCCGGCAGGATGCCGAGCACGGAGCCCAGGCCCGTGCCGCGCGCGATCGACCATGCGCTGCGCTTGAGGTCGCCGCGGCTCGGCAGCACGCTGCCGAGCCTGGAGGTGAACACCTCGCGATTCTTGCCGCGCTGCTCGAGGTTGGCGATGACCTCGGCGACGCCGAACAGGCCCATCGCGAGCGCGACGAAGCTGATGCCCTCGGCCAGCGCCGGAATGCCGAAGGTGAACCGCATCACGCCCGAATTCACGTCGGTGCCGACCAGCCCGAGAATCAGGCCCAGCACCACCATGCCGATCGCCTTGCGCAGCGATCCGCGCGCCAGCACCACCGCGCCGACCAGGCCGAACACCATCAGCGAGAAATAATCGGCGGGCTGAAACTTCAGCGCGATCTCGGCGAGCGGCGGGGAGAACAGCGCCACCACCAGCGTGGCGAACGAGCCTGCGATGAACGAGCCGATCGCGGCGATGCCGAGCGCGGGGCCGGCGCGGCCCTGCCTCGCCATCTGATAGCCGTCGAGCGTGGTTACGACCGAGGAGGACTCGCCCGGGATGTTGACCAGGATGGCCGTGGTCGAGCCGCCGTACTGGGCGCCGTAGTAGATGCCCGCCAGCATGATCATCGCGGTGGCGGGATCGAGGCTGAACGTCAGCGGCAGCAGCATCGCAACGGTCGCGACCGGACCGATGCCCGGCAGCACGCCGATCAGCGTGCCGAGGAAGACGCCGAGAAAGCAGTACAGCAGATTGGTGACGGTGACCGCGACACCGAATCCGAGCGCGAGATTGGCGATGATGTCCATGGCGCGGCCTTAGCTGCCGCCCGGCCACAGCGGCAGCGGCACGCCGAGCAGGCCGACGAACAGTCCGATCGAGAACACGGCCAGGAACACGGCGAGGCCCGCGGTCTCCAGCGGCCGCAGATCGGGATTGGCGAGGCTTGCGACCACCACCAGCGCGGCGACCGCGACGGCAAAGCCGAGATACGCCAGCGCCAGGCCGAACACCGCGACGCTGAGCAGCACCATCAGCAGCGGCCGCCAGTGCAGCTTTTGCAGCGGCTCGCCGTCCTTGAACAAGGCCGGCACGGTCAGGGTGAAACCCAGGAACAACAGCAGCCCGCCGAGCAGCGTCGGAAAATAGGCCGGGCCCATGCGCGCCGCCGTGCCGAGGCGGTACTGGCCGGCGACGGCCAGCACGGCAATGCCGATCGCCGCGAACAGCAGCCCGCACCAGAAATCGCTCGGGGATTTTATGCGCAACGTCCAGCCCTTGCCCGCCGCCCGAAAAACAAAGCCGCCCCGCCCGGAGGCGAGGCGGCCATTATCGCATCAACGCGAGCGGCCCGCTTCGGAATCACTCAGCCTTGACGTTGGCCTTGATCACGACCTCCTTGAGGCCGGCGGCTTCCTTGACGATGTGAGCCTTGAACGCAGCCGGCGGCATTCCGCCCGGCACGCCGCCGCCCGCGGCGAAGCGTTCCTTCACGTCCGGCATCTCCAGGATCTTGGTGAGTTCGCCATACAGCTTGTCGATGATCGGTTGCGGCACGCCCTTGGGTGCGAACAGTCCCGCCCATATGGAGGACTCCACGCCCGGCACGCCGGATTCCTGCAGGGTCGGCCAGCTCATGTTGACCGCGCTGCGCTTGCCGGTGGTCACCGCAACAACCGTCACACGTCCCGATGTGATGTGCGGCATCGCCGAGCCCATCGCCGCGCTGCCGGCGGGCACTTCGCCGCCCGCGGTGGCGGTGATGGCGGGCGCGCCGCCCTTGTAAGGCACATGCAGGAACTTGGCGCCGGTGGCGAGCCCGGCCCATTCCAGCAGCAGATGCTGGATGCTGCCGGTCCCAGGCGTCGAGACGGCGACCGTGCCGGGCTTCGCCTTCGCCGCGGCGATCAGGTCCTGCATCGACTTGTAGGGAACGCCGCTGTTCACCACGAACACCATCGGCGCGTCGTTGATCAGCGTGATCGGGATGAAGTCGCGCTCCAGTTCGTAGGGCACGTCCTTGAAGATCGCCGGGTTGACGGAAAATTCCCCGGTGTGGGCCATCATCAGGGTGTAGCCGTCAGCCGGCGACTTCGCCGTGGCCATCACGCCGATGAAGCCGTTGCCGCCGGGGCGGTTCTCGATCACGACCTGCTGGCCCCAGCGCTCGTGCAGTTTCTGGCCGACCACGCGCGCGGCGGTATCGACGATGCCGCCCGGCGCGAACGGCACGATGATGCGGATCGGTTTGGCCGGATACTCCTGAGCCTGGGCCTGGGACGGGGCGCTCGCCAACGCAAGCAGCGCGGCAAAAATACTGGCGGTCCAACGCATTCTTGTCTCCTTCGCGCGCCCGGCGCGCGTTCGGGGGGAGAATACCGGATGGCCGGTTCACCGCAATGCGGCAGCTTGGCCGGTCGGACCGGCTCTTCCGGCCGCGCCCGCGCTCACTCCAGCTTGATGCCGGCCTGCTTCACGACCTTCGTCCACTTCTCCATGTCGGCGCGCAGGTACGCGTCGAACTGGGCCGGCGTCATCGGCATCGTCTCGGCGCCCTGCTTGTCCCAGGTCGCTTTCGTCTCGGGCTTGGCCAGCAGCTTGTTGATCTCGGCGTTGAGCAGATCGACGATCGGCTTCGGCGTTCCGGCCGGCGCCATGATGCCGGACCAGCCGGTGTGCTCGTAGCCCGGCACGCCGGCCTCGGAGACGGTGGGCACGTCTGGGAAGCCCGGCGCGCGCTTCGGCCCCGTGGTGGCGAGCGCGCGGACCTGTCCCGCGATCACGTTGGGGCCCACGGCCGGAATCTCGTCGAACATCATGTGCACATGGCCGCCGATGATGTCGTTGCGCGCGCCGGTCGAGCCTTTGTACGCAACGTGGAGCATGTCGGTGCCGGTCATCAGCTTGAATAGCTCGCCGCCCATGTGCTTGTTCGATCCGGGGCCGGACGATGCGTAGGTGAGCGCGCCAGGCTTCGCCTTGGCGAGCGCGATGAACTCCTTGACGGTCTTCGCCTGAACCGACGGATGCACCACCATCAATGCGTCATAGGAGAATGCCGGGGCGACGGCGACGAAGTCACGCATCAGCACATACGGCTTGTTGTGCTGAAGGATCTCCAGATTGATGTGCGGCGAGGCGACCACCAGCAGCGTGTAGCCGTCGGGTGCCGATTTCGCCACGGCGTCGGTGCCGATCACGCCGGCCGCGCCCGGACGGTTCTCGACAAAGAACGATTGCTTGAGCTGTTCGCTGAGCGCCTGGGCGAGGTAGCGTCCCACGATGTCGGTCGGGCCGCCGGCGCCGAGCGGCACGATCAGCCGAACCGGCCGTGACGGGTACTCCTGCGCCGGTGACGGCGCCGACCAGGGCAGCAGCAGGGCAACGGTCAGTGCGAGCGTACCGTTGCGCAACATGGCAGGCATGGGTTCCTCCCCGCAATTTGTTGGAAGCATACGCCGATGCCGCCCCGCCTCAAGCGCTTCGCCTGACGAAGTGCCGCGCCCGCACGGCTTCCGGGCGACCCAAGGCCAGTGCTAACGTCCGTGCCGGATCAAAGGGGATGATCATGATGCGATGCAGAGCATGGGTCTTGGCGGTGCTTTGCGCCGCCTTGCTGGCAGCGCCGGGTGAGGCTCTCGCACAAACCTGGCCGAACCGGCCGATCCACCTGGTGGCCGGCAATCCGCCCGGCGGCGCCACCGACATGATCGCGCGCGTGATCGGCACGCCGCTCGGCGAGCGCCTCGGCCACAACATCGTGATCGACCACCGCCCCGGCGCCAACGGCAACATCTCGGCCGAAGTGACGGCGGCCGCCAGGCCGGACGGCTACACGCTGCTCTATGCCAACAACAGCACGATGGTGATCAACCCGCACATCTACACCAAGTGGAAGTTGAAGCCGCTCGACGATCTTGTGCCGGTGGTCACCACGATCACCAACCAGCTTGTGCTCGCGGCCAATCCGCAGGCCGTTCCGGCCAACGACCTGCGCGGCTTCGTCGAGTTCATGAAGGGCAAGTCGCTGTTCTATGCGTCGATTGGCAACGGCAGCCAGCATCATCTCGCGATGGAAATTCTCAAGCAGCGCTCCGGGATGGACCTGACGCACGTACCCTATAAGGGCGGTGGACCGGCGGCGATCGCCGTGATCTCCGGCGAGAACACCGTGATGTTCGGCGGCACGTCGGCGGTGCAGCACATCCAGTCGGGCAAATTGAAGGCGCTGGCGGTCACCGGCAAGCGCGGCTGGGCCACGCTGCCGGAGGTGGCGGGCATCGGCGAACTCTATCCCGGATACGAGGTGCTGCTGTGGCACGGCATTTTTGCGCCGAAGAACACGCCGCAGCCGATCCTCGACCGGCTGCGCGCGGAGATCAACGCGGTGCTGGCGATGCCGAAGGTGAGGGAGCTGCTGGTAAGCAGCGGCGCGGGCGAGCCGTTCATCACCACGCCGCAGCAGTTCTCCGAATTGATGCGCTCCGACTACGAGCGGTACGGCAAGGTCATCAAGGAGCTGGGATTCAAGGTGGATTGACCGGGCTACTTCGTGACCCCGGCGAGCTCCGCCGCGGCTTTCCACTTCTTCATCTCGGCGGCGATGTACCGGGTGAAGTCGGCCGGCGTGCCGCCGAGCGGCTCGTAGCCTTGCTTCTTGAGCACCTCCAGCAGCTCCGGCGACTTCAGCGCGGCGTTCAACTCGCGGCCCAGTTTCGCGACGATCGGCTGCGGTGTGTCGAGCGGCGCCATCAGGCCGAACCAGATCGAGGCATCGAGGTCGGGCATTCCGAGTTCTGCGACCGTCGGCAGGTCCGGCGCGATAGCGGATCGCTTCGGCGCGGCCCATGCGAGCGCCTTGAGCTTGCCGGCCTCAACGTGCGGCCACACCGTTGCGGCGGACGAGAACATCGCATGCGTGCGTCCCGCGATCAGGTCGGTGACCGCCGGCGGCGCGCCCTGGTACGGCACATGGCGCATTTCGATGCCGGCCTGCGCGTTGAGCAAAGCACCCGCAAGATGCGGCGTGGTGGCGACGCCGCTCGATGCGTAGAGGATTTCGCCAGGCTTCGACTTGGCCAGCGCGATCAGTTCCTTGAGGCTGTTCACATTGGTGGACGGGTGCACGACCAGCATCACCGGCACGGTGGCGGCGAGCCCGATCGGCGCGAAGTCCTTGGAGAAGTCGAACGTCAGGTTGGGCGTGATCGCGGCGTTGACGACGTTCGCCACCGTGCCGAGGAACAGCGTGTAGCCGTCCTTCGGGGCGCGGGCGGCGGCTTCGGCCGCGATGCTGGACGATGCGCCGGGCCGGTTCTCGATCACGATCTGCTGGCCGATGGTCTGCGACAGGCGCGCACCGACGGCGCGGGACAGCAGGTCGCCGGACGCGCCCGGCGGGAAGCCGACCACCAGTTTGATCGGGCGGTTGGGGTAGTCGTCGGCGGGTTGCGCCTTTGCCGTCGTCAATGAGAGCGCGCAGAGGGCCGCGGCAAGGAATGCAACGCGCGATGCGGCGATGCAGCGATGGTTGCGTTTCAACTTGGTCCCTCCCGATCGGCCTCGGTCACCGCGCGGCGGTCGAACTCACTTCTTCAATCCTGCCGCGGCGACGACATCCGCCCATTTTTTCAGTTCAGCCTCGATAACCCGTCCGAAATCCTCCGGCGTGCCGCCGCTGGTGTCGAAGCCTTGCGCCTGCAGCGCGGTCTGAATATTGCTTGCGCGCAGCGCTTCGTTCACCGCTCGCGACAGCCTATCGACTGTCTCGCGCGGCGTGCCGGCGGGCGCCAGCAAACCCATCCACACCACGGCGTCGTAGCCGGGCAGTCCGGCCTCGATCATGGTCGGCACGTTGGGTGCGTTGGCAATCCGCTTCACTTGCGTTGCCGCCAGCGCCTTCAGCGTGCCGGCCTGCACATGCGGCATCACGTTCGCCGCGGAGCCGAACATTAGCGGCACGCGGCCTGCGATCACGTCGTTCACGCCTTGCGCGCTGCCGGGATAAGGCACCGCGACGAGCTTGATCCCGGCCATATGGTTGAGCAGCAGGCCCGAGAGGTTCGACAGCGTGCCGATGCCCGACATCGCATAGGTGATGGTGTCCGGCTTCGCCTTGGCCAGTGCGATCAGCTCCGCCACCGTGTTCACGCCAAGAGAAGGATGCGCCACCAGAAGCTGCGGCGACGAGGCAACCAGCGTCACCGGCGTCAGATCTTTCGCAAAGTCGAACGGCAGCGGTCCCATCGCCGGATTGATGGTGTTGGCGATGGTCGCCATGAACAGCGTGTTGCCGTCCTTCGCCGCGCGGGCGACGTGTTCGGCGCCGAGGTTCGATCCCGCGCCGGCGCGGTTCTCCACCACGATCTGCTGGCCGAGCGTCTGACTCATGCGCGCGCCGACAACGCGCGCCGCGATGTCGGCCACCGAGCCCGGCCCGAAGCCGATTACGATGCGGATCGGGCGGCTGTCCTGCGCGATGGCGGGAGGTGAGAGGAGCGTGAAGAGAATAGTGGCGAGGACTCGCCTCTTACCTCTCCCCGCTTGCGGGGAGAGGTCGGATCGCCTCACGCGGCTTTGCGTGCGCCTTCGAATCGCTATGGCGATCCGGGTGAGGGGGATTCTCAACAACCTCGTCACGCTGAAAGTCCCCCTCACCCCGACCCTCTCCCCGCAAGCGGGGAGAGGGAGCGCGCCGCCGATGCCTCTCACGCGCTCGCTTCCGCCGCCTGCTTCTTGCGGATGCCGGCCGACCACTCTTCCATCGGCTTCCAGCTCGGATCCTGTTTCACCATCGTTTCGGTGCGCTTGTGAATCTCCGCAGCCGGCCGTGTGAGATCGAGCGGCTCGCCGAACGGCTGTTCGACGTACCACGGCGACGAAACATAGACCTCGAGGCGGTTGCCCTCCGGATCGGCGAAATAAACGCTCCAGGCGTTGCCGTGGTCGCGCGGCTCCATCTTCGCCACGTTCTCCTTGCGGAGAAATTCGTACCAGCGCTTCAGGTCGTCGAGGCTGTCCACCTTGAACGAGATCTGATTGATGGTTGAGAACGCCGCATCCTTCGGCCGTCCGCCGGCAATCACAAGCTGATGATGCTCGTCGGCGTTGCCGCTCAGGAACGCGATGTCGAAGCCGCGCGAGGAATGTCCCCAGTCGGTGACGGTCAGTCCGAACACGCGCGTGTAGAAATCGACCATCGTTTTCAGGTCGGTCGCATAGATGCCGATATGGCAGAGCTTCGGTGTGGGCAGGGCGTTCATCGCATGCTCCCGGTGTGCTGCGTGGGCCAAGTCTGGCACGCGAACCTGCCCCTGCACACGCCGCTTGACACCTGGAGCGGGGTTTTGTATTTAACCGATACATTAATTAACTGGCTGGTAAAATACTGGCGGAAACCCCGCAGAAACGTTGAACAATCATGCCGACCGACCGCCTCAGCGCCACCTTCGCTGCCCTCGCCGATCCGACCCGCCGGGCGATCCTGGCGCGGCTCGCGCTCGGCGAAACCTCGGTGACCGAGATCGCCAAGCCGTTCGACATCAGCGGTCCCGCGATCTCCAAGCACCTCAAGGTTCTGGAAGGTGCCGGCCTCATCACCCGCAGCCGGGAAGCGCAATGGCGGCCCTGCAAACTGGAGCCCGCTGCGCTGCGCGGCGTGGACGACTGGCTGGAGCGCTATCGCAAGCTGTGGGAGCAGCGGCTCGACCGTCTGGAGGAATACCTTCGCGAACTGCAGGCCAAGGAAGCGTCCGAGTCAAAAGCGGAGCCGAAGACGGAGAAGAAACGTGGCCGCAAGAAGTAGCCCAGATCTCGAAGGCCGGACGCAAAGTTTCAATCAAGCCGCCTGAGAAAACCGGAACCGAGTGGAGTCATTGCGATGAACGCGACCAGCGCCGCCGCCAAGACAACCAGCCCCGACTTCGTCCTCTCGCGCGTGCTCGACGCGCCGCGCGAACTCGTCTGGAAGTGCTTTACCGACGCGAAGCATATGGAATGGTGGGGACCCAAAGGCGTCTCCGCGGTCCAATCCAAAATCGATCTGCGTCCGGGTGGAATGCACCACTACGCGATGAAGCCGGCCGAGGGTCCGTTGATGTGGGGCCGGCAGGTGTATCGCGAAATCGTGGCGCCGGAGCGGCTGGTGTTCATCAACTCGTTCTCGGACGAGAACGCGGGCCTGACGCGGCATCCGATGGCGCCTGCCTGGCCGATCGAGATGCTCACGATCCTGACGTTCGAGGAGCAGCCCGGCGGCAAGACCAAGCTCACCATCCGCTGGTCGCCGCTCAACCCGACCGCGGAAGAGCAGCAGACCTTCGATGCCGGTCACGACAGCATGCGTCAGGGCTGGGGCGGCTCGCTGGACAAGCTCGACGCGCATCTTGCGAAGATCCGCTGAACGGAGGGCACGATCATGGATGCACGCGTGAAGCCTCGCATGGAGCTGTCGCTCCCGTCCGGCCTCGAGATCGTCCTGGTGCGGGAGTTTGACGCTCCGCGCCGCAGGGTGTTCGAGGCATGGACCAACCCGGACCATGTGAGGCAGTGGTATGGCTGCGGTGTCTACACCCTGATCGCGTGCGAGATCGACCTGCGCGTGCAAGGCTCATATCGTTATGTGCTGCGCATGCCCGATGGTGCCGAATGCACGATGACCGGTGTGTATCTCGAAATCGTCGGGCCTGACCGCCTGGTTTACACCGAGCGTTTCGTCTCCGGCGATTTCAAGAGCAACGAAGCATTCGTCACCGTGACGTTCAACGAGCGAAACGGCCGCACCAAAATGACCAGCACGATCCTGCACAAGAGTGCCGAGGATCGCGATCGAACCCTCAACTCCGGCGTCGAAACCGGCGCCGCGAAGACGTTGGACCGGCTGGAACAGCACTTGCAAACGATGGATTGACGCGCGGCCAGCGGTCCGCGTCCTTGCGATGAACGTGATGGAGAAACCCATGCTCAAGACCATTCTGCTCGGCGGCCTTATCGTCATCGGTGTTGGTGCGGCCGGCGTGCTGGCCTACGCCGCGACCAAGCCCGACGTGTTCCGGCTGCAGCGCACGGCGACGATCAATGCGTCGCCCCAGACGGTGCTGGGATTGCTCGACGACTTCCGCAATTGGACCGCGTGGTCGCCTTGGGAGAAGAAAGATCCCAACCTGAAACGCACCTACAGCGGATCGCCGCGCGGCGCCGGCGCGGCCTATGCGTGGGATGGCGACAAGAACGTCGGCAAGGGAAGCATGCTGATGACGGATGCGACGCCATCGCGCGTCGCGCTCAACCTCGACTTCGAGAAGCCGTTCACGGCACACAACAAGGTCGTGTTCGCACTGGAGTCGAAGGGGCTGACCACGGACGTCACCTGGAGCATGGAAGGCCCGACGCCATTCTTCGCCAAGATCATCCATGTCTTCATCGATATGGACAAGATGGTCGGCAAGGACTTCGAAGCCGGCCTGGCCGACATGAAGGCGGCCGCCGAGAAGCAGGCGTCGGTGCGGCGATGAACACAACCGTGAAAGAGGCCCCGGCTTCTGCGGGGATCAAAGAACTCACGCTCAAGCGAACCTTCGACGCGCCGCGGCACAAGGTGTTCAAGGCGTGGATCGAACCCGCGCAGATGGCCCAATGGTTCGGGCCGAAGGGCTTCGACAATCCGATCTGCGAGTTGGACGTGCGGCCAGGAGGAAAGCTTCTGATTCACATGCGCGATGCGAACGGCGCAATCTATCCCTGCCGCGGCATCTTTCACGAGGTCGTGGAGCCGGAACGGCTTGTCTTCACCTCGATGGCGATCGATGACGACGGGCGCATCCTGATCGAGGCGCTCAACACCGTCACCTTCACCGAGCAGGCCGGCAAGACTGTGCTGACGCTGCATGTGCGTGTGGTCGAAGCCGTCGGCATGGGCCTGGAATACATCAAGGGCATGGACGCGGGTTGGAGCCAGAGCTTCGACAAGCTCGGGGCGTTAATGGGTAAGAAATAATCCACTGGCGCGGCCCATGCCCGCTTCGTGCCAAGAGCGGCCACCTGTCGCGAAACAGGCGGGTGGGAATCAATGACGTGCTTCAGAGCGAAAGGACATGCAATGGCAAAGAACACGATTTGCGTCTGGTACGAAAAGGATGCCGAGGCCGCGGCTCGCTTTTATGCCGAGACCTTTCCCGACAGCGAAGTGGGCGCTATCTGGCGTGCGCCCGGTGACTATCCGTCGGGCAAGAAGGGCGATGTGCTGGTCGTCGAGTTCAAGGTCGCCGGCGTCTCTTGTATTGGCCTCAACGGCGGTCCCCAGTTCAAGCACAGCGAAGCCTTCTCGTTCGTGATTGCCACTGACGATCAAGCTGAGACTGACCGCTACTGGAACGCGATCGTCGGCAATGGCGGCCAGGAGAGCGCATGCGGCTGGTGCAAGGACAAGTGGGGCGTGTCGTGGCAAATCACGCCTCGCGTGCTGACCGAGGCGATGGCGACTGGCGGCGATGAAGCCAAGCGCGCGTTTGAAGCGATGATGACCATGAAGAAGATCGACGTCGCCGCAATCAAGGCGGCGCGGCGCGGCTGAGTATCCGCACCCTACAGCACCCGCCAGACCACCAGCCCCAGCAGCAGCGCGATCGCCCACAATGCGATCGCGGTCCAGCGGCCGCGCTTCTGCTCGGCGGCGCCGATCGCCGCGACCGTTTCCGGCGCCAGCACCAGCCCGTCGCGGGTGATGGCGTCGATGTGCTCCATCATCGCAGCCCCGCGCGACATCAGGCCGGGCACGCCGGACAGCGCGCGCCCGACCTCGGCCGCGCCCTCGGCGGCGTCCTCGATCCGTCCCGCCGGGCCGAGATGGCGCTCGACCCATTCGCGCACCACCGGATCGGCGACGGTCCACATGTCGAGCTTGGGATCGAGCGCGCGCGCCACACCCTCGACCACCACCATGGTCTTCTGCAGCAGCAGCAGCTCGGGGCGGGTGCGCATGTCGAACAGGCCGGTGACCTCGAACAGCAGCATCAGCAGCTTCGCCATCGAGATTTCGTCGGCGGCGCGGCTGTGGATCGGCTCGCCGATGGCGCGGATCGCCTGGGCGAACGCCTCGACCGAATGATGCGACGGCACGTAGCCGGCTTCGAAATGCACTTCGGCGACGCGCTGGTAATTGCGGGTGATGAAGCCGTACAGGATCTCGGCGAGGAAGCGGCGCTCCTTCGGGCCGAGCCGCCCCATGATGCCGAAATCGACGAACACGAGCTGACCCGCATCGTCGACGAACAGATTGCCGGGATGCATGTCGGCATGAAAGAAGCCGTCGCGCAGCGCATGGCGCAGGAAGGTCTGGATCACCGCGCGTGACAGGTGCTTGAGATCGAAGCCCTTGGCTTCGAGTTTGGCGCGGTCGTGCAGCGGCGTGCCCTCGATCCAATCGAGCGTGAGCACATCCTTGGCGGTGCGGTCCCAGTCCACCGCCGGCACGCGGAAGTCCGGATCGCGCTTGGTGTTCTCCGCCATTTCGGACAGCGCGGCGGCTTCGAGCCGCAGGTCCATCTCAAGCGCAACCGAGCGGCGTAGCGTCGCGACGGTCTCCATCATGCGCAGCCGCCGCGCTTCGGCCGACATGCTCTCGGCGCGCCGCGCGGCGAAGGTGAAGGCGTCGATGTCCACGCGGAAGCGCTGCTCGATGCCGGGCCGGAGCACCTTGACGGCGACCGGCTTGCGGCCGTCCGGAGTGTCCACCTCGGCGCGATGAACCTGCGCGATCGAGGCTGCGGCCACCGCCGGCCCGAACCATGCGAACGCTTCTTTCAGCGGCTTGCCAAGTGCCGCCGTCACCACCGCCTCGGCTTCATCGCGCGGGAACGGGGCCATCTTGTCCTGCAGGCTTTCGAGGCCGCGCGCCAGCTTGATGCCGACCACATCGGGCCGCGTCGCCAGGAACTGGCCGAGCTTCACATAGGTCGGGCCAAGCTTGGTGAGCGCGGTGGCGAGACGGCCTTCGGCGCCTTCGGCGGTGGGGCGCTCGATCAGCCGTGCGGCTTTCAGCCCAAGCCGCGCGGCGGGCGGTAGCGGCGCCGGATCGACCAGCGCGAACACGCCCTCTCGCGCCAGCACGAAGCCGGCGCGGCCGAGACGGGCGAGATGGGAGATCGCGGAGATCAAGTGCAACCTCGTGTCCCGGGCGAGCGAAGCGAGACCCGGGACCCCGGTTTCTTGAGGCAAGCTGGGTCCCGGGTCTGCAACGCACCACCAAGGGGTGCTGCGCTGCGCCCGGGACACCAGGCTGGTTTCCGGCAAAAAATCACAACCGCCAGCCGGAATGAATCGCGACGATGCCGCCGGTCAACGGCTGATACGAGACGCGCCCGAACCCTGCGGTTCGCATCATCTCGGCGAACACGGCGGGCTTGGGAAACGTGCGAATCGATTCGACCAGATAGCGATAGGCCTCGGCGTCGCCGGTGACGGCGCGGCCGATCGCGGGAATGACGTTGAACGAGTAGAAGTCGTACAGCCGCTCAAGCCCCGGCACGTCCACGTTGGAAAATTCGAGGCACAGGAAATGACCGCCGATGCGGAGCACGCGATGCGCCTCGGCGAGCGCCATGTCGATGCGCGGCACGTTGCGGATGCCGAACGCGATGGTGACCGCGTCGAACGCGCGGTCGGGCAGCGGCAGCTTCTCGGCGTTGCCTTCGATGAAGGTCACGGTGTCGTCGAGACTCAGCTCCTCGGCGCGCTTGCGGCCAACCGCCAGCATCTCGCCGTTGATGTCGGCGACCGTGATGCGGGTGCCCGAGCCGCCCGCGGCGGCCACGCGAAACGCCACGTCGCCGGTGCCGCCGGCCAGATCGAGCAGCGCGAAGGCGCGCTCTTGGGTCTTTTCAAGCTGGCTGGCACGGACCTTGGGCGGCGGATTGACCGCGGTGACCAGGGCGTCCTTCCAGGCGCGATGCAGGCCACCCGACATCAGATCGTTCATCAGGTCGTAGCGATTGGCCACGCTGTCGAACACGCCGTCCACCATCGCCTGCTTGTCGCCAAGCGGGACCCGGCGGAAGCCGAAATCGGTCTGTTTTCCAGTGTGTTCGGTCATAATGGCCCTGTCGGGCGGACCATAGCCCGCCGGACCGCGGGGCGCTACAAACAGCCCGAAAACCGGCTCCCAGCCTGGATTTGGCTGCGGTTGCGCTTGGAGGAGAGATCGACAAATGGCCATCGAGTTCCGCCGCGCCGTCCCGCAGTTCCGTATCTTCTCCGTGGAGAAGGCGAGGGAGTTCTATCTCGATTTTCTCGGCTTCAAGGTCGATTGGGAGCATCGCTTCGAGCCGGACTTTCCGGTCTACATGCAGGTCTCGCGGGACGGCTTTCTGCTTCACCTGAGCGAGCATCACGGCGATGGCTCGCCGGGCGCGCGTGCCTATGTGTATATGACCGGGGTCGAGGACTTGCACCGCGAGCTGAGCGACAAGAAGTATAAGTACAACCGCCCCGGCATCCAGAAGCAGGAATGGGGAATGCTGGAGCTCCAGGTGGTCGATCCGTTCAGCAACCGCATCACTTTCGCAGAGCCGTTCGACAAGCCTGCTTGAGCGCGACTAGCTTTTTTCGCTTGCGCATGTCCTGATCGGAAAACCGGTTCCCACTTTTCCGGGACATGCGCCGATGCCCGAGCTCCCCGAAGTCGAAACCGTCCGCCGCGGGCTTGCGCCCGTGATGGAGGGTGCGCGTTTCGACAAGGTGCTGGCGCATCGCGGCGATTTGCGATGGCCGTTGCAGAAGGATTTCGCCAAGCGCATCGAGGGCACCACCGTCACCGGCATGGGGCGGCGCGCCAAATATCTGCTCGCCGATCTATCGTCCGGCGATGTGCTGGTGATGCATCTCGGCATGTCAGGCTCGTTCCGGGTCGCCGGGAGCGATGGTGCGGACACGCCGGGTCAATTCCATCACGATCGCAGCAAGCAGACCGCGCACGACCATGTGGTGTTTCACATGTCGTCGGGCGCGGTGGTGAGCTTCAACGATCCGCGCCGGTTCGGCTCGATGAAGCTGGTGCCGCGCGGCGAGATGGATCAGGAGCCGCTGCTGCGCCGGCTCGGGCCGGAGCCGCTCGGCAACGAATTCGATGCGGCGATGCTGGCGGTGGCCTGCCGGGGCAAGAAGACGAGTCTGAAGGCCACGCTGCTCGACCAGACCGTGGTGGCGGGGCTCGGCAACATCTATGTCTGCGAGGCGCTGAACCGCTCGCTGCTGTCGCCGCGGCGTGCGGCCTCGACGCTTTCGGCGCGCGGCGGCGGGCCGCACGAGCGCACCGTGCTGCTGGTCGATTCCATCAAGGCGGTGCTGAACGCCGCGATCAAGGCGGGCGGCTCGTCCTTGCGCGACCATCGCCAGACCTCCGGCGAGCTCGGTTACTTCCAGCACAGCTTCCGGGTCTATGACCGCGAGGGCGAGAAATGTCCGACGCTGCGCTGCGGCGGAATCGTGCGGCGTTTCACGCAGAACGGACGCTCGACGTTCTATTGCCGGGTGTGCCAGAAATAAGCTCTGTCATTCCGGGACAGCCCGAAGGGCTGGACCCGGAATCCATACTCCCGGTGGTGGTTATGGATTCCGGGTTCGCCGCTGCGCGGCGCCCCGGAATGACGATAACTGCGGAGCAACTCATATGCCGACCAACATCATCGTCGAGACCAAGGGCCGCGTCGGCATCGTCCGTCTCAACCGGCCTCAGGTGCTCAACGCGCTGAACAAGGCGCTGGTCGCCGAGTTGAACGAAGCGGTCGCAGGCTTCGACGCCGATCCCAACATCGGCTGCATCCTCGTCACCGGCTCCGAGAAGGCGTTCGCCGCCGGCGCCGATATCAAGGAGATGGCCGACAAGGAATACATCGACGCCTACCTGAGCAACTTCGGCGCCAACGAGGATGGCATCGCCCGCGCGCGGAAGCCGGTGGTGGCGGCGGTCGCGGGCTTTGCGCTCGGCGGCGGCTGCGAGTTCGCCATGCAGGCCGACATCATTATCGCCGCGGACAATGCAAAGTTCGGCCAGCCCGAGATCAAGCTCGGCGTCATTCCGGGTTACGGCGGAACCCAGCGCCTCACGCACGCCGTCGGCAAGGCCAAGGCAATGGATATGATCCTCACCGGCCGCATAATGGATGCAGCCGAAGCGGAGCGCTCGGGACTTGTGGCGCGCGTGGTTCCGCTGGCGAGCCTGATGGATGAGGCGATGAAGGTGGCGGAAACCATCGCCGGGATGGGACTGCCGTCGGTGCTATCGGCCAAGGAAGCGGTCAACCGCGCGTTCGAGACTTCGCTGGCCGAAGGCGTGCTGTTCGAGCGCCGCGTGTTTCACGCGCTGTTCGCGACAAAGGATCAGAAGGAAGGCATGGCGGCGTTCGTGGCGAAGCGGCCGGCCAAGTTCGAGAACAAGTAGGGCAGCTCTCAAAGGCCACGGCTCTATCAGTGTGCCCCGGTTGCGGGGCAGCACGCAGTGGTGCACCGCTGATCCGGGGCCGTTACGCACGCCGAACCAACGAAGAGAGTTCCTGTTCCGACAGGTCGAGCCAGTCCGGATTAAGCTCATCGACGAGCTTTAGCTTCCAGGATCGCCGCCAGCGTTTGAGTGTATGCTCGCGAGCGCGAGCTTCGGCAATGGACGTGTATTCTTCGACGTAGACCAAACGGTTTACGCCGTAGGACGAGGTGAACGACGGCACCAGCTTCTTCTTGTGTTCGTAAACGCGGCGCATCAGGTCGTTGGTCACGCCAACATAGAGAACGCCATAGCGCCGGTTGCTGAGGATGTAGACGTAGTATTGGCGCATTCCATGCACCTTAGCTCGGAAGCCTTGACGGTCCCGGGTCTGCAGCGCACCACCAACGGGTACTGCGCTGCGCCCGGGACAAAGCGGTGCCGCGGCTACGGCCTGACGCAGATCACCCGCACCACCGAAGCCTTGGCGGCATCGGCGCCGGCGCGTCCGGATTGCGGCGCGACGTAATTCGCCTCCAGGAAGTTGATCATCCGGTCGAGCGGCAGGACAGCGGCCTGCGGGGATTGCGCGGGACCGGCGAGCACCTGGGTCTTCATCACCACCATGCCGGCGATACGGCCCTGGCCGTCAATGGCCGCAGCACCGGAGAAGCCGGGCGCAGGCATCGCATCGAGAGATCGCGGATTGCCCGCCCCAAGTGTCGCGGCAGCGGTGGAGACGGCAGCGCCGCCTCCTTGGGTCTGCGGATCGGCGACGCCGACCAGTGTTACGGCATCGCCGCGCGGCGAGGGTCCAAGCAATGCAACCGGCGTGAGGTCGCGCGCGCCATTGACACGGATTAGCGCGAGCTCGCTCGCTCTGTCCTCGGCGAGCCGCTCGGCATGACCGACGCCGGGAATGGTGATGACCTGGCAGCCGTCGACGGTTTGCTTGTCGGTGACGATGTGGCCGCTGCTGCTCACCACGAGTCCGGTGCCGTATTCGACCTTGCGCCGCGGCCGGGATGAGTCCTGCGCGGCACCCGCGAGGCCGAACGGCACGAACGCGCTCGACATCGCGACCACGACCGGGTCCATGGTGCCTTCCATCGCCTGGTCGTACAGGATGGTGATGCCGCGCACTTCATTGTCGCGGGCCATCGCGCGCACGTAGAATTTCTTCAGGCCTTGGGTGCCCGAGATCACAAAGAAGTCGGGGCGCAGCGCGCTGTAGCCGGTGCGGCGGTCGAACGGTTCGCGCTTTTGGCGCTCGAACGCCGCGTCGAGCCGCGTGTTCGCCATGCGGAAGGTCTCGATCTGCAACTGGCCCTGCAACGAACTCCAGCGCGTGCCGGACTGGCCGCGCGCGGTCTCGGTCGCGAGCCGGCCCGGCAACCCGACGCGCACGCCATTGACCGCGTCTTCGACGAGGCGCCAGCCGACCTCGTCCTGCAGCGGCTTCGCCGACGCGGCCAAGATGCCGCGCTCGTGCGGATTGAGAACGCCGGTGTCTTTCGACTTGTTGCGGCGCTGAAACGCCTTCACCGCGGCGACCAGCCGGTCGCTGAACTCGCCGTTGATCAGGCCGTTGTAGTCGCCGGTCCAGACCAGGTCCGACTGGATCGAGAGCCGTTCCGCCACCGGGATCGCCGCGTAGGAATCCTTCACGCTTTGCTTGACGGTGGAATCCTCGGGCCTGTCGTCGGGGGCGCTGCCGGTGGTGGCCGGTGCGCCGGCGCGTGGCACCACAGCGGTCCTGGACTTCTTGGGTTTCGCCGCGGGCTTGGCCTTCGGCTTGGCGGCGGGTTTTTCCGCCGCGGGCTTTTCGGCGGGCGCTGCGTCGGTGGCCTGGCCGAACGCCAGCCCGGTGCCCCACAGCACAGCCAAAATCGCTGCGAATACGCGCAAAATCACACCCGAAGGCTGCTGAACTTTGCCCCTGGCGAACCCTAGCCGAAATGGCCCGGATGCGCCAATGATGCGGCATGGACCCCGAGGAGATCGAACGCTACGCCCGCCACATCGTGCTGCGCGAGGTTGGCGGCCCAGGCCAAGCCAAGCTGAAGCGGGCCCGCGTTCTGGCGATCGGCGCGGGCGGGCTCGGCGCTCCCTTGCTGCTCTATCTCGCCGCGGCCGGCATCGGCACGCTCGGCGTGATCGACGACGACACCGTGTCGCTGTCCAATCTGCAGCGTCAGGTGATCCACGGCACACCGGAGCTGAATTCGCGCAAGGTCGACAGCGCGGCCAGCGCGATCGGCAAGATCAATCCTCACGTCAACGTGGTGACGCACGCCACACGTCTCACCGCGCTGAACGCGATGGAGATCGTCGGCGGCTACGACATCGTCGCCGACGGCTCGGACAATTTCGCCACGCGTTATCTCGTCGCCGACGCGTGCTACTTCGCGAAGAAGCCGTTGGTGACGGCTGCGGTCGGCACCTTCGACGGGACGTTGACCACGATCCGCGCTCACGAGCGCGCGGCCGGCGGCTCGCCGAACCCGAGCTACCGCTGCCTGTTTGCGGAGCCGCCGCCGCCGGGCGCGGTGCCGGCGTGTTCGGAGGCAGGCATCCTCGGCGCGCTGCCGGGCATTCTCGGCTCGATGATGGCGCTGGAGGTGATCCGCGAGATCGTCGGATTCGGCGAGGGACTGGTCGGCCGGCTGCTCATGGTCGATGCGCTGGCGATGCGCTTCGAGACCGTGACCTATGGCTGGGATCCGGCCAATCCGCTCAGCGGCGAGACGCCCACCATCCACGATTTATCGATCCACGCCTGACGAAGCGTGCTAGGATCGCGGAACCGCGGTTTACCGCGGGCGTTGACGTTCCATGGCATGGGCTGAGGAGGCCGCAATGGGCGCAATCATCCAACAGACTCCGGACGTGGTGGCTCGCGCGCTTGGCGAGGCGGTGATCAAGCTTTGGAGCCGCCTGCCGCACGACGTGCAACACGACTTGTTCGAGGAGGCTGCGAGCGTTCGCGGCGACGCGACCCGGGCGCAACTCGCGGTGTTCCTGCACGATCGTCACGCGCGGACCCGCGCCTCGCAAGAAGCCCGCGCCATGCTTGAGCCGGACAGTTTGGGCGGCTGACGAGAACCTGCTCGGGATACGCGTTCTACAGCATCGATGGCAGCACGCGGTCGGGCGGCAAAAGGCCCGCATGCGCGGGCCGTCTCATCGCAATAAGAAGCCGCCGGATGACCTTTACAGCATCGACGGCAGCACGCGGTCGGGCGGCTTGTGGCCGTCCATGAACGTGCGGATGTTGACGATCACCTTCTCGCCCATGTCGATGCGGCCCTCGACCGTGGCTGAGCCCATGTGCGGCAGCAGCACCACCTTGCCGTCGCGCGCCAGCCGCGCCAGCCGCGGATTGACGGCGGGCTCGTGCTCGAACACGTCGAGACCGGCGCCGGCTAGTTCGCCCGCGGCGACCATGCGGATCAGCGCGGCCTCGTCGATCACCTCGCCACGCGCGGTATTCACGACGTAGGCTTCCTTGTGCAACAGCTTGAGGCGGCGCGCTGAAAGCAGGTGAAACGTCGCCGGTGTGTGCGGGCAGTTCACCGAGACGATGTCCACGCGCGACAGCATCTGGTCGAGGCTTTCCCAATAGGTCGCCTTGAGGTCCTTGGCGATCGCGGCCGCGACCGGGCGGCGGTTGTGGTAATGGATCTGCAGGCCGAACGCGCCGGCGCGCCGTGCCACCGCCTGGCCGATCCGCCCCATGCCGACGATGCCGAGCTGCTTGCCCCAGATGCGGTGGCCGAGCATCCAGGTCGGTGACCAGCCGCTCCATTCGCCGCCGCCGGTCAGGGTGTTGGCGCCCTCGGTGAGCCTACGCGGCACCGCGAGGATCAGCGCCATGGTCATGTCGGCGGTGTCCTCCGTCAGCACGCCCGGCGTGTTGGTGACGGTGATGCCGCGCGCCACCGCGGCTGCGACGTCGATGTTGTCCACGCCGTTGCCGAAGTTGGCGATCAGCTTGAGCCTCGATCCGGCCTCTTTGAGCACCGCGCCATCGATGCGGTCCGTGACGGTGGGCACCAGCACGTCGGCGCTGCGCATGGCCTCGGCCAGTTGGGCCTGGCTCATCGGGCGGTCGTCGTCATTGAGGCGGGTGTCGAACAGCTCCCGCATCCGCGCCTCGACACGCTCCGGGAGCTTTCGGGTGACCACCACCAGCGGCTTCTTGGATTTCGGCATTCTTCATGCCCCTCGGGGGCCGTTCCGGGCGGCCGTTTAAAACTCGTTAACCGGGCTGGGCGACACTCTCCAACGCCCATTCCGTGGGTGGGGGTTGGCTTTCTCTCTATCAGAAGGGCGTTTCAAGACAAAGCGCCCGCGCCGCGGCCCGTTCCGGCCGTGATTTTCCGATTGTGACGCGTATGAGACATGTCGTCCGCTGCCTGTCCGTGATGCTGGTTGCAGCGTTTGCCGCCGCGGCACCCGCGCAGGCGGACACCACCGGCTCCGCCAGCGGGCTGCCGGTGCCGCGCTACGTCAGCCTGAAGGCCGACAAGGTCAACATGCACATCGGCCCGGCCAAGCACTACGAAACCAAGTGGGTCTACCAGCGTGCCGGCCTGCCGGTGGAGATCACCGCCGAGTTCGAGAACTGGCGGCGCATCCGCGATTCCGATGGAACCGAGGGCTGGGTCTATCACTCGCTGCTGTCCGGCCGCCGCACCGGCGTGGTGACGGCGAAGTCCAAGGCCGAACTGATCTCGCTGTATGAAAAGCCCGACTCAAAAAGCGCGGTGGCGGCTCAACTCCAGCCCGGCGTGCAGGCCTCGGTGAAGCGCTGCAACACGAGCTGGTGCCGGGTGACCGGCCAGGGCTTCGACGGCTGGATCCCGCAGGAGCGGCTGTGGGGCGTCTATCCGAACGAGAAGATGGACTGAGCGGCCGGCCGCGCCGCCTGTCCATGTTTCTCGGTCAGTCGCCCTTGATGCCCGTCGCCTTGATGACCTGACCCCAAAGCTCGGTCTCGGCCTTGGCCTCGGCGGCCAACTGCTCGGGTGTCGAACTTGCGGCCTCGATGCCCAGCGGCGCCAGCCGCGACTTCAACACGGGTTCGGCCAGGATCGTCACCATGTCGGCGTTGACCTTCTTGACGATGTCGGCCGGCGTTTTGAGCGGCATGAACAGCGCGTACCAGGACGAGATGTCGAAGCCTGCGACGCCGGATTCCTGCATGGTCGGAAACTCCGGCGCGAGCCCTGAGCGCTTGGCCGAGGTCACCGCAAGGCCGCGCACGTTGCCGCCGCGCGCCGGCTGAAGCAGCGAGCCGGTGGTGTTCACCATCGCGTCGATGCGGTTCGCCATCAGGTCGCTCATCGCGCCTGCGGCAACACCGCGATACGGGACGTGGGTCATCTCGAAGCCGCCCTTGGTCTTGAGATATTCGGCGGTGAGATGCGATGGCGTGCCGACGCCGGGTGAGGCGAACGTCACCTTGCCGGGGTTGGACTTCGCGTGCGCGATGAAGTCCTGCATCGTCTTTGCCGGATGGTCTTTCGGCACCACGAGCAGATGCGTATAGGTGCCGATCCGCGACACCGGCGCGAACGCGTCCGGGTCGTAGCTCAACTGCGAGAACAGGAAGCGGCTCAAGCCGGGCGCACGCACCGACATGATGATCGTGTAGCCGTCCGCCGCCGAGTTCGCCACGTTGTCGAGCGCGAGGTTGCTGCCGGCGCCCGGCTTGTTCTCGACCACGACCTGCTGGCCCCATAGCTCCGACAGCCGCGCGGCAATGATGCGAGATACCGCGTCGGCGCCGCCGCCCGGCGGAAATCCGACCACCAGCTTGACGATGCGGTTGGGATACCCGGCCTGCGCGCGGGCGACATGCGGCATGAGCGGAAGCGCGGCAGCGCCCGCGGCCAGAGTCAAGAATCGGCGGCGTGGAAGTGTCATGGCGTTTCCCCTGATTTTTTCCAGAATTCTTGGGGCGCAGTCTAACGCACAATCGCGCCCGCGCCATCGCCCCGGTCGGCCGACTCTGCCGCCAGCAGTTCGCTGTAAGCCCGCGCGATCAGGCGTGCCAGCAGCGGCCCCCACGTTTGCTGGCCCGGTTCGGCGGCAATCAGATCCTGGCGAACCTCGATTGCAACGTGATGCAGGCCGCGCCGCTCGCCATGCACTGGAATGGTGTAGTCGGACTCGTCGGTCACGCTGTACGGCTCGTTGTCACCGACCATCAGCCCGGCTTCGCGCTTCAACAGCGCCATCAGCAGATGGGCAAACCGCGGGTCGCGATTGTAAAGCACGCCGGTGTGCCAGGGCCGCGCCACATCCATGTAGACCGGTGTGAAGCTGTGCAGTGCGACCAGCGCCGCCGGGCGTCCCGCCTGCCTCCGCCGTTCAAGCTCGGCTTCGATCCGGTCATGGTAGGGCAGGAATATCTCGCGCACGCGCACGGCCTTGGCGTGTTCGCTCAAGCCGATGTTGCCCGGAACCGGGGTGCGCTCGCTGATCTCCGGCATCGATGTCTCCGATCCCGGCATGCGGTTGCAGTCGATGACGAGGCGCGAATAGTTCTGCTGAACCAGCGTGGCGTCGAGCGCATCCGCCACCAGCCGGGCCACGTTGGCGATCCCGATGTCCCAGGCGATGTGGCGCTGGCGCTCGAACTCCGAGACTCCCAGCTCAGCCAAGGCGCGGGGCATGAGGTTGCCCGCATGATCGGCAACGATCAGCAGCGGAGACGACCCGTTTTCGTTGTGTACGGTGACCGGACACGGCTCATCGGCCGCCAACAGGCTGTCCGGTGTCCGGTTCATCGGCATTCGGCGGCTTGGCGCGAAAAATGCATGTTATTTGCGCATGAATTGCTTGCTGGGAATTCGATGCCGATTCTGATCATTAGGCACCTCACGAGCCACCACTATAAGCAACCGGTGGCGTTCGGCGACCACCGGATGATGCTGCGTCCGCGCGACGACGACGATCAGCGGGTGCTCGAATCCGCTCTCGAAATCACCCCGGAGCCGAGCCAGCTCTCTTGGACGCGGGATGCGTTCGGCAATCATGTCGCGATCGCCCGTTTCGCTGGGCAGGCCTCGGAGCTGCGCTTTCAAAGCACCATCCGTGTCGATCACGCGCCGGTCGCATTCCGCGCCGCCGACATCCGGGATTTCGCTTCCACCTATCCTTTCAAGTATCCCGAGGAAGAGCGGTCAAGCCTGGCGCGCTTCCTGGCGCCGTTGTTTCCGCATGCCGAACTCGATCGCTGGGCCGCGATGTTCCTGCGCGCGGATGGCTCGGCCGAGACTCACGATCTGCTCGTCGGCATGACGCGGACCATCAAGCGCGATTTCAAGTATGTGACGCGGCACGAGAAGGGGATCCAGACCCCGGCGCAGACCCTGAAGCTCGGCAGTGGAAGCTGCCGCGATCTTGCGGTGTTGATGATCGCGGCGTTGCGCTCGCTGGGGATCGCTGCGCGGTTTGTATCGGGCTATCTGCGGATTGCCGACGACGACGGCGAAGCCATCACCGGCGGCAACACCCATGCTTGGGTCCAGGCTTGTATCCCGGGCCCGGGCTGGATCGACTTCGATCCGTCGAGCGGCATGGTCGGAAACGAAAACCTCGTGCGCGTGGCGGTGGTGCACGAGCCGCAAGAAGCCATCCCGCTGCAAGGCACATGGATCGGCACCGCGTCGGATCATCTCGCCATGAAGGTTGCAGTCAAGGTTACGGCAGGGGCGGGGCAATGAAGGTCCGTGCGGGCTACGAGATTTCCTACGATTGTCCGGCCCCGACGCCGATGATCCTGCAGTTGAGCGTGCATCCGTCGCGCATTCCCGATCTGCTGACCTGGGATCGCATGCAGATCGACCAGCCGGTTCCGGTCAACACCTACCACGACGGCTTCGGAAATTTCTGTCATGTGATCCGCGCGCCGGCGGGCCGCCTGACCTTCTCGACCGATTTCGTGGTGCACGACAAGGGCGACCCGGATGCGGTTGCTCCCGATGCGATCCAGCATGCTCTGGAAGACCTGCCGGTGGAGGTGCTGGTCTATCTGCTCGGCAGCCGCTACTGCGAGACCGACCGGCTGATGAACATCGCGTGGCCGCTGTTCGGCCATGTGCCGAAAGGCTGGCCGCTGGTGGCGGCGATCTGCGACTACGTCCACAACCACATCACCTTCGGCTATGCCCACGCCAGCCCGATGAAGACGGCGTTCGACGCCTACAACGAAAAGCGCGGCGTATGCCGCGACTTCGCCCACCTTGCAGTCGCGATGTGCCGTTGCATGAATATTCCGGCGCGCTATTGCACGGGCTATCTCGGTGACATCGGCGTGCCGCCCGACGACTCGCCGATGGATTTCAGCGCCTGGTTCGAGGCGTATCTTGGCGGCCGCTGGTACACATTCGATGCGAGGCACAACCATCCGCGCATCGGACGCATCCTGATGGCGCGCGGCCGCGATGCGACCGACGTTGCGATCGTGACCTCGTTCGGGCCCTGCACGCTGTCGGGCTTCAAGGTCATCACCGACGAGATCGTCTAGTTTGTGATCGTCGCTTCCATGGTGCCGAAGCCTTCGAATTCGCCACGCACCGGCACGTTCAATTCGACTGGATGAAAGCCGGTGAACGAGCCGGTGACGATCATCCACCCGGCCTTGAGCCCGGTGGTGGCGCGCCGCATGTTGGCGAGCACAACGGCGGGGATGGCCGGATTGCCGGTCGGGTGACCGCCGGTTTTCTCGATGATGGTGCGCGCGCCCTGCGTCATCGAAATTCTGATCTTGGTGAAATCGGTCTTCTGCCAGTCGTTGCGGAACGGGCCGAACACCATGGCGCCCGCCGCGATATGGTCGGCGTAGAAATCGTATGGCGCCTTTGCCATCGTCGCGGCGAGATCCTTGAAGCGGCAATCGACCGCCTCGAACGCCACGCAGGCCTCCAGTGCGTCGAACACCTCCTGCTCGGAATAGCCGGTGGCGCGCGGCGGCAAGTCGCGGGTGAGGCGAAATGAAATCTCGCACTCCAGGTACTGGCTCGGCACCAGCGCGCGGGATGCGCGCCGGGCTCTCGAACGCGCGGCCGGCGTGCAACGTGGTGTAAACCACCTCGGCGCCCGGCTTCGCCGCAATCTTGGTGCCGATGATCGTGTCGCCGACGATGCGGTCAACCGCGTCCATGATCGCGCGGGAATCTTCGAAGTTCGCAGGCTTCAGCCGCGCGGGCAGAGCATCCAGCCGCGCGCCGGTGTTGCGCGCCTGGATGAAAAGTTGTGCGACTTCCTCGATCGCGGCTTGGTCCATTGCATGCTCCCTTCAGCCGCGACTATCGTAACACCGCGATCTGTTGCGGATCGACCGACACGCCGACCGCCGATCCCACCGCGTGGGCCTGCTGGTCGCGCCGGTGGGCCATATCCACCACCAGGCGCTGTTCGCCCATTCGTAACTGGTAGCGGACCACGCCGCCGAGAAACTCGTACACTTCGACGGTGGCCGCGGCGCCGAGGCCGGGCGTGCCCAGCGTGACATCCTGCGGGCGGATCGAGATGCAGGCCGGACCGTCCGGCCCGCCGATGCCGCCGAGCACCAGCCCGCCGCCGGAAAAGTTGCCGTTCACGATGCGGCCTTCGATCAGGTTGGCGGTGCCGAGGAAGGTCGCGACGAACCGGTTGGCCGGATGATCGTACAGCGCGGTCGGCGCGCCGATCTGCTGGATGCGGCCCTGGTCGAGCACAGCGATGCGGTCGGCCACCGCGTTCGCCTCCTCTTGGTCGTGGGTGACGTAGATCGCGGTGATGCCGAGCTTGCGTTGCAGCAACTTGAGTTCGGAGCGCATCTCGACGCGCAGTTTGGCGTCGAGGTTGGACAGCGGCTCGTCGAGCAGCAGCACCTCCGGTTCGATCACGATGGTGCGGGCCAGCGCGACGCGCTGCTGCTGGCCGCCGGAAAGCTGCGACGGCCGGCGGCTGGCGTAGGCGGTGAGGCCGACCAGCTCCAGGGCGGCCGCGACCTTGCGGTTGATCTCGGCGCGGGACATCCGGCGGCGCTCCAGCCCAAACGCGACATTCTTCGCCACCGTCATGTGCGGCCACAGCGCATAGCTCTGGAACACCATGCCGACGTTGCGGCTCCAGGGCGGAAGGCCGGTGACGTCGCGCTCGCCGATCAGGATGCGGCCGTTGCCCGGTTTGCCGAAGCCTGCGACCAGGCGCAGCAGCGTCGTTTTGCCGGAGCCGGACGGACCGAGAAACGCGAAGAACTCGCCACGCGCCACGTCCAGGCTGACGTCATCGAGAACGGCGGTTGCGCCATAGCCGAACGAGACGCGGTCGATGGTCACGCCGCGGGTCATCAAAACACCTCCCGCGATTTCAGGCCACGCTCGCGTTCGGCGATCTTGTACGCGGCATAAGTCGCGATCGACACCACCACCACGGCGATCACGCCCAACGCCGCGCCCGGCCCGCGTCCGGCGGCGGACTGCATGTAGACGTAGATGCCGTAGGACAGCGGCGCGTCCGGCGCGCGCGCGACCAGCAGCAGCGTCGCGGACAACTCGACCGCGGCGGTGGCGAAGCTCGTCACAAAGCCGGCCAGCAACCCCCCGGTCATCAGCGGCACCACGATGCGCGACAGCACCCGCAGCTTGCCGGCGCCCAGACTTTCGGCGGCTTCCTCCAGGCTGACGTGAAGCTGCTGCAATGCCGCGGTCGCGGCCGACAGCGCGTAGGGCAGGCGGCGCACCGCGTAGGCGATCACCAGCATGAACCAGAAGGTCGCCAGCGACTCGCCGGAGATCGGCAGCTTGACGTCGTAGTAGGTGCGCAGCAGTCCGATGCCGAGCACCAGCCCGGGGATTGCGACCGCCGACATTGCCACCTGTTCGACCAGCCGGCGGCCCGGCAGCCGGGTGCGCAACACCACATAGGCGAGCGTCGCGCCGAGCACGATGTCGATCAGCCCGGCCAGCCCGCAGTACAGCATGGTGTTGCCGATCATCGGCGCGGCCTCGCGATACACGGTGACGTAGTGCTGCAGCGTGTAGGCATCGGGCAGCATCGCGAACGACCACACCGTGGCGATCGAGAGCAGGAAGATGCCGATATGCGGCGACAGCACGATCAGCAGCGTGACCACGACAAATGCGATGGCGAGCGCGTTGCCGAGCCGGCCAAGCCGCCGCCGCGACAGCCCGCCGCCGCCGCGCTGGGTGGTGGAAAAATCGCGGCCGCGCAGCACCAGCGCGGACAGCAGCATGGCGCCGAGCGAGCATACGATCATGATGACGGAGATCACGTAACCCATCGGATCGGCCACGCCGACGGTGGTGATCTTCAGATACGCCTGCGGCGCCAGCATCGAGGTGACGTTGAGCAGCAGCGGCGTGGCCAGGTCGTCAAAAACCTTGACGAACACCAGCGCGGCGCCGGCGACGTAGCCCGGCATCGCCAGCGGAAACACGATGCGCGAGAACAGCGTGAATCCGCGCGCGCCGAGGTTCTGCGCGGACTCCTCCATCGCGGAATCGATGTTGGAGAGCGAGGCCGACAGGTTGAGCAGGATAAAGGGGAAATAGTGCAGAGCCTCGACGAAGATCACGCCGTTCAGGCCTTCCATGAATGGGATTCGGAAGCCGAACCAGTCATTGAGCAGCAGGTTGATCGAACCGTTGCGCCCGAAGATGAGCTGCATCGCCACCGCGCCGACAAACGGCGGCATCACCAGCGGAACCACGCCGAGCGTGTGGATCAGCGCGGCTCCCGGGAAGCGGAAGCGCGCCAGGATGGTGGCAAGCGGCACGGCGATCAGGCTCGCGACCACCACGGTCATTGAGGCGACATAGATCGAATTCCAGAACGCGTCGCGCAACAGTGAGGTGCGGAGGAAGTCGCCGAAATGCACGAGGCTGAAGCGGCCCTCGTCGGTGAAGGCAACGAGGATGACGCGCACCAGCGGCACGATCAGGAAGGCGATCAGGAAAAGTGCGACGGCGGCCAGCGCGAGCGCCTGGATCGGGCTCGCGTTGTAACGAGCGAAGAAGGGCGCGCGGGCGTTTGATGTTGTCAGAACCGCCTCGGTCATCGCTCGCATACTCGGTGTCATCGCCCGCGAAAGCGGGCGATCCAGTACCCGAGATACTATCCATTCAATTGACGGCGGTGGCTACTGGATGCCCGCCTTCGCGGGCATGACAGCGTGGGTGTTGCGCTGCACCGTGCCCGAAAAGAGACCGCGCTACTTCGCCGCCGCCGCCTTCTCCGCCAGCGTCTTGGCGTCCGCGTAATTCTTCGATGCGGCGGTGTCCCACTTTTGCTCGAACTCGGCTTGGCGGCCGGCCACCTTCTCGCCCTTCTTTACCTCCTGGAACGAGCCGGCAATCGCTTTGTCGGCAGCCTCGGTGGAGCTGATGGGCACCGTTGTGGCGAGCTTGCGCGCTTCGGCGACAAGCCGCTTGGCTTCGGCGCTGCCGCCCGAGCCGATCTTCTTCTCGGCGTCGTGGATCGCCTTCCAGGCGGCGTTGAGTTCCTTGAGGCGGAAGGTCACGAGACGGTCGTACAGCGAATTGACCAGTTCGTAGCGCGCCTCGGACACGTCGGCGTCAAACTTTACCTTGGCGCCGAGACTCTTGTCGCTGAACGGATTGGGATATCCCACGGGCGCCTTGGCGTAGCTTGCCGGCCGCACCGGCAGGCGCTGGATCTTGGGATCGAGCAGGATCTGCTGGCCTTCTTCGGACAGCAGGAACTCGACGAACGCTTCGGCGGCCTTCTGATTCCTGGCGTTGGCGATGATGCCGACATTGGCCGGAACGATGGCGGTCACGCTCGGATAGACGAACTCGACCGGGAAGCCCGATGCCTTGGCGGACAGGCCGAAGAAGTCGATCACGATGCCGACGCCGTACTGTCCGCTGTTGACCGCGTCGGGCACGCCGAACGAACGGTCGGAGACCTGCTGGAAGTTGCCGCCCAGCTCCAGCAGCGTCGCCCAGCCTTTGTCCCAGCCCTCGCCCTGCAGGATGGTTTCGACGGTGAGGTGCGAGGTGCCGGAGCGCGACGGCGCCGAGAAACCGACGTGGCCGAAGTACGCCGGCTTCTTGAGATCGTCCCATTCCTTCGGGGCGGGCAGGTTGTTGGCGCGCATGTAGCGCGTGTTGAACATGATGCCGTAACCCGAGGCGGCAAAGCCCATGTAGAAGCCGTCGGGATCGTTGATCGGATAGCTGCCGACCTTGTCGGCGACGCCTTGCGCTTGCGGCTTATATTTCTGCAGCAGCGAATTCTTCTTCAGTACCTCGAAGGCGTCTGGCGCCGATGCCCAGAAAATGTCGGGCGGGCTCGATCGCGTCTCACGGATGAAGGCGATCGCCGCCGCACTGTTGCGGTTCTGCACCTCGACCTTGACGCCGGGGTGCTTCTTCTCGAACGCAGTGGCGAACGGCACCGTAAGGTCTTTGGAGAACGACGTGACGATGACGAGCTTGTCGCCGACGCTCTGCGCGGATGCCGCGCTTGCGGCGAGGGCGAAGGCTGCGCCCAGCGCAGCGCGTCGCGTGAATTGCAAGGCCATGAAAAATCCTCCCGAAAGGCGGGTTCTGCCGGTTGTTAGCGCTAGTTGATGACAGCCCTGCGTCGGGCGCAAGCGGGCCGTGGGGCCGCCTCAAAAGCAAATGGCCGGGACGGGCCCGGCCATTTCGAAATCTAAAAGTCGGCCGGACTACTTGCCCTTGCGGCGCAGCCTGACGATCACGTCGACGCGGGCCACTTCGTAGCCATTCGGGGCGTCCGGCATCTTGCCGACAATCTGTTCGGCGCCCGGAATATCGACCAGGGCGTTCTCGCCCTCGACGAAGAAGTGGTGATGCGAGGTGGTGTTGGTGTCGAAATAAGTCTTGGACCCATCGACCGCGACCTGGCGCAGCAGGCCGACGTCGGTGAACTGGTGCAGCGTATTATACACGGTGGCGAGCGACACCGGCACCTTCGCCTTGGAGGCTTCTTCGTAGAGCATCTCGGCGGTCAGATGCCGGTCGCCCTTGGCGAACAGGATCCAGCCGAGCGCCATCCGCTGACGGGTTGGGCGCAGGCCGACATCCCGCAGCATCGACTTCACGTCGTGCCAGGGGCAGCCCGTCAATTCACCGCGATTGAGATTGGCCTGAATTTCGTGGGCCGATTCGATCGCGCTGGAGACAACCATGGTCCGCGGTGGGTTCATATTGGTGCACTCGAACTGCTGACGACTATCTAGGAACGCTTCTAAACTGTTGCAATTGTAATCATATCTGGCCCGGGGCCTTGATGCAACTTTATCGCAACAAGGCTGCGAACATCAGTCTCATTTGCGGCCCGGTTTCTGGGCCTGTTTTTCCGCAGCGGTGGCCTTTATGTTAGGAAATCAAACCAATTGGCCAGCAGCGCGAGCGCAATGGAAATCCGACCCAGCCGTTTTGAATACGAAGATCTGCTACGCTGCGGCCGCGGCGAGATGTTCCCCGACGGGCCGCAACTGCCGCTGCCGCCGATGCTGATGTTCGACCGAATCTCCGAAATATCGGAGACTGGCGGCCCGAACGGCAAGGGATTCATCCGGGCAGAACTCGACCTCCGGCCCGACCTCTGGTTCTTCCCGTGCCATTTCAAGGGCGATCCGGTGATGCCTGGTTGCCTCGGCCTCGACGCGCTGTGGCAGATGCTGGGCTTCTTCCTCGGCTGGTCCGGCTCGTCCGGCAAGGGCCGCGCGCTTGGCATGGGCGAGGTAAAGTTCTCCGGCCAGGTGCTGCCGACCATGAAGAAGATCGTCTACGGTATCGACCTCAAGCGGGTGATGCGCTCCAAGCTGGTGCTGGGCATCGCCGACGGCTGGCTCGAGGCGGACGGTACCGTGATCTACCGCGCCCTCGACCTCAAGGTTGGGCTGTTCCGCGACGCCGACACGCCCCAGCCGGCCTCCGCCTAGGGCATGGTCTTGAAAGCGGGCCGGTTTTCCGGCCAAGACCCGCTCTTGCGTCATTGCGTCAATCGGGCCAAATGTGGCCCAGTCCAACGACACGGCCGGGGCAGGCGGGGTCCTTGATATTGCGCACGAGGCAGCCATGAGACGAGTCGTCGTGACCGGGATGGGCATCGTCTCATCGATCGGCAACAACACGCAGGAAGTCCTCGCCAGTCTGCGCGAAGCCAAATCCGGGATCACGCGCTCGGAGGATTTTGCCAGCCACGGCTTCCGCTGCCAGGTGCAGGGCATGCCGACGCTCGATCCGTCGGGATCGATCGATCGCCGCGCCATGCGGTTTCTCGGCCCGGGTTCGGCCTGGAATCACGTCGCCATGGAGCAGGCGATCCGCGATAGCGGCGTCGAGGAGAAAGACATTTCCAATCCGCGCACCGGCATCGTGATGGGCTCGGGCGGTCCATCGACCAGCGTGCTGGTCGATGCCGCGGACATCACGCGCGAGAAAGGCTCGCCCAAGCGCATCGGCCCGTTCGCAGTGCCGAAGGTGATGTCGTCGACCGCGTCGGCGACGCTCGCCACCTGGTTCAAAATCAAGGGCGTGAACTATTCGATTTCGTCGGCTTGCGCGACCTCCAATCATTGCATCGGCAACGCTGCCGAATTGATCCAATGGGGCAAGCAAGACATGGTGTTCGCCGGCGGCTCGGAAGAACTGCACTGGACATTGTCGAATATGTTCGACGCCATGGGCGCGATGTCGACGAAATACAACGACACGCCGGAGACGGCGTCCCGCGCCTACGACAAGGACCGCGACGGCTTCGTGATCGCCGGCGGCGCCGGCGTGCTGGTGCTGGAAGAACTCGAGCACGCTCGCGCGAGGGGTGCGAAGATTTATGCAGAGGTCGCCGGTTATGGTGCGACCTCGGACGGCGATGACATGGTAGCGCCATCGGGCGAAGGCGCGATGCGCTGTATGAAGATGGCGCTTGAGACCGTGAAAGTACCGATCGATTACATCAACCCGCACGCCACCGCGACGCCGGTCGGCGACGCCGCCGAGATCGGGGCGATCCGCGACGTGTTCGGCGACAAGTGCCCGCCGATTTCGGCGACCAAATCGCTCACCGGCCATTCGCTCGGCGCCGCCGGCGTGCAGGAGGCGATCTATTCGCTGCTCATGATGAACAACGGCTTCATGTGCGAGAGCGCCAACATCCAGAATATCGACCCCGCCTTTGCCGACATGCCGATCCTGCGCGAGCGCAAGGACAACGTGAAGCTCGGCGCCGTGTTGTCGAATTCATTTGGCTTCGGCGGCACAAACGCCTCGGTCGTGTTCAAGCGGTTGGACGTATAATCACCATGTCGGATATGATGAAGGGTAAGCGCGGCCTGATCATGGGGGTCGCCAACGATCACTCGATCGCCTGGGGGATCGCCAAGGCTGCCGCGGCGCAGGGCGCGGAACTGGCATTCACCTACCAGGGCGAGGCGCTCGGCCGGCGCGTTAAGCCGCTCGCCGAATCCGTGGGCTCCAAGCTCGCGCTGGCGTGCGACGTCGAGGACATTGCCTCCGTCGATCAGACGTTTGCCGAGTTGAAGAAGCAGTGGGGCACGATGGACTTCCTGGTCCACGCCATCGGCTTTTCCGACAAGAACGAGCTGAAGGGCCGCTACGCCGACACCACCCGCGCGAACTTCCAGCGCACCCTCGTCATCTCATGCTTCTCGTTCACCGAAGCGGCCAAGCGCGCCGCCGAGATGATGCCGAACGGCGGCTCGATGGTGACGCTGACCTACAACGGCGGCGACCGCGCCATGCCGAACTACAACGTGATGGGGGTTGCCAAGGCCGGGCTCGAAGCGTCGGTGCGCTATCTGGCGGTGGACTTCGGGCCGCAGAAAATTCGCGTCAACGCGATCTCGGCCGGCCCGATCCGCACGCTGGCCGGCGCCGGCATCAACGATGCGCGCTACATGTTCGCGTTTCAGCAGAAGCACTCGCCGCTCGGCCGCGGCGTGTCGCTCGAGGACCTCGGCGGCGCCGGGCTCTACCTGCTCTCCGACTTGTCCAGCGGTGTGACCGGCGAAATTCACTTCGTCGATTCCGGCTACAACGTCATCGCCATGCCGCAGCCCGACGCGTTGCGCGCCGAGGGCGCCGAGAACAAGGACGCCGCGCAGTAAGTCTTTCGCCGTCTGCAATGCGTCACCCCCGGGCTTGACCCGGGGGTCCATCAACCAGTCACAATGCTTTTGCGAAGCGATGGATTGCCGGGTCAAGCCCGGCAATGACGTCACGCCACGCGCGCAAGTGGGAGTGAACTATGACTGCGGCGCTCGACAAGAGCTACGACGGCATCATTGTCGGCGCCGGGCATCACGGGCTGGTGCTGGGCTCGTATCTGGCGAAAAGCGGCCTCGATATCCTGCTGGTGGACCGGCGGCTAAAGTACGGCGGCGGGCTGTCCACCGAGGAAGCGACCGTCCCGGGTTTCTACCACAACCTGCATTCGATCAATCACTTCCACATCACCGAGACGCCGTGGTTCAAGGACTTTGGTCTCGCCGACCGCGTCAGCTACATCACGCCGCGCTACGAACTGGGCCAGCCGCACCTCGACGGCAGCGTGCTGGTGTTCGGCCGCGACCTGGAGGAGACGCTCGCCAACGTGGCGCGTTTTTCCAAGAAGGATGCGCAGACCTTCCGCGACTGGAATCGCCGCGCCGAGGAGATCACCGAGCGCATCTTTCTGCCCGAGCGCTACGCCGAGCCGCTGCCGCAGGCCGAGCGCGAGGCGCTGCTGAACAAGAGCGCGATCGGCCGCGACTTTCTCGAAGTGTGCGCGCGACAGCCGTTCGATGTGGTGAAGGAGTTGTTCGAGAACGAGCACGTCCAGCTTCTGTTCCTGTTCAAGGTGTCGCTGTTCGGCACCTGGCTGGTCGATACGATGTCCAAGACCAGTCCGATGGGCTCGGTGATCCGTGCCTTCGATCTACAGAGTGGCTACCAGCTCTGCCAGGGCGGCTCGTTCAATCTGGCGCGCGGGCTGATGGAGACGTTCATCGCGTCCGGCGGGCGTTTCGAGCCGCAGGCCGATATCGAGCGCATCGTGGTCGAGGGCGGCAAGGCGACCGGCATCGCCTTGCGGAACGGCAAGACGGTGCGGGCGCGCCAGTTCGTCGCCTCCACGCTCGACGTTCACCAGACCTTCGAAAACCTGATCGGCCGCGAACAGCTTCCGGCGGCGTTCGCCAAGAAGATCGACGATTTCCAATACACCAAGTGGTCGATCTTCGGCCTGCATCTGGCGCTCAACGAGCCGATCAAGCTCAACGCAGAGAAGTTCGATCCCAACATCAGCCGCACGCTGAAATGGAGTCTCGGCGCGGAGACGATGGACGACCTGATGGCGGCGCACGCCGACGTGGTGGCGAACCGCGTGCCGCAAATCGTGCAGTTCGGCGCGGGACCGCTCAGCACCATCGATCCGACCCAGGCGCCGCCCGGCAAGGCCACCAACTACGCGTGGCACGTCATGCCGCTCGACCCGGACATCGGCGAGCAGGACTACGAGGACTTCAAGCGCGAGTTCGCCGACCGGATCATCGAGAAGTGGTCGCGTTACGCCTCCAACATGACGCGCAAGAATATTATTGCACAGCACGTCTACACCGGCCGCGAGTATGTCGCGCAGTTCCCGCAGATGCGCGGCGGCGACATTTTCATGGGCGCGTTCAACGCCGAGCAGGTGATGTACAACCACTTCGGCTATCGCACGCCGGTGGGGCGGCTCTACATGGCCGGCTCTGCGACGCACCCGGGCGGCGCGATTTCCGGCGGCGGCGGCTACATCTCCGCGGGCATTATCGCGCGCGACCTGGGGCTGAAGCCGTGGTGGAAGCCGTGGGATGCCGGCGAGGCGCTGGCGAAGCTGGTTTAGGCGATGCCGTTCCCGCCGCGGTCATGCGCGGTAGGCACTAAAGCTTGATTTCGCTTTCGAGCTTGGCGCGATCTTCCAGGCAGTAGTAGCCCGACAGCCGGCTCACCAGCTTGAGCCTGATCCATTCGTTCAGGATGCGGCTGACGTTCTCGCGCGCGATGCCGGCCATCGCGGCGACATCGCTCTGGCTGACCTTCTGGCGGATCAGCGTGCGGCCCTGTCCGACCGGCTGGCCGAATGCTTCCGCGAGGTCGAGCAGCGCGCGCGCCACGCGGCCCTTGAGCGGCAGGAAGCTTCCCGCCGCCAGCACGCCGTCGGTGTCGCGCAGCCGCGCTGCCAGCAGCGTCACCATGTGCTGATACACTTCGGGATGTGTCTTCGCGAACGCGTCGAATGCCGTGCGGCTGATGAAGTCGAGCTCGGCGTCCCGCACGGCAGTGACCGAAGCCGATCGCGGCAGCCCATCGATGGTCGAGAGTTCGCCCACGATCGCGCCCGGGCCAAGAATGGCGAGGATGCGTTCGGTGCCTGAGGGGCCGACGATGCTCACCTTCAGCAGCCCCTGTTCGATCAGATAGCAGCCATCACCCGGGTCGCTGGCCAGGAACAGCACCTGGTCGGCGGTGAGCTTGACCCGCCGCGCGCTGGCGAACAGGCGCGTCGCCAAGTGCTCCGGGAATACCGAGAACAAATGCGGCCGTGGCGGAGCAGCGGGAGGCTTGGCCATGACACCGACAGGATATGAGGTCGGCAGAGGTTAGCCCGTCAAGGCGCGTGCAGATAGACGAAAAAATAAGCCCGTCCGGGCAGAGCCGCGGACGGGCAAGTGAACAGGAGGAAGGAACGGAAGGGTCAGTGCAAAGTCAAACCGGGCGGCCCAGCAGGGCGGCGCGATAGATTTCGAAGCGGCTTGTCTCGGCCGGGTCGGGTTGCGACATCCGATGGCGGGATTCCACTTCCCGGCCGTCGCGCACGCCGGCGCAGAACTCGGAGAAGCTCGCGACGAAACCGGTCCAGGTATCGGGGGTGGAAGCGTAGATGGTGCCGTCCAAAGCGATCGTTGTCATGGCGGTCCCCTTTTCGTGTCCGTCAGAGCCAGCAGGCTCTTTGCATGGGTGTGAGATTAGGCGGGCCCGGTCCAGCACGATGTGACCGCCATCACAGAAATGCGGTTTCCTTAACCACCCTGTTCAACCGAAAAATCACCAAGAAAAAAGGGCGCCCGGAGGCGCCCTTTGCTTTGGTCTGGCCGGAGCGAGCCCGGCGCTGTGGCGCGGAACGCTACTGCGCGGCCGCCTCCGGGCGCGGCTCGCTGCCGCCCTTTTTCTCGAGATCTTCGCCGGTGGCTTGATCGACCACCTTCATCGACAGTCGCACCTTGCCGCGCTCGTCGAAGCCGAGCAGCTTGACCTTCACCTTGTCGCCTTCCTTGACGACGTCGGTGGTCTTCTGCACGCGGTTCGCCGCGAGCTGGCTGATGTGGACGAGGCCGTCCTTGGCGCCGAAGAAGTTCACGAACGCGCCGAACTCCATCGTCTTGACCACGGTGCCTTCGTAGATGTGGCCGATCTCCGGATCGGAGGCGATCGACTTGATCCAGTTTACCGCAGCCCGGATCGACTCGCCGTCGGCCGAGGCCACCTTCACGGTGCCGTCGTCCTCGACGTTGATCTTGGCGCCGGTCTTTTCGACGATCTCGCGGATCACCTTGCCGCCGGTGCCGATCACTTCACGGATCTTGTCGGTGGCGATCTTGAAGGTCTCGATGCGCGGTGCGTACTCGCCGAGCTCGGCGCGGGCGGTGTTGAGCGCCTTCGCCATCTCGCCGAGGATGTGCAGACGGCCGCCCTTCGCCTGGTTCAGCGCCACCTTCATGATCTCTTCGGTGATGCCGGCGATCTTGATGTCCATCTGCAGGGCGGTGATGCCCTCTTCGGTGCCGGCCACCTTGAAGTCCATGTCGCCGAGATGATCCTCGTCGCCGAGGATGTCGGAGAGCACGGCGAACCGCTTGTCCTCAAGGATGAGGCCCATCGCGATGCCGGCGGTGGCGCGCTTCAGCGGCACGCCTGCATCCATCAGCGCGAGCGAGGTGCCGCACACGCTGGCCATCGACGACGAACCGTTCGACTCGGTGATCTCCGAGACGACGCGGATGGTGTAGGGGAAGTCTTCCTTCGACGGCAGGATCGGGCGAATGGCGCGCCAGGCGAGCTTGCCGTGGCCGATTTCGCGGCGGCCCGGAGCCCCCGTGCGCCCGGTCTCGCCGACCGAGAACGGAGGGAAGTTGTAGTGCAGCATGAACGCTTCTTTGTAGGTGCCGTGCAGCGCGTCGATCCACTGCTCGTCCTCGCCGGTGCCGAGCGTGGCGACGACGATGGCCTGGGTCTCGCCGCGGGTGAACAGCGCCGAGCCGTGGGTGCGCGGCAGGAACGGTGCCTCGCAGACGATCGGGCGAACGGTGACGAGATCGCGGCCGTCGATGCGCTTGCTGGTGTCGAGAATGTTCCAGCGAACGATCTTGGCTTCGAGCTCCTTGAACACGCCGGCGACCAGAGTCATCGGCCGTTCGGCGTTGTCCTTGCCGTCCGGGAAGAAGTGCGCCATGGCGGCCTTCTTGACCGCCGAGACGGCATCCTGGCGCTCGGCCTTGGCCGGAATCGAATACGCCTTGCGCAGGTCCTTCTCGACGATGCCGAGCATTTCCTTTTCGATCGCGGAGGTGTCGGGCGTTCCGAAGTCGCGTGGCTCCTTGGCGGCCTTTTCGGCGAGTTGGATGATGGCCTGGATCACCGGCTGCATGTGCCGATGACCGAACATGACGGCGCCGAGCATGATTTCTTCGGACAGCTCCTTGGCCTCCGATTCCACCATCAGCACCGCGTCCTGCGTGCCGGCGACGACGAGGTCGAGCTGGCTCTCTTTCAACTCGTCGAGGGTCGGGTTGAGCACGTATTCGCCGTTGGTGAAGGCGACGCGCGCGCCGCCGATCGGGCCCATGAAGGGCGCGCCGGAGAGCGTCAATGCGGCCGAGGCCGCCACCATCGCGACGATGTCGGGATCGTTCTCCTGATCGTGCGACATCACTGTGATGATCACCTGGGTGTCGCAACGCCAGCCGTCGGCGAACAGCGGACGGATCGGGCGGTCGATCAGGCGCGAGGTCAGCGTGTCCTTTTCGGTCGGACCGCGTTCGCGCTTGAAGAAGCCGCCGGGAATGCGGCCGGCCGCGTAGTATTTCTCGGTGTAGTTGACGGTCAGCGGCAGGAAGTCGATGCCGGGCTTCGGCGCCTTGGCCGCGACCGCGGTCGCGATGACGGTGGTCTCGCCGTAGGTGGCGATAACGGCGCCGTCGGCCTGACGGGCGACCTTACCGGTTTCCAGAGTTAGCTTGCGGCCACCCCAGTCGAGTTCAACACGATGGATATCGAACATAGTGATCGTCTTTCTTGGTTTTCGCGAAGGGGCGAACGCCATGAGCAAGACGGCGAGACGCTAATCCGCGCGGGCGAGCCGCGACGCGCATGAACCCGAAAAGCCCAAGAGCTTAAAGCCCAAGACTTTTCGGATGCGATCATGCGCGGATTTACGGAAAGAGCGTCCGGCGATCCTGCCATGGCCTTCGTGCCTCCGCTGAGGCGAACCGGCGCCCTATGCAGCCGGTCCAGTATCGACAGCGCGTATCGCTGCCGGCGGTACAGCGGACGAATACGAGTCCGCACAAACGCGCGGGAAACCCGCGCGGAATTGTTCAGCGGCGGATGCCGAGCTTCTCGATCAAGGTCTTGTAGCGCGCTTCGTCCTTGCGCCGCAGGTAATCGAGCAACTGCCGGCGCTGCGACACCATTTTCAGGAGGCCGCGCCGCGAGTGATTGTCTTTTACGTGAGCTTTGAAATGCTCGGTCAGGCTGGTGATCCGTTCGGTCAGGATCGCCACCTGGACCTCCGGCGAACCCGTATCGCCGGACTTGGTCGCGTATGACTTGATGACTTCGGCCTTGCGGCCGGCGTTTAGCGACATCGTCATTAACCTTTTGCTAGACCGCGGCTTCCCGTGAGCCCGGTCAGGTTGAACACACGCTTCGGGACGATCTCGCCGCGGTCACACTCGGCTAGGGCCACAAGCTGACCCGAAACCGTGACGTAAACCGTGCCGCGGAAGATTGGGGCGTCCCGACCGCGCAACAAAACGGCTTGGCCCCTTTGGAGCCTTGCCGCATCTCCCCGGCTGACGGCCAGCGCCGGGATGTCGTCCAGCGCGGTCTCGACGGGGAGGAGGGTGTCGGAGAGGTTGCCCTCTCCGGTGGCGGCTCTATGGCACATGGAACCCAGCTGTTCCAGCGAAATCATGTCTTCCGGGCCAAATGGACCGACCTCCTCCCGGCGCAGGGCCGCGATATGGCCGTAACAGCCGAGCGCCTGGCCCATGTCGCGGGCCAGCGAGCGGACGTAGGTGCCTTTGCCGCATTGGGCGATGAATTCGGCGTGGTCCGGGTCGGGAAGGTTGACCAGCGCCAGGCTGTGCATCTCCACCGGCCGGGCAGCGAGTTCCACCGTCTGGCCGTCGCGGGCCAGGTCGTAGGCACGCTCGCCGTTGATCTTGATGGCGGAAAATTGCGGAGGCACCTGGGAGATGGTGCCGGTGTAGCGCGGCAGCAGCGCCTCGATCGCCTCGCGGGAGGGCCGCTGATCGCTGTTGGCGACCGCCTGTCCGTCGGCGTCGTCGGTGTCGCGCTGCTCGCCCCAGCGCACGGTGAAGCGGTAAATCTTGCGGCTATCCATCACGAACGGGACGGTCTTGGTCGCCTCGCCCATTGCGATCGGCAGGCAGCCCGAGGCGAGCGGATCGAGCGTGCCGGCGTGCCCTGCGCTCTTCGCCTCGAACAGGCGCCGCACCGCGGAGACCGCGTGCGTCGAGGTCATGCCGACCGGCTTGTCGAGCACGATCCAGCCATGGACGTCGCGCTTGATGCGCTTGAACTGCTGATGCTTGCCGGCGCGCGGGCGCTCGCCGCCTCCCTCTTCCGCCTTCGGGGCGGCGTCGGGGAGGGGACTTGTCGGATCACTCATCGGTGTCCTTGGGCTTGTCGAGGTCGCGCTGGACCGCCGGTGTCCGCAACAGCTTCTCGATCCGTTCCGCTTCCTCGAATCGCTCGTCGGCGTGAAACCGGATATCGGGAGCAAATTTCAAGTTGACGCGGTGCGCGATCTCACCGCGCAGGAAACGCTTGTTGCGCTCCAGCGCCTCAAGCACCTCTTCGACGTCGCGGCCGCCGAGCGGCATGATGTAGATCGTGGCCATGCGCAGGTCGGCGGTCATGCGAACCTCCGGCACGGTGATGAGATGGCCTTCGAGCACCGGATCGTGCACGTCGCCGCGCGTCAGCATTTCCGCGATCGCGTGACGCACCAGTTCACCGACCCGCAGCGCGCGCTGCGACGGGCTGGCGGACTTCTCTCGATCTCGATGGTGGCCGCGGGCCATGACATTTTTCTCCGTCATCATCGTCCGCGAAAGCGGACGATCCAGTACCACTCGACCCTTGTGGCCTTGGGTTACCGGATGCCTGCTTTCGCGGGCATGACAGCAATGGGTGTTGGCATCACCGCAAGTCTGAGATTTGGACTCAGAGCGAGCGCTGCACCGTCTCCACCCGGTAACATTCGATCACGTCGCCTGCGCGCATGTCCTGGTAGCCTTCGAAGGACATGCCGCATTCCTGTCCGGCGACGACTTCTCTGGCGTCGTCCTTGAATCGCTTGAGCTGCGACAGCTTGCCGTCGTGGATCACGACGTTGTCGCGGATCAGGCGGACGTTGGCGCCGCGTTCGACCTTGCCGTCGGTGACCCGGCAGCCGGCGATCTTGCCGATCTTGGAGATGTTGAAGATCTCCAGGATCTGCGCGTTGCCGAGCAGGGTCTCGCGGCGCTCCGGCGTGAGCAGGCCGGACATGGCCTTCTTCACGTCTTCGACGAGGTCGTAGATGATGTTGTAGTAGCGGATCTCGACGTTATCGCGCTCCGCCTGCGCGCGCGCTTCCTTGTGGGCGCGCACGTTGAAGCCGATGATCGCGGCTCCGGTCGATTCCGAGAGACCCACGTCGGTTTCGGTGATGCCGCCGACGCCGGAGTGAATGACCTGGGCTGCCACCTCGTCGGTGCCGAGCTTTTCCAGCGAGCCGATGATGGCTTCCACCGAGCCCTGCACGTCGCCCTTGATGATGAGCGGGAAGTCTTTGCGGCCCGTGGTCTTGAGCTGCGACATCATCTGCTCGAGCGATCCGCGCATGCCGGTGGCGCGCGCCGAAGACTTCTCGCGCTTCTGGCGGACGCGGTAGTCGGTCAGTTCGCGGGCACGGGCTTCGGATTCGACCACCGCGAGGCGGTCGCCTGCATCCGGCGTGCCGGTGAAGCCCAGAACCTCGACCGGAACGGACGGGCCTGCGGTGCTGACGGGATCGCCGGCATCGCTCACCAGCGCGCGGACGCGGCCCCATTCGGCGCCGGCCACGATGATGTCGCCGACATGCAGCGTGCCACGCTGCACGAGAACCGTCGCGACCGGGCCGCGGCCGCGGTCGAGCTTAGCTTCGATCACGGTGCCTTCCGCTGCGCGCGTCGGGCTGGCCTTGAGATCGAGAATTTCGGCCTGCAGGCCGATCATCTCAAGGAGCTTGTCGAGGTTGAGCTTCTTGGTCGCGGAAATCTCGACATCGACGACGTCGCCGCCGAGCGACTCGACCTGGATTTCGTGCTGCAGCAGTTCGGTGCGCACGCGCTCCGGCTTGGCTTCGTTCTTGTCGATCTTGTTGATGGCGACAATGATCGGAGCCTTCGCCGCCTTGGCGTGATTGATCGCTTCGACAGTCTGCGGCATCACGCCGTCATCCGCCGCGACCACCAGCACGACGATGTCGGTGACCTTGGCGCCGCGGGCGCGCATCGCGGTGAACGCGGCATGGCCCGGCGTGTCGATGAACGTGATCTTGCCATGCTTCGGCTCGCTGACTTGATATGCGCCGATGTGCTGGGTGATGCCGCCGGCTTCGCCGGACACCACGTTGGTCTGGCGAATGGCATCGAGCAGCGAGGTCTTGCCGTGATCGACGTGGCCCATCACGGTTACCACCGGAGCGCGTGGCTCCAGCGTGGCCGGATCGTCGGCGGAATCGAACACGCCTTCTTCCACGTCCGCCTCGGCGACGCGCTTGACGGTGTGACCCAGTTCCTCGGCGATGAGCTGCGCGGTGTCGGCGTCGATCACGTCGTTGATCTGCGCCATCTGGCCCTGCTTCATCAGCAGCCGGATAATCTCCACGCCGCGCTCCGCCATGCGGTTGGCGAGATCGGCGATGGTGATGAATTCCGGGATTGTCACCTCGCGGATGATCTTTTCCTTCGGCTCGTTGCTCAGATCCCTGACCTGGCGGCGGTTGCGGCGGCGGAACGAAGCGTCCGACCGTTCGCGCACGTCGTCGGCGCTCAGTGCGTTCACAAGGGTCAGGCGGCCGCGCGCCTTCTCGGTGGTCTGCGCGGCTCGGGTCGGACGCTTCGGCGGCGGTATGACGCGAGCGGCGCCGCCCGGACCGCGGCGGACCGTGCGCGGGCCTTCTTCTTCCTCGGCTTCAAGCGCGGGACGAACGCCCGGCCTGGCGACAGCCACCTCGGCGGAATCGACTCCGAACCGCTTCTTGGCAACCTCGTCGGCCTTCTTCTTCGATTGCTCTTCGAGCTTGCGGCGATCGTCTTCTTCGCGCTTGCGGCTATCGGCGGCGTCGCGCTCGGCCTTTTCGAATGCTTCGCGGGTCGCGCGATTGCGCGCTTCTTCTTCGGCGATCTTACGCTCTTCGGCGTCACGTAGCATCGCATCGCCGAGCGCGTGGGCGCGGCGGTTGCGCTCCTCGTCGGTCAACGTGCGCAACACCACGCCGGACGGCTTGGTGGCAGGCGTTGCGGGAGCCGGCGCTGTAGCCGGCACGGGCTTCGCGACCTTCGGCGCCGGTGCGGCGGGCTGCGGCGCGCGGGCGACGGGCGCGGGCGGCGCTTCGGGCGCCTTGACCTCGGCGCCACCGATGCGGCGTTTCTTGACCTCGACGACAACCTGCTTGCTGCGGCCGTGGCTGAAGCTCTGGCGCACGACGCCCGTCTCGGTCCGCGGCTTGAGCGACAGCGTCTTCACGCTCAGCGTTTTGCCGTCAGGGGTCTTGGTGTCAGGCATTCAGGTTCCAGTTCGTATCAGCTTGCGTCGCGGGCTTGTGCGCTGTGGTCCGGCTTGCCGGTCCGAAAGCGCTCAAGGCGATGAAAACGCGCCAAAAAGGTGTTGCTCGCAGATCCGGCCGTCAAGGCTGCATGTACCACATTTGACCGGCCCAATGCCAAATCCAATTCGTCCGAGGAGAATGCCGTCACCATGACGATACGCTCCGCATCGGGCCGCTGGCGCAGCACGCCATCGAGCTTTTTGACCCCATCCGGCCTGGCTTCGGAGCCGTGAAGCAGGGCCACCACACTGTCCCGGGTCAGCGCCGCCTCGACCTTGGCGAAGCCAGGAACCACGAACCCGGCCTTGCCGGCGATGGCGAGCGCGTCGAGCGTGGCACGCACCAGCAGCCGCTCGGTCAAATCGGCCAGATCGGGGGCGACCTTGAGGTCGCGCTTGAAGCTCTTGGCGAACACCTTGCGCGTGACCGCCTCGCTCAGCGCGGCTTTCGTGGCGGTGATCCAGATGCCGCGGCCCGGCAGCTTGCGCTTAAGGTCCGGCACCACGCCGTCCGGCCCGGCGACGAAACGGATCATCTCATCGATCGACTTGGCCGTCCGGGACACCGCGCAAAACCGTTCGGTGCCGGTCGCGCTGCTGCGCGGGCCGGCATCGAGTGCGGTCTCTTCGGTGGGTTCCGGGGCGTGCACCAGCATCGCTCTTGGCGTCCTTAGGCCTGTGCCGGTGCGGTCTCGGCAGCCTCTTCGGCGGCCGGCGGCGGCGCGATGTCCGCTTCGGTGATCCAGCCGGCCTTGACGCGGGCCTGCATGATCATCGACTCGGCTTCGTCGCGGGAGATTTCGATGCCGTCCAGGAAACCGGCGTGATGGGTGGTCTCGCCGTCCTTGCGCTCGCTCCAGCCGACCAGATCGTCGGTGGCGCAGCCGGCCAAGTCTTCGATCGTCTTGACCTCGTTCTCGCCGAACTTGACCAGCATCTGCGTGGTGACGCCGGGCACTTCCTTGAGCTCGTCCTTGACGCCCAGTTCGGTGCGCTTGGCATCGAGCTCGGCTTCGAGCTTGCCGAGATAGTCGCGCGCGCGCGTCTGCAGTTCGCGCGCGGTGTCTTCATCGAAACCTTCGATGCCGGCCAGATCCTTTTCGTCCGTCATCGCAAGTTCCTCAACCGATGTGAATCCTTCCGAGGCCAGCAGCTGCCCGATCACCTCGTCCACATCGAGCGAGTCGATGAAGGTCTGGGTGCGCTTCTGGAATTCCGCCTGGCGGCGCTCTGATTCTTCCTGCTCGGTCAGGATGTCGATATCCCAGCCGGTGAGCTGCGACGCCAGCCGGACGTTCTGGCCGCGGCGGCCGATGGCGAGCGAGAGCTGCGCGTCCGGCACCACGACCTCGATGCGCTCGCGCTCTTCGTCGAGCACGACCTTGGCGACTTCTGCGGGCGCCAGCGCGTTGACCACGAAGGTCGCGATGTCCTGCGACCACGGGATGATGTCGATCTTCTCGCCCTGCAGTTCGTTCACCACCGCCTGCACGCGGGAGCCTCGCATGCCGACGCAGGCGCCGACCGGATCGACCGAGGAATCCCTTGAAATCACGGCAATCTTGGCGCGCGAGCCGGGATCGCGGGCCACCGCCTTCACCTCGACGATGCCGTCATAGATTTCCGGCACCTCCTGGGCAAACAGCTTGGCCATGAATTGGGGGTGTGTTCGCGAAAGAAAAATTTGCGGGCCGCGCGGCTCGCGGCGCACGTCGTAGATGAAAGCGCGGATGCGGTCGCCGGTGCGCATGGTCTCGCGCGGCAGCATCTCGTCGCGCCGCACGATCGCTTCGCCGCGGCCGAGGTCGGCCACCACGTTGCCGTACTCGACGCGCTTGACGATGCCGTTGACGATATCGCCGATGCGATCCTTGTATTCTTGATACTGCCGGTCGCGCTCGGCCTCGCGCACCTTCTGCACGATGACCTGCTTGGCCGACTGCGCGGCGATGCGGCCGTATTCGAGCGGCGGCAGGCTGTCGGCAATGGTGTCACCGACCTGCGCCGCCGGGTTGCGCTTCTTGGCGTCATCGACGCTGATCTGGTTCGACGAATTGTCCACCACATCAACCACCAGCAGATGCCGCGCCAGGCGAAGCTCGCCGGTCTTGGTGTTGATCTCGGCGTGGACGTCGGTCTCGGCGCCGTAGCGCGAGCGCGCCGCCTTGGCGATCGCGTCCTCCATCGCGCCGATCACAATGCCGCGGTCGATCGATTTTTCGCGGGCGACCGCGTCGGCGATCTGCAGCAGTTCGAGCCTGTTGGCGCTCACAGCCATAGCTCATTCTCCTTCGTGCTGGGCGCGGTCGCTTGCGGACGCGCGCTGAAAATTCTTGCGGCGGCGGGGACGTCCCGCCGGGGTGTCATTCGATGCAAACGCATCGTTATCGTTCTGCGCCGTCTCGCTTTCGTACTCGGCCTGCTTGCCGCGGCGCAGCGCCTCGGTGATCAGGGCGTCGGTGAGGACGAGTTTCGCCTCGGCCATGTCCTCGATCGGCAGCAGCACCTCCGCAGGCTCGTCCGGCTTGGCGTCGTCGCGCACGATCCGCGCGCAGTCGCCCTCGACGCCGAGCAGCATGCCGCGGAAGCGCTTGCGGCCATGCGCGGCCACGTTCATCTCGATCTTCGTCACGTTGTTGGCGTAGCGCGTGAAATCCGAGCGCCGCACCAGCGGGCGATCGATACCGGGCGACGACAGCTCCAGCCGGTAGGCGCGGTCGACCGGATCGGAGGCGTCCAGCACCGGCGACAGCGCGCGCGACGCCACCTCGCAGTCCTCGATCAGCATCGTGCCGTCCGGTTTCTCGGCCATGATCTGCACCGTGCAGCCGTCGCTGCCGGAAATGCGCACCCGCACCAGCCGGTAGCCCAGGCTCTCGAGCACCGGTTCGGCGATCGAGGCGAGGCGGGCGCTCAGCCCCGGCTCGACGATCAGCCGCGGTTCATCGGCCGGTGTGAGTTCAACCCCGTCCTGCATCGGTTGGCTGGCGCAAGCCTCTGTTTTCGCACACATTTTAGCCCCGCCCATTCGGATAACAAAAAAGAGCGGGTCCCGGGGGGCCCACTCTCAAAAGCCGATCGGACTTATGAGGATCCAATCAGACGGTCTGATCGGATGCGCGGAATATAGCGATTTGGAAGGTCCATGCAAGGCCGCGCCGGGTCTGGAATGGCTTGGCTAACGGTTCATTCACCAAGCCCGCCTAACTTGATTTCATTGCCGCAATTGCGCCGCGGCTGTTGGGATTTTGTATGTCTGCGTCCGCGTCGCTGATCCCCGAGCTCGAAGACGTCATCCAGCACGGCTCGTACGCCCGGCGCGCGGAAACAGTCCGGCGCATCGCCAATCTTTTCATCGACGGCGCTTCCGTCTTCAACGAAGACCACATCGGCCTGTTCGATGACGTGCTGTGCCGGCTCGTCACGGAAATCGAGATCAAGGCACGCGCCGAGATGTCGCAAAATCTCGCGCCGATCGCCAACGCGCCGGGCGATTTGATGCGTCAGCTCGCGAACGACGACGATATCGCGGTGGCTGGCCCCGTGATCGCGCAGTCGTCGCGGCTCGCGGAGCGCGATCTGGTCGATATCGCCAACACCAAGGGCCAAGCGCACCTGTTTGCGATCTCGGGCCGCAACGGCATTGGCGAGGCCGTGACCGATGTGCTGGTGCGGCGCGGCGATCCGGAGGTGGTCCGCAACGTCGCCGACAATCGTTCGGCCAAGCTTTCCGACGGCGGCTTCAATGCGCTGGTCAAGCGCGCCGAGGGCGATGGCGTACTGGCCGAGAAGGTCGGCTTGCGTCCCGACATTCCGCCCCACTTGTTCCGTGAACTGCTCGTGCGCGCCACGGCGGTGGTGCAGCAACGGCTGCTCGCTGCGGCGAAACCCGAAACCAAGGCCGAGGTGCAGCGCGCGCTCGACAAGGTTTCGAAGGAATTCAACGCGCCGGTCCGCGACTACAGCGAGGCGCACCGCGCGGTGCTGGAGCTTCATCAGGCCGGCAAGCTCGACGAACAAGCGCTGGTGGGCTTCGCCAATCACAAGAAGTTCGAGGAGACGGTGGCGTCATTGTCGGTGCTGTGCAATGTGCCGATCGCAGCCGTGGACCGCCTGGTGGCCGGCGACCGGCCGGACCCGGTTCTGATCCTTTGCAAGGCGTTCGGCTTCAGTTGGGCGACCGCACGGGCGGTCATCACATCGCGGCCTGACGGCAAGGGCTCTTCCAGCCATTCGCTCGATGCCGCCTACACCAATTTCGAGAAGCTCGCGCCGGCCACTGCGCAGCGCGTGGTCCGCTTCTGGCAAGTGCGTGAGCCCGTTAACGCCGCCTGATCACGTTCGCCGGAAACTCAGGTAGCAGGGCACGCGGCCTTCGCGGATCGCCTTGGCCTCGTAGCGCGTGCGGCTGAAGCCCGGCCAGGGTTTGCGCCAGTCGTCGGCCCGTTCGGCAGTCCACGCAAAGTCCGGCGAGCGCATCAACCGGACCAGGGTCCAAGCGATGTAGTCGGGAATGTCGCTCGCGAAACGGAACTCGCCCTGCGAACGCAGAATCCGGGCGATCTGCGCGACGCTTCCATCCTGCACAAAACGCCTTTTCCAATGCCGCCGCTTCGGCCAAGGGTCGGGATAGAGCAGATCGACGCGGCCGAGCGAGCCGCCCGGAAGCCATGCCAGCACGTCGGTCGCGTCGCCGTGGTGCAGCCGGATGTTGCGGATCTTGCGTTCGTCGATCACCGCCAGCGCTTTGGCCATGCCGTTGACGAACGGCTCGATGCCGATGAATCCAATGTCTGGATATCGTTCGGCCTCCGCCATCAGATGTTCGCCGCCGCCGAACCCGCTTTCGAGCCGCACCTCGGATGCTGCTTCGAACAGCGTGCGAAGGTCATCGGGCGCCGGGCGCTCCAGGTCGAGCGCGAGCTTGGGCAGCAGGGCATCGAACAGCGCAGCCTGCCGCTGCCGCAAAGGATGCCCTTTGCGCCGGCCAAAGAAGGCGCCGGTTCGATGTGTCTGCGGACTTCGGTCAGTCATGGGTGTCATCGTCCGCGAAAGCGGACGATCCAGTAATCACCGGGAGTACTGGATGCCCCGCTTTCGCGGGGCATGACAAGTGCGGTGTGGCTCGTTCTCGCCTACTTGAACGCGCTCTTGAGCTGGCTGACCAGGTTGGTCTGCTCCCAGGAGAAGCCGCCATCCTTTTCCGGGGCGCGGCCGAAGTGGCCGTAGGCTGCGGTGCGCCGGTAGATCGGCCGGTTCAGCTTGAGCGAGCGCCGAATGTTGGTCGGCGTGAGCCGGAAGATTTCCGGCAGCACCTTGGCGAGCTTGCGCTCGTCGATCTTGCTGGTGCCGTGGGTATCGACCAGCACCGACATCGGATCGGCAACGCCGATCGCATAGGCGATCTGGATGGTGCATTGGGTCGCGAGGCCGGCGGCCACCACGTTCTTGGCGAGATAGCGCGCGGCGTAGGCAGCCGAGCGATCTACCTTGGTCGGGTCCTTGCCGGAGAACGCGCCGCCACCGTGCGGCGCGTAGCCGCCGTAGGTATCGACGATGATCTTGCGGCCGGTCAGGCCGCAGTCGCCGTCCGGTCCGCCGACAACGAAGTTGCCGGTTGGGTTGACCAGGAAGTCGGAAGACTTCTTCGGCATCCATCCCTTCGGCAGCGCGGACTCGACCGCGTCTTCAATCAGGTCACGCACCATGCTGGGCGTGTACTTCTTGCCGTTGCGGCTCTTCTCGTTGTGCTGCGTCGAGACCACGACCTTGGTGCAGCCGACCGGCTTGTTGTTCACGTATTGCACCGTGACCTGGCTCTTGGCGTCGGGCTGCAGGTCGTGAAGCTGGTTGGCGCGGCGCTTGTCGGAGAGCACCTTCAGGATCTTGTGTGCGAAGTAGATCGGAGCGGGCATGTAAGAGCCCTTCTCGTAGACCTCGCTCTCGGTGCAGGCGTAGCCGAACATCATGCCCTGGTCGCCGGCGCCTTCTTCCTCGCCGCCCTTTTTCTTCTTGGCATTCACGCCCATCGCGATGTCGGGCGACTGGCCGTGCAGCAGCACCTCGACGTCGGCGCCGTGATACGAGAAGCCGTTCTGGTCGTAGCCGATGTCCTTGACCACGCCGCGCGCGATCTCGGTGATCAGTTCGCGATCGACCACGGAAATGCCGTTGATCGTCTTGAATAGCTGGCCGCGGCCTTCGCCGGCCACCACGATCTTGTTGGTGGTGCAGAGCGTCTCGCAGCCGAGCCGGGTGTTGATCTGGCTGTCGTCGGCGATGCCGAGCTTGATGTCCTTCTCGATGAAGGCATCGAGAATGGCATCGGAAATCTGATCGCTCACCTTATCGGGGTGGCCCTCGGAGACGGATTCGCTGGTGAAAAGGAAATTGGCGCGAGACACCGTTACACACTCCTGAAAAGGCGGGCTGCGGCCGCGCCGGTGATGCAGGGGGTGTTTTTGCAGTAGCGCGCCGCGCGGTCAAGATGTGGGCGGCCGTGGGCAAACGCAGCGGTCGTATTGGGCCGCGCCTATTTGTCGTGATCTGCGACCATCTGCTCAACCAGATCGACGATGCGGCGGCGCAGCTTGGGGTCTTTGATTTTCATGAATGACTTGGTCAGCGCCAGGCCGTCGGAGGTGGCAAGGAAGTCGGACACATACGATGGCGACGGTGCCTCCGACATGCCTTCGACCAGTTGGCCGGTAGCGGCCGGCGCGCCTTCGAAGAAGAACGCGACCGGGACTTGCAGGATGTGCGCGATCTGCTGCAATCGACTCGCGCCGATGCGGTTCGCACCCTTCTCATATTTCTGTACTTGCTGGAACGTGAGACCGAGAGCGTCGCCGAGCTTTTCCTGGCTCATGCTGAGCATCATGCGGCGCATTCGCACCCTGGCACCGACGTGCTTGTCCGTCGGATTGGGCGCCTTCTTAGCAATCATGTTGGTCCTCAATTTGGGCCCTGGTAATGCTCACAATTCAATCCCGTGTGCAATCCGTGATTTACAACCCCGCTTGGCAGCGTGAAAGTTCAAACGAAACTTTCCAACTGATTTGGTTCAAATTGAGTTCGATTATTTGGCATACCAGCGAAGTACTGGGACTTATGACAAGGTATGCCCCGCCACAAAAGCTTTCTCGGCATGGCGCGACCGCGGCTCGTGCATGCCACAATTTTTCGCAGGCAATCGCCCCCGCGGGGTTCGCGCCGCAGCGAACTCAAACCTGCCGCATGCGGCGGCGTATGATGAGAACCAAAGCCGCACCCAACAGCAGTGCGGCAATACCATCGCCTGCGCGCACGTAAAGCGTGCGGCCGATCGGGCGGGGCAAGGGCGAGTCGAGCACGCCCTCGGCGCCGAGCGGCAGCGAGTTGATGATGCGGCCGACTGGATCGACCACCGCGGAAATTCCCGTGTTGGCTGCGCGCACCAGCGGCAGGCCTTCCTCGATGGCGCGCACGCGCGCTTGCTGCAGGTGCTGGTAGGGCCCGGTGCTGATGCCGAACCAGCCGTCGTTGGTCAGGTTGACGAGCCAGCCGGGGCGTTCGCCGCGCGGCACAGCTTCGCTGGGGAAGATGATCTCGTAACAGATCAGCGGAAGGAATCGCGGCGCGCGCGGCACTTCGATGGCGCGGCGGCGTGTGCCGGGAATGAAGCCACCCTGCACCTTGGTGAGTTGCATCAGCCCGAAGCGTTCGAGGATGCTCTGCAGTGGCAGATATTCGCCGAACGGCACCAGGTGCACTTTGTCGTAAACCGAAAGCACCGCACCGTCATGATCGATCACGTAGACGGAGTTGTAGGCGTGCGAGATCGCGGCGCCCGGGATCGGCTCCGGCGCGCGTATCGCGCCGGTGATCAGCACCGTGCCCTGCGGGAGCAGCTCAGCAATCTGCGCCAGCGCATCGGCTTCGCGCATCAGGAAGAATGGGAATGCCGACTCCGGCCAGATCAGATGCGTTGCGTCGCGCACGCCGCTCGACCGCGGTCCGGTGGAGCGGTCCGACAGCGCGATGTAGCGCTTCATCACGTCGCCGCGCGCGGCGTAGTTGAATTTCTCGTCCTGCTGAAGATTGGGCTGCATGATCCGCAGCCGCACGTCGTCAACCAGTGCCGTCGGCGTCCGCGCCAGCCGCCATGCTCCGAAAGCGGCGAGTGCCGCGAGCAGCGTGACGGCAACGATGAGCGGAATCCACGGCCGCCGCGTGTCGGCGCGATCGTCTGCGAACAGCGCGGGTGTCGCGAATACGGCGACCGCGACGAAGGTCAGCCCCCAGATACCGATCAGCGCCGCGGTCTGCGCCAGCACAAGCGGGCCGGTGAGCGCGTAGCCGTAGGTGTTCCACGGAAAGCCGGTGAGCACATGGCCGCGCAGCCATTCGGCGACTGTGAGCGCGACAGCAAGCGACAGGATGCGCACCGGGCCGCGCATCCAGATCGCACGCGCGAATGCGAGTCCGAATCCGGTGAACAGTGCCAGCGCGGCCGGCACCGCCGTCACCGCGAACGGCAGCATCCAGCCGAACGTCTTGGCATCGACCAGGAACGCGTAACCCATCCAATAGAGGCCGGCAAAAAAGTAGCCGAAGCCGAACCACCAGCCCGCGACGAACGCGCTCCACACTCCGCCGAGCCGGCCGGCGGCCGCACCGTCCACCAGCCAGACCAGCACTGGAAATGTCAGAAACAGCACCGGCCACAGATCGAACGGCGACAACGCCAGAACCGAAACCGCGCCGGCGATGAATGCGATCGCCGCGCGGCGCCAGCCCCAGGCCAACACAACGCCGTGCGAGAGGCGGATGATCGGCCGGGTGCGCGGTTGGGTGTCGGCGATGGTCACGGGCGTGGCGGCGTCTTTGGTGTTTCCTGAGACGCCTTTGACTGAACTTGGGCATGATCCTGGCCGGCCGGTTCGCCCGCGGCGATCGTCGGGCTCGTGACGTCGGGGCCGCTGTAGCGGCGCCGGCCATCGCGGTCATGCTCGATCTTGCGGTCGGTGCGGCGATGGATCCGCACGCGCTTGATGCGCCGCGGATCGGAGTCCAGCACCTCGATCTCGAAGCCCGGAGGGCCGGTCACCAACTCGCCGCGCAGCGGCAGGCGGCCGCCCTGCGCCATCATGTAGCCGCCGAGGGTATCGACCTCCTGCGCAGCTTCGCGGACATCGAATTCCGGTCCAATGGTGGCGACCGCGTCCTCGAGAGTTGCGCGCGCGTCGGCGATGTACGATCCGTCGGGCTGGCGCAGCACGGTTGGCTTTTCGTCTTCGTCGTGCTCGTCCGCGATCTCGCCGACGATCTCCTCGACGATGTCTTCCATCGAAACCAGGCCGTCGGTGCCGCCGTACTCGTCCACCACCAGCGCAAGCTGGATGTGGGTTGTCTGCATCTTGGCGAGCAGGTCGAGTGCCGGCATCGACGGCGGCACGAACAGCATCGCCCGCACGATCTTGGTGGCCGAGAGCGGTAACGCCAGATCGACCGCCTTGAGGTTGAGGCCGGCGGTCAGCGGCTTCTTGCGCTTGGCATTCTTGTCGGCGTCCACCGCGGCGCGCGTCGCCATGAATGCGATCAGGTCGCGGATGTGCACCATCCCGGCCGGATCGTCGAGGGTGTCGTTGAACACCACCAGCCGGGAGTGTGCGGCGATTTGGAACACCTTGATCAGTTCGCCGAGTGAAATATCCTGTTGAACCGCCACGATGTCGGCGCGCGGCAGCATGACATCCTCGATCCGGCGCTCGCGCAGCGCCAGGATGTTCATCAGCATGGTTCGCTCGGCCGGCGACACGCCGGTCTCGCCCGGCACAGCCGCCTCCAGCACCACTTCGAGATCCGCGCGTGTGGTGCCGGAGCGCCAGCCGAACAGGGCGCGCGCGATGCGGGCGAAGACATTCTCCTTGTCGGGCACGCCGTGCGGCGGCACGACCGCCGGGAGGTTGCGATTGTCGTCTGGCTGCCGGTTCTGCGCGTCGCTGTCAGGCATCGTGCGCCTCACAGCTTCCGGTGGCTGGCATACGGATCGGGCACGCCGAGCCCGGCGAGGATATTGGTCTCGAACGCTTCCATCCGCTTGGCGTCGCGAAGCTTTTCGTGGTCGTAGCCCACCAGATGGAGAAAGCCGTGAACCGCGAGATGGGCCAGATGGTGCTTGAGCGGCTTGCATTCCGCGCGAGCCTCCCGTGCCGTGGTCTGGTAGGCGATGACGATGTCGCCGAGCGAATCCGGCATGGCTGCGCCGGTGCGCCGGCCCCGCGGTTGCTTCGCCGGGAATGAGAGCACGTTGGTCGGCGCGTCATGGCCGCGCCAGTCGCGATTGAGCGTGTGGATCGCCGAATCATCCGTCAGCACGATAGCAAGCTCCGCGCTCGGCGTTGAGGCCGCCGACGCTGCGGCCCTGATGGCTTTTCTGACGATTGCGGCCGCCCGCGGTTCGGCCTTCCAGCGTGCGGATTGGATCATGACGTCGATCAGCAGCGTCTGCTTCCGTGCCCGTTTGCGGGGCAGGGCCGGCGATCGGGTCATTACCCACCCTCGCGCTTGCGCGCAGCGGCATTGTCGTAGGCCGCGACGATGCGCGACACCAGTTCATGGCGAACCACGTCCTCGGCGGTGAACGTGGCGTGGCCGATGCCCTCGACGCCGGCAAGCAGCCGCACGGCTTCGGCAAGTCCCGAGGTCTGGCCGGACGGCAGATCGACCTGACTCGGATCGCCGGTGACGATCATCCGGCTGTTCTCGCCAAGCCTGGTGAGAAACATCTTCATCTGCATCGCGGTGGTGTTCTGCGCTTCGTCGAGGATGATGGCCGCGTTCGACAGCGTTCGGCCGCGCATGAAGGCGAGCGGCGCGATCTCGATCTCGTTGGTTTGCAGCGCGCGTTCGACGATCCGCGCATCCATCAAATCGTACAGCGCGTCGTACACCGGACGCAGGTAGGGATCGACCTTCTCGCGCAGATCGCCGGGCAGGAAGCCGAGCCGCTCGCCGGCCTCGACCGCGGGACGCGACAGGATGATGCGGTCCACTTCCTTGCGTTCGAACAGCGACACCGCGTGGGCGACGGCGAGCCAGGTCTTGCCGGTGCCGGCCGGACCGGTGCCGAACACCAGCGCATCGCGCCGCAGCGCGCGGATGTATGCGTCCTGCGCCGCGGTACGGGCGCGAACCGGACGCTTGCGCAAATTGATTTCCTCGAAGGCGGGCCGGGGCGCCGCGGGATCGAAATCGAACAACGAGCCTTGCGCGATGACTTGGCGGATCGCGCCTTCCACGTCGCCGGCGGCAAGATCGCGGCCGCGCTTGATCTGTTCGTACAGGCCCTCCATCACGCGGCGCGCCTGCTCGCAAGCATCGCGCGAGCCCTCCAGCGTGACATGGTTGCCGCGCTGTTCGGCGACCACTCCGAGGCGGCGCTCGATCAATGCCAGGTTCTGGCCGTACTGGCCGAACAGGACCGATGCGAAGCGATTGTCGTCGAAGGCGAGCACGACCTGAGCGGGCGCCGTGTCGGTGGTGAGATTGCCGGGTCCGAGGCTACGCAACGATCAGACTCCCGTTCTCGTTTAGGTTCAACGCGGCGTTCTGCGCCAGCGTTCCGGACAGCGTGAAGCTGCCGAGTTCGTCAATCGTCACCGGGTAAATCCCGCCGATCAAGTTTGCCGATCCCATCACATGCACCGATTGCAGATATGGGGATTTCCCGACCATCTGGCCAGGGCGCTTGGCGGCCTTCTCGAACAGAACGTCCAGCGTGGCGCCCAGGCTCGCGGCGTTGAAGGCGTCGAGCTGGCGGTCGATTTCGTGCTGCAGCCGCTGCAGGCGCTCGTGCTTAAGCGCCTCCGGCAACTGTTCCAGCTCGGCGGCGGGCGTGCCCGGCCGCGGCGAATACTTGAACGAGTAGGCGCTGGCGTAACCGACCTCGCGCACCAGCGAGAACGTGGCTTCGAACTCTTCGTCGGTCTCACCGGGAAATCCCACGATGAAATCCGATGAGAACGCGATGTCGGGACGCACCCGGCGCAGCCGCTCGATGCAATCGAGATACTGGGCGCGGGTGTGGCGGCGGTTCATTGCGTCGAGCACGCGGTCGGAGCCCGATTGCACCGGCAAATGCAGATGCGGCATCAGCGCCGGCAGGTCGCGATGCGCTTCGATCAGCCGATCGTCCATGTCGAGCGGATGGCTGGTGGTGTAGCGCAGACGCGCGATGCCCGGCACGCGTGCCAGGCGATAGAGCAGATCGGCCAGCGTGGCGGCACGGCCGTCGGGCGCTGAGCCGTGATAGGCGTTGACGTTCTGTCCGATCAGCGTGACTTCGCGGACACCGGCATCGGCGAGGCGCTCCACCTCGGCGACGATCTTCGCAACCGGACGTGACACTTCGGCGCCGCGCGTATACGGTACGACGCAGAACGTGCAGAACTTGTCGCAGCCTTCCTGCACGGTGACGAATGCCGACACGCCGCGGCGGCGCGTCGAAGCGCGGCTCGGCGCGGGCAGATGGTCGAATTTGTCATCGGAAGGGAATTCGGTTTCGACCACCTTGCCGTGTTCGGCGCGAGCCAGCATGTCCGGCAGTTGGTGATAATTCTGCGGACCGAACACCAGATCGACGTAGCCGGCGCGACGGATGATCTCCTGACCCTCGGCCTGCGCGATGCAGCCGGCGACCGCCAGCACGACGCGGCGGCCCTGATCCGCCGCCTCATCCTTGAGTTCGCGCAACCGGCCGAGCTCGGAATACACCTTGTCGGCCGCCTTCTCGCGGATGTGGCAGGTGTTGAGGATGATGAGATCGGCGCCGTCGGGCGTCGCGGTCTCGACGTAGCCCTCGGGCGCAAGCGCGTCCGCCATACGCTGCGAGTCGTAGGCGTTCATCTGGCAGCCGTAGGACTTGACGTAAAGCTTGCGGGCCTGGGTCATGCCGTCCGGATGAATCCGGCTGTTTCCGTTGATAAATCAAACGCTTCCGGCGCGGCAAGGGCCCGCCGGAGCACCCTATCTTAGCGGCTTTTTATGACGAATGGAATGCCGCTAGTCGGCCGGCTTGATGCCGGCTTCCTTGATGACCTTGGCCCACTTTGCGATCTCCGCCTTGATGTAGGCGTCGATCTCGCCAGGGCTGCGGTCGCGATCGGGGATCATGCCAAGTGTATCGAAGCGCTGCTGATAGTCCTTGGTGGCGACGATCTTCTTCACCTCGGCGTTGATTCGCGTCACCACGTCGGCGGGCGTGCCGGCCGGCGCGATCAGCGTGAACCAGGTGGCCGCCTCGTAATCCGGGAAGCCCGACTCCGCAATGGTGGGCACATTCGGCATCGAGGGGACGCGGTTCGCGCTGGTGACGGCCAGCGCACGCAGCTTGCCACCTTCGATGTTGCCCTTCACCACCGACAGGTTCGAGAACATGAACGGGATCTGTCCGCCGAGCAGATCGTTCACGCCCGGCGCTTCGCCCTTGTAGGCGACGTGCACCATCTTGATGCCGGCGTTGAAGCCGAGCAGTTCGCCCGCCATGTGTGGCGTGGTGCCGATGCCGCCGGACCCGAAGTTCATGCCGCTCGGCTGCGATTTGCCGAACGCGATCAGTTCCTGAAGCGACTTGATCGGTGACGATGCGTTGACCACGGCGACCAACGGCGAGACGCCGATCATCGCCAATCCGTTGAAGGACTTGGTCGCGTCGATCTGGATGTTGCGGTAGAGCGCGGGCGCGACCGCGAGCGTGGTCTGGCTGCCGACCATGATGGTGTAGCCATCGGCCGGCGCCTTCGCGACCTGCTCGGAGGCGATCAGTCCGCTCGCCCCCGGACGGTTCTCCACCACGAAGCTCTGCCCCAGCGCCTCCGAGAGCTTCTGCGCGATGACGCGGGCCGCCACGTCGGTGCCGCCGCCGGCGGTGAAGCCGACCACGACCTTGACCGGCTTATCGGGATACTTTGACTGGGCGTGGCTCGAAGTCGCGAGCGCGCTCAGAAGAATACCGGTGACCATACGCAAACCAGCCGCCGCGCGGACACGGGTCATGTTTCGCCTCCCTGCTCCCGGCGCTCGGAAGCACGGCGCCGTTGACCCGACGATAGCATCTCAGGCGTGGGTGGTCTGCAACGGCTTCGCTTCGACCATGATGACGGCAACCAGCGCCACCGCGAAGCTTGCGGCCGCGGCGTAGAAGATGCGCACGAAGCCTTCGGCGGAATAGCCCAATGCCGCAGCGCCCCCCTCCAGCGGGCCGGTCAGCACGATGGCGCCGAACGCCGCGACCATTATGGTGCAATAGAGATTGCGCGAGAACTGCATGGTGGCGACTGCGGTGCCGAAGGTCGAGATCGACACGCTGTTCTGCAGCACGGTCGCGGCCAGTGGCGGCATGGTGCCAAATCCCGCGCCGATCAGAAGCAGCAGCACCTCGAACTCGATCAGCGAAACGGTCTGCGCCCGCCACGCCAGCACCATCAGCGCCGCGATCGCGACGCTGAGCCCGACGATCGTAATAACTTTGTAGTTCGCGAGCCGCGGCAGCACGGTTCCGGTCAGGCCGGCGCTGATGTTGAGCGCGATTGCCAGCACGACCACGCTCACGCCTGCGGCGAAAGGAGACATGCCGACGATGTTCTGCAGGTAGATCGGCAGGAAAATGTGCAACCCGACGATCGCGCCCCAGCCGAACGCGTTTCCCGCCATCGCCATGCGCGTCACCGGACTTGAGAAGAACGCCAGCGGAATGAGCGGCTCGGGCGCCTTCAGCAGCCGCCACACGAAGCCCGCTGCGACGACAATCGAGAACAGAAACAGGGTCAGGATCGGCGGCGAAGTCCACGCGTACTGCACGCCGCCCATGCTCAGCGCCAGCATGAACGATACGCTCGCCGTCATGATCAGAAATGCGCCAAGGAAGTCGAGCCTGTGCGGCCGCTCGTGGCGCGGCAACCGCTTGAGCAGCGTCAGCGCCAGGGCGAGCGCGACAATCCCCATCGGAATGTTGATCCAGAAGATCACCGACCAGTGGAAGTACTCCGAGACAAACCCGCCGAGCACCGGACCGCACGCTCCGGCGGTGGTGTAGGTCGCGGAGAAATAGCCGTAGTATTTGCCGCGATCTTTCGGAGCCGCGATGTCGCCCAGCACCACCATACCGGTCGAGGTGAGGCCGCCGCCGCCGAGGCCGTGCAGCACGCGGCCCAGGATCAGCACAACCATGTTTGGCGCCAGCGCGCAGACCAGCGAGCCCAGCATGTACAACGAAATCGAGATCAACAGCGTGGTGCGGCGGCCGTGGATGTCGCTGATCTTGCCGTACAGCGTCGTCACGGTGGTGGTGGCGATGAGATAGGCCGTGATCAGCCAGGGCAGGTTGTGGACCTCCCCGAACTCGCGGCCGATTGACGGCAGCGCGCTTGCCAGGATGGTGCCGTCGAGCGAGCCCATGAACACGGGCAGCAGCACGCCGAGCACGATCAGCATGGTCTCGCGGTGCGTGAGCGCCTTGGTGGTGGGCGGCGCGTGCGCGTCCATCGCGCTACGCGGAACGCGCGGGTGACGCGGCCTTCGCGCTCTGGATGGCCTGCCAGACGGCGAAAGGCGTCGCCGGCATGACGATGTCGCGAATTCCGTAGTCGCGCAGCGCATCGACGATAGCGCTGATGATCACGGCCGGCGCCGGCGTTGTGCCGCCTTCGCCGCCGGCCTTGATGCCGAGCGGATTGGTCGGCGACAGCACCTCGACGATCTCGGCCTTGAACGACGGCAGCGTGTTGGAGCGCGGCATGCCGTAGTCCATGAACGAGCCGCACAACGGCTGGCCGGACGAAGGCTCGACGTAGCATTGCTCCCACAACGCCTGTCCGACGCCTTGGGCGATGCCGCCGTGAGTCTGGCCATGCACGATCAGCGGATTGATGCAGCGGCCCACATCGTCGACCGCGGCGTAGCGCATGATCTCGACATGGCCGGTTTCCGGATCGACCTCGATTTCGCAGATAGCGCAGCCGTTCGGAAACACCGGATCGTGCATCTCGTTGTCGGCCGCGGCGGCGAGGCCGTCTTTCACCTCCGGCGTCAGTTTGAGCTGAGAGGCTTCCTTCGCCAGTTCGAAGAAATCGAAGCTGCGGTTGCTGGCGGGCGACGAGAATCGCCCATCGCTGAACTGCACGCTGTCCGCCGGCGCCTGGAGCGCCATCGCGGCAACCTGCTTGCCCTTGGCGATCAGATCGGTGGCAGCCTTGGCAATCACCGTGCCGGCGTGGCGCATCGAGCGGCCGGAGTGCGAGCCGCCGCCGACGCTGACGATATCGGTGTCGCCGAGAATGATGTCCACGGTCTCGACCGGCAGATGCAGCATGTCGGCGGTGACCTGCGCGAAGCTGGTTTCGTGGCCCTGGCCGCTCGGCTGCGTGCCGATCACGACGCCGACCCGGCCCGCCGGCTTCACGGTGATTTCGGCGCGTTCGCGCGGCGCACCGATCGACGACTCGACATAGTTGGACAGTCCGAGACCGAGCAGTCTGCCGCGCTTCTTGGCGCCGCGGCGGCGCTGCTTGAAGCCCTCGACGTCGGCGATTTTCATCGCCAAGTCCATGTTGGTTTCGTAGGTGCCGCTGTCGTATTTCATGCCGACCGCGTTGCGGTACGGCATCTTGCGGGCCGGCACGAGGTTCTTGCGGCGCAGCCTCACGCGGTCGATTCCAAGTTCGACCGACGCCATGTCGATCAGCCGTTCGATCGCGTAGGTGACCTCCGGCCGCCCCGAGCTGCGATAGGCGTTGGTCGGCATGGTGTTGGTGAACACCGCGCGTGCCCGCAGCGTCGCCGCCGGAATATCGTATGAGCCGGTGATCAGGCCCGAACCCTTGCTCAGCGGCGACAGCGACACGCACAGCGCGCCGACGTTGCTGATGTTGTCGGCGCGCATGCCGAGGAATTTTCCGTCTTTACGGATGGCAAGCTCGACGCGGGTCAGCAGGTCGCGGCCCTGATAGTCGGAGACGAAGGCCTCGGACCGGGTCGCTACGAACTTCACCGGCCGGCCGACTTTCTTCGACGCCCACATCACCAGGCCGAACTCGACATAGGGGCGGTTGCGCGCACCGAAGTTGCCGCCGACGTCGAACGAGAGCACGCGCACCTTGTCGGCGGTCACGCCGAGGACTTGGGCAAGCTCCTGCTTGTGCTTCACCGCGCCGCCGCCGCCCGCATAGAGCGTGTAGCGCTGCGTGGCCGCGTCGAAATGGCCGAGCGCGCCGCGCAGCTCCATCGTCACGGCGGTGACGCGCCCGATGTTGAAATCCATTTTGACGACATGGTCGGCCGCGGCGAACGCCTTGTCGGTCGCCGCCTCGTCGCCGAACCATGTATCGATCAGCACGTTGTCCGGTGCCGCGTCCCACACCGGCGGCGCGCTGGAATTCAGCGCCTCGGCGGAATGCAGGACGAACGGCAGCTCCTCGTAATCGACGGTCACCGCTTCGGCGGCGTCCATCGCCTGGGCGCGGGTTTCCGCCACCACCATGGCGATACCCTCGCCAACGTGGCGTGTCTTGTCGGCGGGCAGCAGCACGTTCGGACCGATGAAGAGCTGGCGGCCCGCCGGCGCGGTGAGCTTCATGTCGAAGTTGGTCGATGGCACCGCCGAGTGCGGGATCGGTTTCAATCCATCGGTGCGGACGTCGGCGCCGGTGAATACGCCGAGTACGCCCGGCATCGTCTTCGCCTGCGAAGTGTCGATGCTCTTGATGCGGGCGTGCGGGTGCGGCGAGCGCACCACCGCGGCATAGGTCTGGCCTTCGAGGCTGAAGTCGTCAGTGAAGCGGCCCTTGCCGGTCAGCAGGCGCTGATCTTCCTTGCGGCGCAGCGGCTGCCCGATGGCGCTGAAGGCGGTGCCGTCCGGGATATTGATCTGTTCGTCCATGTCGCGCCGCCTTCACCTCAGCGGCGCGGCTTGTCGTCCAGCGGCACCGCGTAGAGCTCGAGCCGGTGGTCTACCAGCTTGTAGCCGAGCTTGCGCGCCACTTCGGTCTGCAGCTTCTCGATTTCTTCGGAGGTGAACTCGATCACCTCGCCGGTGCGCAGGTTGATCAGGTGGTCGTGATGCGATTCCGGGATCGGCTCGTAGCGCGCCCGGCCTTCGCGGAAGTCGTGCCGCTCGATGATGCCGGCGTCTTCGAACAGCTTGACCGTGCGGTAAACGGTCGAGATCGAGATGTTCTTGTCCACCTCGTGGCAGCGCCGGTACAACTCCTCGACGTCGGGGTGATCGGCGGAATCCGCCAGCACGCGCGCGATCACGCGCCGCTGATCGGTCATCCGCATGCCCTTTGCGGCGCAAAGGGCTTCGATGTTGGTCTTCGGCGCGGTTGCAGGCACAACATTCTCTCCGCTTGGGTTCGGATCATAGACATGATGCCGAAGAGGGGGAACCGGTTTTCTGAATGGATACGGCTCAAACAGGAAAAAGTCGCGTGCGTCTATCGCGGCAAATCGGCTTTTCGATTCACACCAGATCGCGCCGCAGCACCAGTGCGGTGGCCGTATTGCCGCCTGCGTGCTGGTAGTAGCCCGCACGGCGGGCAATCTCCTGGAACCCGGCGCGAGCGTAAAGCCGCCGCGCCGCGGCGTTGTCCTCATCCACTTCGAGGAACACAGCCTGCGCGCCTAGGCCTGCGAGCCGCCGCAGGTGTAGATTGAGCAGCGCGCGCGCGAGGCCATTGCCACGGCGTGAAGGCGATACGGCGACGGAGAGGATTTCCGCTTCGTTCGCCGCGAGCCGAGACAGGATGAAACCGTCGAGCGTGCGGCCGCGGGTGGCACGATGGGCCACCACGTTGCGCTCGATCAGCAGCCTTTCGAATTCGCCGTCGCTCCAGCCGCGGCGGAACGAAATTCCGTGCAGACGGGCGATGGCGTGCGCATCGCGGGCGCCCGCTTCCGACAGCGCGGGCTCGCCGCGCGCAAACAGCCGGTTGATCCACCGCATCATCGGCGTGGCAATCTCGCGGCGGCCTGGGGCTGGGCGTCCGGTGCGCGCAGGTAAAGCGGTTTGACGGTGTCGGGACCGCCGTTCGCCACCGCGCCGAGCCGCGCCACCCACGAGATGTCGGGCACCTTCTGCTCTTCGACCAGCAGCGGCGGCAGCTCGTTCGCGGGCCACGCCGCGGCGACGGCGCGCGCGGCATTGCCGGTCAAGCGGGTCCGCCCGGTGGCGGCGATGCGCACCGCGTCACGGATCGAGGCGACGCGCGGCGGCACCAGCGTGCGTCCGCCGGGGCCGAACACCTGAAGATAGACGTGGCCGTGGCGCGCATCGATCGCGACGGCGAGAGAAATGCTGTCGTCGGCGGCAATATATGGTGCGGCGAACGCCGCGAGCGTGGTGAGCCCGAACGCCGGTTTGCCGGTCGACAGCGCGATGCCGCGCGCCGCGGAAATGCCGACGCGCAGTCCGGTGAAGCTGCCGGGTCCGGTCGTGACCGCGACGCGGTCGAGATCGCCGAACGGCATGTTAGCCTCGGCCATCACCCGGGCGATCAGCGGGATCAGCGCCTCGGCGTGGCCGCGCGCCATCGGGCGCGATTCACTCGCGAGCACGCCGGTCTCGGTGTCGAGCACGGCGGCCGAGCAGGCTTCAAGCGCGGTGTCGATGGCAAGCACACGCATGGGATTATTTTAGCACGCGGACATCCAACACGCATGTTTACTGTCATCATCCGCGAAAGCGGATGATCCAGTAAACGCGGACGGTGGAGATACGGACGGGTTGGCGTATTCTGGATGCCCCGCTTTCCGCCTTCGCTAAAAAGCTTCGGCGGACCGAGACCCAACCCGCCGAAGCCTTGTGCGTAGGCGGGTCGCGGGCATGACAGCAAACCCTACATCGGGCGGACTTCAACCACGTCCGGCACGTAATGCTTGAGCAGGTTCTGGATGCCGTGGCGCAGCGTGGCGGTCGAAGAGGGGCAGCCCGAGCAGGCGCCCTTCATGTGCAGGAAAACGATACCGTCCTTGAAGCCGCGGAACGTGATGTCGCCGCCATCGTTTGCGACCGCCGGGCGAACCCGCGTCTCGATCAGGTCCTTGATGGTGGCGACGGTGTCGGCGTCGGCCGGCTCGAAGAACTCCTCGTCGTCGGACATGGCCGAGGTCTCGCCGGCGCGCAGCAGCGGCGCGCCGGACATGAAGTGCTCCATGATGGCGCCGAGGATGGCGGGCTTCATCTGCGGCCATTCGCCGGCTGACTTCGAGACCGTGATGAAGTCCGAGCCGTAGAACACGCCATCGACGCCGTCGATCCCGAACAGCCGCTCGGCCAGCGGCGACTTCGCGGCGTCCTCCCGGCTGCGCAGGTCGAGCGTGCCGGTGTCGAGCACGGGCTGGCCGGGCAGGAACTTCAGGGTCGCGGGGTTCGGCGTGGCTTCGGTCTGAATGAACATCGTGTTGCTCCTGGGCCTGCGGCGGGTTCAAGGCCCGCCGCGGCGCAAATCACTATAACAGATAAGTGGCGATTGCGCCGGGCCGGGTCAACCGCCAACCCCCTCCCGCCCCGGCGCAGAAATGCTACCTTTCGCCCATCTCGGGGGCCGCTTGTATGAAACGCCGGGACTTCATCGCGCTGCTCGGGGGTGCCTCGCTGGCGCCGCTCGCGGCGCACGCGCAGCAGGCGATGCCGGTGGTAGGCTTCCTGCACGCCAGCGCACCGGAGACCAACGCCCATCTGGTGGCGGCCTTTCGCAAAGGCCTGGGCGAAACCGGCTTCATCGAAGGCCGCAACGTTGTGATCGAATATCGCTGGGCGCACAACGACGCCAAGCGATTTCCGGAGCTGGCGGCTGATCTGGTCCGCCGCCAGGTCGCGGTCATCGTGACGCCGGTTGGCACGGCGACGGCGCAAGCGGCGAAGGCGGCGACCGCGACGATTCCCATCGTGTTCTCGATGGGGACCGACGCGGTTCAGGCCGGCCTGATCGCCAGCTACAACCGGCCGGGCGGCAATGTCACCGGCGTCAGTGCCATGGTTTCCGAGCTTGGGGCCAAGCGGCTTGGGCTGCTGCTCGAGCTGCAACCGCAAATCAAGCGCGTTGGCCTGCTGGCCAATCCGGCCAATCCGGTCGTCACCGAGACCTTGCTGCAGGATGTTCGCCCGGCTGCGGCGGCCAGCGGACTGGATATCGAAGTTCTGTCGGCGGGCAACGCCGGTGAAATCGATACGGTCTTTGCGGCTTTGACGCAAAAGCGGGTGGATGGGCTCCTGGTCGCTCCCGATCCGCTGTTCAACAACCGGCGGGTTCAACTCGCCACGCTCGCCGTGCGGCATGCGTTACCTGTGGTCTATCCGCTGCGCGCCTTCGCCGAAGCTGGAGGGCTGATGAGCTACGGTCCCAACGATGAGGACCGGTATCGGCTGGTCGGCGTCTATGCGGGCCGAATTCTCAAGGGTGAAAGGCCAGCCGACATGCCGGTGCAGCGGCCGACGACATTCGAGTTTGTTATCAATTTGCAGACCGCGCGCGCGCTCGGCATCACAGTGCCCCCGACGCTCATCGCCCGCGCCGACGAGGTGATCGAGTAGCGGCGCCCTGCCGCTCACGTCATCGCGTCAAGCTCTTCGTCCGTGAGATGCCCCGGAACGATGGCGACAGGAATCGGATAGTCGCCGAGGCTGGCGCTCAGGCCTGTAACCAGCGGGCCCGGGCCGTCCTTGCTCTGCGCCGCGGCCAGCACCAGGATCGCGATGTCCTCGTCATCCTCGATCAGGCCGAGAATCTCTTCGGCGGTCTTGCCCTCGCGAACGATCCGCTCGGCGGTGATGCCGGCGACGCCATTGGCGCGGCCGGCGTAGCGTTCAAGTTCGGCGTTCGCGCCCTCATGCGCCTCCGCCTTCATGATGTCGGCGACGCCGAGCCACTGCTGGTTGCGCTCCTGCGTCTCGATCACGCGCAGCATCACCACGCCGGCGCCGACGCGTGCTGCGCGGCGTGCTGCGAAATAAACCGCGCGGTCGCATTCCGGGGTGTCGTCGATGACAACGAGCCATTTGGGCGTGTGCCCGGCTTCGTAACTACGGCGTCTGCGAGACATCGGTGTCCTCACTGGCGTCGCACATGCACGGGAATGGTGGCACGGCATTCGGCCACGGCACAAGCGGCGGCCTTGCTCGATTTTACGGCATGGGATTGTGGAGCTATCGCCGCACGAAACCGACGATGTCCTTGACGGATTTCATGGTTTCGGCGGCGATCACCTGCGCGCGCCTGGAGCCGTCGGCCAGCACGCCGTCGATGTAGGCCGTGTCGTCCTTCAAGCGCCGCATCTCGGCGGTGATCGGACTGAGCTTCTCCACCAGCAGGTCTGCAAGCGCCGGCTTGAAGATGGAGAACTGCGCGCCGGCGAACTTCTGGAGTACGTCAGCCTTGCTCGTGTCGGCGAGCGCCGCATAGATGCCAACCAGGTTGTCGGCCTCGGGGCGCGGCTCCAGCGCCTTCTCGTTGTCGGGCAGCGGATCGGGATCGGTCTTGGCGCGCTTGATCTTCAGCGCGATCGTATCGGGATCGTCGGTCAGGTTGATGCGCGACTGATCGGACGGCTCGGACTTGGACATTTTCTTGGTGCCGTCGCGCAACGACATGACGCGCGTCGCGGGCCCCTGGATCAGCGGCTCGGGCTGCGGAAAGAACGCATCGCCGAAACCGCGCGCCGCGATCGTGTCCTTGTAGTCGTTGTTGAACTTCTGCGCGATGTCGCGCGACAGCTCGAGGTGCTGCTTCTGGTCTTCGCCGACCGGCACATGCGTCGCGCGGTAAACCAGAATGTCGGCCGCCATCAGATTCGGATAGGCGTACAATCCGACCGACGCGTTCTCGCGATCCTTGCCGGCCTTCTCCTTGAACTGCGTCATGCGGTTGAGCCAGCCGAGCCGCGCCACGCAGTTGAACACCCAGGCGAGCTCGGCGTGTTCGGCGACTTGGCTCTGGTTGAATACGATGTGCGCCTTCGGATCGACGCCGGAAGCGATGAACGCAGCGGTGACTTCGCGCGTCGCCTTGGTCAGCTCGGCCGGATCCTGCCAGACGGTGATGGCGTGCATATCGACGACGCAATAGATGCAGTCGTGGGTCGACTGCAGCTTCACGAAATTGACGATGGCGCCGAGGTAGTTGCCGAGATGCAGATTGCCGGTCGGCTGCACCCCGGAGAACACCAGTTGCTTGAACGCGGCCATGACGGGCTCCTTCGGAGCGCCTCTTGTAGCGGGGCCACGGCACCGCGCAAGTGCCGGGGGCCAATGCCCATTTTGCCCAAGGCTTGCCGTTTGCCCATGGGTTGCCGCGCAACCGAACGCCGTTATAGTGCGCGCCATCCCCGCCAACCGCGAGTTTCAGATGTCCAATGTCCGCTACGACGTGCTCGGCTTCGGCAACGCCATCGTCGATGTGATCGCCCGCGCCGATGACGATTTCCTGGTCAAGCAGGAGATGCGCAAGGGCGGCATGTCGCTGATCGACGAGGCGAGGGCGCAGGCGATCTATGACGCCATGGGCCCGGCGGTGGAGATTTCCGGCGGCTCGGCCGCCAACACCATTGTCGGCGTTGCGGGCTTCGGCGGGCGGGCCGCCTTCGTCGGCAAGGTGAAGGACGACGAACTGGGCGGCGTCTTCGCGCACGACATCCGCGCGGCCGGCGTTGCGTTCGACACGCCTCCCGCCGCCGATGGCCCTTCGACCGCGCGCTGCTACATCATGGTGACGCCGGATGGCGAGCGCACCATGAACACGTTCCTCGGCGCGGCGCAGGACCTGCATCCGAACGACGTCGATGCCGACACGGTCGCGGCATCGGGCATCATCTATCTCGAGGGCTATCTGTGGGATCCGCCGCACGCCAAGGAGGCGTTCCGCAAGGCCGCTAAAATCGCGCACGACGCCAAACGTCAGGTGGCGCTGACTTTGTCCGATGCGTTCTGCGTCGGCCGCTATCGCGCCGAGTTTCTCGATCTGATCCGCAGCGGCACGGTCGATCTGGTGTTTGCCAACGAGAGCGAGCTGCTTAGCTTGTACGAAGCGAAGGATTTCGATGCCGCCGCGGCGGCGCTGCGCAACGACACCAAGCTTGCCGTCGTAACGCGCAGCGAGAAGGGTTGCGTCGTCGTTAGCAAATCAGGCAACGAAGCGGTGCCAGCCGCGCCGATCAAACAGATGGTCGATGCCACGGGCGCGGGCGACCTGTTCGCCGCGGGTTTCCTGTTCGGATTGGCGCGCGGCCAGGATCACAAGACCGCGGCCCGGCTCGGGGCGCTGGCTGCGGCCGAGGTGATCCAGCACATCGGCGCGCGGCCCGAAGTCTCGCTCAAGACGCTGGCGCAGCAGAACGGCCTGCCGGTCTGAAGAACCGGCCACGCTTGGGCCGGTCACAATTCATTAACCCGGTGGTAAGCCAAACACGGTTACCGGTTGGTAAATCCAACCGGGAATCGCCGTCATGGCTGACGAGAGCCAATCCAAGAACGCGATCACGATCTTCGGCAAGCTGGATGCTCCGCAGACCGGACAGTCCGAACCGCTGACCATCGATCTCACCGCGATCGAGACCTCCATTGAGCCGCCCAAGGCGGAGGCGATCGGCCCCGGCGCGGACGCCGCCGCTCCCGTGTCACCGGTGGACGGCTTTCGCTGGGACAAGGTCGCGCCGCTCGCCGCTTCGCTGGCGGCAGCTCTGCTGGTCGGCGCGTTCGTGGGCGGCGCTGCCACCTATGAATTGTCGCGACAGGCGATGCCGGTCCAGCCGGCCGCTGCGATCAGCGATGAAACCCAGGCGTTGCAGGACAAGGTGACGAAGCTTTCGGGCGAGCTTGCCTCGTTCAAGTCCGGCGTCGAGGCCGCGAACCGCGCCGCGTCCCAGCAGCTTGCCAAGATCGGCGAGCGCATCGAACGCGCCGAGAAGGCGCAGGCCGAGCCTGCGGCCAAGCTCGCCAAGATTTCCGAGAGTCTGGACCGGCTGGAGCGCCGCACCGTTGCCGCGCAGCCGCCGGCCGCCGACATCACCGGTTCGGTCACTAGCGTCGAAAAGCAGCAGGGCAAGCCTGTGATGCTCGAAGGCTGGAAGCTGCGCGAATACTACGCCGGACGCGCCTTGCTGGAGAGCCGCAGCGGCACGCTGTTCGAGGTCGGTCCGGGTTCGAACCTGCCGGGTGTCGGCAAGATCGAAACCATCAAGCGCGTGGACGGCAAGGTCGTCGTCACCACGCCGAAGGGCATAATCGCCGCGGCGCTCGATCCGCCGCGCCGGCCTTACTACATGCCGCAAGGCTACTAGACCTTCGCTCCAACGGATTTTGCTCGCGGGCGGCGCCAAAAGCGCCGCCCGTTCGCGTTCACAGCACGGTGAACGGGTGGCCCGCGCCACATTTCCGTGTCAGGATTCCTCCGCCGGCTCGGACGATGGAGGGCTGAATGGTCAACGGTCGCACGGTGCTCGCCGCTTTCGCGGCGGTGGCGGCCGCGCTGGTGCTCCCGGCCGTGCTCAGGGCGCAGCCGACGGCGCCCCAGCCCAAGCCGGAGATGTTCGAGAACTGCCCCGGCTTGGTGGCACGCGGCATTCCGCGCGTACTGCCCGCGTCGCTGAAGTCCGATGAGGTGCGCATCAACTACGTCGGACATTCGACCTTTCTGCTCGAAAGTCCGCGCGGCACCAAGATTGCCACCGACTACAACGACTACGTGAAGCCGCGGGTGCTGCCGGACATCGTGACGATGAACTACGCGCACTCGACCCATTTCACCGACAACCCGGAGCCCGGCATCAAGCATGTGCTGCGCGGCTGGGGTTCGAGCCCGGAAAAGCCGGCGCGACACGACCTGAACGCGGGCGACGTGCGCGTGCGCAATGTGCCGACCAACATCCGCAGCTATGTCACCGGCGGCACCGAGCGGCACGGCAATTCGATCTTCATCTTCGAGATGGCCAACATGTGCATCGCGCATCTCGGCCATCTGCATCACACGCTGAACCAGCAGCAACTCAACGAGATGGGCCGGGTCGATGTCGTGCTGTTTCCGGTGGATGGCGGCGTGACGCTCGACCACGAGGGCATGATCGAGGTGCTGCAGGCGCTGAAGGCGCCGCTGGTCATCCCGATGCACTTCTTCAGCACCTATTCGCTGCGGAACTTCACCGAGCGGCTGCGGGAAAAAGCCTTCGAGGTCGAATTCCACGACGTCGGCTCGACCGTGGTGTCCAAGAACACGCTGCCGGCCAAGCCGACCATCCGGGTGATGCCGGGCCGCCTGTTTTGAGTGCAGCCCGTTGCGGGATTTGGCGGCGCGGCCGCCAAATCTGTGGATAGCCGGGACCATTCGCCGTTTTGGCGGCGTTTCTCGCATCGGTTGTCATATCCAGGTGCCAATGATGCCGGACGCGTTGGGTTGCCGGCGTTGATTTCTTCAGCTTCGAAAGAACCGCGTGATGATCGGCCGCTGGTCGACCTGGAAGCGATTCCCCGACGCATTTCATGGCGAGCACATCGAGGCCCCGATCGGTCCCGGGGTCTACGAGGTCTGCCACAACGCAAGCGGCGAGCAGGTCGCGTTCGGCTATGCCGCCAACGTGGCGCAGGCGCTGTCCAACCTGCTGCCGCCCCCCAGCAAGCGCGGCTGGCCGTTCTTCCGGCGCGCGGCGCGACGGCAGTATCCGATCAACGAACTGGAATACCGCACCTGCGCGGCAGGCTCGGCCAATGAGGCGCGGCTGGCCGCCGAGCAGTTGATGGGTCAGCGTCAGGCATTGATCCGACGCTTCGCACAGCGGCAGTAGGGCGCGCGCCTCGAACGCGCGATGTCCGCCAAGTGCCCTGGAACGGACGTCAGCCAACCTTATTCGATCACCTCATCGGCGCGGCCGAGCATCGTCAGTGGCACGTTGACGCCGAGCGACTTTGCAGTCTTGAGATTGATCGTCAGCTCAAACTTAGTGGGCTGTTCAACTGGTAGGTCAGCCGCCTTCGCACCCTTGAATATCTTATCGATGTAGGTGGCCGTCCGCCGCCACAGGTCGACTTGGTTCGGACCGTAGGCCATCAGCGCGCCGGCATCCGCCATGCTCCTGAATTCACCCATCACAGGAATTTTGCGCTGGACGGAGAACTCAGCAATGGCGGCACGGCGCGACTGGATCATGGGATCCTCCATCGTGACGATGGCTTGAGCCGCCCCCTGCTCGGCGGCGCGCAACGCCGCCGCAATGTCGTCCGCGCTCTTAACGGGCGTGGATTGCAACACAATCTCCAGCTTAGGAGCCGCCGGCTGCATCTCCGTCCATTGCATGCGATGGCCGGCAGCATCGGGATTCCAAAGCACCGCGGCGCGGGTCAGACCAGGGAGCATTTCCTTGATCAGCTCCAGACGTTTCGCGCTCTGCTCAGTTGCGACAAGAGTAAACCCGGTGATGTTGCCGCCCGGACGTGCGAGGCTCGCGACATAACCTCCGCCCAGTGCGTCGCCGACCGCCGCCATCACGATGGGGATCGTACTGGTCGCCTTGCGCGCCGCATCGACGGGCTGCGCCGCGTTGGTGACGATAACGTCGACCTTGGCCTGGACCAGCTCAGCGGCCAGCGCCGGCAGCCTCTCCGGCTTGGCGTCCGCATAGCGGAACTCGAAAACGAAATTGCGCCCTTCGACCCACCCGAGATCGGCCAGTCCTTGGCGGAACGCCGCAAGCCGGCGCTGCCAGTCGGGATCGCTAGCCGCCAGGCCCTGAAGCAGGCCGATTTTCCTCGTCCGCGCCGTCTGCTGCGCACGCGCTGCGAGCGGCCATGCGCTCATTGCCGCCGCACCGCCAGCGAGCGTGATGAATTCGCGACGCTTCATGTCAGTCCCAGCGAGCCAAATGAACGTCCTGCTCAAACTAGCACGTTGAAAGGCGTCGAGGTGATCTGATGCAACGCTAGCGGGGTAGTCAGTGCCCCGTCGCCTTGCGCAGCACGTTCACCGCATTCCCCGCCGAATTTCCCCGCCACGCCACGATCTGATCGGGCCGGATCAGCGCCAGGTCGGCCGCGTAGAGATCGCGCGCTTCGTCTGACGGCACGTCGATGGTCGTCAGCGGCAGGCCTTGTGCCTTGCCAGCCGCTTCGAATGGCGCCGCATCGGGCGCCCGCGTGCCGAGCCGCAGCAGGGTGAACTCGAAACCGAATGCGTCGTACAGCGAGCGCCCGTCGCCGAGCCACAGGTGCGGCGCGCGTCCGCCGGGGCACGCGGTGGCAACGTAGGTGTTCGCGGAATCCGGTGGCGGCGCCGTTCCGTCGGAAACGATGACAGCCGAGCCGTCGTAGCGGCCGCCGAACGTGATGCCGGGAATGTTGAACTCGGCGCGCGCGTGCGCATTCAGGTGGTCGCCTGCTGTCTTGCGCGCCGCAACGCCGGCTACGCTGTCGTCCTCGATCTCAGGCGCCGGCACGAACAGCCCGACCGAATCGGCGAAGCTGCGCGCGTAGCCGGTGTTGCGCTTCGCCAATGCCTGCCGTTCGGTCTGATAGCTGTCGAGCAGCTTCGGCCCGCCCCAGTCTTTGACCATCGCGGCAAGCTTCCAGCCGAGATTGACGGCGTCTTCGACCGCGGTGTTGTAGCCAAGGCCGCCGGTCGGCGTGAACAGATGCGCGGCGTCGCCGCCGATGAACACGCGGCCGCGGCGGAAGCCATCCGCCACCAGGGTGTAGCCGGCGTTCCAGGTGGCGCGCGAGATGATCTCAATGTCGAGCGGCGCGCCCAGCGCGCGGTGGAATAGGGTCGGCGCTTCGGCGTCCGAGATGTCCTCGTGGCGCTCGCCCTCGCGAAGCTGGGTGTGAAACAGGAATTCGTCGCGGCCGTTGATGGCGAACAGGCAGGAGCGGCGGTCGGCGTTGACGGTCCAGTAGGTCCAGGCCTTCGGATGCGGGATGTTGTCGTAAAGCTTGCCGCTGCGGAACCAGAGCGACGACATCGGGCCGCCCATGAAGTCGCGCGAGGTCGAGCCCTCGCCGACAAAGCTCAGTTCCATCGCCTTGCGCACCGGGCTGCGGGAGCCGTCCGCGCCCATTGCGTAGGCGGCTCGGAGCGTGTGGCGCCCGCCGTCCGCAGTCTCGGCCTCGATGGAGACGCCGTGTTCGTCCTGGCTCATGCCGGTCATGCGCCAGCCGTAGCGAATCGAGACGCTGGGTTGCGCCGCGGCCTCGCTGCGCAGAATGTCCTCGACATACATTTGCGATACCCGGTGTGGCAGCTCCGCCGCGCTCCACGAGCCGGTCATGGTCTTGACCATGTCGGAGGCGGCGCGGGCCGACGGCAGCTTGAAGCGGGCCAGTTCGTAGGCCGAAAAGCGCGTGAAATAGGTGATGTCGGTCGGGTAATCGCCCGGCAGACCCTGCGCGCGCAGTTTGTGGGCGAAACCCAGCCGGCGGTAGTGCTCCATGGTGCGCGCCTGGGTGGCATTGGCGGCAGGGAACCGGACCGGGGAGGTCTTTTCCTCCAGAAGGATGGTGGGCACCCCGCGGCGTCCCAGCTCGATCGCCAGCACCAGCCCGCAGGGGCCGCCGCCGATAATGACAACCGCGCAATCCTGCTGTCCGCTCACACTGTTCCCCGCATGGCCCGCCGAACGTTATAGTGGCCGTCCAAACCAATAAGGAATTTTCCGATGAATCCAACCGTTGCGGTCGTTGCACAAGGCGCCATGGGCGCCGGCGTGGGCGGACGCCTGGCGGAGCGCGGGCTGCATGTCATCACCTCGCTGGAGGGACGCAGCGAAGCCAGCGCCAAGCGGGCCAAGACGGCAGGGATGGTCGCGGCCTCCGACCAGGAGTGCGCGCAGGCCGATTTCTTCCTGTCGATCTGCCCGCCCAGCGACGCGCTGGCGCTCGCCGAAAAGATGTCGAAGCTGATCGCGCCGAGCAACAAGAAGCCGGTCTACGTCGATTGCAACGCGGTGAGCCCGGCAAGCAAGATCAAGATCGGCGAGGTGATCGCCAAGTCCGGTGCGCCGTTTATCGACGGCGGCATCATCGGGTTGCCGCCGAAGGAGGGCTACACGCCTTACATCCATGTCGCAGGCCCCGAGGCGGAGAAGGTCGCTGCCCTCAATGAGTTCGGCATCAAGATCAACGTGGTCGGGAGCGTGATCGGTTCGGCGTCGGCGCTGAAGATGTGCTTTGGCGGCATCACCAAGGGTGTGACGGCGGTGGCCTCGATGATGATGCTGGCCGCGACCCGCGCGGGCGTTGCCGACAAGCTGCGCGTTGAGCTGGAGCGCAGCTATCCGACCTACCTGACGAGCTTTCAGCGCGGCGTGCCGGACATGTTCGACAAGGCTTATCGCTTTGTCGGCGAGATGGAGGAAATCTCCGACTTCAACGCCGAAGGGGATCCCGCGGCGAAGAAGCTCTACGAGGCGGTGGCGGAGTTCTACACCCGGATCGCCGCGGACCACGAAGGCAAGCACGAAGAAACCGGCGCGCTCGCGGAATTCCTGAAGAAGAAGGATTAGGCTGGATTTTGTTGAGGTTGGCACCGCCCTGTCCGCTCATTCCCGCGAAAGCGGGAATCCAGTTCTGCCCGAGCGAGTTTTCAGTCATTTTGCGCTGGGTGCCCGCTTTCGCGGGGACGAGCGGGTAAGGACATGCGTACTCAAGTCGGCATCATTGGCGCTGGTCCCGCCGGGCTGTTTCTGGCGCTGCTGCTGCAGCGCGCCGGCGTGGACTGCGTGGTGCTGGAGGCGCGCAGCCGCGAGTACGTGGAAGGCCGCGTGCGTGCCGGCGTGCTGGAGCAGGGCACCGTCGATCTGATGGCCGATCTCGGCGTCGATGCGAGGCTGCGCCGCGAGTGCATGATCGACGCGGCGCTGGACATCCGCTTCTCCGGCAGGCTGATCCATCTCGACCTGGAAGGCCTCAGCGGCGGCAAGCTGGTCCACATCTACGGCCAGCAGGAGGTGGTGAAGGATCTGATCGCCGCGCGGCTTGCATCCGGCGGCGCGCTGCTGTTCGAGGCGGAGGCGTCACGCCTGGAGGGGCTCACCGGCGACAAGCCGGTCATCCACTTCAAGCATCAGGGCCAGGACCGGACCTTGACCTGCGACATCATTGCCGGATGCGACGGCTTTCATGGCGTGTGCCGCCCCGCCGTCCCCGAGAGCGGTCTGAAGGTCTACGACCGCGAATTCCCGTTTGGCTGGCTCGGCATCCTGTCGGAATCTCCGCCGCTAGCGGACATGACCTACGCCAACCACGACCGCGGCTTCGCGCTGGCGAGCCGCCGCTCGCCGCATGTGTCGCGGCTCTATGTGCAGTGTTCGCTCGACGACGACGTTGCGAATTGGTCCGACGCGCAAATCTGGGACGAACTGCACATCCGGCTCGACGATCCGGGCAAGACCGAGTTGAAGGAAGGCCGTATTCTGCAGCGTGGCATCACGCCGTGCCGCTCGTTCGTCTCCGCGCCGATGCGATATGGCCGTATGTTCTTGGCCGGCGACGCTTGCCACATCGTGCCGCCGACCGGCGCCAAGGGACTCAACCTGGCGGTCGCCGATGTCCGTGTACTGTCCCGCGCGCTGATCGAATTTTTCAAGAACGGCACGGCGCAGCGGCTGGAGCGCTACTCCGACACCTGCCTCAAGCGCGTCTGGAAGGTGGTGCGCTACTCCACCTACATGACGACGCTGCTGCATCGGCCGCCCGGCCAGACGCCGTTCGACCGCGAAATCCAGTTGGCCGAGCTCGACTACATCATCAACTCGCTGGCCGCGCAGACCACCATTGCGGAGAACTACGTCGGCCTGCCGCTTGAGGACGATTGATCCTCGCTCTCACTGCATGTGTCCCGGCCAAGCGAGCGTCAGCGAGCGCGAGCCGGGACCCCGGTTTGTTTGCCGGGGCGAAGAAATGAAACCGGGATCCCGGGTCTCCTTCACTTCGCTCAGTCGCCCGGGACACGAGGCCTCTTGCTTGGCGCAAGCCAGAACCGCATCCTGTTATACGAAAATGTTACACAGGAGCGGCCATGCCCTACGCCACCACCAGCGACAACGTCCGCCTCTATTATGAAGAGGCAGGCCACGGCTCCCCGATCCTGTTCATTCACGAATTCGCCGGTGACTATCGCAACTGGGAACTCCAGATGCGGTTTTTTTCCCGCCGCCATCGCTGCATCACCTATTCCGCGCGCGGCTACAAGCCCTCCGACGTCCCGGCCGACTCCAAGAGCTACAGCTACAAGCACTGGGCGAGCGATGCGATCGCCGTGCTCGATCATCTCAAGATCGACAAGGCGCACATCGTCGGATTGTCGATGGGCGGCTTCACCACCATCGTGATCGGCCTGACGTATCCGCAGCGCGCGCTGTCGCTGACCGCGGCGGGTGCGGGCTCCGGCTCCGAGCGCGCGCATTTGGCCGACTTTCGCAAGAACGCGCTGGAGACAGCGGGCATATTCGAGACCAAGGGCTCGGCGGAGGTGGCGTACACCTACGGCCTCGGCCAGGCGCGTATTCCGTTCCTAGTGAAAGACCCGCGCGGTTTCGAGGAGTTCACCGCGATGTTTGCCGAGCATGACGCCAAGGGCTCGGCCAACACCATGCGCGGCTTCCAGGGTGAGCGGCCGTCGCTCTACGATTTCGAAGCCGACATGAAGAAGATGACTGTGCCGACGCTGATCGCGGTCGGCGACGAGGACGAGCCATGCCTGGAGCCGAGCTTCCTGATGAAGCACTGGATCCCGACTTCGGGGCTCGTGGTGTTCCCGAAGACCGGCCACGTCTGCAATCAGGAAGAGCCCGGCTTGTTCAACGACGCGGTCTCGGACTTCATCGCGCGTGTTGAGGCGGGCCGCTGGCCCGTGCGCGATCCGCGGTCGATCAGAGCGTAAGAGCTACTGCGCCGCCTGGATATTTGCGCGCTTCACCACGTCGGCCCATTTCGGGATGCTGTCGCGGATCAGTCCGGTCACCACCTCGCCGCGGTCGCCGCGCGGTTGGAATCCCATCGCGCGCATGCGGCCGGCGATCTCGGGCTTCTTGAGCACCTCGACCACCGTGGCCGCGATCTTATCGACGATCGGCTTCGGCGTGCCGGCCGGCGCGAACAGCGCCTGCCAATTCTCGACCTGAAAATCGCTGACGCCCGACTCGGCCGCGGTCGGCACCGCCGGCAATTCGGGATCGCGCTGCGCGGCGGTCACCGCCACCGCCTTGAGCTTGCCGGAGTGCAGATGCGGCACGGCCGGCGCCAGCATCACCCACATGCCATCGACGTGGCCGCCGAGCATCGCCGAGAGCGCCGGCGCGGCGCCGCGGAACGGCACATGCGTGGTCTTGAAGCCGGAGCGCTGCTCCAGCAACACGCCGGTGAGATGGCTGATCGTTCCGCCGCCCGCCGATGCGATGTTGAGGCCGCCGTTCTTGCTCTTGGCGAGATCGATGAAGCTCTTGAGATCGGTGACGCCGAGGTCGGGCCGCACCACCAGAATCTGCGTCGCGGTCATCAGCAGCGAGACCGGCTCGAAGCTCTTGAGCGGGTCGTAGGCGAGGTTGGGATAGAGGCTCGGATTGACCGCGATCGAGTCCGGGTTGACCAGCAGGGTGTAGCCGTCCGGCGCCGACTGCGCGACGAACACGCCGCCGGTCGAGGTTCCCGCGCCGGGCTTGTTCTCGACCACCACCGGCACCGGCCAGGCGCCGCGGAACGCGTCGGCCATGATGCGCGCCACCGAGTCGATCGGCCCGCCGGGAGCCGACGGTACGACGATCCGCACCGTGCGGGACGGGTAGGAGGAGGCGTCTTCGGATTGGGCCGATGCTGGGTGGGTGGCGAGAAGGAAGAGCAGGGCCGCGCAGATCGTGCGAACCATTGTCATGGGTGCTCCTCGTGCCGTGCGTCTGAGCGATCGATGTCTTGGAATTAGACTAGCGCAATTCGGTGTCGTCTTGCTCGAACTATCCCCGTCATGCCCGGCCATGACGTCGATGGGTCAGCACATCGCGGCTCGCTAAATCAACTGCCGCTGCAGCGCGCCCGCCGCCTCCAGCAATTTCGGCAAAAACACATCGTGCATCGTATCGAGCGCCACGCGCTCGCTGTGCACGCCGATATTCAGCGCGGCGACGACCTTGCCGTCGAGCCGCTTGAGCGGAACCGAGATCGAGCGGAAGCCAACCTCGACCTCCTGATCGACCAGCGAGAACCCGTCGCTACGAACCTTCTGGATGATTTTCCGCAACTCGCCTTTGTTCGTCACGGTCTGGCCTGTGAGTTTGCGGAGCTGCACGCGGCCCAGAAACCTGTCCAGTTCCTTGTCGTCCCATGCGGCGAGCAGCACTCGCCCCAACGAACTTGCCGCCGCCGGCAATTGCAGCCCGATCTGCGCGCTGACATTGATGACGCGGTGCGGCGAGGCGTGCGCGATCATCACGACGTCGCTGTCGTCGAGCACCGCCGCCGAGCACGCTTCCTTCATCTGTCCGCTGATTCGCTCGGCCGCGGGCTGCAGCACATCGACGATGGGGTTCGACAGCAGGTAGGCGCTCGCCAGCGTCAGGATGCGCGGAGTCAGCCGGAACAGGCGTTCGTCGGCCTCCACGTATCCAAGCTGGATCAGCGTGTGCAGCGTGCGCCGCACCGAGGCGCGCGGCAGGTCCACCAGCTTCGCCGCATCGCTGAGCGTCAGCTCGCGGCGGTCGCGGTCGAACGCGGTAATGACGCGAAGGCCGCGCGCGAGCGACTCCAGATAGTCCGGCCCTGTCGCTTCGGCGGTCCGTTGCTCGGTTTCGGTTCGCTTCACGCGCGGCATGAGAATCTCGCAGCCGAGCCAGACAAGCGGCTGTCTTGCCGGTCCTGGTTTTCTCTGTTCTAATTCGAACAGATGTTCGGTCACCGAACACCATAGCACGGCTCGCGGCCTTTGCTAGGATTGTCAGGAGGCTCCCATGCTGAGCGCGGAACAGAACGACTTCATCACGCGGGTCGGCCCCGGCATGCCCGCGGGCGGCCTGCTGCGCCGCTACTGGCAGCCGGCCGCGCTGGTCGATGAACTCGACGCCAAGCGTCCGGTGAAGCCGATCAAGCTGCTCGGCGAAAGCCTGGTGCTGTTCCGCGACGACAAGGGCCGCTACGGCCTGATCGATCGCAGATGCCCGCACCGCGGCACCGACCTCGCCTACGGGCGGCTGGAGGATGGCGGGCTGCGTTGTGCGTTTCACGGCTGGCTGTTCGACATCGCGGGCCAATGCCTGCAGACCCCCGCCGAGCCGGAGGGCTCGAACCTGTGCGCCAACATCCGGCAGAAGGCCTATCCGGTGGTGGAGAAGAGCGGCATCCTGTTCGCCTACATGGGGCCGGGCGAGCCGCCGGCGTTTCCGCATTTCGACAGCTTCATCGCGCCTTCGACCCACACGTTCGCGTTCAAGGGCCTGATCGAATGCAATTGGCTGCAGTCGCTCGAAGTCGGCATCGATCCCGCGCACACGTCGTTCCTGCACCGTTTCTTCCACGACGAGGACCCGAGCGACCAATACGGCAAGCTGTTCCGCGACAAGTCGAGCGACTCGGACATGCCGATGACCAAGATCATGCGCGAGTTTCCGGTGCCGCGCATCGAGGTCGAGCCGACCGACTACGGCTTCCGCGTCGTCACGCTGCGCCAGATCAGCGACAAGAACACTCACATCCGCGTCACCAACCTGATGTTCCCGAACGCCTTCATCATTCCGATGAGCCGGGAAATGACGATCACTCAGTGGCACGTTCCGGTCGATGACAATAAGCATTACTGGTACGCGATTTTCACCAGCTTCACCGAACCTGTGAACAAGGAGGAGATGCGCCGCCAGCGGCTGCAGCTCTATGAGTTGCCCGACTACACGCCGCGCAAGAACAAGCACAACGATTACGGGTTCGATCCGCACGAGCAGGAGCACGAGACCTACACGGGCATGGGCGCCGACATCAACGTGCATGACCAGTGGGCCTGCGAGTCGATGGGCGAAGTCCAGGATCGCACCCGCGAGCATCTCGGCCAATCCGACAAGGCGATCAACGCCTATCGACGTTTGCTGCGAACCGCGATCGAAGCTGCGAAGAACGGCGGCACGCCGCCGATGGTGCTTGATCCAAGCAAGGCGCCGAGCCTCACCGGTCCCGCCGCGATCGATGGCATCGGCCCAACCGACGATTGGCAGGGCTACTGGCAGAAGACCGACGCGGTGAAGCGGCAGGCCGCGAGCTGGGCGAGATAATTCTGGCTGTCATCGCCCGCGAAAGCGGGCGATCCAGAAAACACAAGATGCGCTATTGTTTAGATCGCGAGGCTGGTGATTACTGGATGCCCCGCTTTCGCGGGGCATGACACCGAGAATGGCGCGCAAATCCTCAACGCAGCAATCGTCCTTCGTCGAACGCCATAGTCTCTGGTCGGCGTCGCAGCATCGCGCCGCGGCGGCGGTCGAGCGCGCCATCAAGAAGCACAAGCTCGATTTGGTCCGCTTCTCCTTCGCCGATCAGCACGGCGCGCTGCGCGGCAAGACTCTGATGGCGGCGGACGCCGCGCGCGCCATTCGAGCCGGCGTGACCATGACCACCACGCTGCTCGCCAAGGACACGTCGCACCGCACGGTGTTCCCGGTGTTCACCGCGGGCGGCGGACTGAACGTGCCGGAGATGGAGGGCGCCGGCGACTTCGTGATGGTCGCCGATCCCGCGACGTTCCGCGTGCTGCCGTGGGCCCCGAACACCGGCTGGGTGCTGTGCGACATCGTCTTCGCCAACGGCAAGCCGGTGCCGTTCTCGACCCGGCAGCTTTATCGCGATGCGCTGGCGAAGCTTGCCAAGGCGGGCTTCGATTTCTGCGCCGGGCTCGAGGTCGAATTCCACCTGTTCAAGATCGAGAACCCGCGGCTTGCCACCTCCGAGGTGGCGGTCTGGCCGCCGGAGCCGCCGGACGTCAGCCTCACCACCCAGGGCTTCCAGTACCTGACCGAAAACCGCTTCGATCAGGTCGGCCCGATTATGGACGTGCTGCGCGAGACGGTCGCGGGACTCGGCATGCCGCTGCGCTCGCAGGAGGTGGAGCTTGGACCCAGCCAGTACGAGTTCACCTTCGCGCCGCAGCCGGGCCTCGCGGCGGCCGACACCATGGTGCTGTTCCGCTCCGCGATGAAGCAGGTGGCGCGCCGGCACGGCCATCTGGTGAGCTTCATGTGCCGGCCGAAATTTCCCAACGCGTTCTCCAGCGGCTGGCATCTGCACCAGTCGCTGCTGGATCGTAAGACCGGTGCGAATGCATTTGTCTCGAACGACAAGACGGAAATTCTGTCGCCGCTCGGCCGCGGCTATCTCGCCGGCCTCATTGCCAATGCGCTGGCGTCGGCCGCGTTCGGGACGCCGACCGTCAACGGCTACAAGCGTTATCACGGCGTCAACACCATGGCGCCGGTGCAGGCGATCTGGGCGCGCGACAATCGCGGCGTGATGGTGCGCGTGATGGGCCAGCCGGGCGATACGGCAACGCATCTGGAGAACCGGGTCGGCGAGCCGTTGGCGAATCCGTATCTCTACATGGCCTCGCAGATCCACGCGGGCCTCGACGGCGTTGAGCGCAAGCTGGTCCCGGGCCCGTCCGCCGACGCGCCTTATGAACTGGCGAAGGAGCCGCTGCCGAAGACACTCGGCGATGCGCTCGATGCGCTCGCCGCCAACGAATGTTTTCGTGCGGCCTTCGGCGGACCGTTCGTCGATTACTACGTGGCGATCAAGCGATTTGAGATCGCGCGCGCGGAAAAGGATGGACAGGCGCAGCGCAGCGCATCCGATGTCACCGCCTGGGAGCATCGCGAGTATTTCGACCTCGCGTGAACGCGCCCGCATCCTGCAGGGTGGGCCCCGGGGCGCGCCCTATGCCGTTGTCGGAAAACGAGTTTTTTTTGACCGCTGGGACAGGCTCGCTCGGGGTTCCAGAACTTGTCTCTTTTTGGGCCATTCCGCCGCATGAAATAAGGCAGAAAAAACCCGCAAATTCATAGACATATATGGTTAACGCGCGCTGGATTTTGGTCTAGAGTGGCCGGCAGATGTGGCGTGCGTGTTGGAGGCTTCCATGTTGCGTATAGCGTCAGCGCTCTGTGCGCTGGGTGCTGCTCTCTTTCTGACGATCGGCGTGTTCGCGCCGACGCCGGCTGAGGCCGGCTATTACGGCAACCGCGGCGGCTACGGCTATCGCGGAGCGGTGTACGGTCCGCGCGGTGGCGCGGCGTACTACGGCCCGCGCGGCGTCGCGGTTCGCGGTCCCTACGGCGGTGGCGGCTATGCCTATCGTGGCGGTTACGGCTATCGCGGCGGTTACTCCGCCGGCTACGGCTACCGTGGCGGATATGGCTACGGCTATCGCGGTGGCTACGGCTATCGCGGCGGTTATTCCGCCGGCTACGGCTACCGTGGCGGATACGGCTACGGCTATCGCGGTGGCTACGGTTACGGCTACCGCTCGGCGTATGCCCCGCGCTACTACGGCGGCGGCTATCGGCCCTACTATCGCCCTTACTACACGGCGTCCTACTACGGCGACGGTTGCGCCGATGGCTACTGCAATGGCGGTGGCTACGGTTACGGCGGCGGCTACACCACGGTCGGATACGGCGGTGGTTATGGCGGCGGCTATTACAACGGCGGTTACGGCGGTGGTTACTACAACGGCGGTTACGGCTACGGTGGTGGCTACGGCGGCTGCCGGACGGCCTACATTCCGTATGGCTGGACTTGGTACCGCGCCTCAAGCTGCTGATGACGGCACGCGCGCCGCTTCACCCGCGGCGCATGGAGGCCTGACGTTGTTGGCTTGAAATGAAACGCGGCCCGTGAAAGCGGGCCGCGTTTTTTATTTGCCGGAGAATCCGGGATTAAGCGTCGACGCTGGCGGTGAGCGCGTTGTCCTGGATGAAGATGCGGCGCGGTTCGACCTCGTCGCCCATCAGTCTGGCGAAGATGTCGCTCGCTTCGTCGATCTCCTTCACCCTCACCTGCAGCAGCGAGCGCGCGTCCTTGTCCAGCGTGGTCTCCCAGAGCTGGCTCGGGTTCATCTCGCCCAGCCCCTTGTAGCGCTGCAGCGTGAGCCCCTTGCGGGCGGCGCTGGTGACGGCCTCGAACAGGCTCACCGGCCCGTGGATCGTGATCCAGGCGTCATCGCCCTTGCGGCGCAGTGAGCCCGGCTTGGCGTAGGCGCCCTGCAGCGCCGCCGCATATTCGTCGAGCCTGCGGGCGTCGGCGGAATTGAGCAGCGCGTGATCGATGATCGCGACCTCCTTGACGCCGCGCACCGTGCGCTCGAACAGGAAGCCTTCGCCCTCAATGAACTTGCCTTCCCAGCCGCGGTCGGTTTCGCCTTCGAACGCATCGAGCCGCTTGGCGATATAGGGCGCCGCGGCGGATGCCTTGTCCGGATCGCCGAATATCTCGGCATTGAGCACGCCCAGGATAGCGGCCTGCTCGACGACCTTGCGGTTGTAGCGGCTGTGGATGCCGGACAGCACGTTGCGGATGACGCGCGCCTGCTCGACCAGATCGTGCAGATCGACGCCCGCGCGCTCTTCGCCGGTGGAGAGCTTGAGCACGGCCTCCTGCAGGCCGGTGGTGATCAGGTAGTCTTCCAGCGCGCGCTCGTCCTTGAGGTACTGCTCGGACTTGCCACGGGCGACTTTATAGAGCGGCGGCTGCGCGATGTAGAGGTGGCCGCGATCGATCAGCTGCGGCATCTGCCGGTAGAAGAACGTCAGCAGCAGGGTGCGGATGTGGGCGCCATCGACGTCGGCGTCCGTCATGATGATGATCTTGTGGTAGCGCAGCTTGTCGGCGTTGAATTCCTCGCTGCCGATGCCGGTGCCGAGCGCGGTGATCAGCGTGCCGATCTCCTGGCTGCCCAGCATCTTGTCGAAACGGGCGCGCTCGACGTTGAGAATCTTGCCGCGCAGCGGCAACACAGCCTGGAATTCGCGGTTGCGGCCCTGCTTGGCGGAGCCGCCGGCCGAGTCGCCCTCGACGATGAACAGTTCGGACTTCGCCGGATCGCGCTCCTGGCAGTCCGCCAGCTTGCCGGGCAGCGAATTGACGTCGAGCGCGCCTTTGCGGCGGGTGAGCTCGCGGGCCTTGCGGGCCGCCTCGCGTGCGGCGGCCGCCTCGATCACCTTGCCGACGATCGACTTCGCCTCGCCCGGGTGCTGCTCGAACCAGGCGGCAAGCCGATCGTTGATGATGCCTTCGACCGCCGGCCGCACCTCCGAGGACACCAGCTTGTCTTTGGTCTGCGATGAGAACTTCGGATCGGCCACCTTGACCGACAGCACGCAGGTCAGGCCCTCGCGGCAGTCGTCGCCGGACAGATCGACCTTTTCCTTGCGGGCGCCGCCGAGAGTCTCGGCATAGCCGGTAACCTGACGGGTCAGCGCACCACGGAAGCCGGCAAGGTGGGTGCCGCCGTCGCGCTGCGGGATGTTGTTGGTGAAGCAGAGCACCGTCTCGTGATAGCTGTCGTTCCAGGTCAGTGCGCATTCGACGGCGATGCCGTCGCGCTCGGACTTGAGCGTGATCGGCGCGGAGATCAGGGCGTTCTTGTTGCGGTCGAGATACTTCACGAACTCCTCGACGCCACCCTCGTAGCGCATCTCCTCGCGCTTCTCGACCGCATGACGCATGTCGGACAGCACGACTGTGACGCCGGAGTTGAGGAAGGCGAGTTCGCGCAGCCGGTGCTCCAGCGTCGCGAAGTCGAACTCGGTCATGGTGAAGGTCTGCTTGGACGGCAGGAACGTCACCTCGGTGCCGCGCTTGCTACCGGCATCTCCGGTGACCGCAAGATCGGCGACGGCGTCGCCGTCGCGGAATTCCATAGTGTGCTCTTTGCCGTCGCGCCAGATCGTCAGCTTGAGCCAGGTCGATAGTGCGTTGACCACCGAGACGCCGACGCCGTGCAGTCCGCCGGATACCTTGTAGGAGTTCTGGTCGAATTTTCCGCCGGCGTGGAGCTGGGTCATGATGACCTGGGCGGCCGACATGCCTTCGCCCTTGTGAATGTCGGTCGGGATGCCACGGCCATCGTCGCGCACCGTGCACGAGCCGTCCGGATTGAGGATCACCGTCACCGCGGTGGCGTGGCCCGCCAGCGCCTCGTCGATCGCGTTATCGACGGCCTCGTACACCATGTGGTGCAGGCCCGAGCCGTCGTCGGTGTCGCCGATGTACATGCCGGGCCGCTTGCGAACCGCGTCGAGGCCTTTGAGGACCTTGATCGACTCTGCGTCGTAGTCGCTTTCGGCGCCGGTTTTGCGTGCGGGTTCGGCCATGCAATTGCCTCGGATCGAGCCGGAAAATTTGCGCGAGAATCAGCGACGGATTTGGCACGAAAAACGGCGTTCCGTACAGCGCAAACTGGGTCGATTAATATGTTGATTCAGTGGCGGTTTTTAAAGGTCTCACGTCGGAAAAATCGGGCTCCGGAGAGGGGCCCTGTATGGGCAAAAAAGTGGCCCTCGAAACCGACCCCCGAACGCGGCGATTACCCTTGCGGCGGATGCTCGGTGCTGCCTTCAGACGAGGTGACATTCGCTGTCGTGCGATGGGCCTCAGACCTTGCCGTGTGCGCGGGAAGGTCGAATTGGGTCCGGCCGTGACCATAGTCGGGGATTGGCTTGGCGAAGCAACCCAGCGCGCCGGCCCAAAGTTCGACACGGGCGATGTCGTCCAGCAGACGCTCGACGGCTTGCTGCAGGTTCTTGGCGATTTTCTCCCTCGCGGGCTCGATGGCTGACATGTCGTTCTCCATTGGCGGCCGTGAGGCGATTGTTTTCCTGTGCCTCCTGGTTTCGTTGGCGTCGTTCACTTTGGGTCAAGAGCTGGGAGGAACGTAAGTTCCTGTTGGCCCGCACACAGCTTTTGAAATTTGTTGGAACCTCCAGCCGTTTGCGCGACTGGCGGAGGTGTCAACCCGCGCGTGTCACGCTGCCCGGGCTTACGCTGAACACGTCGGCGCGGGAGGTGATCTCTGCGAACGCAGCGGGGTCGGCACCCGTCATCCAGACCTGCGCGCCAAGCCGCTCCAGCGCGTCGTACAGCGCCGCCCGGCGCGCCGGATCGAGGTGCGCCACCACCTCGTCCAGCAGCAGCACCGGGGCGAACCCTGTCATCTCGGCGATCAGTCCGGCATGTGCCAGGACGAGGCCGATCAGCAGCGCCTTCTGCTCGCCGGTCGATGCGTCGGCGGCGGCGATGTTCTTGAGAGGGAAGACCACTTGGAGATCGGTGAGATGCGGTCCGTCGAGCGTGCGGCCCGCGGCCGCGTCGCGGGCGCGATTATCGCGCAGCACCGTGCGGTAGCGGTCCTCGATCTCGACCGCCGGATGGTCCCCCACCAGCCGTTCCATCCAGCCGTCGAGCGCAATCTCGGCCGAGGGAAACGCATCGTCCTGTCGCGAGGCCAGCGCGCCCTGCAGGCGTTTGACGGTCTCCGCACGCATCGCGGCGACCGCCACGGCAAGCTCCGCGGTCTCATGCTCGATCGCGTCGAGCCAGTGGGTGTCGGGCCGCGTTTCCTCGAGCAGCCGGTTGCGCGAGCGCAACGCACGCTCCAGCGCGTTGACGCGGCTGGAGTGCTCGGCGTCCACCGCCAGCACCAGCCGGTCGAGGAAGCGCCGCCGCTCGGCGCCCGGTCCCATGAACAGTTGATCCATCGCAGGCGTCAGCCAGATCACCCGCAGGTGGTCGGCGAAGGCCGCAGCGGACGAGACCGGCTCGCGATCGACCCGGCACAGCCGGGAGCGCGTGGTCTCTTCGTTGGAGGCGGCCTCGATCCCGGTGCCGAGCGTGGCGAGGCCGAGCATGCCCTCCACCTCGGCCGACACCGCCCAGGCGCCGGTGCCCTCGGAGAACGCCGCCTCGTCCAGCGTGGTGCGTCGCAGGCCGCGTCCAGGCACGAGAAAGGACACGGCCTCGATCAGGTTGGTCTTGCCGGTGCCGTTCGGTCCGTTGAGGACGACCAGGTTGCCCGCAATGGTGAGGCTCGCGGCGTGGTAGCTGCGAAAGTTGGTGAGCGTCAGGCGGCGGATCGCGGCGGCGGTCATGGCTTGTATCGGCAGATCACTGCGTCATGGCCGGGCATAGCCGTCCAAAGGACGGCGTCGCTTTGCTCGCCTATGTCCCGGCCATCCACGCCTTGAATGTCACAGCAAGCTAAAGACGTGGATGCCCGGCACAAGGCCGGGCATGACGGAATTCCAGATCGCGCGCCGGCGTAAACCGCTACACCCGCATCGGCATCAGAACGTAGAGCGCGCCCTTGGCGTCCTTGTCCTGGATCAGCGTCGGCGAGCCGGGATCGGCAAGCTTGAGCACCGCCACCTCGCCGTCGAGCTGCGCCGCGATGTCGAGCAGGTAACGCGAGTTGAAGCCGATATCGATCGGATCGCCGGCGTAATCGACCTCGATTTCCTCCGTGGCGCTGCCGGAATCCGGATTGGTCACCGAGAGGATGAGCTTGCCGGTGGACAGCGCGAGCTTGACCGCGCGTCCGCGCTCGCTCGACACCGTGGAGACACGATCCACGGCTGCTTCGAAATCCTTCTTATCGACCGTCAATTCCTTGTCATTGCCGCTCGGGATCACGCGGCCGTAGTCGGGGAAAGTGCCGTCAATCAGCTTGGAGGTCAGCACGACGTCGCCGAACGTGAAGCGGATCTTCGCCGACGACACCTCGATGGAAATCTCCGCATCGCTGTCCTCGACCAGCCGCTGAACCTCGTTGACGGTCTTGCGCGGCACGATCAGGCCCGGCATGCCGGTTGCGCCGGAAGGCACGGCAAGCTCGGCTTGCGCCAGCCGGTGGCCGTCGGTCGCCACCGCGCGCAGCGTCGCGGTCTTTCCGGTGCCGGCGATGTGCAGATAGATGCCGTTGAGATAGTAGCGCGTCTCCTCGGTCGAGATCGCGAACTGGGTCTTGTCGAGCAGCCGCTTGAAGTCCTTGGCGGCGATCTTGAACTTGTGCGTCATGTCGCCGGCGGCGAGATCGGGGAAGTCGCTTTCCGGCAGCGTCTGCAAGGTGAAGCGGGAACGCCCGGCGCGGATCGACATCACGGCGCGATCGCCGGACGCCTCCAGCACCACCTGCGAGCCCTCGGGCAGCTTGCGCACGATTTCGTAGAACATGTGCGCCGGCACCGTGGTCGAGCCGCCCGGCGCGACGTCGGCCTTGATCGATTCAATCACCTCAAGATCGAGGTCGGTCGCCTTCAAGTTGAGTGCGGACTTCTCGGCCCGCATCAGCACGTTGGCGAGGATCGGAATGGTGTTGCGGCGCTCCACCACACGGTGAACGTGGCCCAGCGATTTGAGCAACTCTGCGCGCTCGACGGTAACCTTCATGGCTGCGCCTGGGTTTCTCGGAAGGGCATGAAAAGTGGCGTGGTTACGCCATTTTCGCAAGGGCCGCGTGTCGCTTGGGGCAAGTTTTCCCTGCGATTCACGGCTTGCGCGGGCGGCAAAAAACAACAGCCGGCGCCTGGGCGCCGGCTGCGTGTTTCAAACGCCTGCGCTATTCCTGCAACTGGCGCTTTAGGACTTCGATCTCGTCGGCCAGCATGGCGTCGTTGCCGACCAGGCCTTCGATCTTGCGGACGGCGTGCAGCACCGTGGTGTGATCGCGGCCGCCGAACCGCCGGCCGATTTCCGGCAGCGAGCGCAGTGTGAGGGTCTTGGCGAGGTACATCGCCACCTGGCGCGGGCGCACCACGTTGGCGGTGCGGCGCGAGGACAAGAGGTCGGATCGGCTCACGTTGTACTGCCGCGCCACAATCCGCTGGATGTCCTCGATCTTGACCCGTTTGGGCTCCTGCGGGCGGATCAGGTCGCGCACCTCGCGCTCGGCCATTTCCATCGTCACCGGCTGGCCGGTGAGCTTGTTATGGGCGAGCAGGCGGTTGACCGCGCCTTCCAGGTCGCGGCCGTTGTGGGTGACGGCCTTGGCAATGTAGCTGAGTACCGGGGCCGGCACGTCGAAGCTTGGATGGTACTGCCGCGCCGCGGTGACGCGGAACTTCAGGATCTCGAGCCGCAGTTCCTCGCCGAGCGGTCCCATCTCGACCACCAGCCCGCCCGCCAGCCGCGAGCGCACGCGGTCGTCGAGGCTTTCCAGGTCGGTGGGTGGCCGGTCGGCCGCGATGATAACCTGGCGTCCGGCGTCGATCAGCGCGTTGAGCGTGTGGCAGAACTCGGCCTGGGTCGATTTGCCTTGCAGGAACTGCAGGTCGTCGATCACCAGCACGTCGATGCCGCGCAGCGCTTCCTTGAAGGCCAGCGCGGTCTGCGTCCGCAGCGCCGACACAAAGCCGTACATGAACTTTTCGGCGGTGAGATACAGCACCTTGCGCTCGGAGCCGTTGTTGCCCGCCCAGGTGATGGCCTGCAGCAGATGCGTCTTGCCGAGGCCGACACCGGCGTGGATGTAGAGCGGGTTGAACATCACCGGGTCGTTGCGGCGCGCCGCTGCGACCTGCTTGGCGGCGGCGTGAGCCAGCGTGTTGGAGCGCCCGATCACGAAGGTGTCGAACGTCAGCCGCAGATCGAGCGGCGAGCCGCCGAGTGCATCGTGACCGCTTGCGACCGGACCGAACGCCGTGCGCGCCTCGCCGCTGTCCCCTCTGGTGCCGCGGCCGAAATCGATCGCTTCGATCGGCTTGGCCTTCGGCACCACGGTGCGAAGCACCGCGCTGCGCACGGTGACGTCGAGCTTCTGGATATCGGGGTGCTCGGCCTGCCAGCAGTTCAGCAGGCGGTCGATGTAGTGCGACTGGATCCAGCTCTTGAGGAAGCGCGTCGGCACGGACAGATGCGCCATGCCTTCGTGGACGCGTTCCAGTTCCATGCGGGCGAACCAGCTTTGGAAAATCTCTTCGCCGACTTCGGCGCGAAGGCGGCCTTTGACGCGCTCCCAGCGCTCCGGATCCGTGGTGGTCATTTTTTCTTCTCGGGAATTGGACGGTGAACAGGAACTCGGTGAAACGGGCGGCGGCGCGCCGCTTGGCCGTTACGCGCGGTCACTCGAAACGCAGACTGGTTGAAGGGGCGTTCGCCTTCGCGGTGCGCGCGAAGGCAGCTCGACGCGAAGCAGGCGGAGCGGTCAGCCGCTTTGCAGCGGCATCGACCTCGTACTCGGGAAGGGACCCTTGGCGTCGCGCTCAGCCTTCAGCCAGGCGGCGCGACCGGGTTGCAGGGATGCGAGCACGCTCGCAGCCAGTGATTTTTCCCACCCAGTAGACATAATACCCCCCTCGTCATCGCGAGGGTGCCCCGCGACGGAGATGCCGATCAGATTTTAGAAGTACTCGACCCTCAGCTTCGGCCCGCCGCACGATGCGAGAACGGTGTTCGCAAAGATCAGTAAACTGCGGGTACTATCAAGCTATTCGCCGATGACATGCTGAGAGCAGGACCAACTGGAGTCAGAACCCGCGCTCTCATCCTCGATGAACTTGGATACCTGCCTTTTCTGATTTCGCGGGCGGCCCGGAAGCCAGAAAAAAATAGCACGGAGCGAGTGGCCCGCAATGGCGCACTCCGCGCAAACGCAGGCGGGACGTGATTTTTCGGAGGGCCGCAGCGATGTGGAAAACGCGCATGAGCTATCCACAACGCATTGAATTGGCGCAAAAAATCATAGGAGACGTGAAAGTTTATGACAGCCGCGTAACGCCGCGATGACGATTTTTTTCGCGCGCCTCCGTCAATCGCCCGACTCCAAGTCCTCGGCTCGGCTTTTATGGTAAACCCTTTGTGGGTATGGGCTTTTTCTGTGCGGCGAAGGCGGGTAGCCCCCTGTGTGGAAGCGTTGAAAAGCCCGTGGAATCGCCAGTTATGAATATCAGTAGAAATACGTATAGGCATGGTTCTTATGAGCCATGTTGCAGCGGAGCAACAACGTTTGCTCAAACCGGGCTTGTGGATTTCGCGATCCGCGGGCGCACAAGCAAGCGCCCCGCGAACCGGCCGCAGGGCGAATAAAGTCGAATAATCAGCGGTGTGGGAGAGGGGCGCGCCGCGGCTGCACCAGCCGCCGGCGCAACCGCTACTTGCCGAGCTTGGCGATCCGCTTGGTCAGACGCGAGATCTTCCGGCTGGCCGTATTGTGATGAACCTGACCCTGCTGGGCAGCCTTCATGAGCTGCGGCTCCGCGAGTTTCATCGCCTCAAGCGCCTTGTTGCGGTCGCCCGAGGCGATCGCGTCCTCAACCGCGCCGACGGCGGTGCGGGCGCGGGTGCGCCGCGCCTTGTTGATGACGGTGCGGCGGGCGATCTTGCGGGCGGCTTTGCGTGCGGAACTGGTGTTGGCCATGGACTCGGATCAACGCTTCTGTGGACGGGCAGTGCCTGAAATTCAAAGGCGGCGAGGTCTTCCGCAGCCAGCGCGGTGCTTATAGTCACCCCCTCCCAAGGCGTCAACGTGCCGTTGTAGCCATCGGCCGCGGCACTGCTGCGGCCAAGGTCCGGCCATCCCGGCTCCGGGAACCGCCTGAGGCGTGGATTTGGCGCGGCGGACAGGCGCCGGGCCGCCTTACGCCACGCGCTTGGCGCGCACCTGGTCGTAGCCTGCGACCACCGCGGCGCGGTCGGCGGCCGGAAACGCCGCGAGCGGCGGCTGCACCCGGCCGAGCGCCGGATCGCCGTGGATGTGTGAGAGCAGGGCTTTCACGCCGGGCACCAGCGCCTTGCCGTCGAACAGCTTGCGGATTGTCACAGCGGCATCGAGCGAGGTCTGGTCGCCGGTGCTCCAGGCGCGCTGGCACAGGTCGGGATTGAGGTTCGCGGTGGCGGAAATGCAGCCGGCGAACGCGCCGTTCTTCGCCTCGATCAGCACCGCCTCGGTTGACGGAAACACATCGAAGTTCTTCGAAATCGCTGCGGCCTCGCGCGCGTAGGTCATGTCGCCGGACGAGTCCTTCAGGCCGACGATGCGCGAGCCGAATTTTTCCAGCAGCCGCTTCACCAGCACGACATGCCAGTGCAGGCCCGACTGCGCCGGATAGTGATAGAGATAGATCGGGATCGGCTTGGCCGCGCTCGCCTGCACCACGGTATCGACGTAGGCGACCAGGCCGTCGTCCGGAACGCCCTTGTAATAGAACGGCGGCAGCAGCAGCGCGCCGGCAAACCCGAGTTCGGCGGCATGGCGGGTGAGGGCGACGGCGTCCGCGGTCGCCGCCGCGCCGGTGCCAACCATCAGCCGGTCCAGCGGCAGGCCCGCATCGCGGTAGGCGTTCATCACGCGCCTGCGCTCCTCCAGCGAGAACGAGGTCGCCTCGCCGGTGGTGCCGAGCACGTTGAGGCCATTGCAGCCGTTGTCGAGCAGGAAGCGCGCGAGCTTGGTCGCGCGCGCGGTGTCGGGCGTACCGTCCTCGCCGACGGGCGTGGCGACGGCGGCGATCACGCCGGAAAGTTTACGCGCGGTCATTGGATGCTCCCTGCATTGTTGCCGTCCACTAGCACACCTTGCGGCTGCTGCAACCGGGGGTGCTAGCGCTTTGCAGGCGGTTGCGGCGATAAAGGTCCGGCCTCGCAGAACTGCCGCAGCTCGGCCTCGATCGGCATCTTGGGACCATCGCCCCTCATCACCACCACGTCCTTGCAGTCCCGCTCGATCGAGCGGACCAGCGCGCCGTGCCGGCGCAGCATCGCCACCAGTTCCGGGATCATTGCGCAGTCGCGGGTCAGTTCGAACGCCGCCATTTTTTGTTCGGCGGCGTGCCGCAGCGCCGCCTCCGGTTCGGCGTGAGGGCAGGTCTGCGCCAAGGCTTCAGCTGTCAGCACCACCGCCAGCGCGGCGGCAGGCAATGCAGCGGAGCGCGGGCTCGTGAGCCGCAAGCTCAGCCGCTCACCCCGAAGGCTGCGAGAGCGGCCATGTTGACCAGCTCGGTGTCCTTCGCGGTCATCGGCACAATCTGCACCGAGCGGTCGAGCCCGACCAGCAGCGGACCGATCACGGTCGCGCCGCCAAGCTCCTGCAGCATTTTGGTCGAGATCGACGCGGAGTGGAACGCCGGCATGATGAGCACGTTGGCCGGCCCCGAGAGGCGGCTGAACGGATAATTCGCGGCGGCCTCCGGATTGAGCGCGACGTCGGCGGACATTTCGCCGTCGTATTCGAAATCCACCCGGCGCTGATCCAGGATCTTTACGGCCTCTATGACGTGCGCGGAGCGCTCGCCCGGCGGATGGCCGAACGTGGAGAACGCGAGCAGCGCGAGCCGCGGCTCGTAGCCGAGCCTGCGTGCCACCCCGGCCGCCTCGATCGCGATGTCGGCCAGATCGTGGGCCTTCGGCATTTCGGTGATGGCGGTATCGGCGACCACGACGTTGCGGCCGCGCGCCAGTACGAGGGAAATTCCGATCACGCGATGGCCCGGCTTCGGATCGATCACGCGCCGCACGTCCTCCAGCGCCACGGAGAAGTTGCGCGTCACGCCGGTCACCATGGCGTCGGCGTCGCCGAGCGCCACCATGCAGGCCGCGAAATGATTGCGGTCGGTGTTGACCAGCCGCTGCACGTCACGAAGCAGATAGCCTTGGCGCTGCAGACGCTCGTAAAGATAAGCGGCGTATTGCGCGTTGCGCGTGGACAGCGCGGCATTGACGATCTCGATGCCGCGGCCAAGTTCGATGCCGAGATTTTTCGCGCTCTGCCGCACGCGGTCCTCGCGGCCGACCAGCAGCGCGGTGCCGAGCCGTTCGTGCACGAAGGTCGCGGCGGCGCGGATCACCTGTTCCTCTTCGCCCTCGGCGAACACCACGCGCTTCGGCGAACGGCGGACCCGTTCGAACACCTGCTGCAACACGCCGGCCACCGGATCGCGCCTGCGGCGCAGCGATTCCCGGTAGGCGTCCATGTCGGCGATCGGCTTGCGCGCAACGCCGGTGTCCATCGCGGCCTTGGCGACGGCGGGCGGCACGTAGGAGATCAGCCGCGGATCGAACGGCACCGGAATGATGTAGTCGGGGCCATACTTGAAGCGCACGCCGTAGGCCGCGGCGACCTCGTCGGGCACATCCTCGCGTGCGAGCTGCGCAAGCGCCTGCGCCGCCGCGATCTTCATCTCCATGTTGATGGTGGTGGCGCGGACGTCGAGCGCACCGCGGAAGATGTAAGGGAACCCGAGCACGTTGTTAACCTGGTTCGGGTAGTCGGAGCGGCCCGTCGCCATGATGGCGTCGTCGCGCACCTCGGCCACCTCTTCCGCTGTGATCTCCGGATCGGGGTTCGCCATGGCGAAGATGATCGGCTTCGGCGCCATCGACTTCACCATCTCCTTGGTGACCGCGCCCTTGGCGGACAACCCGAAGAAAATGTCGGCGCCGACCAGCGCATCGGCCAGCGTGCGCGCCGAGGTCTTCACTGCGAAGCCCGACTTCCACTGGTTCATGCCTTCGGTGCGGCCTTCGTAGATCACGCCCTTGGTGTCGCAAAGGATCAGGTTGTCGTGCCGGAAGCCGATCGCCTTAAGCAATTCGAGGCAGGCAATGCCGGCGGCGCCCGCGCCGTTGCAGACCAGCCTGGTGGTCTTGATGTCGCGGCCGGTGAGCTCCAGCGCATTGATCAGGCCCGCGGCGGAAATGATCGCGGTGCCGTGCTGATCGTCATGGAAAACCGGAATATCGAGCAGCTCGCGCAGCTTGTCCTCGATGATGAAGCACTCCGGCGCCTTGATGTCCTCGAGGTTGATGCCGCCCCAGCCCTTGCCGAGAAATTTCACGCAGTTGATGAACTCGTCGGGATCCTCGGTGTTCACCTCGAGGTCGATGGAGTCGATGTCGGCGAAGCGCTTGAACAGCACCGCCTTGCCTTCCATCACGGGCTTGGCGGCGAGCGCGCCGCGATTGCCGAGACCCAGGATGGCGGTGCCGTTGGTGATGACGGCGACGAAGTTGCCCTTGACCGTGTAGTCGTAGGCTTTGCTCTCGTCCTCGGCGATGGCGAGCACCGGCACCGCGACGCCCGGGGAGTAGGCGAGCGACAGGTCGCGCTGCGTCGCCATCGGCTTGGTGGCGATCACCTCCAGCTTGCCGGGCCTGCCCTGGCTGTGGAAAAGGAGCGCTTCCTGATCGGTAATGGTGGGCCGGTTACCGCTGGATTTCTTTGCCATTTCAACACTCTACTGACGCCCGGCGGGCCGGTTCGGGGAAACGTTAGCGGAACGGCGTGCGCTCGAATAGGGCGCTTTGCAAGCTGTGGCACCGCGGCAATTGAATGGCCACATTTACCGGGCTAATCCGGTGCGGGCAGGCGTGTTGGGACGACTTCATGATCCGATTTTTGCTGCGATTTCTTGGGCTGATGCTGCTCGCGCTTGCCTTCATCTTCGTGATTTACGACGGCATGAAATCGATCGCGGATCGCACCTTCTATGCGACCGCGCTCAGCCAATTCTGGATCGAGGTCCACGGCTCCAGCCTGCAGGCGGCGCAGGCCGCGGTCGAGCGGTTGTCCGGCACGTTGTGGAGTCTGGCGATCGGGCCGCTGCTCGAACAGCCGGCGGCTGCGATTTTCGCCGCGCTCGGCGCGTTGCTGATCGTGCTCGGCCGCAAGAAGAAGCCGCTGATCGGTTACGCGCGCGACTGAATTATTTCAGCGCGTCGATCGCGGCGCGCGCGATCTGCGAGTCCTGCCCCGACAGCACGCCGGAAATGCCGATCGCGCCGACGATCTTGCCGTCCATAACGATCGGGAAGCCGCCTTCCAGCGGCGTGATGTCCTTCAGCGCCAGAAAACGCACGCCGGCGCCGCCGCCGGAGATGGCGTCGTCGAGCACCTTGGTCGGGCGCTTGAACTTGAGCGCGGTCGTCGCCTTGCCTTGGGCAATCTCCAGCGAGGCAAGCTGGGCGTTGTCGCGCCGGTGCAGCATGACGATGTGGCCGCCGCTGTCGATGATCGCGATCACCACCGGCCAGTTGTTCTTCGACGCCTCGGCCTCGGCCGCGGACATCGCCTTGCGCGCGGTTTCCAGCCCGATCGGCGGGCCGTAATCCGGCGGCATGGTTTGCGACTGGGCCGGTAGCGCTGCGGCGAGCACGATGGCGCAGGCGCCGGCGAGGGTCTTCAGCGTGGTCAAGGGAGCCTCCAACGACGAGTTCGCCGCAGCATAGGTTGCCCGGGCCTGGAGGGGAACAGGATCGTGACCGGCCGTGATCGCCCCTGATCGCTTCTGGGCCGTGCCTCGGGGCCCCGGACGCCCTATATTCACCGCAGAGATTTCAGGAGAGCACCGATGTTCGGGTTCAAGAAATTGCTTTCGATTCCCTCCAAGGACCATGCGCTGCCGGGCCGGGCATTGCCGATCCCGACCGCCAAGCAGCACTTCATCAACGGCAACCCGCTGAAGGGCCCATACCCCGCGGGACTTGAGACCGCTGTGTTCGGCATGGGCTGTTTCTGGGGCGCCGAGCGCAAGTTCTGGGAACTTCGCGACGGCATCCATGCGACGGCGGTGGGTTATATCGCGGGCCACACGCCCAATCCGACCTATGAGGAGGTTTGCTCCGGCGGCACCGGGCACAACGAGGTGGTGCTGGTGGTCTACGACCCCAACAAGGTGTCGTTCGACAAGCTGCTCAAGACGTTCTGGGAGAGCCACGATCCGACCCAGGGCATGCGCCAGGGCAACGACGTCGGCACGCAGTACCGTTCGGGCATCTACGTCACCACGCCGGCCCAGAAGAAGGCCGCCGAGGAATCAAGCGCCGCCTACGAGCGCGCGCTCAAGAAGATGAACTACGGCGCGATCACCACCGAGATCGTCGATGCGCCGGAGTTCTATTTCGCCGAGGACTATCACCAGCAGTACCTGGCGAAGAATCCGATGGGCTATTGCGGGCTGGGCGGCACCGGCGTGTCGTGTCCGGTCGGCGCGGGGGCTGTCGCAGCGCACTAGCACTGTCACCAGAAGCCAACGAAAGGGCCGCATTTGCGGCCCTTTTTGTTTTTGAGGCGCCGGAACGCACGGCCTTAAGGGCTTTGTTAACCATAACCGGGCGTTAATCGCACTTAACCTTTGCCGGCGTTCTGACGGATTCGCCCCTCGCATGCGCGTTTGCCGATTACTGATACTGGTCGCAGCGGCCGCCGCCATGTCTGGCTGCGCGCGTCAGCCTGCGCCGCAGTACGCGCAGCATCCCGGGATGCGGGCTTACGCCGCTTCGCCGCAGATGGTGCGCTCCGATCTTGATGAGATGACCTACGGCGCGCCGGCCTATCGGCAGCCGCCCAGCGGATACGGCCCGTCTCCCGGTTATCGGCCTGCCTATGGGCCGCCCCCCGGCTATCGCCCGGCCTACAGCCCGCCGCCGTCTTACGGTCCACCGCCATCCTACGGTCCGCCGCCTGCCGCCTACCGGCCGCCGCCGAGCTATGGCCCGCCGCCGGCGGCCTATGTCCCGGCACCGCGACCGTCCTACCCGATGCGCCATGTCACGCAGTACGTGCCGGTGCGCGAACTGCCCGAAGACCACGGGCCCTACACGCTCGACTCCGGCGACAAGCTGCGCATCGTCGTGTTCGGCCAGGACACGCTCTCCAACACATACACGGTCGATGCCGCCGGCATGATCACCATGCCGCTGATCGGCGCGGTGCAGGCGCGCGACATCAGCACCGCCTCGCTGTCCGCTTCGATCAAGAGCAAGCTCGGCGGCGGCTTCGTTCGCGATGCCAGCGTCGCCGTCGAGGTCGAGGTCTACCGGCCGTTCTTCGTGCTGGGTGAGGTCACATATCCTGGCCAGTATCCGTTCGTGCCGCACATGACGGTGGAGAATGCGGTGGCGATCGCCGGCGGCTTTACGCCGCGCGCCACCAAGTCGAGCGTCACTATTACCCGCAAGGTGCAGGGCGTGCCGCAGCGCTTCCCGCTGCCGCTCCGCTACAAGATGCGGCCCGGTGACGTTGTCACAGTCAGCGAACGCTGGTTCTAGAAGGCCGCCGGCTGGCGTAGGATGCGGTCTCCAACCCGGGGAGATCGCGATGCGTAAGCTCCGTTCTGTAGCCTTGCTGATTGGAATGCTCTGCGGCGCCGTGGCGCCGGCCGTCGCCCAAGACAAATTCCCGAACCGCCCGATCAAATTCGTCGTCGGCTTCCTGGCCGGCGGCCCGAACGATATCGTCGCCCGCATTTTCTGCGAGTTTCTGACCCCGCATCTCGGTGCGCCCTGTGTGGTCGAGAATCGGGCGGGGCAGGGCGGCATGCTCGCCGCCAAGTCGGTGATCGAGTCGCCGCCGGACGGCTACACCATCATGTTCGTCGCGCCCAACAACGCGATCGGCCAGACACTCTACAAGAACCTGCCGTTCAACCATGTGCGCGACACCACGCCGATCGCCGGCACCATGAACCTCACCAACATCATGGTCGTGCCGCCCGATCTGCCGGTGAAGTCCGTCGGCGAGTTCATCGCCTATGTGAAGGGCAATCCCGGCAAGCTGACATTCGCATCGTCCGGCAACGGCACCTCGGTCCACATGTCGGGCGAACTGTTCAAGATGATGACCAAGCTCGACATCCTGCATGTGCCGTATCGCGGCTCGGCCGGCATCTATCCCGACCTGATGACCGGCAAGGTCCACGCGCTGTTCGACAACCTGCCGGGCTCGATCGAGTTCGTGAGAACCGGCAAGCTCAGGGCGCTTGCCGTCACGACCGTGAAGCGCAACGCGGCGCTACCGGACCTTCCGACCGTCGCCGAAACGGTGCCGGGCTATGAGGCGAGCGTGTTCTATGGCGTGGCCGGCCCGAAGGGGATTCCGGCGCCGGTCGTCGAGACCCTCAACAAGGCGTTCAACGCCGCGCTCGCCGATCCCAAGATCAAGGAGCGCATTGCCCAGCTTGGCGGTGTGCCCACGCCGATGACGCCGGCCGAGTTCGGCAAGCTGCTGGCCGACGAGACCGAGAAGTGGGGCAAGGTGGTGCGGGAGGCGAACATCTCGGTGGAGTAAGGCGTCCCAATAAAAAAGGGGCCGCACGGTTTCCCGTGCGGCCCGATGGAGGTACTTGCCACGCGTGCTGAAGCTCTCGCTTCAGAACAGCCTTCCCTCGTCGATCAGACTACGGGCGGCCTCTTAAAGGAAAGCTTACGCAGGCCATTCAAAGTTTTTTCAATACCGCATTCGCAATTCACGCGATGGAACTGTGCGATGGAACTTTCCGGTTCCATCGCGGGAATGCAGCATCACTTCTTCATGTGCTTGGCGAGGAATGCCGTGGTGCGTCCATACGCCAGATCGGCACTGGCCTTGTGGAAGCTGCCGCGCTCGTCGCAGTGGAACCCGTGGCCCGCGTCCGGATAGACGTAGATCTCGCAGTCGCCGCCGCGCTTCTGCTTGACGATCTCGACGTCGGACATCGGGATGCCGTGGTCCTTCTCGCCGAAATGCATCTGCACCGGGCACTTCGGCTTCTCGTCGGCGAACTTGACGATGACGCCGCCGTAGTAGGCGACCGTGCAGCTCAGGCCGGAGAGCCGCGTGGCCGAGAGGTAAGCGATCGATCCGCCCATGCAGAATCCCACCACCGCGATCGGACCGGCCGACTTGATCTCCTTGATGGCTGCGTCGGTGTCGCGCAGCATTGCGTCCCAATCGGGCTTTGCGATGTAGCTGCGGGATTTCTCGATCTCGGGCGGCGAATAGCCGGACTCGTAGTTCTTGATCTGACGATCGAACAGCGCGGGAGCAACGGCGACGTAGCCTTCCTCGGCGAACCGGTCGCAGACGTTGCGGATGTGATTGTTGACCCCGAAAATCTCCTGAATGACGACGATGCCGCCCTTCGGCGCGCCCTTCGGATCGGCGCGATAGGCGCCGAGACTGTGATTGTCGGCGGCAGTGAGCGTGAATTGCTTACCCAAAGTAGACCTCCCAACGTTACGAAAAACATGGATTGCGCGGGCACTTATAGCATCGCCAGCCCGGATTTGAACCGCGGTGGGCGGGGGTCTGCTGAACCTTTCCCGAGGGCACGCCGACCAACCTTGCGAAGGCATACAAGGCCAACTCAAGGAAAGTTCCATGTTCATCAAGTCCACCATCATCGCGCTGACTGCGGTCGCAGCCCTCAGCACCACGATGCTCACCGCCACGACGTCATCCGCCGACGCACACGGCATGCGCGGCCACGGCGGCCGAGGCGGCGGCATGGGTCATGTCCGCATGCACGGCGGTCATCGCCATGTCGGCCACTTCCACCGTCATCGCCATCACTGGCACGGTCATCGCCACGTCTATTACCCGCGCCCCGTGATCTACGCGGCCCGCCCGGTGGTGTATGGCGCTGCGCCGTTGGTCACGACCAACCGCTGCACCTGCCTCACCAAGGAATACACGCCGGAGGGTGCGGTGCTGTTCAAGGACATCTGCACCAACGAAGCGGCCATCAACCCGCCGCCGCCGGTGCCGCAGCAGACCGGCATGACGCCGGCCCCGCAAGCGCAGTAGTCGCGTCGCGTAGCGTCAGTGACGTGCGTTGAGTGGAAGCGTGACGAACCCCGGCCTCGCGCCGGGGTTCGCGTAGCTGGAGCTTACTGCGGCCTGGACTTGATGCGCGCGAGAACGCGCGCCTTCGCCGCGGTGTCGCGCGCGAGCCTGGCGCGGAAGCCCTTGGCGTCGTCGTAATAGTCCGGCGGTTGCGCGGCGCGCAGCGCCACCGACTTGTAGGCCTCGTCCTTCGCAGCGCCATCACATGCTTGTGACAACTTGGCGAGCACCGGCTCAGGCGTGCCGGCCGGCGCCAGCAGTCCGCCGAAGCTGATCGGGCTTACGTCGTAGCCCTGCTCCTTGACGGTCGGAACGTCCGCGAACGAAGGGTGCCGGGTCTCGGAGAAAATGCCGATCACGCGCACGTTCTGTCCCGCCACCGTGCCGAGCACCAGCGATGCGACGTCGATGCGGCCGCCGAGCAGGTCGGTCATCACCAGCGGCTCGCCGCGGAACGGGATGTCCTTGATGTCGATTGCCGCGGCGATCAGGAATTCCTCCATGGCGAGATGCGGGATCGTCACCACGCCCTGATGGCCGTAATTCAGCGCGCCGGGTTTCTGTTTGGCAGCCGTCACCAGGTCGGCGATGCTCTTGATCGGCGAGTCCATCCGCACCGCCAGCGCCATCGCGTTGACGAAGGACTGGCAGATCGGAACCAGCGCGTCCGGCTTGTAGCCGGTGTCGGTGCGGTCCTGCGGATGAACGGTCAGAACCAGCGCGGGCGCATAAAGCAGCGTGTAGCCATCGGCGTCGGCGCGGGCCACGCCCGCGGTGCCGAGCGCGCCGCCGGCACCGGCGCGGTTCTCGACGATGAACTGCTGGCCGAGACGGCTCGACATTCCGGCCGACAGCGCGCGGGCAAGCACGTCTGTGGTGCTGCCGGCGACGTAAGGGTTGACCACCTTCACCACGCGGTTGGGATAGTCGCTCTGCGCCGAGGCAGCCGTATGAAGCAACCCGCCGGCGATGGCGGCAAGCGCGAACGGTCCCAACCTCGGCATCGAATCCTCCCTACGTTCCGAACGCTTACCACGTTGGCTTGCGCGGCTCCGCATCATGATAGCGCGGCGAACGCGGGTCGTCGTTAGCGCTGCGGTTGGCGCCGGCCGGGATGCGCGCCAATGTCGCGGCGCGATCTGCACAGCCCGGCTGACAGGCGCCCGGGCTGCCGCCGAATTGCAGGCACCGGCTGTAGCAAATGTCGAAGCTGAAGCCGGGAGCGGGCCGTGTTTGTGCGGCCGCAGGCCAGGTGGCTGCAAGTGCGAGAATTGCAGCGAGGGGAATGTTGCGCATCGGTCGGTCTCCACGCTGTCTGATGGCAAAGAGAACCCGAGGCAGCGCGGACTATTCCGCTCGAGCATGATCCCGAAAAGTGGGAACCGGTTTTCGGAAAAGATCATGCTCAAACAGGCGGCGATAGCCCGAACGCTTGCGCCAGCAGTTCGTAGGACCGCTTCCGCGCCTCATGATCGAAGATCATGGTGGTGACCATCAGCTCGTCGGCTTGGGTGCTTCCGATCAGCGGTTCGAGATGCGCCATGACCTTTTTGACGCCGCCGACCACCAGCCGGGAGCGGTTGCGCCCGATCAGCGCCTTGTCGGCCGGCGAATACTGGTGGGCCTCGGCCTCCTCGGGCGATGGCAGCGGCAGGTAGTGGCCCTGGCGGCGGCGCGCGAAATTGAGATCGACCGTGCTGGCGAGCCGCTCGGCCGCCTCGTCGGTGGCGGCGCATACCACATGACAGCCGAGAATGGCGTGCGGCTTGTCGCGGTTGGGCGACGGCTTGAATTGCGTGCGGTACATCATCATCGGCATCACCGGATCGAAATCCGAGAAATGATGCGCGAACGAAAATCCGGCGCCGACGTGAGCCGCAAGCTGCGCGCTGTAGTCGCTTGAGCCGAGCAGATAGATCGGCGGCAGCGCGACGTCGGCCGGCATGGCGCGCACGTTGCGGAACGGATGATTGTCCGGAAAGCCGCCCTGCTCGAACAGCATCAGTTCCTGGAATCGGTCGAGGAAGTCGTCGGCGTTGGGATCGTCCTGCCGCCGCCGCAGCGCGTATGAGGTGACCGGGTCGGTGCCCGGCGCGCGGCCGAGGCCCAGATCGATGCGTCCGGGGAATAGCCCCTCCAGCACCTTGTAGCGCTCGGCCACCACCAGTGGCGCATGATTGGGCAGCATCACGCCGCCGGAGCCAATCCGCATGTTCTGCGTTGCCGCGGCGATCTGGCCGATCATGATGTCGGGCGCGGAACTCGCGATCGAGGGCATGTTGTGGTGCTCGGCCACCCAGTACCGCACGAAGCCCAGCCGGTCGGCGAAGCGGGCGAGGTCGATGCTGTTGTGCAAGGCCTGCGCGCCGGTGATGGCGGTGGTCACCGGCGAAAGATCGAGGATGGAGAGGGGGATGGGCACGATTGAGCTCGCTCTCCGGCGTCTGGCCGGACTTTCGACAAACTGTTGGTGCCGCCTTGGCGGTCGGTTTACCCGGCTTGCGGCCCTTGTATATTGGATAAAGCCCGGCCGGAAACATTTCCGGGGCGTGGCCGAGCGATCCCGCTTTTGTACGGCTGGAGTTTTTGGCGAATGGCCTCCGTGAGCGATTGGAAGGTCCCGGCTGCCGCGCAGCCCAAACCGGCCGACTATTCCTACGATCTGGAATCCGCGCTGAGCGCTGTGGTCGGCGTTCGCGCCATCATACCGCCCGACGCCTTCACCGCCGACACGCTCGGCACCGATCGCGCCGGCAACGGCGTGCTGATCCGCTCCGACGGACTCGTGCTCACCATCGGCTATCTTGTCACCGAGGCGGAGACCATCTGGCTGTCCCTGATCGACGGCCGCAACGTGCCCGGTACCGTGCTGGCCTACGATCAGGCGACCGGCTTCGGATTGATCCAGGCGCTGGCGCGGCTCGATCTGCCCGCGCTGCCGATCGGCGATTCCAGCGCGGTGGCGGTGGGCGAACGGGTCGTGGTCGGCGGCGCCGGCGGCACCAAGCGCTCGGTTGCGGCGCGCATCGTCGCCAAGCAGGAGTTCGCCGGCTACTGGGAGTACGTCGTCGACGAGGCGCTCTTCACGGCGCCGTCGCATCCCAACTGGGGCGGTACCGCGCTGATCAACAGTTCCGGCGAACTGATCGGTATCGGCTCGCTGCAATTGCAAGAGGGGCGCGAGCAGGGCCCGCCGGGCGACATCAACATGATCGTGCCGATCGATCTGCTGAAGCCGATCTTCGACGATCTGCTCACGCTCGGGCGGCCCAACAAGCCGTCGCGTCCGTGGCTCGGCCTCTACGCCACCGAGATCGAGGACAAGCTGATCGTGGTCGGACTGGCGAAGGACGGGCCCGCGCAGCGCGCCGATCTTCGCACCGGCGACGTGCTGCTTCAGGTCGGCGGCGAGGAGGTGCGGACCCTCGCCGGGCTCTATCGCCGCATCTGGGGACTGGGCGCCGCCGGTGTCGAGATTCCGATGTCGATCTATCGCGACGGCAAGAGCTTCGAGACCAAGGTGAAATCGAGCGACCGCAACCGGCACATGAAAGTGCCGAAGATGCACTAGCTGGGTTTGGCCGCGAACCGTCCGCAAATTTCCGCGAGTCATGGCACCGGATGCGGCGCAGCGCGCTTCATCGCATTCGCTGATCCGCGTCATCGCCAAATTTCATCGTGATCGCATCGCTGCTTTGCGCCGCGGCCCTATGACGGCCGCCGCTCACGGTGTATCCCGGTAGTGCCATTTGCCGGGAACCATTGACGTGACGACGCATGCAGGCGCCGGGGCCAGCCCGGCGCATTTCATCGACTCCAGACATGCCTGGACGCGGCTCGGCGTCGCGCTTGCGCTCGGCACTGTCGGCAGCGTCGGCATGTGGTCGTTCGTCGTCGCGCTTCCCGCGGTGCAGGCCGATTTCGGCGTGGCGCGCGGCGATGCTTCGCTGCCTTTCACGCTGACCATGATCGGCTTCGGCGGCGGCGGCATCGTGATGGGCCGGCTGGCCGATCGCTTCGGAATCGTCTGGCCGCTGCTGATCGGCACTGTCGCGCTGTCGCTCGGTTATTTGCTGTCTGGCTATGCCACCAATCTCTGGCAGTTTGCGCTGGCCCAGGGTTTGATCGGCTTCGGCGCGTCGGGATCGTTCGGCCCGCTGATGACCGATATCTCGCACTGGTTCGCGAAGCGGCGCGGCATCGCGGTCGCGATCGCCTCGTGCGGCAACTACCTGTCCGGCGTGATCTGGCCGCCGCTGATCCAGTATTTCATTTCCACCCAAGGGTGGCGCCCAACCCAGATCGGTGTCGGCGTGATTTGCGCGCTCATCATGCTGCCGCTGATCCTGGCGATGCGGCGGCGTGCGCCGGCACATGCGGTGCTCGCGGCGGGCGCTGTGTCGAGCGGCACGCGCGGCACGCTCGGGCTGTCCTCCAACACGCTGATGGCGCTGCTGATCGTCGCGGGCGTCGCCTGCTGCGTGGCGATGGCGATGCCGCAGGTTCACATCGTCGCGTACTGCGGCGATCTCGGTTACGGGCCGGCGCGCGGCGCCGAGATGCTCTCGGCCATGCTCGCCTTCGGCATGATCAGCCGGATCGCCTGCGGCTTCATCGCCGACCGGATCGGCGGACTCGCCACGCTGCTGGTCAGTTCGGTGCTTCAGGGCGCCGCGCTGTTCCTTTATCTGCTGTTCGACAGCATGGTCTCGCTTTACGTGATCTCCGCGCTGTTCGGCCTGTTCCAAGGCGGCATCGTGCCGATGTACGCCATCATCGTGCGCGAATACTTCTCCCCGGGTGAGGCAGGCACGCGGCTCGGCATCGTGCTGATGGCGACGCTCGGCGGCATGGCGCTCGGCGGCTGGATGTCCGGCGCGATTTTCGATTTCACCGGATCGTATGCGGCTGCGTTCCTCAACGGGCTGGGCTGGAACCTGGTCAATGTCGTGATCGTGGCCTGGCTGTTCATGCGGCCCGGTCGCCGCGTGGTGGCGCCCGCCTGACCGCGTACTGACGGCCGGCGAAGCCCGGCATGGTTATCGATTTGCAAACGCGCCGCGTCGCTCCGGCCCGCGTGACCGCGCATTTGCTGGCCTGCGAGAGCCCGATGATCGAATGACGTGCATCGCGAGCGCGGCCGCGCGCCGGAATTGAGGACAATTCGAAGTATCGGTTTAGCGGTATCGCAGTGCGCGGTTGCTACGTTGGCGGAGACGGCGGGGAATGAATAAGGTCGCGTTAACCCAATGAATCCCAAGCACATCGATCGTGCCATCGAAGGCCTGGTTGTTCTCGTGGCGGACAGCAATCCGTACATGCGCCGGCTGACGCGCATGATGCTGGTCAATCTCGGCGCGCGCGCGATCTACGAAGCGTCGGACGGCGTGGCCGCGCTCGACGCGATCCGCACCGTCAGCCCCGACGTCATGATCATGAACTGGGACATGCCTGTGCTGGACGGTCCCGAAGTGATGCGCATCGTGCGCTCGCCCGACGCATTCCCCAAGCCGAACCTGCCGATCATCATGCTCACCGATCTCGGCTTGCGCTCGCGCGTTCACGCGGCGATCAAGCTCGGCGTGCATGAATTTCTCGTCAAACCGATCTCGCCCAAGACGCTGCAGCAGCGTCTGCTCGGCATCGTGCTGGCGCCACGGCCGATGGTGCGCTCCGGCCGCTACTACATCCCGATGCCGCGACGCCGCGCCGACATGAAGGAAGTGCTGGTTGCGGCCGCCAGCGAGATGAACTCGGTGGCCGGTGAGATGACGGAAATGCTGTCCGACGTCGAACCGGACGACATGACGGTTGCCGCGGCCTGACGGCCGGCGCCGCGGCCTCTAAGCCGCCGACTTGCTGCGCGGAAACGGGATCGGTTCGGAGCCGCCCGACGGCGGCGTCCTCCACACCGTTTCCGGCGACGCAACTTCGAGCCGGTTGCGGCCGAGTTCCTTCGCCAGATACAGCGCCTCGTCCGCCTGTACCATCAGCGCCGGGAGATCGAGCGGTCCCTCGGTGCTGAACACCATGCCGATCGACAGCGTTGCCTTGACCGGCTGGCCGTTGATGTCCGCCGTCATCTTCTGGAACGCAAGCTGCATCCGCTCCGCCGCAGCCTTCGCATCCTCGCGGGTGGTGTCGTAGATCACCGCCGCGAACTCGTCGCCGCCCCAGCGGCCGATCAGTCCGGGCGTTGGAATGTTGAACGCCGCCGTCTCTGCGAAAATCTGCAGCACCTTGTCGCCGATCGCGTGGCCGAACCGGTCGTTGATGGTCTTGAAATTGTCGAGGTCGATCAGCATCACGGCGGTGGGCCGCAGGTCCATCGCCCAGCGGTTCGACGTGGCGCTCTGCTCCAGGAAGCCGCGCCGGTTGAGCGCGCCGGTCAGCGCGTCGGTACGCGCCGCCTCGCGGTGGCGGTATTCGGTGCGCTCCTTCGCCATCGCCAGCAGGATGAAGGCGATCGAGATGGTGAACAGCAACGCTTCGAGACTGAGCAGTTCGAGCCATGCGCTGCTCGCGACGGGGCTGCCGGGCGAGAAGTGCAGGATCGATCCGAGCGGCGTGCGCAGCAGGAACAATGCGCCGTGCGCGAACAACATGAAGATCGCGGGCCAGCGCGACACCAGCGCTTCGTCGCGGCCGCGCCAGAATTCGTAGGCCGCGAGCCAGGTGTAGGTCGTGACGATCATTGCGCCGACCATCGCGCGCAGTTCCACCGAGGCGGCGAACTGCGGCAACTGGCAGGCCAGCATCCAGATGATGACGCCGACCATGCACCAGACCGGCTCGGAGCTGCGGCGATCGAACACCCGCGCGCCGCTCCAGGTCAGGGCGAACGAGGCGAACAGCACCGCGTTGGCCGTGTCGATCGATACCCAGTCGGGCACCGAGCCGTGCATGCCGAGCAGCATGATCGAGACGGCACGCAGCAGGTGCGCGCTGCCCCACCACGCCAGCGCGGTCTTGCCGAAATTCTGTGTCCACGCAAAGAACAGCAGCAGGCCGAGCATGATCTCGACATGCATCGTCACCATGAAGAGCGTGTTGATGTCGAGTTCGGAGGTGTTCATGCGCTGGATGCGTCGCTGCTTTCAGCCCATGCGAAGGTTACGTTTGAGAACGAAGCAAGGGATGAACGGGCCGCATCGGCCGGGCTTAAAGCTGGGTCAAGGTTAGCGAAACCTTTCCGGACGGTTCGGCGCCCGCCACGCGATGGCCAACGTACGGGGACGTGCTAGGAAAGGTCCGGTTAACCACGCAATGGGGTAGGAACGATGGACTGGACTGGCCGCCGCGAGCGTCTTCGCGCCCTCATCAACGGCAACCGCTGCATCTATCCGGCGTCGGTGTATGACGGGATCGCAGCGCGGATCGCCGAGGATCTCGGCTTCGAGGCCATGATGCTGGCAGGCTCGGTCGGCTCGTTCTCCGTGCTGGCCGCGCCGGACATCTGCGTGCTGACGCTGACCGAATTCGCGCAGCAGGCCTACCGCGTCAACCGCGCCGGCTCGTTGCCGCTATTGGTCGACGCCGACCACGGCTACGGCAACGCGATGAGCGTGAAGCGCACGGTCGAGGAACTGGAGACCGCGGGCGTCTCGGGGCTCACCATCGAAGATACGCTGCTGCCGCTGCCGTTCGGCGCGGCCGGCAAGGAGAATCTCATCACCATCGCCGAAGGCGTCGGCAAGATGAAGGCCGCGATCGCCGGCCGGCAGGATCCGCGGCTGGTGATCGTCGGCCGCACCAGCGCGATCGGCATCACCGGGCTCGACGACACCATCGCGCGCATCAAGGCCTACGAGGCCGCGGGCATCGACATGCTGTTCCTGGCTGGCGTGAAGACCAAGGCGCAGATCGACGCGGTGTCGGCGGCGGTGAAGCTGCCGCTGTTCCTCGGCGGCGTGCCGCAGGAGCTGATGGACCTTGACTATCTGTCGGCGCGCCGCGTGAGAGTCTGCCTGCAGGGTCACCACTCGTTCTGGGCGTCGGTGCAGGCCGTGCACGACACGCTGAAGGCGCTGCGCGAGGGCACTATGCCGGCCGACCTCAAGAACATCGCATCCGCCGACACGCAGCGCCGCGTGTTGCGCCAGGATGCATACTCGCGCTTGTCCAAGGACGTGCTCGGCGGCGCGTAAGCCCGCTGTTAGGTTACGCCAATCTGGAGCGCGGATGCGTCGGCCATTGGCCGACGCGGTGGGCCAATGGCGGAGCGCGCCGGGCACCGGTTCCGCGCGCGCCGTCGATCTTAACTTTTCCAAAAGCACTCCGACTCTACCAGGGAGTCTGGTTCGTGATTCTTGAGGTGCAGTAGACGCGTCCCGTTCATCCAGGAGACGCAAATGCTGAAGATCGCTCTGGCCCTTGTCGCGTGCCTTTCCGTCATGGTTTCGGCCGGCTGCGCCGGCGGCGTGGGCAAGGGGAAAACCCCTATCCACACCCGGGGCTGACAACGCAAATGGGAGGCCAAGCGCCGGTTTCGCCGGGCTTGGCCTTTTCATTCTTCCAGACGTGCGGAGTCTCATCTCATGAAAAGCTTCGGCCTTGCCGCGGCGCTGTGCGCCTTTGCGTTCTCGATCGTTCTGCCGCACTCGGCGTTCGCGCAAGCCGCGCTCTCTGAAGATGCCGACGCTTCTCACGTCGATGCGCCGTCGCGGCCCGCGGCCGGTGCATTTGCGCAGCGCTACTTCATTGAATTCCGCTCGCGCTCCGCGTTCAGCTACGGCCACACCTTCGTGGTGTTCGGCCGCGTCGGTCAGAAGCTGACGGCCAAGAACGTTGCCGGCTTGCATCCACGCGGCGACAGCGCGCTGACCTATCTGATCGGCCACATCCTGCCGGTGCCATCCGAGACCGGCGCGAGCGATGGCGACCTGGAGCTGGAGTACACCACCGCGCGCTATCGCATCATGCTGAGCGCCGCGGACTATAAGGCGATCGTCGCCAAGATCCGTCACCTGCAGGCAAACTCGCCGGCCTGGAACGCGGCCACCTACAACTGCAACGCGTTTGCCGGCAACATCGCGCACTTCGCGGGACTGACCGCGCCGTCGCCATGGATGCTGCCGGAGGATTTCGTCAACACGCTGCGGCAGATGAACGATGGGGCTGCGAGCGCGATGGCGCGCTCGGCTCATCGCTAGCGCGTTCGGCCATCACTGCGTGTTCTGGCCGACCGTCGGCTTGCGGCCCTTGCGGCGCTCATCCTCGGACACGCGCTGGCGCGCGAACACCCTGGAACAGTCGGGGCTCATCTCTCTTTTCTTCTGCACCAGACAGGCGACGATCGCCTCACGGTTCGGGATGTACTCCGAACACAGCCGCATCACGTCCGGCGTGCAGGCGGCTTCGTCCTCGGCCGAATGCGATTGCGCGAAAGCGGGACCGCTAATCGCCAGAAGGAACCCAAGCGCCGCAAGTTTCTGCATCGGCATACTCCGAACCGGGGTGAACTGACGAGGCGCCGCGGCGCAAGGCTGCGGGCATTATCGGCCTTTCGCCGGGGCTGTAAATCCGCATGTCGCCCTCCGCCTTATTTGATCGGCGGCGGTGTGTCTCGAACGCGACAGCAAGCTAACGCGCGGCGTAGGCCGTTAGTCCCAGGGTGGCACGCGCCCCTTCGGATCGGCGATGCGCCCGTTGGGCCGCTTCAGCGCGGCGATGCGGCGCATCTCGTCGTCCGACAAGGTGAAATCGAACACGTCGAGGTTTGCTGCGATGCGTTCGGGGTTCGACGAACGCGGGATCGCCGCGACGCCCTGCTGCATCAGCCAGCGCAGCGCAATCTGCGCCACGGTGCGGCCGCGGCCAGCGGCGATCTCCTGCAACACCTTGTCGTCGAACAGGCGGCCGCGGCCGAGCGGGCAATAGGCGACGAACGCGAGCCCGTGCTTGCGGCAGGCCGCCAGCACTTTGGTCTGGTCGAGATAGGGATGGTACTCGGCCTGCAGCGCGACGATCGGCTCCGGGCAGACGCTCAAGGCCTGGTCCAGCAGGGTGGTGTTGAAGTTCGCCACCCCGATGTGCCGTGCGATGCCCTGCCGCTTCGCCTTGGCCAGCCCCTTCACCGCCTCCGGCACCGGAATTTCGATATTGGGCCAGTGGATCATGAGGAGATCGAAGTAATCCACCTTGAGCGCATTCAGGCTTTCCTCCACCGAGCGGGCGAAGTCGGCCTCGCGCAGGTTCTCGTGCGACACCTTGGTGGTGAGGAAAATGTCGGCGCGCGGCACGCCGGAGGCGCGCATGGCCTGCCCGACCTCGCGCTCGGTGCCGTATTTCCGGGCGGTGTCGATGTGGCGGTAGCCCGCCTTCAGCGCGGTGACGATCTCATCGGCCGAGAACGAGCCGGTCATCGGCGACGTGCCGAAGCCGAGCGCAGGGATTTCGGCGCCGTGCGCCGGCAGTTTGGGAACGGCGATCATGACTAGCGGTTCTTGACGCCGAGCAGGTCGCGCGCGCGCTCCAGCACCGGCTGAGGGGTTGCATAGATGTCGGCCAGCACCTTTTCGATCGCGCCGGGCGCGGCCGGCTGGATCTCGAGGTTGATCTTGTTCGCCTCGGCGCGGAACTGCGGATCGTCGAGCGTCGCTTTCACCGCGTTGCGCAGCGCGGCGACGCGATCCGCCGGCACGCCCGGCGGCGCCAGCAGCGGGCGGCCGTAGGTCCAAGGCCCGAAGATCAGGCGGAACAATTGGCGGTCCTCTTCCTTGGTGACGAGATCGAACGCGTTCGGCACGTTCGGGAACTCGTCGTGCTTTTTCAGCCCCATCTGAATCGCCACCGTCATGCGGCCCGATTTGTAATCGTCGGCGGTGTCCGTCTTGATCGACGAGACGAGCAGCCCGCAATAGCCGTCCACCTCGCCGCGGTTCGACGCCAGCCGCACCTCGGTGAGGCCGGGATAGCCGGTCACCAGCTTGAAGTTGAGACCGAGCACCGCAGCCAGCACCTTGGCGTCCACCGCCGAACCTGCCGATGGGCCGGTGGCGCCCATTGCAACCGGCTTGGTTCTGAGGTCATCGACGGTCTTGATCGCCTTGTTCCAGATGCCGCAGGTCGAGATTTCCGAATTGAGGCTTCCCAGCCAGTTGAACTGCCGCGGATCGAACTTGCTGCGCTCCGGATCGATCAACGGCTCGATGGTGTTGACGGGATTTGGCATGCCGATGGTGAGGCCGTCCCGGGCCGCCACTGTGGCGAGATAGCCAGTCGCCTTGAGCGAGCCGGCGCCCGGCATGTGCTGGATGATGATGTTGGGCTGGCCCGGCACATGCCGGGTCATGTGTTGCGTGAACAGCCGCAGGTACAGTTCGAAGGTGGATCCGGGCGGATAGCCGATCACCGCCTGGATGGTCTTGCCGCGATAGAATCCAGCGGCTGAGTCCTGCGCCGCCGCCGGCCCGCCGCCGAGCGCGAGCACGCCGGCGAGCACACAGACGGGCAACCGTCGCGGGATGCGAGTGAACATGCTCATTGCGCCTTGAGCCCGAGTTTCTTGATCACCGGGCTCCAGCGGTCGATTTCCTTCTTGAGGTGGGTGCCGAGTTCCTCCGGCGTTGATGGCGTCAGATCGATCGCAGCGACGCGCTCGCCGAGGTCCAGCGCCAGGATGCGCTTCATCTCGGCGTTGAGCTTGGCGACGATCGGCTTCGGCGTGCCCTTTGGCGCGAACATGCCGTACCACTCCGTCACCACGACATCGAAGCCCTGCTCGCGGAAGGTCGGAACGTTGGGCAGCGCGCGGTGGCGCTTCTCCGACGTGACACCGAGCGCGCCGAGTAGGCCGGCCTGATATTGCGGCAGCGCCTGCGTCACGGTGGCCATCGTCATCGGAATAGTGCCGGCCAGCGCGTCGGTGAGCGCCGGCGCACCACCTTTGTAGACGACATGCTGCATCAGCGTGATGTCGTGCTGGTCCTTGAGCGATTCGGCGGCGAGATGCGTCATGCTGGCGATGCCGGCGGAGCCGAACGGCACGGGGTTCTTCTTGCCGAACTCGACCAGCTCTTTGATGTTCTTTGGCGCGAATTTCGGATGCACGTAAGGCACCAGCGGCGCCTGGCCGAGCAGGCTGACCGGCTCGAAGTCCTTCACCGCGTCGTATGGAAGCGAAGGCTGCAGCGCGGGATTGGTGGCGAGATTGCTCACCGTGATGAGCACGGTGTAGCCGTCGGGCGCGGCCTGCGCCGCGGCGCCGGTTCCGATCACGGTGGCTGCGCCCGGCCGGGTCTCGACGATGACCTGCTGGCCCCAGTTCTCCAGCATCTTCTGGGCGATCACGCGGGCCAGGATGTCGGTCGAGCCGCCCGGTGCGAACGGCACGATGATCTTGATCGGGCGGTCCGGATATTTGTCGGCGGATTGTGCCGCGGCTCCGGTGAGGGTGATCGCGATGGCGGCGACGGCGAGAAACATGGCGCGAACCGCGCCGGGCGCAATTCCAACTCCCACGGTATCCTCCCATACGTATGCAGCCCGGTGTTGCCCCGGGTTTCGGTCAGCTTAGCGTGGGCCGGAAGGGGCGGATAGCGGGCGGGGAGAGGGGCGCGAGCAAAGGCCGCAACGGCATTTCAGCGAGGCTGGCGCACCCGACACGATTCGAACGTGTGACCTTTGCCTTCGGAGGGCAACGCTCTATCCAGCTGAGCTACGGGTGCGTTCGTTCTGAATAGCGCAAGGGCCGGGACGCGGCAACGGCGTCATTGGGACGGGCCGGGATGCGGCGTGAAGTGGGCGCATCGCGCGCGGTTTATGCGGGAGCCCGCGCAATGGACCGTTAAAGCGTCTCTGCGATCCGATACCCAATTCCGGGCTCGGTGACGATAATTCGCGGATCGTCCGGTCTCTCCTCAATCTTTTGCCGAAGGTGCCCCACATACACCCGCAAATACTGCGTATCCTCCGTATTGGCCGGGCCCCACACCGCTGCAAGTATCTGTTTGTGTGTGATGACCTTGCCGGCGTGACGCGCCAGGAAGGACAGAAGTTCGAACTCTTTCGGGGTCAGCTTCAGTTCTTGCCCCGCCAGACTGGCCCGATGACGGACGCTGTCGATCTCCAATGCGCCCAATTTCAGCACCGGCGTTTCGGCCATGCGCTGCATTCGATGGCGCAGCGCTGTCCGCATCCTGGCCATCAGCTCCCCGACGCCGAACGGCTTGTTCACGAAATCATCGGCGCCAAGATCGAGAGCGTCGATCTTTTCGATTTCACGGTCGCGTGCCGACAGCACGACGATTGGAACGTCCGACCATTCGCGGACGCGCTTGATCACGTCTTTTCCGTCACCATCGGGAAGGCCAAGGTCCAGCACCACGATGTCGGGCACCTCTGCGGCGACGCGCTTGAGAGCCTCCGAGACCGTTCCAGCCGAAACCATTTCGTAGCCATTGGCCTCCAGTGCCGGCTTCAGGAACCTGAGAATGGCCGCCTCGTCATCGACAACAAGGACGCGCGTCTTCGCGGTCATGACGGCATCTCCGTGCGCGGAAACGTCAGAACGATGTGAGCCCCGTGCCCGTCGGCCACCGGACTTTCCGCGGCGATCGATCCGCCGTGCGCATCCATGACGCCCTTCGCGATCGCAAGCCCCAGCCCCGTCCCCTCGCGTCCCTCGGCTTGGCTCACGCTTTTGGCGCGAACGAATTTGTCGAAAACGTGCGGAAGGACATCCGCTGCGATGCCCGGGCCGTTGTCGGTGACACGCAGCGAGACATGCTCCGGCGTGGTCACCGCGCCGATCGTGACGCGCGTTTCCTTTGCGGTGTGAATGAGCGCATTGCCAATCACGTTTCCCAACACCTGCTCGATGAGCATCGCATCCGCCCTGACCAGTGGGAGTTCGGAAGGCAGCTCGATCGCCACCGTCTGGGTGATGCCGCGGCGCAACGAAGCACTGACGACGCGCTGGACGATTTCACGAAGGTCCACCCAATCCCAGCGCAATTCCAGCCCGCCGGCATCGATCCGGGTGATGGCCAGAAGATTGCGGACCATCGCATCGAGATTTTCGGCCTCCTGCTTGATGTGGCTCAGTAGATCGTTCCGAGCCGCCGCGTCGAATTTGTCGCCATAGTCGAGCAGGCTGGTCGCGGAACCCAGGATGGAGGCCAGCGGCGTCCTGAAATCATGCGAGATAGAGGCCAGCAACGTATTGCGAACGCGCTCGGTCTCAGCCGAAGTCCGGGCGGTAATCATGTCGCGGGCGAGCGAACCGCGCTCCAACGCCGCCGCGGTCTGCTCGGCAAGGGTGTCCAGCAGCGCACGCGATTCGGAATCCAGGGCAGACCCATCGGCAGGCTGGCCTATTCCGATCACGCCGACCCGTCCGCGCGGCGTCCGCAGCGGCAGGAACAGCCAAGGAACGATCGGAAGCGTTCCGGTCTCGAATCCCGCCGGCTCGTCGTGACTGAACGCCCAGCGCGCCGCACTCATGCTCGCGGCATCCAGCATGTCCTCCGGCGGCCATGCGGCTCGCAGCGTCAGGTCGTCGCTCTGATCGAGCAGAACCACAGTCGGGCGGTTGAGGCTGGCGTTGATCTCGGTCGCCGCCCCCTCCGCGATTTCGTCCAGGGTGACGAGGCCCGACAACTTGCGCGTAAACTCGTAGAGCCGGCGTGTCGCCCGCATCCGACTGGCAGCGATGCGGGCCTGTTCGCGCACCCGTCCCCCCAGCGCCGATGTCATGACCGCAACGGCGAGGAAGATCACCAGCGCAAACAACTCGTGAGGCGCGGCAACGGTGAAGGTGTAAAGCGGCTCGATGAAGAAGAAGTTGTACGCAAGGAACGACAGCGCTGAAGCGTAGATGGCCGGCCAGATGCCGAAGCTGACGGCAGAGAACAGGACCGCCAGCAAGAATACCATCGAGAGGTTCGGGAGCGGCGCAATCGCAGCCAAGCCGCTGCCGACCGCAACTGCGGCGGCGACCGCCAATGTGGACCAGAGAAACGGCAACACCTTCAAGCCCGGCCCGCGTGGCCATAGTCGCGCCAGCCACGACGACGGCTCCTTGCGTCCGGTCACAAAATGGATCGCGATATCCTCCACCCGGCGAAGCAACTCGTGAGGAAGCGACCGGCGGAACAGCTCCGCGACGAAGCCGCCGCTGGAGCGGCCGATCACGATCTGCGTCACGTTCTCGAACTTGGCAAAGCGCAGGATTTCGGCCGGCAGGTCGTTGCCGACCAGCATTTTCGTTTCGGCGCCCAAGCTCTCCGCCAGTTTCAGCGCCTCATCCAGACGCCCCCTTTGCACCTCGTCGATATGTCCCCCAGGCCGCTCGACCGTCACCACGATCCACGGCGCATCCATCAGGCCGGCGAGCCGCTTTGCTGTGCGCACGATCAAGGGCGAGATGGTGTCCGGCCCGACGCACGCCAGGATGCGTTCGCCGGCCGCCCACGGACCCTCGATCGCCTGCGCCTGCATGCGCTCGACGAGGTCGGCATCGACACGCTCCGCGGCTCTTCGCAGTGCGAGTTCGCGCAAGGCCCGCAAGTTCTGCGGCTTGAAAAAATTCTCAACCGCGCGCGTGGCCGTCTCCTGGACGTAGATCTTGCCTTCGGCCAGGCGCTTCAACAGTTCGTCCGGCGGAAAATCCACCAGAACGATGTCATCCGCCTTTTCGAACGCACGATCCGGAACGGTCTCGCGAACCCGCACTCTGGTGATCTTCTGGATCACATCGTTCAGGCTTTCGAGATGCTGGACGTTCAGCGTGGTCCAGACATCGATGCCCGCCGCCAGCAGTTCGTCGATATCCTGCCATCGCTTCGGGTGACGGCTGCCCGGAATGTTGGTGTGGGCATACTCATCGACCAGCAACAGGCTCGGCCGCCGCGCCAATGCGGCGTCGAGATCGAACTCATGCAGAACCCTGTTTTGGTAGGCGATGGGCTTGCGCGGCAGCGGCTCGAGATGATCGAGCAGCGCCTGGGTTTCCTGGCGGCCGTGCGTCTCGACCAGACCGACGGCCACATCGCGTCCCCCGGCTTTCTCGGCGCGGGCCGCGGCCAGCATGGCGTAGGTCTTGCCCACGCCGGGCGCGGCGCCGAGAAAGATTTTGAGATGCCCCCGGCCTTCCTTCTTGGCGAGGGCCAAGAGGGCTTCCGGGGACGCTCTCTGGGTTTCGGTTGCGGACATGATGGCCCTTGTCCGCGCAGCTTATCGCGATTAGGAGCGCGGCGCTTCCAGGGCAATATTCAGTTTGAGCACATTGACCCGTTGCTCGCCGAGGAATCCCAAAAGACGCCCTTCCGTTTCCCGAACGATCAGGGCCCGCAATTGCGCCTCCGGGACGCCACGCGCCTTGGCGACGCGCGCGACCTGAAGGTTCGCAGTGTCCGGGCTGATATGCGGGTCGAGGCCGCTGGCGGAGGCCGTCGCGGCGTCCGCCGGCACGAGTGCGGCCCCGCCGGCTTTCACGCGGTCCACGTCCTCTTTTACCCGGTCGGCCAGCTTCTTGGATGTAGGGCCCAGATTCGAACCGGACGAATTCGCGGCGTTGTAGGGCACATCCACGGTCTTGGTGGAATCCTTCGGATCGGGCGCGCTGGTCGCAGAGGGCCGCGGCTGGAAATAGCGCTCGGACGCAAATTGCTGTCCGATCAGTTCCGAGCCGACGATGGTGCCGTTCCGTTCGATCAGGCTGCCGTTGGCAGGACCGCGCAAGGCGACCTGCGCGACGCCGGTGATAGCCAGCGGGTAGGCAATTCCGGTCAGGGCGACCATCAGCGCGAGGAGCACGACGGCGGGACGAAGATAAGCAAGCATGATGGCCTCCTTAGGCAAGCCTGAGTGCGGTGACGACAAGATCGACGAGCTTGATACCGACGAACGGCACGACGATTCCGCCGATCCCATAGATGAGCAGGTTCCGCCGCAGCAACGCCGAAGCACCGACCGGGCGGTACGTCACGCCCTTCAGGGCGAGCGGGATCAACGCGACGATGATCAGCGCATTGAAGATCACGGCGGACAGGATCGCGCTGTTCGGCGTCGCCAGTTGCATCACGTTGAGCGCCTGTAGTTCGGGATAGGTGACGACAAACAGCGCGGGGATGATCGCGAAGTACTTGGCGACGTCATTGGCAATGGAGAACGTCGTCAATGAGCCGCGGGTCATCAGGAGCTGCTTGCCGATCCCGACCACCTCAATCAGCTTGGTCGGATCGGAATCGAGGTCGACCATGTTGCCGGCCTCGCGCGCCGGCTGGGTGCCGGTCTGCATGGCAACGCCGACGTCGGCTTGCGCGAGCGCGGGCGCATCGTTGGTGCCGTCGCCGCACATCGCGATCAGCCGGCCTTTGGCCTGCTCGTCGCGGATATAGCGCAGCTTGTCCTCCGGCGTGGCCTCGGCGATGAAATCGTCCACCCCGGCCTCCGAAGCGATCGCAGCCGCCGTGACCGGATTGTCGCCGGTCACCATCACGGTGCGGATGCCCATGCTGCGCAATTCGGCGAACCGCTCCTTGATGCCGCCTTTCACCACATCCTTGAGATGGATGACGCCGAGAATGCGCCCGCCGTCGCAAAGCCCGAGCGGCGTGCCGCCCGAGCGCGCGATGCGATCGACCGCGGCCCGGAAGCCGGCGGGCTCCGGCACATCGCGGCCCGCGTCGGTGCGCGCGAATTTCAACACCGCATCGACCGCACCCTTTCGCAGCTTGCGGCCATTGTGATTGACGCCGGACAGGCGTGTCGTCGCCGAAAATTCGATGAGTTGCGTGTCGGGCGCCTTTTGCATGGCCGCGACGCGATACTTCTCCTGCATCAGGGTGACGATCGAGCGGCCTTCGGCGGTTTCGTCCGCGAGACTGGCCAGCAACGCCGCCTCGGCGGCCTCGCTCTCCGATACGCCGGTCACGGGGATGACCTCGGTTGCCTGGCGGTTGCCGAACGTGATGGTGCCGGTCTTGTCGAGCAGCAGCGTATCGACATCGCCGGCGGCCTCGACGGCGCGTCCGGACGTTGCGAGCACGTTGAAACGGATCAGGCGGTCCATGCCGGCGATGCCGATGGCGGACAACAGACCGCCGATGGTGGTCGGGATCAGTGTGACCAGCAGCGCAATCAGCACGGTGACCGACAGAACAGTTCCGGAGTAGCCGGCGAGCGGCCACAGCGTCACCACCGCGATCAGGAAGATCAACGTCATGCCGGAAAGGAGAATGGACAGCGCAAGCTCGTTGGGCGTCTTCTGGCGTTCCGCGCCCTCGACCAGCGCGATCATCCGATCGAGGAAGGTCGAACCGGCCGCCGCCGTCACTTTCACCTTGATGCTGTCGGACACCACCATGGTGCCGCCGGTGACAGCCGAGCGGTCGCCGCCGGCCTCGCGAATGACGGGCGCGGACTCGCCGGTGATCGCGGATTCGTTGACCATGGCAATGCCGGCAACGATTTCGCCGTCCGCCGGAATGAGGTCTCCGGCCTCCACCAGCACGATGTCGCCGACCTGAAGTTCGTCCGCAGGCACCGGCTGATGCAAATTATCGAGCACGCCGGGCGCCGGAATGCGTTTGGCGATGATGTCGGTGCGCATGCCGCGCAACGTTGCCGCCTGGGCCTTGCCGCGGCCCTCCGCCACCGCCTCGGCGAAGTTGGCAAACAGCACCGTGAACCACAGCCAGGCGGCGATCTGGCCCGAGAACATGGGAGTGCCGGTGTGCGTGAACAACTCGCGCAGGAAGATGGCGGTGACCACCGCTGCGACAATCTCGGTGACGAAAATCACCGGGTTGCGCGCGAGCTTTCGCGGGTCAAGCTTGACGAACGCGCCGCGTGCGGCGCCCGCCAGGATGGCAGGATCGAACATGGAAGCGGCTGCGAGACGAGAGGCCATGGGAGTTCTCCGTCAGAAGGTCTTGCCGGCGAGCATCAGGAAGTGCTCGACGATCGGCCCGAGAGCGAGCGCCGGGAAATATTCCAGCCCGGCAATGATCAGGATGACGCCAACCAGCAGACCGACGAACAGCGCGGTGTGCGTGGGAAATGTGCCTGCGGTGGAAGTCAGCTTGGTCTTGCCGACAAGCGAGCCGGCGAGAGCCATGATCGGCACGATGTAGCCGAACCGGCCCAGCATCATCCCCAGTCCAAGCGTCGTGTTGTACCAGGGAGTGTTCGCGGTCAGGCCGCCGAACGCCGAGCCGTTGTTCCCGGCCGCTGAGCTGTAGGCATAGAGAATCTCGGAAAGCCCGTGCGGCCCGGCGTTGGCGAGACTCTCCAGCGCCGACGGAATCTGCGTTGCGGCGGCGGTGAAGCCGAGAATGGCCAGCGGCAGGATCAGCAGGGCGAGGATCACCAGCTTCATTTCCCGCGCCTCGATCTTCTTGCCGAGATATTCCGGCGTGCGGCCAACCATCAGGCCGGCGACGAACACCGTCAGGATCGCGAACACCAGCATGCCGTAGAGGCCGGAGCCCACTCCGCCCGGCAGCACTTCGCCGAGCTGGATCAGAAGCAAGGGAACGAGCCCGCCCAGCGGCGTGAACGAGTCGTGCATGGAATTGACGCAGCCGCACGACAGGCCGGTGGTGACCGCGGCATAGAGCGCGGACATCGCCACGCCGAACCGGACTTCCTTCCCTTCCATGTTGCCGCCGGCCGGATCGAGGCCGAGTGCCGCCAGGATGGGATTGCCTTTCGCCTCGGCCCAGTACGCCACCGCAACCGCGGCGATCAGGATCGTCAGCATCGCGGCGAGCAACGCCCAGCCCTGGCGCGTGTCGCCGACCATGCGTCCAAACGTGTAGGTCAGCGCGGCGGCGATCAACAGCATCGACCAGATCGAGAGGATATTGCTGATCGCGTTCGGATTCTCGAACGGATGCGCGGCGTTGGCGTTGAAGAACCCGCCGCCGTTGGTTCCGAGCTGCTTGATCGCCTCCTGCGAGGCGACGGGGCCCAGCGCGATGGTCTGCTTGGCGCCTTCCAGCGTGGTGGCATCGACCGACCCTTGCAGGGTCTGCGGCATGCCGGTGATGACGAACACCAGCGCAAGCACGATGGAGAGCGGCAACAGGATGTAGAGCGTCGATCGTGTCATATCGACCCAGAAATTCCCCACCGTGGCCGCGCCGGAGCGCGCGAACGCCCGAACCAGAGCGATGGCGAGTGCAATGCCGGTCGCCGCCGAGAGAAAGTTCTGCACCGTCAGGCCGGCCATCTGCACAAGATGGCTCATGGTGGTTTCGCCACCATAAGACTGCCAATTGGTGTTGGTGACGAAGCTCGTCGCGGTGTTGAACGCCAGATCGGGCGCCACAGCACCGAAGGCTTGCGGATTGAGCGGTAAGACAGCCTGCAACCGCATCAACGCATAGAGGAAGACAAAGCCCGCGGCGTTGAACGCCAGCATAGCCAGCGTGTAGGCGAGCCAGCCTTGCTCTTTTGCGGCGTCGATGCCGGAGAGCCGATAGAAGCCGTTCTCCACCGCGCCGAGCGCAGGTGTCAGGAATGTACGTTCGCGATTGAAGACTCTCGCCATGAACAGGCCGAGCGGCTTCACGCAAACAAGCACCAGCCCGAACGTGAGCGCGATCTGCAGCCAACCAATGCCAGTCATCGAAAATCTCCGGATACTTCGCTTAGAAGAGCTCGGGGCGCAGCAGCGTGAACAGCAGATAGCCGCCGAGCGCCAACGCGACGATGAGGCCGAATACGGGTTCGATCATGGTGGGCTCCTCACAGCCGGCTCACGGCCAGCGCGTAAAGGCCGAGCAGCGCAAAGGAGCCAAGACCGAGGCTGAGATAGGCAACGTCCAACATGGATTTTCTCCTGACCGATCCGGTCGCATCAGGAGCTAAGCGGGCTGGCATAAAGGATCGATGGGAAATCGGGCCGCCGGCTATAAAGGCATCATAAACGCTATCGGGGTGGTGCCATGTCCGCTTGCTGCCTGGAGCGGGCCGGGCCTGCGTGCGACATCCGCAATGCTTAACGAAAATTTAACGAGGCTGTTCAATGGTGTCTTCTTAGGCAGACAACCGGGCCTGCAATTCGATGCTGTGGAAGATATATGCAGCTCTCGCGCTGACGGTTGCCGCCGGTGCGACCACCCTCCTGTCCCACTATTCGTCCGTCGTTGAAGGCGGACGCGAGGCCTATCGCCGTCCGCTTCAAATTCCTTATCCCGACGACAACCCCTATTCGGCGGAGAAAGACGAACTCGGACGGCTGCTGTTCTTCGATCCCATCCTGTCCGGCGCCGGCGTCCGATCCTGCGGCACCTGCCACAATCCGCTCCTGTCGTGGGGCGACGGACGTCCGCGCGCGATCGGCGAAGGGGACAATGCGCTGGCGCTGCGATCGCCGACGTTGCTCACGGTGGCCTGGACTCCGCGCCTGGGCTGGGACGGAAAATTCCGTGACCTGGAGGCGGTCGCGTTCGGGCCGATTGTATCGCCCACCAACATGAACTTGCCGGAAGGCAAACTGATCGAGCGCCTCGGTGCAATTCCGGGCTATGTCGATGCATTCGCGGCAGCGTTTGGACCGTCCGGCATCACCCGGCGCAACATCGAGCTTGCGCTCGCGACGTTCCAGCGCACGATTCCCGTGCCGTCGACGCCGTTCGACCGCTGGGTCGAAGGCGACGAGAGCGCGATCGGCGTGGCCGCCAAGCGCGGGTTCGCGGTCTTCAACGACAAGGGGCGCTGCGCAACGTGCCACAGCGGCTTTGCGTTTACCGACAGTTCGTTCCACGATATCGGCAGTGCCAAGGACATCGATATCGGACGCGGGCGGCAGTTCACGAATTCCGTCAAGCTGCGCTACGCATTCAAGACGCCGACACTGCGCGATGTCGCGCTGCGCGCGCCCTACATGCACGATGGCTCGATCGCGACGCTCGAAGAGGTCATCGACCTGTACGATCGCGGCGGCATCGAGCGGCCCAGCCGGTCGGTGCTGATCAGGCCGCTGGGACTGACGGATGAGGAACGGTCCGACTTGATCGCGTTCCTCAACACGCTGTCCGCGCCACCGCAAGAAGCGTCGTTGCCGGCGCTCCCACGCTGACGAAAAGTCTTCCAGTCCTATAGCTGCAAAGTTGGAGGGTGATGCGCCGGCGCGAGCCCGCGCGTCAGGGCACGAACGGCAGGGCCATACCCAGCAGCGCCAAGCCGCCGACCATCAGCGCGCCGGCGCCGCGTTCCAGCATGACGAGGTAGGCCGGATGACGCTCCGCAACCGTCGCGAGGGCCGCTCCGGACGTCAGGCTTGCGAGGCTTAGAACCAAGCACATCGATGCACGTCTCGTCGTGAAGTTGCGCCGCAGACGTAGGCCGCAATCATTACGATCTGCCTTCCCGAGGCTGTGCAATCCGAAGCATCGAAATTGAGCGCGGCGTCATTAACCAAAATCCGCCAAGCCGATTCTGCGCTCGCGGACGCTCGCCGATTCCCGCGTCGCGGTTAACCAGAATCTAATTTCGGCGCGGCGCACGCGCTGACAACGGTAATGAGCGTGGTAAAGAATTAGTTATACCGGGTGACGGCGTGCGGCGGCGTTGCTCGCGGTGTAGATCGTGCGGAGGCCAATAATGAAGTTCCGGGCCAAGTGGCTGCCGGCGTCGACGGCGCTTGCGTTGGTGGCAAACATGCTCCACGCGGACGATGCGAGCGCTCACGTCAAATGGTTCTGTGCGTTCGACGTCGCGGGCCAGCCGCGAAATCTCGAAAACGTTCTGTGCGCGAACTTCGAGTTGCTGATCGGCGTTGCCATGCTTTCGATTCTGGCGGGCTGCCTGATCGAGCGGACGGCGGTGTCAGATCATATCCATCGCGCGCTCGATAGCGTGTTCTCCGGCGTGCAGACCAACACGGAGATGATGTTCCGCGCGGGCTGCGCCTTCTTTTTCATCTCCATCTGGGCGACGGGCGGCATTCTGCTGACGCCGGAGCTCAAGACCACGTCGACCGCGATCGGTTTCTTGCACCTCGCGATTGCAGCGGGGATGCTGTCACGCCAGACCATGCCGCTGTCGGCGGCCGGCATCGTCATCCTGTTCGTGACCGCAATCCTGCAGTACGGCGCGTTCCATCTCGCCGACTATCCGGTGTTTCTGGGCGTCGCCGCCTATCTCGCGCTGGTCGGCCTGCAGAGCAACTTCTTCGGCATGCGGCCGCTCGATGTGGTCCGCTGGGCAGCGGCCATCACTCTGATGTGGGCGTCCGTTGAGAAGTGGGCCTATCCGCAATGGACCTTCCCGCTGATCAACGAAAATCCGGCGATGACGATGGGCTTCGATCCGGAATTCTACATGCAGGCCGCGGGCGTCATCGAGTTTACCCTGGCGTTTGCGTTGATTTGGACGCCGCTGGTCCGGCGCGCCGCCGCGATCATTCTGTCGGCCGCGTTCGTTGCCGCGATCGCCCAATTCGGCAAGGTCGATGCGATCGGCCACGCCTTGATCATCGTCGTTCTGATCGCGATCGCAGCCGACAATGTGAAAGTCTGGGAAAAGCGTTGGAATTCCCTGCTGGCGCCGGCCGGCTATTGCGTGGCGCTCGCGGTCTTCCTCACGCTCTATTACCTGTCACACGCCGCGATTTTCGGGTCGGCGCTGACTACTTGACGTGAACGGTCAGCTTCATCTTGGGGTGGATGGCGCAAAGCACGGCGAACGTGCCGACGATCGGGAAGACGATGTTGGTCCGGCTGCCCGGGCCCTGATCGCCCGAGTCGAACTTGAACAGATTTGACTCCAAATAGACGTGATGGAGCAAATCGCCGTCATCGTTAAGAATTTGCACCGTATCGCCGCGCCGGATGGTGACCTCCACCGGCGTGAAGGCCCGGCCAAGCTGCGAGATCACGTACTGCTTGGACGTCGCCAGCGCGACCCCGGCGCTCAGCAGAAATGGCAGAAGGGCCGCAAAAATGGCCGCATAGAGGGTCGGATCACGAACCAAACGCTGCAATCGCATGTCGATGCTCAGGCAAAGCGGGGGCGCCGCAATTTGGTTAGCCCATGCTGAACAGCGTGCCTGTTGGCGGTTAAGGGACCGTTAGCGAACCCTGCAAAACACCGCGCTTCTCAAACCGGGCTTAACTGGCGCCGGTCTAAGGATTGGTCACGTTAGGCACCGATCTTGATGAGCGCAGTGGCAGCAACAGAAGGACGACCTCGCCCCGCGACGGCCCTCGGCCGCGGCGGGCGCTGGATCATATCCTTCCGCCGGACGATCCGCGGACGGATCCTGGTTGCGTTTCTGCTGATGAGCATGATCACCGCTGCGCTCGGCACCTACGCCGTGCTCGGCATCAATCAGGCGGGAATACTTGTCGCCAAGACGTTCGACGAATCCCTGATGTCGATCAACTACGCGCGCGCCGCCGCCGCCGACTTCTCGTCGATGCGAGCCGCCTTTGCGCGCCGCTGGATCACTGCGGACTCCGGCATGCGCGCCACGCTCGACGAGAGCGTGGAGATGTGGGGCCGTTCGCTCGCGGAGGATCTCGACGTAGCCGCCCAGCGGTCGCAATCGAATCGTGTCGCCCAGGCCGCAGCCAACGTGCAACGCGCCGCGAAGAATTGGAACACCGTTCGTCTGCGGCTTCTTGAAAGCGCCGAGCCCGAAGTCAATTGGGAAACGCTGGACAACTACACCAAGATCGTCGAGCAGCAGATTGACCTTCTGATCAACTATACGGCCGGCGATGCCTTCCTTTACCGGCAGACGGCCCGCTCGACGGTTGCGCGCGAGATCTACATCAATCTGGCCTTCACGGTGCTTGCTCTGCTGATCTCGGCGGCTGTCGCCTGGTTGCTGGCGCGGCGCATCATCGGACCGGTCGCCGCGGCATCGGCCGCGGCGTCGCAGATCGCCGGCGGTAAGCTCGATGTTGAAATCCCGCAAGGCAGCGCCGACGAGCTCGGTACGCTGCTGAATGCGATGCGCCTGATGCGCGACAACATTCGCACGATGATGGAGCGCGAGATGCAGCAGCGCCGCTCCGCCCAGATGCGGCTGGCCGACGCGCTGGAAAGCTCGCGCGAAGGCGTCGTGCTGGTCGACAACGACGGCTGCCTTGCGCTCGCGAACTCGCAGGCGGCGGATTTCCTCGGCATCTCGCAGGATCGCATGCAGCCGGGGACGCCGGTCGACAAGCTCGGACAGCTTCTCGAGAAGGCGATGCGCGCGCAACTGCCGCCGACTGGCGAGGCGCTGCTCGATGACGGGCGCTGGTTGCGTATCAGCCAAAGCGCGACCAGCGACGGCGGTTCGATCGTTGTGTGCAGCGACATCAGCCTGCTGAAGCGGCAGGAGGAAACGCTGCAGGACACCAACCTGCGGCTGGATGCTGCGCTCGACAACATGTCGCAGGGCCTGTGCCTCTACGACGGCGCCAATCGGCTGCAGGTGGTCAACCGCCGGTTCTGCGAGATCTTCGGCTTGCCGCGCGAGCAGTTGCAGCCCGGAATCACGTTCGCGAAAATCCTCGAACTGAGCGTCGTGGCCGGCAACCACCCCGGCAAGACATCCGCGGATCTGCTCGAGGAGCAGCAGGGATACATCGGCCAGCACGCCACCGGGACGCACTTCCTGGAGTTCAGCAACAATCGCGTCGTTGCGTCCGTGCACCGCCCGACCACCGACGGCGGTTGGGTCGCGACCTATGAAGACGTGACCGAGCGCCGCCATGCCGAGGCGCGCATCGTCTACATGGCGCGCCACGATGCGCTCACCGGCCTGCCCAATCGCGTGGTGTTCGGTGAGCGGATCGACCAGGCCCTGGCCGAGATGGGGCGCGGCAACGGCTTTGCCGTGCTGTCGGTCGATCTCGATCACTTCAAGCAGGTCAACGACACGCTCGGTCATCCCGTTGGCGACGAACTGCTGCGTGCGGTGTCGGATCGTCTGCAGTCATGCATCCGCGAGGTCGATACGGTCGGCCGGCTGGGCGGCGACGAGTTCGCGGTCGTGCAGCGCGACGTCAAGCAGCCCGAGGACGCCCTGCTGCTGGCCCGCCGGATCGTCGATATCGTCGGTGCGCCTTACAATATCAACGGACACAGCATCACCATCGGCATCAGCATCGGCATCTCGCTCGCGCCCGACGACGGCTCGAGCTGCGAGAAGCTTCTCAAGAATTCCGACGTGGCGCTCTATCGCGCCAAGGCCGAAGGCCGCGGCACCTGGCGCTTCTTCGAGCCGGAGATGGATGCGCGGCTGCAAGCCCGGCTCTCGCTCGAATCCGATCTGCGTGAGGCTTTGAACCGGGAAGAATTCGAACTCTATTATCAGCCGCTCTATCACCTGGAGCAGGACCGGATCAGCGGGTTCGAGGCATTGCTGCGCTGGAACCATCCGGTGCGTGGCCGGGTCTCGCCGGCCGAGTTCATCCCGGTCGCCGAAGAGATCGGGCTGATCGTGCCGCTCGGCGCATGGGTTCTACGGCAGGCCTGCGCTCAGGCTATGGATTGGCCGGAGAACGTGCGGTTGTCGGTGAACGTGTCGCCCGCGCAATTCAGAAGCGGGCAGTTGACCCAGCATGTGACGACGGCCCTTGCCGCGGCCGGTCTTCCCGCACAGCGGCTCGAACTGGAAATTACCGAGTCCGTCCTGCTTGGCAACAACGCCGAGGTCATCGCCACGCTGCACGCGCTGCGAAGACTGGGCCTCCGCATTTCCATGGACGACTTCGGCACCGGCTATTCTTCGCTCAACTACCTGCGGAATTTCCCGCTCGACAAAATCAAGATCGACCAGTGCTTCATCCGCGATCTTGGCACGACGGATGGCGCGCGGGCGATTGTGCGAACCATCATCGGTCTTGCCCGCAGCTTGAACATGACAACCACCGCGGAAGGCGTCGAGACGCCCGAGCAATTGGCCTGGCTGCGGGCCGAGGAATGCACCGAGGTGCAGGGCTATCTGTTCAGCCTGCCTCGCCCGGCAAGCGAAGTTGCTGGCTTGCTGTCGGCGAGAAAAGGGTTGCGCGTCGTCGCCGCCGCGTAGCGGCGGAAGCCAGGCGTTCGCGGGCGACAATCGGCCGCTCCGGCGGCATTTGCAGACAGCGAATATGTCCACTATTGCTGTCCGTCGGGACTAACGCGAATTTGTTGCGTGGAATGGCTTCGCTCACATCAAAGCGGGCCACGGGGCGATCGGGGCGGCTTCTCGAACGTGTGACGTGGATCGGTCTTGTCGCGTGGGGCGTCACGCTCGCCGCGGCGATCGGCTACACGCTTTTCAGTTCCAACAATCAGAACGTCACGGTCATCTACCGCATGGCGAGCGAGGCCTTTTGGCAGGCCGCGCTGTTCTATCCGGCCAGCGATGCCGGCCCGCACCTGATGGGATTTCTGTATCTGCCGGGTTTTGCGGTGCTGTATCTGCCGTTCGAATGGATGGGTGCGCGCCTCGGCGACGCCGCCTGGAAGGCCGCCGGTTGGGCTCTGGTGACCTATGCGGCGTGGTCGCAATGCTCGGGCCTTGAACGCAGCCTTCGGCTCCGCGTCCTGTCGATCGCATTTGCTCTTGCGATTCCCCTGATCGCGGGCGGTGTCCTGAACGGCCAGGCCAACATCCATCTCGGCGCGGCCTGCTGGCTGGCGATCCTCAGCGCATTCCGGCGCGAGACCTTGGCCCTGGTGTTCTGGACCGGCATCGCCATTCTGCTCAAGCCGCTGGCGATGGTGGTCATTCTTCTGATCGGCGGACTGAGCCCCTTGGCGATCCCGGCACTGGCGGGCGGCATCGTCTGGGCGCTCGCGCTGCCGTTCGCCGTGGCGGACATGCAATACGTCATTGGCCTGTACCAGGATTTCGCACGCACGCTGATGTCGGTGTCCGAAAACTTCGCCGGCGCTTCGGATTTCACCGCGATTTCGACGCGTCTGGGCTGGACGATCCCGGCGGCGCCCGAGAAAATCGTTCGCGTTGTCGCGGCGCTCGCAACTTGGACAACGGCGCTTTGGCTGTATTTCAAACTGCCGCCCAACGCGCGCGCGCTGTCGGTGATGGTCCTTGCGGCCAGCTACATGTGCCTGTTCAATCCGCGCGCGGAAGGCCTGACCTACACGATCGTCGCGCTGCCCTGCGCGGTCGTCATCGCCATGCATCTGTTCGAAGGATCGGCGCGGCCGTGGTGGATCGCGGCCGCCGCGGTCCTGGTGTTGATGGGAAGCAACAGCGCGGTGGGCTCGATCTTCCAGCTGACCAAATTCTGGTTCAAGCCGGCTTTGCTGCCGCTGGTTTTGATTTTAATGGCATTGGCGCTCTCGAAAACCTGGGCCGGTAATTCGCGGGCAGGCCACCTGCTCGACAAGGATCGGCGAGACCCGGTTCCCGCCTGAGCCGGTCACGCGCGCCCGGATCGTCAGGGCTCCGCCACGGCCGGCGGCTTCGGCCTGCGCTCGATCATCACGAGGTAGAGCGACGCCGCGATGATCAGCGCCATGCCGACGAAATTCCACGGGCCGGGAACTTCGCCGAACAGCAGATAGCCGAGGATCGCGGCATAGATGACGCGGGAATAGTCCAGCGTGACCAGCACGCCGGCTTCCGCCAGCGTGTAGCCGTGGGTCACCAGCCCCTGGCCGTAGATGCCGAGCACGCCGACGCCGATCAGCATCGCAAGCTCGATCGGCGTCGGCGTCACCCACCAGATCAGCGCCGGGATCGCGGACAGCGCCGCGGTCCAGAGCGAGTAGTAGAACATGATGACGCGGGTCGGCTCGGTCCGCGCCAGCCATTTGATGCAGATCACCACCCAGCAGGAGAACACCGCGCCGGCTGCGCCGACCAGCGCGCCGGGATCGAAGCCCGCGGTGAACGGCCGCGCATAGACCAGAATGCCGATGAAGCCGGTCATCACGATCAGCGAGCGTCGCAGGTCCGGCTGCTCGCCGAGGAACAGCACCGCGAGCGGCAGCATGAACAGCGGCCGCGAAAACTGCAGCGCCACGGCGTCGGCCAGCAGCATGTGCGTCACGGTCCAGAAGAAGCACAGGTTGCCCATGGTGCCGACGAAGCCGCGGAGCAGGTGCGCGCCGGGCCGCTTGGTGCGCAGCGGCTCCATCGGGTTTCGCCAGAAGAACGGCAGCACGAACAGGAAGCCGACCGCGGAGCGGAAGAACAATGTCTCGGCGACGGGGATGCGCGTGCCGAGATGCTTGATGACCAGCGCCATCGCCACCAGCATCATCGATCCGGCGGAGACCAGTAGAATGGCGCGCGCGGGCGTGGTCATTGCCGTCCAGCGGGCCAGGAAAGGATTGCGGAACGGCGGCACGCGTCCTCGCTATTTGGTGGGCTGCGCGTTGCGCAGCACCAGCATGGCGGCGATCGCGGCGGCCGCGAAGCCGAACCCGTAAGGCGACAGGCTGACCACCAGCGCCGCCGCGTAGGTGCGGAACGACATCTGCGGGATGCGCGTTGCGAGCCAGACAACGGCGAAGGCGGCGAGGCCGGCGCTCACCGCGGCCACGACGGCGCGCGTCTTCGGCGTCCAGGGCTTCGGTTCCGCCGCTGCCGAAGGCCGGCGGTTGCGCCGCCGCAGCCAGCCCGGGATCGCAAGTGCCGCGATCAGGCCGCCATGCACCGCCGCGATCGGTCCGATGACGAAGACGATGCCCATGGTCATGCCGCCGCCAGGGTCGGCGAGCTGATTGGCCTGCGCGTGCCACAGCAGCCCGCCCACCACCGCCAGATAGGTGACGATCGCGCCGCCGAGGAAACAAAGGGTGAGGAGGAGCAGTTTCCGCATGGAGGGAGCAACTTAACTCAATTCCCCGGTTCGTCCCCGCGCGAGCGGGGATGCAGGGCTGCAAAATGGCATCGCGGGCTGCCGCGTCCGGCCATGGCTGGCGGCGGGCAAGTCTGTCGGCATATTGGCTGTCATCCCCGCGAAAGCGGGGATCCAGTAAGCACCGGTGTTTGCTGGATTCCGGCTCTCGCCATAGCGCGTCGAAGACGCGCGTTTACGCGCTTATGGCTCGGCCGGGATGACAGCAAGCGGGGCGGCACCGAATCCGGTCCAATTCGCATGCGGTCCCGGAATGACGGCTGGGATTGAAGCAGCTAGGATGGCCCGAACAAATTCATGCAGGAGTTCCCCATGTCGCAAACCGCCGAGAAGACCGCCAAGAAGCCTGCGACGGTGCTCAAGGACAGCGAATTCAACTGGCAGGACCCGCTCGATATCGAGAGCGAGCTGACCGAAGAAGAGCGGATGATCCGCGACAGCGTGCGCGACTTCGCGCAGGACAGGCTGATGCCGCGGGTTCGCCTCGCCTGGCGTGAGGAGAAGGTCGACAAGGAGCTGCTGCCCGAAATGGGCGCGCACGGCCTGCTTGGCCCGACGATTCCGGAGGAGTACGGCGGCGCGGGCCTGGGCTACGTCGCCTACGGCCTGATCGCGCGCGAGCTGGAGCGCGTCGATTCCGGCTACCGCTCGACGCTGTCGGTGCAGTCCTCACTGGTGATGCACCCGATTTATTCGTATGGGTCGGAGAGTCAGCGGCGGAAGTACCTGCCCAAGCTCGCCAAGGCCGAACTGATCGGCTGCTTCGGCCTGACCGAGCCCGACTTCGGCTCCGACCCCGGCGGCATGGTGACGCGCGCCGAGAAGGTTCCGAACGGCTACAAGCTGAACGGCGCCAAGATGTGGATTTCCAACGCGCCGATCGCCGACCTCTGCGTGGTGTGGGCGAAGCTCGACGGCAAGATCCGCGGCTTTATCGTCGAGCGCGACACCAAGGGTTTCTCGACGCCGAAGATCGAGGGCAAGCTCAGCCTGCGCACGTCGGTGACCGGCGAGGTGGTGCTGCAAGACGCCTTCGTGCCGGAGGACAACCTATTGCCGAACGTGTCGGGCCTTGCCGGCCCGTTCGGCTGCCTCAACATGGCGCGCTTTGGCATCGCCTGGGGCGCGATGGGCGCCGCCGAGTTCTGCTGGCACGCCGCGCGGCAGTACACGCTCGACCGCAAGCAGTTCAACCGGCCGCTCGCCGCCAACCAGCTCGTGCAGAAGAAGCTTGCCGACATGCAGACCGAGATCGCGCTCGGCCTGCGCGGCGCGCTGGCGCTCGGACGGATGCTGGAGGCCGGCCGCGCCGCGCCGCCGTCGATCTCGCTGATGAAGCGCAACAACTGCGGCAAGGCGCTCGACATCGCCCGCACCGCGCGCGACATGCACGGCGGCAACGGCATCTCCGACGAGTTCCACATCATGCGCGTGATGTCGAACCTCGAGACGGTCAACACCTACGAGGGCACGCACGACATTCACGCGCTGATCCTCGGCCGCGCGCAGACCGGAATTCAGGCGTTTTTCTAATTGGGTGGCATGATCGTTTGGTAGTTGTGGTGTCATGCCCGCGAAAGCGGGCATCCAGTAAGCACCGACCTATCGAATGACGAACTCGTCTCACTCGCCGCGTTCTGTGGGTACTGGATCATCCGCTTTCGCGGATGATGACAGTTGTGGGTGCGGCAGCCGCTAGTGGACCTTCCAACCATCCTCATGTTGTTCGCTGCGGGCGTCGGCGGCGGTATCCTGTCCGGGTTGATCGGCGGCGCATCGCTCATCACCTTTCCGGTGCTGCTCGCGGCCGGCCTGCCGCCGGTCAACGCGGCCGCGTGCAACCTGTTTTCTCTCATCCCGGCCAATGTCGTGGTGGTGGCGACTGAGCGTGCGTTGCTGCCGCCCGCCAATCGTTTGCTGTTCGGCCTGCTTGCGGCATCGGCGCTGGGCTCCGCCATCGGAGCGACGCTGCTGGTTTTCACGCCCGGACGCACATTCGAGATCCTGGTGCCGTTGCTGCTGGGGTTCGCGACGATCCTGCTTGCGTTTTCACCGCAGCTATCTGCTTGGTTCCGGTTGCGGTCGCTCCGGCGGGGCGGCGCGGAGCCGGGTCTCGGCGCGACCAGCGCGCCGATGCTGCCGATCATGGTGTACGGCGGCTATTTTGGCGCGGGCCTCGGCGTGATGGTGCTGGGCGTGCTGTCGGTTGCCACGCGAGGCGACTACCGCTCCGCCAATGTGATCAAGAACGTCCTCGTAGCAATCAACACCAGCGTGGCGGCGGTGGTGTTCACCTGGGGCGGCATCGTGTCCTGGGGCCCGGCGCTGGCCATGATGGCGGGCGCGGTATTTGGCGGGCTGATTGCCGGTCAGCTTGCGCGCGTCGTGCCGCCCGCTGCGATGCGCGCCGCCGTTGTCGGCATGGGCGTGGTGCTGACGGCAACGTTCGCCTGGCGGTATTGGTTTTAGGTCAGCTTGCTCAGTTCGGCGAGCCGCCTGGTCATCGCGCTGCCGGGATCGGCCATCGCATCGATGACGGTAAAGTGGTTCATGCCGGGGACCGCTTCGTATCGCGTCTCGTTGCCGTTGGCCCAGGCTTCGGCGATGATTTTGCTCTGCCGCAGGAATTCCGACGATTCGATGCCGCCGACCACGGCGTCGAACACCTTGCCCTTCGGCGCCGGCCAGAACAGCGGCGAGATCGCCTTCGCGCTCGCTTCGGTGAGCTTGAACTCGGCGTTGCCTGACAGATGCAGCAGCGGCGCGAGATCGTACAGCCCGGAGATCGCGTAGCTCGCGGGCACCAGATCGGCGGGCGCGCCGAGCTTGGCCCAGTCGGTGGCGAGCATGCAGCCGGCCAGATGCCCGCCCGCCGAGTGGCCGCTCACCATGATGCGCTTGCCGAACTTCTTGGAGAGAAACACGCAGGCTGCCTGGGACTGCGCGACGATGTCGGCGATCGAGACCTGCGGGACGAGATCGTAGCCGGAGACCGCGACAGTGACGCCGTGCGCGTTCAGGCCGCGCGCCAGATGGCTGAACATCGACGGATCGAGCGAGCGCCAGTAGCCGCCGTGAATGAACAGGGCGAGTGGCGTGGGGGCGGCGGCGCCCTTCGGCGCGAACACGTCGATAGTCTGGCGCGGCGTCGGGCCGAACCGCAGACCGAGTTCGGCGCGGCCTTCGGCCTGGGCCTGCGCCCGGTAGGCATCGCCGTCACGCTGCCAGCGTTCGAAAATCTGCGGATGCTCCGGCACCCGTGCGCGGTTGTTGTATTCGGCCTCGTAGTCGATGGGCATGAAGTCTCTCCGCCGTTTTGCGGAGAGTGAAGCACCGTGCCGCTCCGGGCAAGGTCTGCTCCCTCTCCTCGCTTGCGGGGAGACCATTTCAAAAAAGGAGCCACGTCGAAACGACGCCGTCCTGATTCTGCCATAACACGTCGTCAGTGCCATTTTGATCGAAGTCACCCTGTGAAATTGGCGACCAGTCCGCAGTTAGGCCAGCGTCAATGCCACCGTTGATCTTTCCATCTTTCATGAGCCAAGCACCGGTGGCCCCGAGATCGTTGCGCCACAAGAGATCATCCGTACCGTCGCCGTTAAAGTCGCCGACCGAAGCGTTCCATCCAGGCATGTCGTGGTTGAGTGCAAATCCGTCAAAAATCTTGCCGTCTTTCATCAGCCATGTGCCCAGCGTACCTGCTCTGTCGTTCTTCCAGAGCAAATCGTCGGTGCCATCTCCGTTGAAATCACCCACCAGAGCGCTCCACCCCGGCATGTTGTAATTTAGGGCATAGCCGTCGGAAATTTTTCCGTCCTTCATCAGCCACGTTCCGAGGATGCCTGCCTCTCCGCTGTTCCAAAGAAGGTCATCGGTTCCATCGCCGTTGAAGTCACCGACCAGGGCTTTCCATCCAGGCATGTTGTAGTTGAGAGCAAAACCGTCCGAAATCTTTCCGTCTTTCATCAACCAAGTGCCGAGTATTCCATCCGCGCCGCTATTCCATAGGAGATCGTCAGTCCCGTCCCCGTTGAAGTCACCGGCCAGCGCGCTCCATCCCGGCATGTTGTAGTTCAGCGCGTAACCGTCCGATATTGCGCCGTCCTCCATGAGCCATGTGCCGAGGATTCCTGCTGCGCCGCTGTTCCAGAGCAAATCTGTCGTGCCATCACCATTGAAATCGCCGGATAGGGAATTCCAGCCGGGCATCGAATAGATGTCCTGGTATCTCGTGAAATCGGTGTAAATTGCACTATCAGAAAATTGGAGTATCTCCAGGTTGACAACGATGTCCGTTCCTTCCGGAGCGCCGTCGCGCAAGTCAATTATTTGTCGCGACAAACCATCCAGGCTTGTCCTGATGAAGTAGTCAGATCGGGTGCCGCTGAATAGCGCAGTGTCAGTGCCCAGGCCACCATTCAAGATGTCATTACCCGCCCCACCAAAAAAATTGTTTGAGTTCGCGTCGCCTATAATCTGGTCGTTCCCGCTCCCGCCGATGATGTTCTCGACGTTAAGAATTTGGTCAGTGCCAATTTCCGAACCGGTCGCCTGGTCTTGTGCCAAAGTCAAGTTGACCATGACGCCCAGCTGGGTGCTTGAATAGGTCAATGTATCAATGTCATCACCGCCGTCGTAGGTGTCGTTGCCATGACCGTCTCCGCCGATGATTGAGTCAGTCCCGCCACCGGCCTGAACCAAGTCGTCACCCGCACCGCCATAGAGAATATTGGCTTGGCCGTCACCGACAAGACGATCGCCAAGTTCAGTACCGATGAGATCGCGGAAGCCATTGATGGCCTGCGTGGTTCCGTCGATGCCGTCTGAATTTGCTTCAGCGAACAGTGGGGCGCCGGAAAAGTTTCCTCCGTTGGACGCAAATGGGTTCCATGCGCCGCGAAATATGGCAGTGCCGCTCGGTAGATTTGCATCCAGCCCAACGCCGAAGACATTTGACGCATTATAGGATGAGCCTGAGACTTGAGCTGTAACGCTAGCAGCATTCAAATCGACTGGATGGTCGCGCAAACTTAGCAAGCTGGAGATCGTTTCGGCGGCACCGATTCCTACCTTGATATTTTCAACCGGTCGGGCGTCGTAATTAGAAATGGTGATCTTGCTACTTTGCCACCCACCTGCACCGTAGGTAATCCAGACATCAACTCCGTGACGGGAAATGGCAAACGTTGTGCCCGCAGGAAGAACGATCGTATCGCTACCACTGCTTTCGATGATCGTGTTGTGGCTGGAATTGGAATAGAAGTGATAGGTGTCGTTTCCCGCCCCGCCATAAAGGCGATCCTCAGCTCCACTGCCGATAAAACCCACTCCACTTACAAAGAGGCCAGCATGGAGGGTGTCTTCACCGTCGCCGCCAAGAATAATATCCCGGCCCGAGGTTCCCATAAGATTGTCTGATCCATCACCAGCAAGAAAGGAATAGCCCCCGTTTTTCTGTATCAACGCATTGGCAATAATTGAGTCGTAGTCAAACCCGTTGAGCGATTGAAGATGCGATACGTCGATTCCCGCCTGCTGTAATAGCTTTGCGTACTCAATATACAGGGCAATCCTGTGTGACACGGGGTTCTGCACTTCTACATAGGTGGGATGAAGGTCCCCATGGATCGTGTTTGAATCTCCAGAAGCATATCTTCCCAGTCTTGAAAGATTTGCGACTACGTCGCTTTCAACTCCGATATTTAAGAGTGGGCCGCGGGGCACTTCATTTGAGAACACACCCCCATAGCCCGGGTTTGCGAAGGCTACGGCCTCTACAGCGAGTGACGACAATTTTCCGGAGAAACTGTCGTCTTCAATAAACGCCTGCGTCATTGCCGCGCCGAGACTGTGGCCCGTCACGTATATTTTGTTGATAGTAGCGCCATTTGTACTATCCAAATAATCGTTCAAGGAAACAAAAAGCGGCTTGAACAACGTGTAGTGTTCTTGAAACACGTTAGATAAATTACTACTGAAATGTATGTCTTCACCGAAATTATCTGTTCCGCGGAATGCGATAAACAGAGCGTCGGCGGAACGCCCAACAAGCGCAGCGGCCCTGTCGTTTGTATATATTCCACCGGCGACATTGATCCCGGTTACATCGGAGCTACCCTCGTTTAGTAGCTTTAGGTGAGAGTTGACGACGTCATATGAGCTATTGTTGTTTGATCCGTATGCCGCGCTCGACAGGTTCCCCAAGAACACGAGTTCATCGTGGCCTTCCACACTGAAAATTTGTTGTGCCGTACCCGTCCACAACGCGCCGGGCGCCAAAGCGACAGCATCATCATCCGTGATGGTGAATGATGTTGTCGCAATGGCATCGCTAAGCATGGCCCCCGGCGTCTTGGTTGCGATCAGGCCAAAGGTCTGAGTCGCTTCTGGACTCAAGTCCGGCGTGATCAAAACCGTAATCGGAGCGGTTGCTGTCGTACTGCCGTCCAGGAAGGTCACATTGGTCCCGGGCTTCGGCGTGTAATCACCGAAGTTATAATCGCCGTTTCCGTTCCAGTTCTGCCAAGTGGTCACATAGACAGTCTCATTGCCGACCGTATTGGTTCGTGTGAGTGTGAAACTGACGGTCCCGTCACTTTCCCCGACTACCTTGTTCGAAGTTCCGAAGGAGTAGGTGCTGGCCGTGCCAACGTCCGTAAATTTGGCCTGAAAATCACCCGTCTTTGCTTTCCAGGTATCGCCTACGCCGTCCGCGCTTACAGCCAATACATATGTGCCGCTCGTTGTTGGCGTGAAGGTAAAACTCGGCGCTGCGCCATTGGCGGCCTTATCGACGGGCAAAGTGTTGCCGTTTCCGTCGCGCAGGCGGATGACAATGTCGTTGAGCGTGTCCGACGTGCTGACGCTGGCGTCTCCTTCAAATTTGTAAAGATGGCCGGCGGTCAGGCCGACTTTGTAGTAGTCCTTGTCCCCCGCCAGACCATCGAGGCCTGCACCATCGATCTTTCCCGAAAGCCACTGTCCCGCAGTGAGATTGACGGTCGTGCTGGTGGTGCCCGGCACGGTGTCCGCCGTGTCGGCATCGAGAATTGTTGCGCGGCCGGTGCTGTCGGAAATCGTGGCGTTGGTCGGACTCTCCAGCAGCAGATCGAAGAATTCGGTGCCCTCGGGGATGCTGTCGTTGATCAGATTGATCGTGACCGACTTGCTGGTCTGGCCCGGCGTGAAAGTCAGCGTCTGGTTGACCACCCCGTTGTAGTCTGTGACGGCCCCGCCTGGGTTCGCGGTTCCAAACAGCGTGCTGTAGAGCACGCTGACCGTCTGGCTCGACGCGGCGCTCAACGACACCGTGAACGTCGCCGTGCCGCTGTTCTCGTTCACTGAGATGTCGTTGACCGACAGAGACGGCAGCGGAGTGGTGTCGGTATCGAGGATGGTGGCGCGACCGGTGCTGTCGGAGATCGTGGCGTTGGTCGGACTCTCCAGCAGCAGATCGAAGAATTCGGTGCCTTCGGGAATGCTGTCGTTGATCAGATTGATCGTGACCGACTTGCTGGTCTGGCCCGGCGTGAAAGTCAGCGTCTGGTTGACCACCCCGTTGTAGTCTGTGACGGCCCCGCCTGGGTTCGCGGTTCCAAACAGCGTGCTGTAGAGTACGCTGACCGTCTGGCTCGACGCGGCGCTCAACGACACCGTGAACGTCGCCGTGCCGGTGTTCTCGTTCACCGTGATGTCGTTGACCGACAGAGATGGCAGCGCAGCGGTGTCGGTATCGAGGATGGTGGCGCGACCGGTGCTGTCGGAGATCGTGGCGTTGGTCGGACTCTCCAGCAGCAGATCGAAGAATTCGGTGCCCTCGGGGATGCTATCGTTGACCAGATTGATCGTGACCGATTTGCTGGTCTGGCCCGGCGTGAAGGTCAGCGTCTGGTTGACCACGCCGTTGTAGTCCGTGTTTGCGCCACCGGCGTTGGCCGATCCAACTAGCGTGCTGTAGAGCACGCTCACCGTTTGGCTTGAGGCCGCGCTCAACGACACCGTGAACGTCGCCGTGCCGCTATTCTCGTTCACTGAGATGTCGTTAACGGACAGAGATGGCAGCGCAGCCGTGTCGGTATCGAGGATGGTCGCGCGACCGGTGCTGTCGGAGATCGTGGCGTTGGTCGGGCTTTCCAGCAGCAGATCGAAGAATTCGGTGCCCTCGGGGATGCTGTCGTTGATCAGATTGATCGTGACCGATTTGCTGGTCTGGCCCGGCGTGAAGGTCAGCGTCTGGTTGACGACGCCGTTGTAGTCCGTGTTTGCGCCACCGGCGTTGGCCGATCCAACCAGCGTGCTGTAGAGCACGCTCACCGTTTGGCTTGAGGCCGCGCTCAATGATACCGTAAACGTCGCGGTGCCGCTGTTCTCGTTCACCGAGATGTCGTTGACGGACAGAGACGGCAGCGCAGCCGTGTCGTTATCTTGGATAAAGATGTCTGAGATATCTAATGCTTGGGCAGACCCATCGCTCTGATTGCGCGCGATCATCACCCGAAAATGCTCGGTGTTCTCAACGAGGGAATCGTCCCTGAGAGTCACCGAGAAGGTCGCGGTTAGCTGGTTTGAATTGAAATTGATGGGTTGATTGACCAACCCAAAATAGTCGCCGGCGCCCGAAGTTGCGGTGTCGGACAATGTGCTCGCGTAGAGCGTCTCGATCGGGAGGGGACTCCCCGACCGTGTCACAGTGAAAGTGATTGATGTGTTAGCTTCTGCTCGCGTAGTCGAGTCAGGCGTTAAACTGTAGTTGGTTGGCATCGCCGACGCATTCCTTCGAAAATGTGCAGCGCCGATCCCAAATAAGAAATACCAATTACAAGTTGATGATTATTACGAGCGCAACTCCGTTAGTCAATAAGCCCACGTCTTGTTTATGATCGCGTCAGAAACGAGCGCCCACCATACCCTTAGCCCGGACACTCCACACAAACGTACCGAGGGCTGAGCGGCCTACTTTTCTCCATATCGCTATACCCTCCCGCAAGCGGGGAGAGGTGAAGAAGGTCACCGCCTGATCTGCGCCCTCAAGGTCTCCTCGACCGCGCGGTCGAACGAGTCACCCGGCTTTTTGGGTGACTTGCTGCGCTGCCCGGCGACGTAAGCGTCGCGCTTCTTCACCAGTTCGCTCATGCGCGCGTTGAGCGCCTTGCGCTCGCCGGTGCGCTTGTCGATCTCGGCCTGGCGCTGCACCGGGCTCATCGGCTTGAGCGCGTCCGGCAGTTCGTCGTCCTTGACGGCCGACAGCTTCTGCCGCCCGGCGGAGACGTCGGCGACAAGATCGCCCGCGCCGGTCACGGCCTCGGCGGAAGCCAGCCCCGCGGTGCGCTTGTTCATGAAGCCGGATATCTCCGAGGCGACCGACGCGGGCGCCGAGGCGTATTGCCGGGTCTTCTGCTCGATGCTGGAGCGCTGGTGGCGCGGGCCGTAGGGAATGACCGTGCCGTTGATGCGGCCCTGCAGTTCGAAGATTTCGATGTCGTAGGGCGTCTCGATGATGACGATCTGCCCGCCGTCCTGCGGGATCGGGATGTAACGGCCCCGGCCCATCTGCGCGATCTCGCGCCACACCCGTTCGGTGTCGCGCGCTTGGCCGGCCTGCACGGCGTTGACGATGATGTCGCGCTCGCGCGCCATGCTCATCACCTCGGGGTATTTGACCTCCTGCGCGTAGTCCATGTGGGGTGGCGCGTCGCCGACCAGGAACATGATGCGCCGCACCTCGGCTCCTTGCGTCCACGACAGCTTGGTCACGCCGACATGCAGCGCCTCGTTGACGCTTTCCGGCCAGTCGCCGCCGCCGCGCGCCTTCAGTTCGAGCAGGTGCGCGTACAGGTCCTGGATGTCGGTGGTCAGCGGGAACACCTTGGTGACGTACTCGTCGCCGATGTCGCGATAGGCGACCAGGCCCATGCGGATTTCGGCGTCCGGGTTGGCATCGACGATCGACGTGGCGATCGACCAGACCTTGCGCTTGGCGCCTTCGATCAGCGGCCCCATCGAGCCGGTGGTGTCGAGCACGAAGCCGACCTCCACGACCGGCCTGGCGGAAGAAAAGCTGGAAGAAGAAGCGAAGATCGACAGAACAATGGCGAGGAACAGCGTCCTCGCGAGCTGAACAATCATGTTTTCACCCCTCAATGTGTCTCCGACAGGGGAATGTTTTCCGGTCTTCGCGGCGGGCCCGGGCCGGGATTGCGGCTGGCCCTCGGCGGATTGGCGGCGGCGTTTTTGCCGCATCGCCGCGCAGAATCGGGATATTCCTCGGGAAGCCGCCGCCGATTGGGACAAATCCGCGGCAATATTGTTCCGTGGTAGGCGGGCGTCTATGAGGGAGCCATGAAGGTCAACGGCAAGCCCACCCGGACGATCTGGCTCGAATCGGACGGCTCCACCGTCGGCGTGATTGATCAGACCGCGCTGCCGCACCGCTTCGCCACGCTCAAGCTCGCAACGCTCGACGATGCGGCGCGCGCCATCGCCACCATGCAGGTGCGCGGCGCGCCGCTGATCGGCGCCGCCGCCGCCTATGGCATGTGCCTCGCTTTGCGCGCCGACGCCTCCGACGAGGCGATCGACCGCGCCTATGCGGTTCTGCTCAAGACCCGGCCGACCGCGATCAATCTGAAGTGGGCGCTCGACATGATGGTGGCCGTAATTCGCAATCGCCCCCGGAGTGAGCGCGCCGCCGCGGCCTACAAGCGCGCGGCGGAAATCTGCGACGAGGACGTCGCCATCAACCAGGCGATCGGCCGTCACGGACTGAAACTGATCGAGGATATCGCCGCGAAGAAAAAGCCCGGCGAGCCCGTCAATGTGCTGACCCACTGCAACGCCGGCTGGCTCGCCACCGTCGATGTCGGCACCGCAACCGGGCCGATCTACGCTGCGCACGACAAGGGCGTGAAACTCCACGTCTGGGTGGACGAGACACGGCCGCGCAACCAGGGCGCTTCGCTGACCGCCTGGGAACTCGGCCAGCACGGCGTGCCGCACACGGTGATCGCGGACAACACCGGCGGCCATCTGATGCAGCACGGCATGGTGGATATGGTCATCACCGGCACCGATCGCGTCAGCGCGCAGGGTGACGTCTGCAACAAGATCGGCACCTACCTGAAGGCGCTCGCCGCCAAGGACAACAACGTGCCGTTCTATATCGGTGCGCCATCGCCCAGCATCGACTTCGCATTGAATGACGGCGCGGCAATTCCGATCGAGCAGCGCGGCGGCGAGGAACAGGCGACCATGACCGGGCGCACGGCCGATGGCCGGATTGAGACGGTCACGGTCATTCCCGAAGGTTCGCCTGTCGCCAATTATGGTTTCGACGTCACTCCGGCGCGGCTGGTCACCGGCCTCATCACCGAGCGCGGCGTTCTGCCGGCGACACGCGATGGATTGGCCAGGGCGTTTCCGGAGCGGGTCAACGGCTTGCGCGTGGGAGTGGGGCGATGAAGGCACGGTGGCTTGTCTTGGCGCTTCTCTTGGCGCCTGTCATGGCGCTCGCAGGTGCCATCGGTTCGCCCGCCGCGGCCGATCCGAACAAACAGATTTTGGAGCGGGCCGAGCGCCAGCAGGCCGACGCGCTCAAGTTGTGGGAGCGTCTGGTCAACATCGATTCCGGCACCGGCAACGAGGACGGCTTGCGCGATGTCGGCGCCATCGCCGCCGAAGAGCTGAAAAAGCTGGGCGCCGCAGTCGAGCTCGTGCCGGCGCTGAAGCCTGCCGTTGGCGACAACGTCGTCGCGGTGCTGAAAGGTACCGGCAAAGGCAAGATCCTGCTGATGGCGCACATGGACACCGTGTTCGGCAAGGGCATCGCGGCGGCGCGGCCGTTCCGCATCGATGGCACGCGCGCCTATGGGCCGGGCGTCTCCGACGACAAGGGCGGGATCGTTGCCATCGTCGGCGTCCTGAAAATCCTGCGCGACCTGAGCTTCAAGGACTACGCGCGAATTACCATCCTGCTCAACTCCAACGAGGAGACCGGATCGCGCGGCACCCGTGCGCTGATCGAGAAGCTTGCGAAAGAGCACGACGTCGCGCTCAACCTGGAATCCGGACGCGAGCCGGACGGACTGGTGATCCGCCGCAAGGGCTCGGCGCGGCTCACCATCGAGGTGAAGGGCCGCGCCTCACACGCCGGTGGTTCGCCGGAGCAGGGCCGCAACGCCGCGATGGAATTGGCGCATCAGGTGTTGCAGATCGCAAAGCTCGGCAATCCGGACAAGCAGACCACGGTCAACGTCACCGTGCTGCAATCCGGCGACCGCGCCAACATCATCCCCGATCTCGCGACGGCACAGGCTGACGTGCGCGCGCTTGTCACCGATGAGTTCGACCGGGTCGAGCGCGAGGCCGCCGAACTTGCGAAGAACAACAAGCTGATCCCGGACACGGTGGTGACGACCACGCTGAACCGCGGCTTTCCGGTGATGGACCGCAACCCCGAGACCGACCGGCTTGCGGCGATGGCGCAGTCGATCTACGCCGAGATCGGCCGCACGCTGCGGCTTGAGAGTTCGGGCGGTGCGGCGGACTCCAGCCTTTCGGCCGGCGTATTCACGCCGTCGCTCGATGGTCTGGGCCTGATCGGCGCCAACGCGCACACCGACCGCGAATACGCCGACGTGAGCAGCATCGTGCCGCGCTTTTATCTCCTCACCCGCATGATGATGGAATTGGGCAAGGGAAAATGAGCGCGCAACTCAACCGGATCGTCGAGGTTCCGGTCGATGGCCGGCAGTCGCAGACGGCGCTCGCGGTGGCGCGGGGCACGGCGCGGCTGCTGATATCGCTGGGATTCTGTTGCGTGAGCGAACTGCCGCTTACCTCCGGACGCCGCGCCGACCTCGTAGCACTCGGACGCGACGGCGAAATCTGGATCGTCGAGATCAAGTCCTCGATCGCGGATTTTCGCGCCGACCAGAAGTGGGCGGACTACCGGATGCATTGCGACCGGCTGTTCTTCGCCACCACCACGGAGGTGCCGTGCGAGATTTTCCCGCCTGACACCGGACTGATCGTGGCGGATGCGTTCGGCGCCGAATTCGTATGCGAGGCGCCCGAACACAAGCTGCATGCGGCGACGCGCAGGAGCATGATGTTGTCGATCGCACGCGCCGCGTCGCTGCGCCTGCAATCGCTGATCGATCCGGCCGGTCCATACGGGTCCGAGCTTTAGCGGGAAGCGCCATGGTCGCAACGGCACGCGGATGGATGGTCGTCGCGATGTCGCTGGCGGGCCTGGCCTGCGCGGCAGCCCAACCGCAGCCGTTCGCCGGCAAGACCGTTTCCATGGTGATCGGGTTCGGACCTGGCGGCGGCTATGACCTGTGGGGCCGCACGGTCGGCCGGCACATCGGCAAGCATCTGCCGGGTCAGCCCAACGTGGTGCCGCAGAACATGCCGGGCGCCGGCAGCTATGTCGCGGCGAGCCACATCTACAATGCGGCGCCGAAGGATGGCACCGTGCTGGGGATTATCGCGCGCGACGCGGCGCTTGGCCCGCTCACCGGCGCGCCCGGCGCCAGGTTCGATGCCACCAAGTTCTCCTGGCTCGGCAGCCCGACCACCGAGCACAACGTTTGCATCGCCAACACCGCCGCTGCCGTGAAGACCGCGCAGGATTTGCGCGACAAGGAATTGATCCTGGGCGACACAGGGCCCGGCACCGGCACGCGATCGTATCCGAAGGTGCTCAACGATCTGCTCGGCTACAAGTTCAAGCTGGTGGGCGGGTTCCGCTCGTCGGCCGACGTGTTCCTTGCGATGGAGCGGCGTGAGGTCGATGGCATCTGCGAGAGCCTGGACAGCATCCAGAATCGCCGGCCCGACTGGATTGCGGAGAAAAAGGTCACGGTGCTGCTGCAGGGCGGCGTTGCGCCGCTCGCAAGCCTTCCTGGCGTGCCGTTCGTCCTCGACCTCGCGCGCAACGCGGATGAGCGGCAGATGCTCGAATTCCTCTACGCCGGGCAGGGCATCGGCCGTCCGTTCGTGGCGCCGCCCGATCTGCCGCCGGATCGGCTCAAGATGCTTCGCGCCGCATTCGGCGCGACCATGAAGGACCCGGAATTTCTGGCCGATGCGAAGAAGGGCAAGCTGGAAGTCGAGCCCGAGGATGGCGAGCATCTGGCGGCGCTGATCGCGAAGATTTACGCCACGCCCAGGCCGGTCATTGACCGGGTTGGGAATCTCATCAGGTAGCTAGCGCGGCGCGCGCTTCGCCAGAATGCGCTGCAGCGTGCGCCGGTGCATGTTCAGCCGGCGCGCGGTCTCAGACACGTTGCGGCTGCACAATTCATAGATGCGCTGGATGTGTTCCCATCGCACGCGATCGGCCGACATCGGGTGCTCCGGCGGTTCGGCTTTGCGGCCTTCCAGCGCGAGAAGTGCGGCCACGACATCGTCGGCGTCGGCGGGTTTGGCGAGGTAATCGACGGCGCCGATCTTCACCGCATTCACCGCGGTGGCGATGTTGCCGTAGCCGGTCAGGATGATGGCGCGGGCGTCCGGCCGGCGCTGCTTAAGCGCCGAGATCACGTCGAGGCCGGTTCCGTCACCGAGCCGCATGTCGATCACGGCGAATGCGGGAGCGGTGCGTTCGACCTGCAGCAATCCGTCGGACACGGACTCCGCCGTGGTGACTTCGAAGCCTCGGGATTCCATCGCCCGGGCCAGCCGTTGCAGGAAGGATTTGTCATCCTCTACGATCAACAATGACCGTTCGGCCAAGTCAGCGAGTGGCTTGGCGTCAGTGACTGCGATGTTCATGGTCGTGTCCTGCCCTGTCGCCTCTCGACTCAAAGTAGGGTTCTTGGGCGCCTGGCTCAAGACTCAAGACGCGGTAAATGCCAGCGGACGCTCGAAATCGGGGCGGTCCCAGCGGATCTTGACCACGGCGCCTCGGTCCGGGAACACGCGGTTTTCGAAGTCCAGCGTGGCTCCGGAGCGCTCCAGCAGTGTCTTGGCGATGAAAAAGCCAAGCCCCAGACCGGTGGTTTCACTGCCGGCATACATGCGCCGCCGCTTGCTCGACCGGACATAGGGTTCCCCGATGCGGTCGAGGATTTCGGGCGCGAAGCCCGGCCCGTCGTCGCTGATGACGACCGAAACATCGTCCTCCGTCCAATCGGCCGTCACCTCGACGCGCTCTTGGGCGAAATCGACGGCGTTTTCCAACAGGTTCCCGAGGCCGTAGAGGATCGCCGGGTTGCGGGCGCCGACCGGTGTCGATTCCCGCGAGACGTCGATGTCGATGGCGACCCCGAAGTTGCGGTGCGGCGCGACCACCTCCTCGATCAGGGCGGACAGCGGCACGCTGTCGAATGGTCCGGAGCTCGGCAGTTCGTTGAGCTTGGCCAGGATGCTGCGGCAGCGCTGCGACTGCTCCAGCAGAAGCTTCACGTCGTCGGCGTGCGGCGAGTTCGGCTCGATGGCGCGCTCAAGTTCCTTGGCGATCACCGAGATCGTGGACAGCGGCGTTCCGAGCTCGTGCGCCGCCGCGGCGGCGAGGCCGTCGAGTTGCGACAGCGCCTGTTCGCGCGCCAGCACCAGTTCCGTCGCGGCCAGCGCTTCGGCGAGCTGGCGGCCTTCTTCGGTGAGCTGCCACGCGTAGACGCCGATGAATCCGATCGCCAGAAGGATCGAAAGCCAGACGCCCAGCAGATAGATCCACGGCAGCTCCAGCGGGTCTTCGGCGTCCCACGGCAATGGATAGTGTACGAACACCAGCACGGTGGCGCACAGCACGGCAAAGCCGCCGAGCATCAGGGTGAGCCTCGGCGGTAGCGCGGTCGCCGACAGCAGCACCGGCGCCAGGAACAGGAAGGCGAACGGGTTCTGCAGCCCGCCGGTCAGGAACAGCAGCACCGCGAGCTTGGCGATGTCGAAGGCGAGCAGCCAGGCGGCGCGCTCGGGCTCCAGCCGTTGCGTCGGCGCAAAGCGCACCCGCAACGCCACGTTGAGCCATGCCGAAAGGGCGATCACCGCGAGGCAGGCCCAGATCGGCAGCGGAAAATCGAGCCCGTAGAACACCACGACAACGGCGGTGGTCTGGCCGATGATGGCGAGCCAGCGCAGCCGCAGCAGCGTGTCCAGGCGCACGTTGCGCCGCTGCGGCAGGTGGAGCTGGTCGAGGGCGTCGTCGAGCATGCCGTCAACTTAGGCCATCGGGGCGGCGACAACCACCGCGACGGCTTGCCGCTTATCTAGGCGTGCGACGTCTTGACCGGACGCCGTTCAGGCGAATAATGCCGCCCGCAAATGCACACCGAAGCAACCACCCAGCCCCGCGCCAATGGCGGCACCCGCTGGGACCACTCCGCCGACGTCGTCGTGATCGGTGCCGGCGCGGCCGGGCTCCCCGCCGCCATCAGCGCGCGCGATCACGGCGCATCGGTCATCGTGATCGACGAGAATTTCGACATCGGCGGGCGCGCCATGTTGAGCGGCGGCCGTGTCCAGGTCGGCGGCGGCCATGCGCTGCAGAAGAAGTTCAACATCGAGGACACGCCCGAGCAGATCTACCAGGACTGGATCAGGCACGATCATCTGGAGGCACGTTATAGCGACCGCGACCTGGTGCGGGTTTTCGCGGACGAAAACCTGTCAATGTACGATTTCCTGATCGAGAACGGTGTCGAGTTCATCGAGCTTCCGATCCGTTCGCCTGATGCCTCGACCGTCGATCGCATCTTCGTCACCAAGGAATGGCATATTCCTTCCGGTGTGATCGCTCCGCATCGTGGCCGCAACGGCTCCGGGCTGGTGCGCCGGCTCGAGGAGAGCGCGCGCAAGAAGGGCGTGCAGGTACTGCTCAAGCACAAAATGACCGGCATCGTGCGCGAGCAGCACAATGCCGGGCGTGTTCTCGGCCTCACCGTTGTCAGAGGCGGCAAGTCCGCCAGCATCGAGGCACGCAAGGGCGTCGTGATCTGCACCGGTGGCCACATCGGAAACGTCAACTTCCGGCGCACCTTCGATCCGCGGCTGACTGAGGAGTACCAGCAGGCCGGTGAGCCCTACGCGCATCAGAGTGCGGATGGCGAGCTTGCGGCGATGGACATCGGTGCTGCGCTATGGGCGACCGCGATTCAAAGCATGTCGGCCGGTGTGTGGATTACCAAGACGGCGCACATCGGTTGCCGCTGGGGGTACAGCTCGCTGGTGTGGGAGCCAGACAGCGTCATGTTCCCACAGGCGCGCGCGACCGGGCTCACGGTCGAGGACTGGCGCAATCTGATCATGGTCAACCAGTTCGGCCGGAGGTTCTGGAACGAAGCCGACGACTCGCACGCATTTTTCGACGCCGCGCTGTCCAATCATGGTGACACCGAGAAGTTGAATGGCGGCGGCCCGATCTGGGCGATCTTCGACGCCAACACCGTGAAGCGTGAGAACTGGAAGCCGGAGCCGCCCCACGTCGATCCGGACGGCTATTTCTTCAGCGCCGACACAATTCCGGCGCTCGCGGCAAAGATCAAAAATCCTTACCAGCGGCGTCCGATGTCGGGTGACGTTCTCCAGGCGACCGTCAGCCGCTACAACGCGCTGGTTGCTGGCGGCCGCGACAGCGACTTCGACAAGCCCTCACGGCTGCGCAAGCTCGACAAGCCGCCCTATTATGCGGCGTGGGCGACGCCGGTCGTGCACGATGCGTTGTCGGGGCTGCGCACCAACACCAATGCCGAAGTGATCGACACCCGCGGCGCGGCAATTCCTGGGCTCTATTGCGCCGGCGAGTCGCAGGGCGGCTTTGCCCAGCACGGCTTGTGCCGCAGCATGGTGTTCGGGCGGATCGCCGGCCGTCACGCGGCCCAGCGCAACGACTGAAAGCTATCGGGGCGGACACGAGCCCGCGTAGGGCGCGACCGGCGCGTTGCCGCTTGGCGTCCGCCTGCAGATCGTGACGCGCTCGGTTTTCGTCTCAGGCGACAGCGAATAGGACCGCAGACTGTAGTTGCCGGTTGCGTTGATGTAGTTGCACAGCGGCAGCACGGTGGTGGTCCGTTCGACCAGCCAGTCGTCGCCCGACTGATAGGGCGCGGCATCGGACACATTCACCGTCTCGTGCGACGCGATGATCTTCCAGCCAGGCTCCGCGATCGAGGCATCGCAGGTGTGATCGGCCCACGCGTGACCCGCGCCAAGGCTTGCCACGAGCACCCATAAAATCAGCAGACTCAATCGAAGCATGGTCCGGCGTGCCATCGGCTTCGGGCGTCGCATGCCCCGTTGGGTGCCTTGACCCGGCTGGCCGCCAAGTCAAGATGTCGCACTATAACAAAATACGTACTCGGGGAGGGCAGGCCATGGGCGACAAGGCTCGGGATCGCGCGACCGGTCGGGACGCTGTCAGCAGACGAAATTTTCTCGGCAAGAGCGCGGCGGCAGGCGCCGTCGCGATCGCTGCCACGGGCGCCAGCGCCCAATCGAACGGCCAGGCCGGCATCCGGTGGGACTTCACCGCCGATGTGGTGGTGATCGGTGCGGGCGTCGCGGGATTGCCGGCGGCGATCGCGGCGCGCGACAATGGCGCGTCGGTCATCATCGTCGATGAGAACTACGACATCGGCGGCCGCGGCATGTTGAGCGGTGGGCGCGTCCAGGTCGGCGGCGGCCACGCGCTGCAACAGAAGCTTGGCATCAAGGACACGCCGGACCAGATCTTTCTGGACTGGGTGCGTCACGATCACCAGGAAAGCATCTTCAGCGACCGCGATCTGATCCGCGTGTTTGCCGACGAAAATGTCCCGACCTTCGACTTCCTGATCGAGAACGGCGTCGAGTTCATCGAGAAGCCGATCCGCTCGCCGGATGCATCGACGGTCGATCGCATCTTCGTCACCAAGGAATGGCACATCCCGAGCCAGGTCATCGCGCCGCGCCGCAACCGCAACGGCTCCGGGCTGGTGCGGCGGCTGGAGCAAAGCGCGCGCAAGAAGGGCGCGCAGATCTTTCTCAAGCACAAGATGACCGGCATTGTGCGCGAGAAGCACAACGCCGGACGCGTGCTCGGCATCACCACCATCAGCGGCAGCAATCCTGTCAACATCCGCGCCCTCAAGGGCGTGATCGTTGCGACCGGCGGCCACACCGGCAACGTGAATTTCCGCCGGATCTTCGATCCCCGGCTCACGGAGGAATACCAGCAGGCTTGCGAGCCGTACGCGCATCAGGGCGCCGACGGCGAACTCGCGTCGATGGACATCGGTGCATCGCTCTGGTCCACCGCCAACCAGACGATCGGCGAGGGCGCCGCCATCACCAAGACGCGGCACATCGGGTGCCGCTGGGGCTATTCGTCGCTGGTCTATGAGCCGGACAGCCCGATGTTCCCGCAAGCGCGCGCCACCGGGCTCACCGTGCGCGACTGGCAGAACATGATCTTCGTCAACCAGGTCGGTCAGCGGTTCTGGAACGAGGCGGACGGCTCGCACAAGTTCTTCGCCGCCGCGATGGGCTACAACGGCGACAAGACCAAGCTGAACGGCGGCGGGCCGATCTGGGCGATCTTCGATGCAGACGCTGCGGCGCGCGAGAAGTGGAAGCCGGAGCCGCCGTTTGTCGATCCGGACGGATATTTCTTCAAGGCCGACACGGTCGCGGAGCTTGCAACCAAGATCAGCAACCCGCATCAGAAGAAGCCGATTTCCGGCGATGCGCTGCAGCAGACGGTGAACCGCTACAACGGGTTCGTCGCCGCGGGCGCCGACACGGATTTCAAGAAGCCGACGCCGCAGTTCAAGATCGAGAAGCCGCCGTTCTATGCGGCCTGGACGACGCCGATCCTGCACGACACGCTCACCGGGCTGCGCACCAACACCGACTCCCAGGTGATCGACATCCGTGGCGAGATCATTGCCGGTCTCTATTGCGCGGGTGAATCGCAAGGCGGCTTTGCACAGCACGGACTGACGCGCTGCATCGTGTTCGGCCGGCTGGCCGGACGGCACGCGGCGAAGCTCAAGGTTGCCGAAACCTCGGGCCAGCGTTGATGGCTGAGACGGGCGCGCTCGTTCATCTTGGGGTGAACGGCGCGCCGCTTGAGGCGGCGGCCGGCAGCAGGATTACCGTGCGGTTGCGGGCCTCGTGCGCGGCCGCGCTCGACCGCTCTGGCATTCCAGTCGTCGTCACCGCGCCGGATGGCTCGCAAGCGACGCATGTGTTCGCCGAGTACGACGGAGAGGTGAGCGAAACCGGCGGCATCGCATTCGAGGTGCCGCCGCGCGTGGGCGAGCATGTCTGGCGCTTCGTCCTGCAGGCGCATGAGCTTGGCGGGATCCGCTATGAGGATACCGTGCTCACCGTTTCAGTGCGGGCAAAGCCGCAGACCACGAGCCTCGCGGCCTGGGACATCCCGTCGCCGATCGTCACCGGCGAGCGGTTCACGGTCAAGGTCGGCGCCAAGTCCGCCGCCGATAGCGAGTTGAAGGGCCGCGGCGTGGAACTCCTGCATGGCGGAGTTGTGGTTGCGCGGGCCGTGCTTGGCGATGCACCGTGGCCGGGCACGGCGGCGCTCTACTGGGCCGAGGTCACGCTCGTTGCTCCTGCCGAGGAGGGCATCGCGTCGTGGTCGGTCCGGTTCGATGCGAGGGAACTCGATCTGCCCCATGAGGGCGCTTCGTCAAGCTTCAGCGCCGCCGTCGTCCGGCCGCCCGAGCACAAGCTGACGGTGAAAGTGATCGAGCGGGACACCGCCCGCCCGGTCGATGCGGCGCTGGTGCGGCTTGGCGCCTATCGTGCTGAAACCGGCCGGTCGGGATTGGCCGAAATCCAACTGCCGAGGGGCCGCTACGAATTGAATATCTGGAAGGCGGGTTTCGATATCGCGCCGACTACGCTGGATTTCGAGCGGGATGTCAGCATCGAGATCAAGGCAATGGCGGTGCCCGAGGAAGATCCCGACGCCCGCTGGAAGATGTGACCGCCGGCCCTTGCGCCCGGCGCCGCGACGGGTCACATGTGCGGCACGAAATCCGCCATGACATCCTCCCCCGCCATCGCCGTCGATCGCCTGGTCAAAGTCTACAAGGACGTGACCGCGGTCGATGCCATCTCGTTCTCGCTGGCCGCCGGCTCATGCACGGCGCTGCTCGGCGGCAACGGCGCGGGCAAGACCACCACCATCGCCTCCATCATGGGGCTGGTGGAACCGACCTCCGGCCAAGTCTCCGTGCTCGGCGCCGAGATGCCGAGGCATCGTCACCGCGTGCTGCATCGGATGAACTTCGAGAGCCCCTACGTCGATATCCCGATGCGGCTCACGGTGTGGCAGAACCTGAATGTGTTCGGCATGCTCTACGGCGTCGCTGACGTGCCGGGCCGCATCATGAAGCTGGCCGAGGAACTCGACCTCACCGATCTGCTCGAGCGTCCGACCGGGAAATTGTCCTCGGGTCAGAAGACGCGCGTCTCGCTGGCGAAGTCGCTGATCAATTCGCCTGAAGTGCTGCTGCTCGACGAGCCGACCGCGTCGCTCGATCCCGACACCGCCGATTGGATTCGCAGTTGGCTGGAGCGTTACCGCGAGGCGCGCGGTGCCACCGTGCTGCTCGCCTCCCACAACATGGGAGAGGTGGAGCGGCTGTGCGACCGCGTCATCATGATGAAGCAGGGCAAGATCGTGGATGACGACACGCCGGATCGCCTGATCGCGCGCTACGGCCGCAGCACGCTCGAAGAGGTGTTCCTCGACATCGCGCGCGGCCGCGGCGAAGCCAAGCAGGCGGCGCAATGAGCGTGCAGTCGCCGGAATACATCGCGTTTTCGCCGCGCCGCGTCGCAGCGATAGTGCTGCGGCATTGGTACGTGATCCGGTCCTCGTGGCCGCGCATCCTTGACCTCATGTACTGGCCGATGGTGCAGATGCTGACGTGGGGCTTCATTCAGCTCTACGTCGCGCAGCATTCCAATTTCTTCGCGCAGGCCGCGGGCACGTTCGTCGCCGCCGTGATCATGTGGGATATCCTGTTCCGGGGCCAGCTTGGCTTCTCCATATCGTTCCTGGAGGAGTTGTACTCCCGCAACATGGGCAACCTGATGATGAGCCCGTTGCGGCCGCTCGAGTTCGTCGTTGCGCTGATGATCATGAGCATGATCCGTCTGGCGATCGGTACGATCCCGGTCACGCTGCTCGCCATCGTGTTCTTCGGCTTCAATCTGTGGGCCATGGGGCTCGCGCTTGCGCTGTTCATCCTCAACCTGTTCCTGACGGGATGGGCGGTCGGGCTGGTCGTTGCGGGTCTGCTGTTGCGCAACGGTCTCGGCGCGGAGAACCTGGCCTGGGGCATCATGTTCCTGCTGATGCCGCTGACCTGCATCTACTACCCGGTGGAGGTGTTGCCCGAGTGGCTGCGCCTGTTCGCCTGGATGCTGCCTCCGACCTATGTGTTCGAGGGCATGCGCGCGCTGCTGATCGACAAGGTGTTCCGCCCCGACCTGATGCTGCAGGCGTTCGCGATCAACGTGGTGCTGTTCGGCGCCAGTGTGGTGGTGTTCCTGCAGTTGCTGCGGAGCGCACGGCGTCACGGCACCCTGCTGCAGGGTGGCGATTAATCCCCCCTAATCTCGCAGGGAACCAATGCGCCGGAAAAATCGTTTGTTTTCAGCGCGATAGTGCCGCGCAAAAAATCGTCCCTATGTTGACGGTATGGCAACCAAAGTCCATTATGCTGCGCTGCAACAAGCGGGCCGGGGTCCCGAAATGGCAATTGGCGAATTTGGCGGGGCACCGATATCCGGCGGCCCGGTCCTCTCGAACGGGCTCTACTGGGCCTACGAGATGGGCCAGGCGGCGCTCAATCCCGCGCGCGCCTTGGCCGATGTGACGAAGCTCTACTTCAAGAATCCTCTCAACCCGCTGGCTCACTTCACGTATGGCAAGTCGATTGCCGCGGCGATGGAGTTGTTCGAGCGCTCGACGCGGCGTTACGCCAAGCCCGAGTGGAATCTCACGTCTACTTTGGTCGGTGGCGAGCGCGCGCCAGTCCATATCTCTGCGGTCTGGGAGCGTCCGTTCTGCCGGCTGCTGCATTTCGAGCGCATGTTCTGTCACACGCCGCGGCGGCCGCAACCCAAGGTGCTGATCGTCGCGCCGATGTCCGGCCACTACGCCACCCTGCTGCGCGGCACGGTCGAGGCCTTCATCCCCAATCACGACGTCTACATCACCGATTGGGTGGACGCGCGGATGGTGCCGCTGTCGGAAGGCCGTTTCGATCTCGACGACTACATCGATTACATCATCAGCATTCTGCATCGCCTCGGCGGCGATACGCATGTGATCGCGGTCTGTCAGCCCTCGGTGCCGGTGCTGGCGGCGGTCGCGCTGATGGAGGCCGACCAGGATCCGTACGCGCCGCTCTCGATGACGCTGATGGGCGGCCCGATCGACACCCGCAGCAATCCGACCGGGGTGAACAAGTTGGCGCAGGAGCGCGGCACCGACTGGTTCCGCCGCAACGTCATTACCAAGGTGCCGTTTCCGCAGCCCGGCGTGATGCGCGACGTGTATCCGGGATTCCTGCAGCTTCACGGCTTCGTCAGCATGAACCTCGACCGGCACGTCGATGCTCACCGCGACCTGTTCGTCAACTTGGTCCGGGGCGACGGCGACTCCGCGCAAAAGCACCGCGAATTCTACGACGAATATCTGGCGGTGATGGATCTGGCCGCCGAATATTACCTTCAGACCGTCGATACGGTGTTCGTGCGCCACGCGCTGCCGAAGGGCGAGATGATGCATCGCGGCCGTCCGATCGAGCCGGCGGCGATCCGCAACACCGCGCTGCTCACCATCGAAGGTGAGAACGACGATATTTCCGGGGTGGGCCAGACCGAGGCGGCGCACCGGCTCTGCGTCAACATTCCGGCCGAGCGCAAGGCTCATTACCTGCAGCTCGGCGTCGGGCATTACGGCGTGTTCAACGGCTCGCGCTTCCGCTCCGAGGTCGCGCCGCGCATCGCCGATTTCATGCTGACGCATGAACGCCGGACCAAGGCGCAGGAGCGGCCGGTGCGGCGTCCGCTGATGAAGGTTGTCGGGTAGCCGCAGCCTGCCAATCTGCTAGATTCCAGTCCAGATTCGAGCTGAGAAGGCCACGCCGCGCATCATGGCCAGCCGCCCCCGCACGCCGTCCTGGCTCCGCAACTTCGCGGCGCAGCCGCTGCGTGCGTTGCTGGACCGGCGGCGGAGCGAACCTCAGACCTTCCAGCTCGCGTTCGACCGGGAAATCTATCTGGTCAATCTGCGCCGCAACCGGCGGGCGCGCCGCTACACCCTGCGAATCCATTCCGGCACCCGCGAGGTGATCCTCACCATGCCGACACGCGGCAGCGTGCGCGAGGCCAAGGCGTTCGCTCAGAAGCACGGCGGCTGGATCGCCGCGCGCTTGCGGCGGCTGCCGGCGGCAGCGCCGTTTGCTGACGGCGCCATGGTGCCGCTGCGCGGCGTCGAGCATCGCGTGATGCATCGTCCTGGCCGCCGCGGCACGGTTTGGACCGAAACCGGTGCGGGCGGTGAGCCTTTGATCTGCGTTGCCGGAGATGCGCCGCATATCGAGCGCCGCATCGGCGATTTTTTGCGCCGCGAGGCGCATCGCGATCTGAGCGTTGCGAGTCACAACGCGGCGGAGGCGATCGGCGTCAGCGTGAAGCGTATCTCGATCCGCGATCAGTCGAGCCGTTGGGGATCGTGCTCGACCACCGGTGTGCTGTCCTATTCCTGGCGGCTGATCCTCGCGCCGCCGTTTGTGCTGAACTATCTCGCAGTCCACGAGGTCGCGCATCTGGTCGAGATGAACCATTCGCCGCGGTTCTGGCGCCTGGTGCACCGGATGTGCCCGGACGCGGATCGCGCCAAGACCTGGCTCGACTCGCACGGCGCCGATCTGCACCGCTACGGTCTGTCGGACGAAAGCACCGGGCCTCAAATCGCCTGAAAATTCCTTGAACTTGCGGGCGCGCCGGTCGATTGAGATCGGGTGCCCAATTTTCACCGATCGTGTTTTAAGGTCCATCCATGCTGCTGCCCGGCTCGCTCGCCCTGACTCTTCTGCTCTCGATGCTGACCAGCATGGGGCCGCTGTCGGTCGATATGTATCTGGCCTCGTTGCCGGACATGGGCCGGCTGCTGTCCGCGCCGATGTCTCAGGTGCAGCTCACGATCTCGTTCTATCTGTTCGGCTTCGCTGTCGCGCAGGTGTTCTACGGCGCGCTGTCCGATCGTCACGGGCGAAAGCCGGTGCTGCTGACCGCGCTCGGCATTTATCTCATTGCGACCTTGGCCTGCGCGCTGGCGACTTCGATTGAAACCCTGATTGCCGCGCGCTTTGTGCAGGCGGTCGGAGCCTCCGGCGCAATCGTGCTCGCCCGTGCCGTGGTTCGCGATATGTACGATGGCGCGCGCATGGGGCGCGAGCTGTCGCGCATGGCCGCCATCATGGCGTTGGCGCCGCTGGTCGCGCCGCTGGTTGGCGGTGTGTTGCAGACTGTGTTCGGCTGGAGGTCGAACTTCGTGGTGCTGTTCTGCTACGGCGCGCTGGCCGCGGGTATGGCCTGGCTGCTGCTGCCCGAGACACTTCGGAATCGCGCGCCGGAAGCGGTGTCGCCGATGTCGATCATACGATCGTTTCGCCGTTTCCTTGGCAACCGCGGCTTCGTCATTCACCTCGGCATCGCGATCTGCTGCATGTCCGGCCTGTTCGCCTGGATTTCGACGTCGGCCTTCATGTTGCAGGACATCTATGGGCTGTCCGCGCTGGCGTTCGGACTAACGTTCGCCGTGGCGTCCGCCGGCTATCTGCTTGGCACCATCATCGCGGCCCGCTTTGTGACGCGTTGGGGCAGCGGCCTCACCATGGGGCTGGGAACCATGGGGATGGCCGCGGGTGGCCTTGCGACCGTGGTGGTCGTTGCGTCGGGCTGGCACTCCGTGCTGGGACTGGTGCTGACCGTCGGGACGTACATGATCGGCATGGGTCTGGCGTGGCCGCAGGCGCAAGCCGGGGCGCTGATCCCGTTTCCCGATCGGGCGGGCGCGGCGTCGTCGTTGCTGGGCTTCACCACGCAGACCTGCTCCGCAATCGTCGGCGCGATCCTGGGTCACATGCTGGGGGGCACGGCATGGCCATTTGCGATTGCCGTTGCGATCGCCGGAACGCTGTCCTTGATTCTATGGACGCTGACGCGTGCGATGCGCGCCGCCGATTCCGGGCGAGCCTGATCAGCGGCCGAACAGGCGGTCAATCAGCCAGGAATCGATGCCGGGCGCGGCGGGCTGCGGACGTGCGCTGGTCACCCGGGTCGGCGCGGGCGGCGGCGGAACATCCGAGGGAGCGCCAAACGACGGCAGCAATCCCGCGGTGCGCGGCGCGCTCTGCAAGCCCGGCAGTTCGGCCACCACGACGCCCTGATGCGCGGGCTTCATGATGCGGCTCCAAACATCGACCGGCATGCCACCGCCTGTCGTCTTCTTGGTCGGTGAGTTGTCGTCGTTGCCGACCCAGACACCGGTGACGAGATGTCCGGTGTAGCCGATGAACCAGGCATCGCGGAAGTCCTGCGACGTGCCGGTTTTGCCGGCGGCCGGCCAGCCGGCGAGCTCCGCCTTGCGGGCGGTGCCGGTCATCAGCGTCTCATGCATCATGGAGTTCATCATCGCCACGTAGCGCGGCTCGATGATGCGGCCGAGGCTTTGCGGCGGGCGCGCGTAGAGCGTCTTGCCATTTGCGGTGCGAACGCGCTCGACGATATGCGGGGCCACCGAGAATCCGCCGTTCGCGAGCGGCGCCATCGCCGAAACCAGTTCGAGCAGCGACACCTCCGAAGTACCCAGCGCGATCGAGGCATTTGGTTCGAGCTTCGACGAAATGCCGAGGCGGTGCGCGGTGCGGATCACCGCGGTCGGGCCGAATTCCTGAGTCAGCCGCACCGACACTGTGTTGAGCGACATCGCCAGCGCCTGCTTGAGCGTGACCGGCCCGTAGTATTCGCGGCTGTAATTCTCCGGCTTCCAGCCGCGGATCGAAACCGGCTTGTCCTCGCGCACCGTCTCCGGTGTCAGGCCGCGTTCGATGGCGGTGAGATAGACGAAAGGCTTGAACGCCGATCCTGGCTGCCGCTTGGCGGCGACGGCGCGGTTGAACTGGCTTTCTGCGTAGTTACGCCCGCCAATCAGCGCGCGGACAGCGCCGTCCGGTGTCATCGTCACGACCGCACCCTGGTGGACGCCGGCCTTGTCGCCGCTCTTCGCGAGTGTTTCCGTCAACGCCTTCTCTGCTGCGGCTTGCATCGCCGGATCGAGCGTGATCTCGACCACGATGTCCTGCTCGACGCGGCCGATCAGGTCGTTGAGCACGTCCATCACCCAGTCGGCGACATACTGTGCCGAGCCCGCGGCCGAGGCTTTGATCGCTTGCGCGGGCCGGATCAGCGCGGTCTTTGCCGCGTCGTCGGTGACGAATTTCATGTCCACCATCGCGGCGAGCACGGTCTGCGCGCGCCGTTGCGCTCCGTCCGGATTGTGGTTCGGCGCGAGCCGTGACGGCGAGCGGACGAGGCCGGCCAGCATGGCGGCTTCCGCGACGGTGAGCTTTTGCGCGGACTTGCTGAAGTAGCGCTGCGCCGCGGCCTCGATGCCGTAAGCGCCGGCACCAAAATAGACGCGGTTGAGATACAGCTCGATGATCTCGGTCTTGGAGAACTTGCGTTCCAGCCAGAGCGCCAATGCAACTTCCTGCACCTTGCGCGTCAGCGTCCGCTCCTGCGTCAGAAACAGGTTCTTGGCGAGTTGCTGCGTGAGGGTCGATCCGCCTTGCGCCACTCCGCGCCGCATCGCATTGGCGGCGAGCGCACGCGCAACGCCGATCGGATCGACGCCATAGTGCGAATAGAAGCGGCGGTCCTCGATCGCGATAAATGCCTGCGGCACATGGCGCGGCAGTTCCTTGAGCACAACCGCCTCGGCGTAGAACTCGCCCCGGCTTGCAAGCAGCCGTCCTCCGAGATCGACGATCTGGATCGACGGAGGGCGCTTGGGAATTTCGAGCGATTGGATCGGTGGCAGGTGGGCGCCGACCCAGGCCACGCCGCCGATCAGCGCAATCATAGCCCAGAGCGCGGCAACCGCGCTCCAGTAGGCGGCGCGGCGCAACGCGCCCGGCCTTGAACGCCGTCCTCCTCCACCGCCGCCGCTACGGCGTTTGCGTTTGGCTGGCTTCGGCGGATGGGTTTCGCTGCCATCGGGGCCGCTCCCGGACCCAGGCGGAGGCGCGACGTCGAACACCGGCTCGCGGCGTACGTTGGCCTTTCGCCGTCCCATAATCCCTGTCCGCAAAAGCCGTCCCGCCGGCCGCGGGGCCGGCTGTCCGGACACGCTAAGAGGCTCGATTTAAGGGCCCGTTAAGCCAGGTGGGGCCGCGAAATCCGGCGGGAAATGGGCCGATTCTGGCCCGGTCTGTTCTGATTCCAGGGGAGGGACGTTTTCTGCCCGGAGTGAACTTAGCTCGCCGCGGCGCCTTTGGCGGTCTGCGAAGGCGGGTCCGGAGCCAGCAACTGCAGCAGCGCGCGCTTGATCGCCACCTCGCGGGTTGGCGAGGCGATCTTCGCGCCCAGCAGGTCGGTGACATAGAACACATCGACCACGCGCTCGCCGAAGGTGGCGACGTGCGCTGACGTGATGTTGAGGCTGAGCTTCGACAGCGTAGCGGTGAGCTCATACAACAGGCCGGGGCGGTCAAGTCCGGTGACTTCGATCACGGTGTAGCGATTGGACCATTGATTGTTGATCGTGACCTCGGGCTCCACCGAAAACGCCCGGAGCCGTCCCTTCGAAATCGAGCGCCTTGCCACCACTTCGGGCAGCTTGAGTGTCCCGGTCAGCGCCTTCTCGATAATTTCGGTGATGCGCGCAGCGCGGCGCGCCTCGTCATCGATCTGATCGAACTCGCGGGTGACCGCGATGGTGTCGAGCGCACGCCCATCCGTGGTGGTGAAGATCTGCGCATCGACGATGTTCGCGCCGGCGGCGGCGCACGATCCGGCCAGGCTCGAAAGCAGCCACGGATGGTCCGGCGTCAGCACCGTCAATTCGGAGACGCCGCGCGCGGGATCGAACGCGAACGCGGTCGCAACCGTCTTGCCGGCTTCCTCCGCCGCCCGCACGAAGCGCGCATGCGCGATCCGGTGCGGCAGATCGACCTTCAGCCAATAGGCCGGATAGTGAAGCGCGATGTAGGCATCGACGCGATCCGCCGGCCAGTCCTTGAGTTCCGCCCGCAGTTCCGCCTGCGCCATCGCGACGCGCTGCGCGCGATTGACCTCGGAGAACCCGCCGGTCAGCACCGGTTCGGTTTCATAGTAGAGCGTGCGGAGCAGTTGCGCTTTCCAGCCGTTCCACACCCCTGGTCCGACGGCGCGAATGTCCGCGGTGGTGATGATGGTGAGCAGCTTCATCCGCTCGAGCGATTGAACCACGGCGGCGAAGTTCTCGATGGTCTTGCGGTCGGACAGGTCGCGCGACTGAGCCACCGTCGACATCACGAGATGCTGCTCGACCAGCCATGCGACAGTGTCGGTTTCCGCGGGCGTCAGGCCGACCCGTGGGCCGAACCGCCGCGCGACGCGGGCGCCTGCGATGGAGTGGTCCTCGATCCGGCCCTTGGCGATGTCGTGCAGAAACAGCGCGATGTACAGCAGCCTGCGGTGCTCGGGCAGAATCTTGCGGAACAGGTCGTTGGCGAGCGCAAATTCCTCGTTGCTGCCGCGCTCGATCTCGGCCAGCACCCCGATGCAGCGCAACAGGTGCTCGTCCACCGTGTAGTGGTGGTACATGTTGAACTGCATCATCGCCACGACCTGACCGAACGCGCGCACGAAGCGGCCCAGCACGCCGGTTTCGTTCATGCGGCGCAGGATGATTTCGGCGTCGTTCGAGGTCAGGATTTCCAGGAACAGCCGGTTGGCTTCCGGATTTTGCCGCAGCTCGCTGTCGATCAGCTTGAGCGACTTGGTCGCCGCCCGCATGGCGTCGGGGTGCAGCACCAGATTGTGCTTCTGCGCCAGAAGAAACATGCGGATCAGATTCACCGGATCGCGCGCGAATATGTCCTCGCCGGCGACGGTGAGGCGATTGTTGTCGTCGAAGAAATCGTCGCTTTCTTTCAGAGGCCGACGGCCGCGCGGCCGCAGCCTTGCCATCACCCGGCTGAGCACCGGCGCCGGCTTTGCCTGCTGATCTTCGAGCGCGGCGCATAGGATTGCGGTGAGATCGCCGACGTCCTTGGCGACCAGGAAGTAGTGCTTCATGAAGCGTTCGACGTCTTTCTGGCCCGGATGCTCGGTGTAGCCGAGCCGCACCGCCATCTCGCGCTGAATGTCGAACGACAGCCGCTCTTCAGCGCGGCCGGCGAGAAAATGCATGTTGCAGCGGACCGACCAGAGGAAATCCTCGCAGCGCCGGAACAGCTTCAGCTCCTGCGCATCGAACACGCCGCGCTCGGTCAGTTCATCGAGGTCGCGCACCCGGTAGACGTATTTGGCGATCCAGAACAGCGTGTGAAGGTCGCGCAGTCCGCCCTTGCCGTCCTTGACGTTGGGTTCGACAAGGTAGCGGGACTGGCCGCCGCGGCGGTGGCGCGTCTCGCGCTCGGCGAGCTTGGCCGCGACGAATCCGGGGCCGGTGCCCTGCACCACCGACTTGTCGAAGCGGGCGACCAGTTCGTCGAAAAGCTTGCCGTCGCCAAGCAGGAACCTCGATTCGAGCAGCGCGGTGCGGATCGTCATATCCGCCTTGGCCTGGCGAATGCACTCGTCGACCGAGCGCGTCGCGTGACCGACCTTGAGGCCGAGATCCCAAAGGCAATACAGGATCACCTCGGCGACCGACTCGCCCCAAGCTGTCTGCTTGTAGGGCAGCACGAACAGCAGATCGATGTCGGAGCCCGGCGCCATCAGCCCGCGGCCATAGCCTCCGGTGGCGACGATCGCCATGTGCTCCGCGTCGGAGGGATTTTGTGATGGATAAAGGTGGCGGCCGACGAACTCGTACACGATCCGGATAATCGCGTCGTGCATCTGGCACAGACGTTCGGCGCAGCGCCGCCCCTGGCGGTCCTGCAACAGCATCCGTTCGGCATTCGCGCGTCCCTCGGCGAGCGCGTCCTTCAACGGCTGGGTGATGGCGCGGCGCAGCGCCTGCTCGTTGCTGCCGTGGTGCTTCGCCAGTCCGTCCAGCTCGGCCACGAGCGCGCGCTCGTCGAACAACTCGGCCGCTGTGGTGTGGGGTTTGGCTGAAGTCAGCATGGCGTCATCCGATAGCGGAGCGGGCGGATCATGTCACCGCCCGGCGCAAAGTGGCAGGAACAAGCGCACTCCGAAAGCCGTCCTCAGGGAAACGCCATGCCAACGAGGGCGCGCAAAACAACATTTTTTTCTCGTTGACGATCAATGGCTTAGTTCATAAAACTTTGATCAGCGCCGATTTGAGCGAGCAGCTTGCGGGCGCTTAACAAATGCAGCTAAAGCGGTTGGGGCCCGCCCCGTCGCACAAGCTGACGGGCGGGCTAAGTGTTTTTAGCTCGCTCCATCAACCAGCGGCCGCGTCGTGTTTGGCGCGCGCCGATCAATGTGGAGGTAGCTATGCGTTTTCTATCCCGGCGTTCCATTCTTGCTTCGGCGCTGCTGGCCGGCCTGCTGCCGGTGACCGCGTTCGCACAGAGCAAGCCGAAGGAAATTCGCATCGACTGGGCGACCTACAACCCGGTGTCGATGGTCCTCAAGGAAAAGGGCCTGCTCGAAAAGGAATTCGCCAAGGACGGCATCGCGATCCGCTGGGTGCAGGCCGCGGGCTCCAACAAGGCGCTCGAATTCCTCAACGCCAATTCGATCGACTTCGGTTCGACGGCCGGCTCCGCCGCTTTGGTCGCCAAGATCAACGGCAATCCGATCAAGTCGATCTATGTCTATTCGCGGCCGGAATGGACCGCGCTGGTTACCAAGGACCCCTCGATTGCCAAGATCGAGGATCTGAAGGGCAAGCGCGTCGCGGTGACGCGTGGCACCGATCCGCACATCTTCCTGGTTCGCGCGCTGCTTGGCGTGAAGCTGAGCGAGAAGGACATCACGCCGGTGTTGCTGCAGCACGCCGACGGCAAGACCGCGCTGATCCGCGGCGACGTGCAGGCGTGGGCCGGTCTCGATCCGATGATGGCGCAGGCCGAGGTCGAGGACGGCGCCAAGCTGTTCTATCGCAACAAGGATGCGAACACCTGGGGCATCCTCAACGTGCGTGAGGAGTTCCTCAAGGATCATCCCGAGCTCGTGAAGCGCGTACTCGCAGTGTACGAGGATGCGCGCAAGCATTCGCTGGCGAACTACGACGAGGTGAAGCGCGTCTTCATCGCCGCCACCAAGCTGCCGGACGCGGTGGTCGACAAGCAGCTCAAGGAGCGGACCGAGCTGACCCACTCGAAGATCGGCGCGCCGCAGCGTGAATCGATCCTCGCGGCGGGCCTCGCGTTGCAGGAAGCCGGCGTGATCAAGCCCAACGTCGACGTCAAGGCGACGGTGGATGCCTTGATTTACGACAGCGTCCCGCTGACGCACTGACGCTGCACTCGGCCGGCGGCGCTCTCTCCCAAGACAGCGCCGCCGCGCCGCATTGCAAGAGCCTGTGACGCCATGTCTATTGTGCAAATGACCATCGCGCGTCCCGAAGCAGCGGAAGCTGTTCCAGCGCCGGCACAACGCCGTCCGCATTGGACGCGGCCGATCCTCGGCCTGCTGCTGCCGGTCGGCCTTGCGTTGCTGTGGGAGCTGGCGGTCCGTGCCGGGCTTTCCAATGGGCGGCTCGTTCCGCCGCCTTCGGTGATCTGGGAAACATTCGTCGAACTGGCCGCTGCCGGTGAATTGCAGCGCCATGCGCTGGCGACTGCGACGCGCGTTTTCACGGGTTTCGGCCTGGGTGTCGTGTGCGGGACGGTGCTCGGCGCCATCACCGGCTATTCGACCTTCACGCTGCGCTTGATCGATCCGACGCTGCAGGCGCTGCGCGCGATCCCGTCGATTGCCTGGGTGCCGCTGTTCATCCTTTGGCTCGGAATCTACGAGTCGTCCAAAGTCACATTGATCGCGGTCGGCGTGTTCTTTCCTGTCTATCTCGGTGTGATGGGCGCGATCCGGTCGGTCGACCGCAAGCTGGTGGAAGTCGGCCGCGCGTTCCGGCTTTCGCCGTTCGCCATGGTGCGGCGCATTCTGCTGCCCGCGGTGTTGCCGTCTTATGTGCTCGCGCTGCGCTCCGGTCTCGGACTGGGCTGGATGTTCGTCGTCGCCGCCGAACTGCTCGGCGCGTCGGAAGGCCTCGGCTACCTGCTGATCGACGGTCAGCAGCTCGGCAAGCCGGCCCAGATTGTCGCTGCGATCGTGGCCTTCGCAATTCTTGGCAAGACCACCGATTGGATCGTGGTGCTGGCGACCGCGCCGCTGCTCAAGTGGGAGGATCGTTTCTCCGCCCGCGAGGAGGCAAACTGACATGCTGTCCTTGCAGCATATCGGCAAGACTTACCCCAACAACGTGCGCGCGCTCGAAGGCGTGTCGCTGGATGTCGAGTTGGGCGAGATCGTCGTCATCGTCGGCGGCTCCGGCTGCGGCAAGTCCACGCTGCTGCGTGCCGTGTCCGGCCTCGACCAGCCGAGCCAGGGCAGGGTGCTGCTCGACGGCGTGGCCGTCACCGAGCCGAACGAGAAGATTGGCATGGTGTTTCAGGAGCCGCGGCTGCTGCCGTGGCTCACGGTCGCCGGCAACGTCGGCTTCGGTCTCGAGCACCGGCCGCGGCAGGAGCGCGAGGAGCGCGTTGCAGCTCAGCTCGCGCGGGTCGGCCTTTCCGACAAAGCCAGCGTCTGGCCCCGTGAGCTGTCCGGCGGCCAGGCGCAACGGGTCGCGCTGGCGCGCGCCTTGGTGACGCGGCCGGCGGTGCTGCTGCTCGACGAGCCGTTCTCGGCACTCGATGCGTTTACCCGCGCCGATCTGCAGGACCATCTGCTCGACCTCTGGGCCGACGGCAAGCCGACCCTGGTGGTCGTGACACATGACGTCGAGGAGGCGATCGTGCTCGCCGACCGGATCGTGGTGATGCGCCCGCATCCCGGCCGGATCGAGGAAGAGATCGCGGTCGATCTGCCTCGCCCGCGGGACCGCCAGTCGGCGGCCTACGACTTCGCCAAGCGCCGCGTGCTGGCGGCACTCGACCGGTCTCTCGGCCGCGCGGCGAGCGTGGATGACGGCGAGACAAAAGCCGCCTCCGGCCAAGCGATGTGGTGGTAACAACGGCTTGAAGGTTTCTGCTACCGTCATGCCCGCGACAAGCGCGGGCGTGACGGAGAGAGACACGATGCGGAGCTTCCAGGTCTGCGAGTGCGGCGCGCCGCTGCGGATGAACACGCAGCCGACGCCGAAGCCCACCGGCAGCGAGGTGCTGCTCAAGGTGCTGGCGGCCGGCGTGTGCCACAGCGATCTGCATCTGTCCGATGGCTATTTCGATCTCGGTGGCGGCAAGAAACTCAGCGTCGTCGAACGTGGCATGAAATTGCCGGTGACGCTCGGCCACGAGAACGTCGGCGAGGTGGCCGCGGTCGGTCCCTGGGCCAAGGGCATCAAGATCGGCGACCGGCGGCTGGTCGATCCGTGGATGGGCTGCGGCGAATGCGGCGTCTGCAAGCGCGGCGATGAGCAGCTTTGCACCAGGCCGCGCAGCCTCGGCGTGTTCACCCCCGGCGGCTACAGCGATTTCCTGATGGTGCCGCATCCGCGCTACCTGTTCGACATCGGCAACATCCCGCCGGAGAAGGCAGCGCCCTTGGCGTGCTCCGGCGTCACCACCTATGGCGCCTTGAAGAAAGTCGGCCCGACTCTCACCACCGAGCCAACCGTGATCGTCGGCGCCGGTGGGCTTGGCCTGATGTGCATTGCACTACACAAGGCGATGGGCGGGCACAGCTCCATCGTGGTCGATATCGACCCAGCGAAACGCGACGCCGCCCTCAAGGCAGGTGCGAACGTCGTGATCGACGGGGCTGCGTCGGATGCATCCGCGCAAATTATCGCTGCGACCCAAGGCGGCGCCTGGGCGGTGATCGATCTGGTCGGCTCGTCGGGCACCGTGCGTCTCGGCATCGACAGCCTGATCAAAGGCGGCAAGCTGATCATCGTGGGGCTGTATGGCGGCGACATCACGCTTTCGCTGCCGCCATTCCCGATGAAGGCCATCACGGTGCAGGGCTCCTACACCGGCAGCCTCACCGAGATCGGCGAGCTGATCGAACTGGTGCAGCGCACCGGCCTGCCGCCGGTTCCGATCGCCACGCGGCCGCTGGACGATGTCAACGCCGTGCTCGGGGAGTTGCGCGCCGGCAAGGTGATCGGCCGGGTGGTGCTGACTCCGGCTAACTAAAATCCCATACCTCCCCCGCTTGCGGGGGAGGCGTAGGCGGCCGTGGCCGCCGTTTGGCGTAAGAACGCCGATGCAACGCATCGGCTATGGAGCGTAGCGAGCCGGGTGGGGGCTCTACATATTCAGTCCAATACGCTATGCCCCCACCCCTATCCTCCCTTCAAGCGGGGGAGGAAGAAGAAGAGCAGGAGACTTCGAATGGATGCCGCCCAACTTCGAGCGATGCAGGCCCCGATCAAGGACAAGTACAAGGGGCAGCCCGAGACCGCTTTGATCACTCTCAAGGCCAAGGGCACGCTCGACGACACCAACATCGCCTGCAAGGTGGAAACCGGACGCGCGCTCGCGGTCGCCGGTCTGCATCCGGCGACCGGCGGCTCCGGAATGGAACTGTGTTCCGGTGACATGCTGCTGGAGGCCTTGGTGGCCTGCGCCGGCGTGACCATCAAGGCGGTATCGACCGCGCTTGCGATCCCGGTGAAGGCCGGCACGGTTTCGGCCGAGGGCGATCTCGATTTTCGCGGCACGCTGGGCGTCGCCAAGGACGCGCCGGTCGGATTCCGCGAGATCCGCCTTCAATTCGCGCTCGACACCGATGCCACGCAGGACCAGCTTGACCAGCTTCTCAAGCTGACCGAGCGCTATTGCGTGGTCTATCAGACCATCGCCAAGGGTCCCTCGGTGAACATCTCGCTGCAGCGGATGTGAGTCTTGGCGTCGGTCGCGTGTCCAGGCGTCATGGCCTGGATATGGCCGGGTCTGGTTGGAATTGATGTCCCCCGAGTTCGCATTCTGGATCGCGCTCGCTTTGAAGATGGCGGTCACCGCCGGCTTTGTGGTGGCCGCGTCGATGGTTGCCGAAAAATCCGGACCTGCCATCGGTGCGATGATTGCGACGTTGCCGATTGCGGCGGCGCCATCCTATGTTTTCCTCGCGCTCGATCATGATGCGGCGTTCCTCGCCAGCAGCGCGCTCGGAAGTCTGTCCGCCAACGCGGTGACCGGCATCTTTGCGCTGGTCTACGTCGTCGTGGCGCAGCGGCAGCCATTGGTGGTGAGCCTGTTGGCGGCGCTTGCCGTCTGGTTCGCGCTGGCGCTCTCGCTGTCTGTCGTCAATTGGACGATTGTCAGCGTCGTCGCGTTCAATGTGCTGATCTATGCCACCTGCATCCCGCTTGTGATGCGATATTGCCATGTGGTCATGCCGAGGGTGGGCCGGCTCTGGTACGACATGCCGCTGCGCGCCGGCATGGTGGCGTGTCTTGTGGCTGTCGTGGTTGGCACCAGCACCAAGGTCGGCCCTTCGATCACGGGTCTGCTGGCGGTCTTTCCGATCGTGCTGACCAGCCTGATGTTGATCTTTCAGCCGCGGATCGGCGGGCCGGCCACCGCCGCCCTGCTGGCGAACACCATGTGGGGCCTGGCCGGTTTCTCCACCGCGCTGGTGGTGCTGCATCTTGCGGCGATTGCGTTCGGCACATGGCCTGCTTACGCGCTGTCGCTTGCGACCTCGATGATCTGGAACTTTATCGTCTGGCGGGTCCGCCGCGGCCTCGCGTTGCGCGCCGCGCGTTAGTGCGCAATCGCCAGATTTTGCTCGCGGATCACCTTGGTCCAGTTCTGCAGTTCGGACTTGATGTAGGCCACGAACTCTTCCGGCGAGCTTGTCATCGGTTCGTACAATTGGCGGTCGAGGAAGCGCTCGCGGAACGCCGGTTCGGCAACGATCTTTCGGACGTCGGCATTGATCTTCATGACGATGTCGCGCGACGTGCCGCCCGTCACGGCCATGCCGAACCATGTTCCGGCGATAAAGCCGGGAAGGTTTCCGCCCTCGGCGATGGTGGGCACGTCGGCGACCTGCGGCAGCCGCCTCTCGCTGCCGATGCCGATCATCTTCACCTGGCCGGCGCGGAAGTTCGGCAGCGCGGAGCTGACGCTGATCAGCATCATATTGGTGTGCCCGCCCATCACGTCGTTCAGCGAGGGCGTGGCGCCGCGATAATGCACCGGCACCATCTGGATGCCGGCCACGTTCTGCAGCCGCGCGATATTGACATGCGGACCCGAGCCGACGCCCGCCGTACCGTATGTGACACTGCCTGGCTTCGCTTTCGCCATCGCGATGAGATCGGCGACGCTCTGCGCCGGAAACGATGGGGTCGTGATCATCGCATGGTGGATGCGGACCAGCCCGGTGATCGGCTCGAATGCCTTGTCCGGATCGAACGGAATTCTGTCCCTCGAATATAGCGCCGGATTGATCACGTAGGTGCCGGCCTCGGCGACCATCAGGGTGTGGCCGTCAGGCGCCGCATTGGCGACCGCCGAGGCGCCGAGGATGTGCGCGCCGCCGCCGCGGTTCTCAATGATGATCTGCTGACCCCAGACCTCGGATAGCCTTTGCGCCAGCGCGCGGGCCACCACGTCGGTGACGCCGCCCGCGGCCGCTGTCACCACGATCGTCACCGTCTTGGTTGGATAGGTTTGGGCGTGGGCCGCCGGCGTGAATGACAACGCCGCGGCGGCAAGCCATACGCAAGGCCAGTTCGACATGATTCCCTCCCTGGATGACCGCAAGCCGGCGCATTCGCGTTCCGATCGGAAAAGTCTATAACCGGCTGCTTCCCGCCGCTACGTCTTCGTTGGCCCCGGCCGCCCCATGGCATTCGAACCGATCTTCTGGCTTGAGCTTGCGCTCAAGATGGCGATGACCGCGGCCATCGTGGTCGCGGCGTCGGTCCTGGTCGAGCGCAGCGGACCGTTCATCGGTGCTCTGATCGCCGCGTTGCCGACCGCGGCGGGCGCGGTCTACATCATTCTTGCCATCGAGCATCCGCCGGCCTTTATTGCCGCCAGCGCGGTCGGGAGCATGGTGTCCAACGCCGCCGTCGCCCTGTTCGCGCTGGGCTATGCCGCGCTGGCGCAGCGCTCCGGCTTGCTTCTGAGCCTGGGCGGTGCGTTCGTGGTGTGGTTCTGCAGCGCAGCGCTGCTGCATCTGCTTCCCTGGAATGCCACCACGGCGCTGCTGCTCAACATCGCCGTGCTGTCGCTCACCGCTTGGGCGGGCAGCCGGTTTCAAACAGATACGCCTGGCGGCAAGACCGAAACGCGCGTCTCCGACATTGCCCTTCGCGCGGCGATCGTTGCGTCCTGTGTCGCCGTCGTCACGGTGGCGAGCCATCGCATCGGATCGTTTGCGTCCGGAATGTTCGCGGTGTTTCCGGTGGCGATGGGCAGCTTCTTCATCATCATGCACCCGAGGATCGGAGGGCCGGCCGCGGCGAGCGTTGCCGCTCACGTTCAGGCGCCGCTGTTCGGTCTGGTGCTCGGATTTCTCGCCGTCCACGACCTCGCCGAGACGATCGGCGTGTGGTGGAGCTATGGCGTGGGCCTTGCCGTCTGCGTTGCGTGGAACGGATTGCTCTGGAGGCTGAAGCAGCGTCAGCGCAAGGCGTCGCGCGCCTAGCGCTTCGGCGCCGCCGCCTTCGACTTCAGCGCGTAGATCGCCTCCAGCGCGTCGCGCGGCGACATCTCGTCCGGATTGAGCGCCTGCAACGCCTCGATGAGCGCGCCGAGCGCGGCCTGCCGGGGATCGGGTTCGGCGGGACGTGGAGGGGCCGCGAACAGCGGCAAATCCTCGAAGCCGCCGCGAGGCGTTTCACGGTCGTCGGCTTCGAGCCTCGCCAGCACGATCTTGGCGCGCTCGATCACGCTCGACGGCAGACCGGCCAGCTTGGCGACCTGGATGCCGTATGAGCGGTCCGCCGCGCCCGGCACCACCTCGTGCAGGAACACCACCTCGCCCTGCCATTCCTTGACCCTGACGGTGGCGTTGTGAAGCCGCGGCAAGGTTGCGGCCAGCGCGGTCAGTTCGTGGAAGTGGGTGGCGAACAGCGAGCGGCTGCGGTTGACCTGGTGCAGGTGCTCGATCGCGGCCCATGCGATCGACAATCCGTCGAAGGTGGCGGTGCCGCGGCCGATCTCGTCGAGGATGACCAGCGAGCGGGGGCCGGCCTGATTGAGGATCGCCGCGGTCTCTACCATCTCGACCATGAAGGTGGAGCGTCCGCGCGCCAGATCGTCGGCCGCGCCGACGCGGGAGAACAGCCGGTCGAGCACGCCAATTGTTGCGCTCTTCGCCGGCACGAACGAACCCGTCTGCGCGAGCACGGCAATCAGCGCGTTCTGCCGCAGGAACGTGGACTTGCCCGCCATGTTGGGTCCGGTGAGCAGCCAGATGCGCCCGGCCGTGGCGTCGGCGGATAGATTGCAATCGTTGGCGACGAACGGCGCGCCGATCGCCTGCTCGACCACTGGATGGCGGCCGCCCTCGATGGCGAATTCCAGCGAGCGGTCAATCGCCGGCCGCACGTAGCTGCGTTCCGCCGCGAGCGCGGCGAGCGCGCTTGCCACATCCAGCCTTGCCAGCGCCTCGGCTGCGGCCTTGATGACATCGCTCGACGCGATCACGGCGGCGGACAGCCGTTCGAACGTCTCCAGTTCCAGCCCGAGCGCGCGGTCGCCGGCGTTGGCGATCTTGGCCTCCAGCTCGCCCAATTCGGTGGTGGTGAACCGGGTCTGTCCGGCCAGCGTTTGCCGGTGGATGAAGCGTGCGTTGAGCGGCGCGCTCATCAGCTTGTCGCCGTGCTGGGCCGTCACCTCGACGAAATAGCCCAGCACGTTGTTGTGCCGGATCTTGAGGCCGCGCACGCCGGTCTCGTCGGCATACCCCACCTGGAGCTGCGCGATCACCTTGCGGGATTCGTCGCGCAGCGCGCGGGCCTCATCGAGTGCGCCTTGATAGCCGCCGCGCACGAAGCCGCCGTCGCGCTTGAGCAATGGCAGTTCATCGGCGAGCGCCGCGCCCAACTCGTTCGCCAGCGCCGGATCGGGGCGGCGCAGCAGGGCTGCGGCTTCGATGATTTCCACAGGCTTGTCGATCAGCGCATCGAGCCGGACGGCGATGTCGCTGGCCGCCGCGATGCCGTCACGGATCGCGGCCAGATCGCGCGGTCCGCCGCGAGCGACCACCAGCCGCGCCAGCGAGCGGGCGAGGTCCGGCGCCGCGCGAAGCCGTTCGCGGATCTCGTTGCGTGCGATCGGATCGGCAACGAAGGACGCCACCGCATCGAGCCGGCGGTCGATCTGCGCGGGATCGGTGAGGGGGGCGGCGAGGCGCTGCGCCAGCAGCCTCGATCCGGCCGGCGTGACGGTGCGATCGATCGCCGCGAGCAGGGAGCCGCGGCGCTCGCCCGAGAGCGTGCGGACCAGTTCGAGGTTGCTGCGGGTCGCCTGATCGATCGACAGCGTCGAGCCCTCGGCCTCCCGCACCGGAGGCGATAGCGGAGGCCGCTTGCCGAGTTGCGTGCGCTCCACGTAGGTGATGCAGGCCGCGGCGGCGTTGAGTTCGAGCCGCGACATTTCGCCGAACGCATCGGTGGTGGCGACCGCGAAATAATCGGACAGCCTTCGCTCTGCCGTCGCGCCATCGAACACATCGCGGGTGAGCGGCGTCACCGCGGGCAACGTGCGAAGATAAGGCGCCAGCTCGGGATCGCTGTAGAGCGCGTCGGAAACGACGATCTCGCCCGGTTCGAGCCGTGCGATCTCGGCGGCGAGGCCAAGCCGATCGGATTCGGCGATGCGGAATTCACCGGTCGAGATGTCGATCCACGCGAGGCCGAAGCGCGCCGATTCGCCTACGGACGAGACGCGCGCCCGGACGATGGCGAGCAGGTAGTTGTTGCGACGCGCATCGAGCAGCGTGTCTTCGGTGAGAGTGCCGGGGGTCACCAGGCGCACCACGTCGCGCCGGACCACGCTCTTGGCGCCCCGTTTCCTGGCCTCGGCGGGATCCTCGGTCTGCTCGCACACCGCGACGCGGTGCCCGAGCGCGATCAGCCGATGCAGGTACTCGTCGGAGCGGTGGACCGGCACACCGCACATCGGAATGTCGCGGCCCTGATGCTTGCCACGCTTGGTCAGCACGATGCCGAGCGCCCGGCTCGCCACCTCGGCATCCTCAAAGAACAATTCGTAGAAATCGCCCATCCGGTAGAACAGCAGCGAATCCGGATTGGCGGTTTTGATCTCGATGTACTGCTCCATCACCGGTGACGGGCGTGCCGCCGGTTCCGGCGGCACGGCTTCGTCGTCGATCGGCAGGGAGCGTGCGGCGTCCATAAGACGACGCTAACAGATGGCGCGCATCATTTCATGGTCGCGCGCCTGGAAAACCCACAAGTGCCGGGATTAAGCGGCGCGCTTGTGCGCCGCCACGGCCTCGCCGAACGCCTCAAACAATGTGCGATTGATCGGATTGGTCTGAGGGTCGTATTCCGCATGCCATTGGACGCCGAGGGCGAAGCCGGAAGCGTCGGCAATCCGGATCGCTTCGATTGTGCCATCGTCCGCCACACCCTCGACGACGACCCGGCAGTCGAGGTTGAGGATGCCCTGGCCGTGCAGCGAATTGACCCGGATGGTGTCCTTGCCATAGAGCCGCGCGAACGTCCCGCCGGGGGTCAAATGGACATCGTGCCGGTCGCCGAAGATAACGGCGTGATCCGGGTGGATTTCCCCGTTCTCCAGCCGTGGCATGCGGTGGTTCACGCGCCCGGGCAATTCGCGGATTTCGGGATGCAGGGAGCAGCCGAACGCGACGCTCATTTCCTGCAGGCCGCGGCAGATGCCGAACAGCGGCACGCCGCGCGCCACGCAGGCTTCGGCTACGGCCAGCGCCACCGCGTCGCGCCGCTCGTCATAGGGTTCATGTTTGACGTTCGGCTCGACGCCGAAACGGGCCGGATGGACATTGGCGCGCCCGCCGGTGAGCAGGATGCCATCGACGGCGTCCAACAGTGCGCCGATGTCCGTCAGGTCCGGACAGCCGGCGAACATCAGCGGCAGGGCGCCCGTCACATCGGCGACCGCCTTGAGATTCTTCTCGCCGACGCGCTGAGAAGGGAAGCGATTCTCCGCCAGATACGTGTTGCCGATGACGCCGATCACGGGCCGCTTCATGGCTTCGCCTTTAGGCTGTCCGAACACGCGCGATTTTGGCGTAGTAGAGGGTATGATCATCGATCAGGAGCGAGCGTGCAGCATCCATGTCAAGGAACGCTAGCAGAAGGCGGCCGGGGGTTCACTGCCGAGTGGTGATGACCCACAGCAGTCGAGGCCGTCGAAGTGAGATTTGACTTTATTTTAGCCATTCCGCGGCGGTCCAGGCTTCGCTCCAGAATCCGTCGTTGACGGCAATATGAGCGTATAGACCGCTTTGATCCAACAACATGACCTTCTCGCCCGCGCGAATGGACCAACAATCGCGAGGTTTAGAAACCGTTGGCCAATCCGGGCGCGATCTGAGTTCGTTGATGATCTTAAAATTGGAAAGCGTGGAGCAAACAAGAATTCCAGGTTCAGTGACTGTGCGCTCTGTCGCGAAGGCTGGGTCGATGAAAGCTGCAAAACTGGCAGTCGCGATCAGGCCAAAGATGATCTTGGATTTCATCGAGGCTTCTCAATATGCTGGTTAAAAACGATGTGCCAAAATTCCATTCGTGGATAGGGGCGACGATGAACTGACCTGTTAGGGCCTCATGCAGGCGCACACATCATTTTCCATGCGGATGCAAATCCAGGACAGACAACATAGCTTTGAATGTCGCCAGAAACTTCCACTTGATACCAGCCGCCTAACTCTGGTGGCCAAACATCTCCACCGCCGCTGCCCTGAATTGCCATCGTCACATTACTCAAAATGGTGTGCACATCGTCGTCATTTTCCAATTGGAAATGTTTCTTCATCTCATCGCGTGTAACTGATCCCTGCTCGCAAAAATAATCAACAAATGGCCGTGCTTTGTTTAGCTTCTCCTTGCCGAACTTCAGGTTTGGCTTGTTCAAATAGCTAAGCACGCAAGCGACACTCGGTCCCCAAACGGTTGCCTTTTTCCAGTTTGCGAACTCTTCTGCCATGTGCACATCACCATCACGCCGAAAGGTGCGGACTTCGCGCTCCGCTACTTCACCAGCTTGCGGCCGGTGACCTTCTCAAGGTTGCCGTACATGATCGCCTTGCGCTTGGCCTTCGGCATGTCGATCCCGTCGAGGATCTTCAGCGTCTCGCGGATGTAGAACGTGCCCTTCTCGGGATCGAACGGGCAGTCCGACGCGAACAGGATTTTCTCGTTGGGATAGAACGCGAGCCCGCAGATCGTGGCCGGTTTGCCGCTGAATGCCGCGGTGTCGGTCCAGAAATTCTCCTTGAAGTAGTCGAGCGGCCGCTTCTTCAGCGACTTGGCCACCTTCTGCAGGTCCTCATCGGAGGTGCGTGCGCCGATCTGGTCCCAGCCCGGCCCGATGCGGCCTTCCAGCATCGGCACGATGCCGCCGAAGTGGTGGGTGATGATCTTCAGGTTCGGGTACTTGTCGATGATCCTGGAGAACACCAGCCGGGCCATTGCCGCGGCGGTTTCGTAGGACCAGCCGAACGTCCACCAGATTTCGTACTTGGACTTCGACTCGCTCTGGTAGTCGGCAAAGCTCGCGCCGCGCGAGGGATGCAGCCAGATCGGCTTGCCGAGCTTGTTCATCGCCTTCCAGAACGGATCGAACTCCGGATTGTCGAGCGGCTTGCCGGCGACGTTGGTGTAGATTTGCACGCCGAGCGCGCCGTTCTTGATCGCGCGCTGCGCTTCGCGCACACCGGCGTCCGGCGCCGTGAGCGGCACCTGTCCAACCCAGCCCGGAAAATGATCGGGGTGCTTTTTGCAAAGCTCGGCGAAACCGTCGTTGATGATTTTGGCGTATTCCTCGGCCTGCGCCGGATCCTTGGTCATGATCTCCAAGGGAGGCATCGGGTAGGTCAGGATCTGCGCGTAGTCCTTGAATTTATCGACGACCTTCAGGCGGATGTTGATGTCATAGATGCTCGGAACGCCCATCATGCGCTTGCCGATGTCGGCGAAGGAGCCGACCGACAGCACCTCCTTGTAAAAGCGCGTTGGCACGAAATGGGTGTAGGCGTCGATCCGCATTGATTTCTCTCCCAGAGGTCGCGGCTTTGTTTAAAGCCGCGGTTGGATTTGTCGAGTGATTTATGGGTGGCCCACTCAGTATGGGACAATCACGTTGAGCAGAGCTTGGCGCTTTTCGTTGACGACGACGTCGCGCGCCCGCTTCAGCGCGGCGGGCAGGTCCGCCGGGTTCTCGACGCGCTCGCCGTGCCCGCCCTGCATCTTGACCGCCATTTCGAACGCCGGACTGGGATCGAGGTCGGCCATGAAGCGCCCCTGGTCTTGGCCCGCGGCGCCGTCCTTGAACATGGACATGGTGGCGCCGCGCACCGCCCCGTAGCGGCTGTTGTTGAAGATGACGGTCAGGATCGGCAGCTTGTGCACGTCCGACACCCAGTGGGCCACCATCGGATTGGCGAACATGTAGGCGCCGTCGCCCAGTGTTGCGACCACGAGCTTGTCGGGCGCCGCGAGCTTGGCGCCAAGCGCCGCGCCGAAGCCCCAGCCGAGGCCGGCGGCCGCGCTCAGCCCAAAGAAGGTGTCAGGCTTCTCGCGCGGGCAATGCTCCTGCTCCATCGAATATTCGTTGAAGATCACAGCATCCTCGCCCACGGTCTCGGCGATCATGCGGCTGAGATAGGCCTTGGTGATCTTATCGGCAGGGGTTGCCGAGGCCTTGGCGAGCGCGTCCTTGCGTTTACGGTTGAACTCCGCCGTGCGGGTGCGCCGCGCGTCGATGCGCGGCTGCGGGATGGATTGCTTGGCCAGAGCCTGCTCCAGCAGTTCGAGCGCGCTCGCGGTGTTGGAGGTGATCGCAAGGTCGGTCGGGAAGCTGCGCATCGGATAGCGCTTGAACGCCGGATCCTCGCCCATCGAAACGAAGCGTGCGTCGGCCCGGGGCTGCTGCTCCGCCGGAATCCACGGCACGTCGGCATCCATCACGATGACGAGGTCCGCTTCTTGGATAAGGCCCTCCGGGTCGTAGCCCATGTGCATCGGATGGCTGGTGGGCAGGCACACCGAGCGCTGGCGCTGCGTGACCACCGGAAGCGCGTATTTCTCGGCGATGCGGCCGAGCGGGCCCATCGCGGCGGCACCGCTTGCAGTGGTGATGATCAGCGGCTTCTCCGACGCCGCGATCCATTCGGCGAGGGTTGCGATCATCGCCGGGTCGGCGTGCGGCATTGCAGGAACGGCGCGCGGCTTCACCGGTCCCAGCGCATCCGGCATCGGCGCCGCGAGCGGTTCGCGCGGCAGCGACAGATAGACCGGTCCGCGCGGGCTGGTCATCATGATCTCATAGGCGCGCGACACCACATCGGTGATCTGCTCCGGCATGCGCAATTCGTAGTCCCACTTCACCGCCTCGCGCAGCATCCCGGCCTGGTCGAACATCTCCTGGCCCCAATGGATGTAGCGGTTGCGGCCGCCGAACGTGCCCTTCTCGGTGATGGGGGTGCGGCCCGCGGCAAGGATCAGCGGAACGTTGTCGCGATTGAGGTTGATGATGTTGTTGATCGCGTTCGCGGTGCCGACGTTGACGTGCAACATGACGGCTTGCGGCCGGCCGGTCATCGCATAGGCGCCGTGCGCCATCGCCACGGCCAGGTTCTCGTGGGGAATAACCAGCGGCTGCGGCACCTTCGCATTCGATTGCTTGGCGCGGCTGAACGCCTCGACGATCGGCGGGAAGTCGGTCCCTGGGTTGGCGAAGAAATAATCGATGCCGTGATCCGAAAGCGCGCGCAGAAAAGCCTCCGCTGCGATCGGTGTGCGCTGCTGATCGGCGCGCTTGGCGCTGGGTTCTCCGGCCATCGTCCCGTCCCTCGTCGTGTTTTTTTGGTCAGACGATCATGGCATGGATTTCGGGCCGAGGGCTATTGCGGGGCCCCGAGCGTCCAGCCGGCCATCCAGAGCGCAAGCCCCCGCGGCGCCAGCCGGGGCAGCAGCGCGAGCAGCCTGTTGGCATGGCCGGGGATCACCACGCGGCAGCCATCCATCAGCGCGTCGTAGCCCGAGCGGGCGACGCGCTTGGCGGTCTGGTCGAGGAAGGCGGGGAATTTCACGCCCGACATTCCCGCCCTCGCCTGGAATTCGGTCGCCACCGGGCCGGGGCACAGCGCCGTGACACGAACGCCCCGCGGCTTGAGTTCGTAATGTAGTGCTTCGCTAAACGACAGGACGTAGGACTTGGTGGCGCAGTACACCGCCATGCCCGGACCGGGGAGGAAGCTCGCCATCGATGCGACATTGAGAATGCCGCCTTTATGACGCGACAGGCTTTCGACGAAACGCAACGACAGGTCGGTCAGCGCCCTGGTGTTCACGTCGATCATGGCAAGCTGTTCGGCGCGATCCATGCTGGCGGCAAATCCATGCAGGCCGAAGCCTGCGTTGTTCACCACGAAGCCGGGCTCCAGACCTCTTGCGGCGAGCTCGCTGGCGATGGCGGCGGCGGAATCGCGGCGGGTCAGATCGGCTGCGACGACATGCGGGCGCGGCTTGCCGGTCGCCGCGATTTCATCCGCGAGGCCGTTGAGCTGGACTTCGCGCCGCGCCACCAGGACCAGTTCGTGATCTTCGATCGCAAACACGCGCGCCAGTTCGGCGCCGATGCCGGCGGAAGCGCCGGTGATCAATGTGACGGGTTTGAGCGTCGCCACGTCACCCCGCTTTGAATTTCGCGATCACCTCGTCAGGGATCGGCTTCGACTTGATCTTGTCCGGATCGTTGGGATCGCGCGCGGCCCAGACTCGCGTGTCGAGGCATTCCACCGCCAATTCGCCCTTGTGGCTCAGCCGGTGGCGGACGTCGAAGCTGGAGCGGCGGAACTCGGTGACGGTGGTTTCGATCGTCACGTCATCGCCGAACTTGGTCGGCTTGAGGAACCGCGCGCGAGTATCGACCATCGGATAGCCGGCGAATTCGTAGTGCTTGATGAAGTCGAACTTGGACATGCCCAGCGCTTGCGAGAACATTCCGGTGGTGCAGCTGTCGAACATGGCGAAATAGCGCGGGAAGAAAACGATCCCGGCCGGGTCGCAGTCGCCCCATTCGATGCGGGCGTTCCGGAGGTAGGTCAGCATCGCACTATTCCCCTTCGATTGTCAGCGCGCCGCCATGCGCAACGCGCCATCGATGCGGATCACCTCGCCGTTGAGATAGGCGCTCCGCACGATGGTCATCACCAGTTCGGCAAACTCGCGCGGCTCGCCGAGGCGTTTCGGAAACGGCACCGATGCGCCGAGCGAATCTTGCGCCGCCTGCGGCAGCGCGCGCAGCATCGGCGTGCCGAAAATGCCGGGCGCGATCGCCATGACGCGAATGCCGAACTGCGACAGCTCGCGCGCCGCCGGGATGGTGAGCGCTGCGACGCCACCCTTCGACGCCGCGTAGGCGGTCTGCCCGATCTGGCCTTCGTAGGCGGCGACCGAGGCGGTCGAGACGATCACGCCGCGCTCGCCGTCGGTCAGCGGCTCGAGCGGCTGCATGTCGGCTGCCACCAGCCGCATCATGTTGAAGGTGCCGACCAGATTGACCGCGATCACCTTCTCGAATTCGGAAAGCGGCATGGGGCCGTCGCGGCCGACCATGCGCTTCGCCGGGCCGACGCCCGCGCAATTGACCAGGATGCGTGCAGACCCGTGTTTGGCCTTGGCCTCGCTCAGCGCCTTCACGGCATCGTCGGAGCTTGTGACGTCGCAGCGGATGGCGATGCCGCCGATCCGGGCCGCCACCTCGCGCGCCGCGTCGAGATTGACGTCGAGCAGCGCGACATTCGCGCCGGCCTGTGCAAGTTGAGTTGCTGTCTCGGCGCCGAGGCCGGAGGCGGCGCCGGTCACGATGGCGGCGTGTCCTTTGGGGTCCATATTAAGCCTCGTGTCCCGGACGCGGTGCGGCGCGTAGTGCTGCACCGCTGATCCGGGACCCCGGTTTGCTAGAAAGAAAGCGGGGTCCCGGGTCTCGCTTCGCTCGCCCGGGACACGCGAGTACAGCCTTAGCGCACATCACATTCCCTCAATCGAAATAACGCGCGCCGAAACCGGCTCCGCGTAGAGTTCACCGGCCAGCGCCGCGCGCCGGCTCAACACCGCGCGCTGGTTGATTGAGCCCTTGTCGGTGGCTTCTCCGGCATCGAGCGACGGCGCGTCTTCCATCAGGATGAGGCGGCAGATGCGGCTCGAGCCGCCCGTGCTCTGCCGCGCCAGCGCGTTCATACGATTTTGGAATTCGCCGCGCACGCGGGCATCGCTCAGCACCGCGGCGAGCCGCGCGCTGTCGGGCAGGCCGCTGAGTTTGCGGCAGGCGTCCAGATCGGGGAACACCAGCACCGCGACAAAATCGCGGTCGGCGCCGGCGATCACGGCGTCGCGGGCCAGCGGCGCGAAATGATCGACGAACTGGGCGCGCAGCGCGCCGGTCGAAACCCAGGTGCCGCTCGCCAGCTTGAAATCCTCGGCAAGACGGCCATCGAACAGCAATCCCTTCGCGGGGTCGGCGGGGTCGGCGAATTTCAGCGCGTCGCCAATCCTGTAGTAGCCTTCGGAATCGAACGCTTCCGCGGTGAGGTCCGGCCGCTTCCAGTACCCCGGCGTGATGTTGTCGCCCTTGAGGCGCGCTTCGAGCTTGCCTTCGTTGGGGACGAGTTTCAGCGCCACGCCGCGCAGCGGCAGCCCGATGTTGCCCGGCCGGCCGGACTCCTGGGTCAGGGCCAGCGCCGCCGGCGCGGTCTCGGTCGAGCCGATGCTGGACAGAAAGATGATGCGCTCGCCGCAGGCATCGACGCTCATTTGCGTCAGTTCATCCCAGACGGACTGCTGCAATCCGGCGCCGGCGTAGAACATCACCTTGAGGCGGCTGAAAAAGTTCTCGCGCAACGCCGCGTCGGCGCGCAGATGCGGCAGCAGCGCCTCGAAGCCCTTCGGCACGTTGAAGTAGATGGTTGGCGCAATCTCCTTGAGGTTGCGCGCGGTCGCCGCGATCGCGCCCGGCAGCGGCTTGCCCTCGTCGATGTAGAGCGAGCCGCCGTTGTCGAGCATCATGTTGAAGTTGTGGTTGCTGCCGAACGTGTGGTTCCACGGTAGCCAGTCCACGATCACCGGCGGCTCGTCGCCGAGGAAGGCAAGGCCCGCGCGGATCTGCGCCTGGTTGGCGCACAGCATGCGCTGGGTATTGATGACCCCCTTCGGGTTGCCGGTAGAGCCTGAGGTGAAGAGGATTTTCGCGATCGTGTCCGGCCCGACCTTGGCGTGCGCGGCATCCACGGCGGCGGTTGGCTCGGTCGCGGCGAGTTCGGCAAACAGTGTGGCCGGACGGCTGCCGAGGGGATTGGGCGTCACCACGATCTCGGCGTCGGCCGGCACCGCGGCGTCGATCGCGCGGCCGAACGGCTTGCCGTCGGAGACGAACACCATTCCCGGGATGAGATCGGCGATGATCGACTTCAGCTTGCCGAAGTCGGACGACATCAGCGAGTAGGGCACCGAGATCGGCGCGTAAGGAATTCCGGCGAACATCGCGGCCAGCGCCAGCAGCGCGTGTTCGATGTCATTGCCGGACAGGATTGCGATCGGGCGCTCGGCGGACAGCTTGCGTTGCAGCAACGCCTGCGCGATGCGGCGCACCTGGTCGAGCGTCTGCGCGTAGGTCAGCTTGCGCCAGTCGCCCGCGGCGGTGCGCTGCGCGATGAACACGCGATCCGGCGCCGTCTTCGCCCAATGCTCCAGCCGCAGCGTGATCTTGTCGGGATAACGCTCCAGCGGGTGCGGCGAGCGCAGGTGGATGGTGCCGTCAGCCTTCTTGTCGAGGACGACATCGGCGGGACCGAGCCGCACCGGCCGCAGCGGCGCGGCGCGCGCATCGTGCGCGGGGTCAGCCAGCGTCTGGCTAACCATGGGTCACCTTGCCGCCGCGCTTCTCCAGAAAATCCTTGAGCCGCGCCTTGGCTTCGTCGCTGCCCTGGGCGATGGCCGCCATCAGCGCCTCGGCGAGATATCCGCCCGCCGGATCGCTCTCGGCGATGCGCGGCAGCACATGCATGATGGCGAAGTTGGTGAGCGGCGCGTTGGTCGCAATCTTCTCGGCCAGTTCGATGCCCTTGGCGAGTCCGGCGCCGTTGTCGGTGAGATAGTGCGACAGCCCGATGGTCTGGCCTTCATCGGCGCCGTAGGTGCGCCCGGTCAGCATCATGTCCATGACGCGCGCGGTGCCGATCAGCCGCGGCAGCCGCACCGATGCGCCGCCGCCGACATAGATGCCACGGCTGCCTTCGGGCAACGCGTAGTAGGCCGAGCGCTCGGCGACGCGGATGTGCGCCGCTGCCGCGAGCTCAAGCCCGCCGCCGACCACCGCGCCGTGCACCACGGCGACCACCGGCACCTTGCCGAATTCGATGTGCTGGAACGCGCGGTGCCACATCCGCGAATGATGCATCCCTTCCGCGGTGTCGCGCTCGGACAACTCGCCGAGATCGAGTCCGGCGGAGAAATGCTCTCCCGCGCCGTGCACCACCGCGGCCTTGATGCCGTCGGGCAGCCTGGCGAAGAACGCCTCGATGCCGAGAATGGTCTCGTCGTCGAGCGCGTTGCGCTTCTCCGGGCGCGACAGCCGCAGGATCGCGATGTCGCCCTTGCGCTCGGCGTGGAGCGAAGGCGGCAGCTTGGCGAAGTTCGACGATGCGGCCATGGCGGTCCTTGGGCGTTTCTCGCGGCGTTTCCCGCAAAAGTCATGCGTGGTGGCACAAGGCTGGTCAAGCGTTTGACCCTGCCCGGCGGGACCCCTAGATTGCGCTGGAAAACACAGTGTAATCAATGCACTTGGTCCTCGCGGGGGACGGCAGCCAGCCCCAGGAGCAGCGGATGAGGCGGCGCGAGTTCATCGCAGGGTTGGGCGCCGCTGCCGGATGGCCGCTGGCCACGCGCGCGCAAGGTACGCGGCCTCTGATCGGCTTTCTCGGCAGCGGCACGCCCCAGACGTTCACCTCGCACGTCAGCGGGTTTCTGGAAGGCTTCAAGGACGGCGGATTTGTCGATGGGCGCAACGTGGCGATCGAATATCGGTGGGCCGAGGGCCAGTTCGACCGCTTGCCGGCGCTGGCCGCGGAACTGGTGCAGAAGCCCGTCGACGTTCTGGTGAGCGTGGGAGGCAACGTCTCGGCGCTTCCCGCCAAGCGCGCCACGTCCACGATTCCGGTCGTGTTCCTGACCGCCGACGACCCGGTTTCGTCGGGCCTGGTTCAAAGCCTCAGTCGTCCGGGCGGCAACGTGACAGGCGCAACGTGGCTCGGCGCCGAACTGGGAGCCAAGAATCTGGAGTTGATGCGCGAATTATTGCCGGCTGCCACAGTTGTTGGCGTACTGGTGAATCCGACGCGTCCGACCGCCGAAGCGCAACTCAAGACTGTGCAGGACGCCGCGGATTCCGTCGGCCTGAAATTGACGATCCTTCAGGTGCGTACCAGAAATGACATCGATGCAGCCTTTAATCGGGTTGCGTCGGAACGTATCGGGGCGCTCTTTGTCGCGTCCGATCCTTTGTTCCTCGTCAATCTGGGTCACATCGTTGGCCTGGCATCGAGCCGCGCCATTCCCACGGTCTACTTCCTCCGCGAGTTCGTGCTCGCTGGCGGTCTCATGAGTTACGGCGCCAGTTTGAAGGATGCTGCCAAGCTTTGTGGAGACTATGCCGCGCGTATTCTCAAGGGCGCCAAGCCCGCCGACCTTCCAATCCAGCAATCGGCCAAGGTCGAGTTGGTCATCAATCTCAAGACCGCCAAGACGCTCGGCCTTACGTTCCCGATCACGCTGCTCGGCCGCGCCGACGAGGTGATCGAGTGAACGAGCTTTCCAGGAGTTGAAAATGCCCGAAGCCTTCATCTGCGACGGAATTCGCACCGCGATCGGCCGCTATGGCGGCGGGCTCGCCAAGGTGCGCACCGACGACCTTGCCGCGGTGCCGCTCAGGGCGCTGATGAAGCGGCATCCCGGCATCGACTGGTCGGCGCTCGATGAGGTCGTGTTCGGCTGCGCCAACCAGGCCGGCGAGGACAACCGCAACGTCGCGCGCATGGCGCTGCTGCTCGCAGGGTTGCCGGATTCGGTGCCGGGCGTGACGGTCAACCGGCTGTGCGCGTCCGGCCTCAACGCGGCCGGCTACGCAGCGATGGCGATCCGCTCCGGCGAGGCCGATCTGGTGATCGCCGGTGGCGTGGAATCGATGACGCGCGCGCCGCTGGTGATGGGCAAGGCGCAGGAGGCGTTTCAGCGCAGCGCCAACATCGAGGATACGACGATCGGCTGGCGCTTCATCAATCCGCTGATGAAGAAGCAGTATGGCGTCGATGCGATGCCTGAGACCGCGGAGAACGTTGCCGAGGACTACCAGGTGGCGCGCAAGGACCAGGACGCGTTTGCGCTTCGCTCGCAGCAGCGCGCCGCCAAGGCGCAGGCCAGCGGCTATTTCGCCGAGGAGATCGAGCCGGTGATCGTGCCGGGCGGCAAGGCGGGGCCAACGACCGTGGACAAGGACGAGCACATCCGTCCCGAGACGACGTTGGAGGGGCTGGCGAAGCTGAAGAACTTCGTGCGCGATCCCGGCACTGTCACGGCGGGCAACGCGTCGGGCGTCAATGACGGCGCCGCTGCGATGCTGATTGCCTCCGAAGCCGCGGTCAAGAAATACGGCCTCAAGCCGATCGCGCGCATCACCGGCATGGCATCGGCTGCGGTGCCGCCGCGCGTCATGGGCATCGGACCGGTGCCTTCGACCCGCAAGCTGATGGAGCGGCTCAAGCTGAAGATCGGCGATTTCGACGTGATCGAACTGAACGAGGCGTTCGCGTCCCAGGCGCTGGCCTGCATGCGCCAGCTTGGCCTCCCGGACGACGCCGAGCACGTCAATCCGAACGGCGGCGCGATCGCGCTCGGCCATCCGCTCGGCATGTCGGGCGCGCGTCTCGCCATCACCGCCACGCATTACATGACGAAGACCGGCGGCAAGCGTGCGCTCGCAACCATGTGCGTCGGCGTGGGGCAGGGGGTTTCGCTGGCGATCGAGCGCGTGTGATGTTCGCTGTTGTCATCGTCCGCGACCCGCCTACGCACAAGGCTTCGGCGGGCTGGGCTTCGGTCCGCCGAAGCTTCAGCGAAGGCGGAAAGCGGACGATCCAGTAACCCCGGTTTTGGATTTGACTTACGAGCACACCTTGAAGCATCACCTGTGGTTACTGGATGCCCGCCGTAGGCGAGCGAAGCGACGCCGTCCTTCGGACGGCTATGCGCGGGCATGACAACCGAATATGGAGAATCGCTACGTGCCAATGAGCGCCGGCTACATTCCGTTCCATCCCAATCCGTCCAAGCCGAAGTACAAGCCGCCGGCCGGCGCCGTCGATGCGCATTGTCATGTGTTCGGGCCGGAGGCGCAGTTTCCGTTTGCGCCGAAGCGCAAGTACACACCTTGCGATGCTCCGAAGGAGACGCTGTTCCAGCGCCGCGACTATCTCGGTTTCGACAAGAACGTGATCGTGCAGGCGACCTGCCACGACACCGACAACCGCGCGCTGGTCGATGCACTGGTCTCGTCCAATGGCAAGGCCAAGGGCGTCGCATTCGTCGATGAGAGCTTCACCGACGATCAGTTCAGGGGGCTGGATCGCGTCGGCATGAAGGGTGTGCGCTTCAACTTCATCAAGCGGCTGGTCGATTCCACCCCGAAGGACGTGATGGTGCGGATCGCCAACCGCATCGCCAAGCTCGGCTGGCACATCGTGGTCTACTTCGAGCACGCCGATCTCGACGAGATGGGCCCGTTCCTCAAGTCGCTGCCGACCACGCTGGTGTTCGATCACATGGCCTGCCCGGACGTGAAGCAGGGCGTGAACGGCACGGCGTTCCAGAAATGGCTGGACGCCGTCGATGCCAACAAGAACTGGATCAACAAGGTGACCTGCCCGGAGCGGTTCACGCTGGCAGGCCCGCCCTATGACGACGTGGTGCCGTTCGCGCGCGCGCTGGTCGAGCGGTTTCCGGATCGCGTGCTGTGGGGCACCGATTGGCCGCATCCGAATATGCCGAAGGAGGCGCCGGACGAGGGCGTGCTGGTCGACATGATCCCGAAGATCGCGCCGACCGCCGAGCTGCAGAAGAAGCTTCTGGTGGACAATCCGATGAAGCTCTACTGGAGCTGAGCGCGGAGTCTCAATGACGGATCATCACGTTCACCGCCTGCAGACCAGCATGCCGCTCAAGACGGCGGAGACGATCGCCGACGAGGCGCTCAAGGCGGGCGCGGCAGCCGGGCTTTTGCCGCTTACCGTCGCCGTGCTCGACGTCGGCGGCAACCTGGTGCTGCTCAAGCGCCAGGACGGGTCCGGCAACCTGCGGGCCGACATCGCGATCGGGAAGGCGGCCGGCGCGCTCGGCATGGGCATTTCGAGCCGCACCATCCGCGATCGCTTGAAGGATCGCCCGGCCTTTCAGGGCGCCCTGGCCGCTGCGGCCGATGGCCGGTTCATACCGGTGCCGGGCGGCGTGCTGGCGCTGAACGTGCAGGGCGAGGTGGTGGGCGCGGTCGGCATCAGCGGCGACGCCTCGGACAAGGACGAGTACGCCGCCATCCTGGGCGTGCATAAGGCCGGGCTTGCCAGCCATCCGGAGCAGCCGGCGGCGAATTGGCGCGACGCCGGGCTTTAGAACCGCCTCATCCTGAGGAGCGGGCCGTCAGCGCGTTCACGCGCGTCTTCGACGCGCTATGGCCCGCGTCTCGAAGGATGGGGCGGCCCCATGGTTCGAGACGCGCTGCTTCGCAACGCTCCTCACCATGAGGCCGAGAGTGAGGCCGCCGTTGCAAAGGCTGAGCGATTGGATATATCCAGATGTGGTCAGATATGTCCGATTTCTGAGGCGGATATGTCCAAATTGACCGTAAGTGGCCGGAACTCAGCCGGAGCAGTTCAATGGCATCCGCAAAACACAGCACCGAGAGAGATTACGACGACATCCCCGGCACCTACGTGTTCGATGCCGAGCGCTCGCGTCAGGGCTATCATCTCAACATGTTCTGCATGTCGCTGATGAAGGCGGAGAACCGCAAGGCGTTCAAGGACAACGAGGCGGGCTATATCGAAAAGAACTTCCCGCAACTCAATGCTGACCAGCGCGAGGCGATCCTTAAGCGGCAGTACAACCGGATGCTGGAACTTGGCGGCAACATCTATTTCACCGCCAAGCTCGGCGCCACCGACGGCCATCCGTTCCAGCATCTTGCGGCGGTGATGACAGGCTCGACGCAGCAGGACTATGCCAATTTGATGCTGCGCGGCGGCCGCTCGGTCGAGGGCAACCGCAGCCGGTCCGGCAAGTATGCGAAAGCCGGATCGAGTATCGTCAAGGCAGGCAAGCCGAAATCGAAGGCGAAAGCCAGCAAAGGAAAAAAACGTGGCTAGGATCATCGCAGGAGTGACGTCGTCGCATGTGCCGGCGATCGGCGCGGCGATCGACAACCATCGCCAGGCGGAGCCGTATTGGCAGCGGGTGTTCCGCGGCTTCGAACGCTCCAAGGAATGGATCGCCAAGGTCAAGCCGGACGTCTGCATCGTGGTCTACAACGATCACGCCTCGGCGTTCTCGGTCGAGATGATCCCGACCTTCGCGCTCGGCACCGCGACCGAATTCCCGATCGCCGACGAAGGCTGGGGCCCGCGTCCCGTTCCGGTGGTGAAGGGTGATCCCGAACTGGCCTCGCACATCGCGCAGTCGGTGATCCTCGACGAATTCGATCTCACGCTCTGCAACAAGATGGAGGTCGACCACGGCCTCACGGTGCCGCTGAACCTGATGTTCGGCTCGCCGAAGGAATGGCCGTGCCCGATCATTCCTCTTGCCGTCAACGTCGTCCAGTTTCCGCCGCCCACCGGCAACCGCTGCTTCAATCTCGGCAAGGCGATCCGCAAGGCGGTCGAATCCTATCCCAAGGACTTGAAGGTGGTGGTGTTCGGCACCGGCGGCATGTCGCACCAGATCAGCGGCCAGCGCGCCGGCCTGATCAACTCCAAGTTCGACCACGCCTTCCTCGACAATCTCACGCGCAATCCGAAGAAGCTCACCAAGCTGTCGCATCTCGAACTGATGCGCGAAGCCGGCGCCGAGGGCGTCGAGATGGTGATGTGGCTCATCATGCGCGGTGCGCTCGATGACAAGGTCGATGAGGTGTATCGCTTCTACACGGTGCCGGCATCCAACACGGCGGTCGGCCACATCATTCTGGAGAACCGTATCAAGGGTGCGAAGAAGGCCCTCGCCAAGAGCGGGAAGCCCGCATCCAAGAAGCCTGCTCCGAAGTTGAAGCGCGCGGCAGCCCGCGCCAAAGTGGATCGAATTCGCTCGTAGAACCAGGTGGCCTATCGACCGCTCGTCCCCGCGAAAGCGGGGACCCAGGAGCCGCGGGCAGCGGTGTTGCAGAACTGGATCCCCGCTTTCGCGGGGACGAGCGGGCAAGGGCCGGTCCAACTTACGAATTGATTAGAGAAGAGGAACCCCATGAAAATCTGTGTCGCCGGTCAGGGCGCGTTTGGCCAGAAGCATCTCGACGCGCTGAAGCGCATTCCGGGCGTTGAAGTCACGTCGCTGGTGGGCGGCAATCAGGACTCGACCGCAGCGGTCGCCAAGAAATACGGCGTTCCCCACTACACCGGCGATTTGTCGGAGGGCATCAAGCGCGCCGACGCGGTGATCCTCACCACCCCGACCAAGATGCACTTCCGCCAGGGCGAGCAGGTGATGCGCGCCGGCAAGCATGTGCTGGTCGAGATTCCCGTCACTGACAGCGTCGAGGATGCCGAAAACCTGGTGAAGATCGCCAAGGAAACCGGCGTCACCGCGATGGGCGGTCATGTGCGGCGCTTCAATCCGAGCCACCAGTACGTCCACAAGAAGATCGAGGCCGGCGAGCTGAAGATCCAGCAGATGGACGTGCAGACCTATTTCTTCCGGCGCAAGAACATCAACGCCGCGGGCAATGCGCGGAGCTGGACCGATCACCTGCTGTGGCATCACGCCGCCCACACCATCGATCTGTTCCAGTATCAGTGCGGCGAGAACATTTCCGATTGCTACGCGGTGCAGGGGCCGATCCACAAGGATCTCAACATCGCGATGGACATGGGCATCGTCGCCCGCACGCCGTCGGGGTCGATGCTGACGCTGTCGCTGTCGTTCAACAACGACGGCCCGCTCGGCTCGTTTTTCCGCTACATCTGCGACAACGGCACCTTCAAGGCGTTCTACGACGATCTGTCCGACGGCAAGGACAACAAGATCGACGTGTCGAAGGTGGATGTGTCGATGGACGGCATCGAGCTCGAGGACCGCGAATTCATCAAGGCCATCCAGGAGAAGCGGGAGCCGAACGGCAGCTTGCAGCAGTTGCTGCCCTGCATGCACGTTCTCGGCAAGCTCGAGAAGATCATCGACCCGCAGCGCAAAGCGCACGCGTAGCGCCCGCAGGCCGGTCAAGCAACAAATCCGGTGTCATCCCCCGTGAAAGCGGGCGATCCAGTAACCACAGCCCGTGAGACCCCGGGTACTGGATGCCCGCTTTCGCGGGCATGACAGCAAGATTTTCACTCCGGCTTGGCGCCGGAGACTTTCACCACCTTGGCCCATTTCTCGACCTCGCTGGCGATGAACGTGCTGAATGCTTCGGGCGTTGTCGGGCTGGGCGTGGCGCCGAAGTCCTCGATCCGCGCCTTGAGCTTGGGATCGTTCAGCCCGGCGTTGATCTCGCTGTTGAGCCGGGCCAGCACCGCGGGCGGAATGTTGCGCGGCGCGCTGATGCCGAAGAACGCCAGCGCCTCGAAGCCCGGCACCGTTTCGCCGACCGTCGGCACGTCGGGCAGCGCCGGGATCCGCTTCGCCGAGGTGACGGCGAGCGCGCGCAGCCGGCCCTCCTTGATGTGGTTGATCTGCGAGTTGAGGTTGTCGAACATGACATGCACCTGGTCGCCGGCCAGCAGAGCGACCGTCGCGGGCCCCGCGCCGCGGTAGGTGACGTGCTGCATCTGCACGCCGGTCATCTGCTTGAACAATTCCCCCGAGACATGCACCGAGGTGCCAAGCCCGCCGGACGCGTAGTTGACCTTGCCCGCGCTGGCCTTGGCGTAGGCGATGAACTCCGCAACGGTTTTGGCCGGCACCGATGGGTGCACGGCCATGACGTTCGGCATGGTCGCCAGCGAGGCGACATGCTGCATGTCCTTGTTCACGTCGAAGCTGAGGTTGCTGTAGAACGTGGCGTTGATTGCGTTGTTCGGGCCGAACAGGAACAGCGTGTAGCCGTCCGGCGCCGACCGCACGACCGATTCCGCGCCAAGGCTGCCGGACTGGCCGGGCTTGGTCTCGATGATGACCGGCTGGCCGAGGCGCTCCGTCAGCCATCCCGCGATGATGCGAGCCAGGATGTCCTGGCCGCCGCCCGGCGCAAATCCGACCACGATCTTCAGCGGGCGCGACGGAAAGGCCTGTGCGAAGGCGGACGGCGCTGCCGAGGTGGCCGCGGCCGATGTTGCAAGCTGCAAGAAATGGCGACGATGAAGTCCCATGGCATTCCCCCGCTATGCGCGAATTCTTATGGGGAAAGTATGCGCCGTTTCAGGGCTGAGCGACAAGGCATGAGGGCGGTGGGCTACTCCGCCTTGGCGCCGGAGAAGTGGACCACCTTTGCCCACTTCTCGGTCTCCTCGGCGATGTACTTGCCGAAATCCGAGGGCGAGCCCGTCAGCACGGTGCCGCCGACTTCGTTCAGCCGCGCCTTCAGCCGCGGGTCGGCGAGGCCCGCATTCACCTCTTTGTTGAGCCGCTCGACGATCTCGGCCGGCGTGCCGCGCGGTACGCCGAGGCCGTACCAGTTGCTGGTCTCGTAGCCCGGCACGAAGTTTCCGATCGGCGGCACGTCCGGCAGGGCATCCAGCGGCGTCGCGGAGCTGATGCCGATCGAGCGCACGCGGCCGGACCGGATGTGCTCCAGCGTCCCCGGCACGGTCGCGAAATAGGCCTGCACTTGTCCGCTCATCAGGTCGGTGAGGGCGGGCGTTGCGCCGCGATACGGCACATGCAGCATCTTGGTGCCGGTCAGCATCTGGAACAGTTCGCCGGACACATGCGGGGTGGAGCCGACGCCGCCCGAGGCCATCGCGACCTTGCCTGGATTGGCTTTGAGATAGGCGATGAACTCCGGGACGGTCCTGGCCAGAAACGACGGCGTGACGATCAGGGTGAGCGGCGCGCGATTGATGCTGGCGACCGGCGCGATGTCGCGGATGAAATTGAAGGGCAGCTTCTGGTAGAACGTGGCGTTGATCGCGTTGGGCGCGCTGGCCAGCAGGATGGTGTGGCCGTCGGGCACAGCCCGCGCCACCATCTCGGTGCTGATGTTGCCGTTGGCGCCGGTGCGGTTCTCGACAATCACCTGGCTGTTCAATCGCTCCGACAGCCATTGTCCGATCAGCCGCGCCACGATGTCGTTCGGGCCGCCGGCAATGTAGCCGACGATGATGCGGATCGGCTGCGAGGGATACGACTGCGCGAAGGCCGGTCGCGCGGTGGATATGGCCGCGGCCGATGTTGCCAATTGCAGAAAATGGCGACGATGGATTTCCACGGCGTTTCCCCGGTCGGTTAGCTTCTTTGTCGGGAAGTATGCCGAACTGTGCGTTTGTTGTCGCTGTGCGCGCCCGGACTTATTCCTTGTCCATTCCCGTCGTGCGGACCACCGTTGCCCACTTGTCGCGCTCCTGCCGATAGAATTTGTCGAACTCTTCGGTGGTTCCTTTCATCGGCGTGAAGCCAAGATTCTCCAGCGACTTCAGGACATGCGGATCCGACAGCGCCTTTTCGTTGGCTTCCGTGAGCTTCCGAATGACCGCCTGCGGCGTCTTGGCCGGCGCCGTGATCCCAAGCCAAAATCGGAAGTCGAAGCCGGGATAGCCTGATTCCGCGATGGTCGGCAGATCGGGAAATGCGGCATCGCGGGCAAGGCCGGTGGTCGCCAGCGCAATGAGCTTGCCATCTGTAATCAACTGCCGCACCGGAGCGATGGTGGCGAATAGCATCTTGATCTCGCCTTGCAGCAAGTCCCGCACACTGTCAGCGCCGCCTCGATAATGCACCGGCCCCGTCTTGATTTCGGCCGCGATGTTGAACAATTCGGAATTCAGGTGGGAGCTCGAACCGCGGCCGGACGTCCCATAAAAAATTTCGCCCGGCCTCTTCTTCACCAATGCCACCAACTCCGCCACCGTTTTGACGCCAAGCGACGGATGCACAACAAGGACATTGACGGACTGAGCCTGCGGAGCGACGGCGACCAGGTCCTTGCCGATCTCAGCTTTGATGGTCTTGGACAGCGTCTCATTCACCGCATATGACATCGGCGCATTCAGCAGCGTATAGCCATCCGGCGCTGATCGAACGACCATGTCGGCCGCGATCATCCCGGCGGCGCCAGACTTGTTTTCGATAACGAATTGCTGTCCCAGGATTTCTCCGGTCTTGCCGCCCACCACCCGGGCGACGATGTCGGCGGGACCGGCCGCGTTGAATCCCACCACGACTTTGACCGGCCTGCTGGGATAATCCGACTGGGCCCGCGCCGCTCCTGCAGCCACCGCTGCAACACCCAGCGCACCGGCAAACCCTGCAAGCCGAATAAAACCAAGACCGTTGGGCATTCACTTTCCTCGTTTTTCTGGTTCGCTGCCGGAAGCCACGGGGACTGCTGGACAACAGAAGCCCATGAGAGCTGTTTTCCGGGAGGTGGCGAACAGCGGCCATGCGATCTGTCCGCCGATGTGCATGACTCAAGAGTGCTTAGGTTTCCCGCCCTGCACAAGGCTCCCAAATTGCATGGTTGGCATGGCTGAAATGACTTCGGCCAGGGCTGGGCTCATGGAAGATCGACGCCCGCTTTGGGTCGATGCGGACGCGGAGCACTTTCCGGCCGCTTCCGGATTGCCCACATTGCCGGACATGGGCTGTCCGGCCGGGCCAACACGGCTACTCGCTAACCCCAATCAACTGCGCCAACCGCTCCGGGTCGTCGCGCAACGTCTTCGACGCGCCGTCAAAGACAATGCGGCCTTTGTCCATCACCACAGTGCGGTCGGAGAATTCCAGGGCGACGCGGCTGTTCTGCTCGACCAGGATGATGGAAAGTTTGCTCTCGCTGCGCAGCCGCACCAGCACAGCGGTCAGCGCCTCGACGATCACCGGGGCCAGGCCCTCGGTCGGCTCGTCCATCAGCAGAACCGACGGGTTGGTGCGCAACGCACGCGCAATGGACAGCATCTGCTGCTCGCCGCCGGAAAGCTGGTTGCCCTTGTTGCCGAGCCGCTCCTTCAAGTTCGGAAACAGCTCGAACACGCGCTCATCGTCCCACGGGCCGGGCCGCGCGCCGACGTCGAGGTTCTCCCGCACGGTGAGCGAGGGAAAGATCTCGCGCTCCTGCGGGACGAAGCCGAGCCCCGCCGCCGAGCGCCGGTAGATCGGGACGCCATTCAGGCTCTTGTCGCCCAGCATCACCTCGCCTTTGTGCAGCGTGGTGTGCCCCATCACGGTCGCCAGCAGCGTGGTCTTGCCGACGCCATTGCGGCCGATCACGCTGATGCTTTCGCCGGGCGCGATCTTCAGGTTCAGGTTCTCCAGCACCACGGTCTCGCCGTAGCCGGACGAGACGTTGCGAAGCTCGATGGCGCTGGCGGCTGCGTCAGACATGGGCGGCCTGCCCGAGATAGACGGCACGCACGTCCGGGTTGGCGCCGATTTCCTTCGGCGTGCCCTCGGCGAAAATCGCGCCGCGCACCAGCACGGTGATGCGCTGGGCAAAGCGGAACACCAGATCCATGTCGTGGTCGATGATGAGCACGCCGATGGATTTCGGCAGCGCATCGATCGCGTCGAGGATGATGTGGCTTTCGGCACTGGGCACGCCGGCGGCCGGCTCGTCGAGCAGCAGAACCTCGGGCTTCTGGCCGAGCGTGATGGCGAGTTCGACCAGGCGCTGGCGGCCATACGGCAGGCCCGCGATGGTGCGGTGCGCGTCGTTGGCGAGCTTCAGCGTCTCGAGCAGCGCCATCGCCTCGTCGATCACGTCGCGCCGGGTGCCCGCGGGCGCCAGCATCTGCGACGCCGCGCCGACGCGCTCGGCGATCGAGATGTAGACATTCTCCAGCACCGAAAGGCCGCGGAACAGCCGGTTGATCTGGAAGGTGCGCGCGATGCCGAGCTTGACCCGCTGCGCCTGCTCCATCGTCGTGATGTCCCGCCCCTTCAGCAGCACCGTGCCGGACGAGGGCAGCAGCACGCCGGTGAGCAGGTTGATGAAGGTGGTCTTGCCGGCGCCATTCGGTCCGATCAGCGCGTGGCGCGCGCCGGATTCGAGTTTGAAGTTGATGTCGGTCGATGCGGCAAGCGCGCCGAAATTCTTGCTGACCGAGCGGGTTTCGAGAAGAGTCGTCATGACGGGGCGCGCAACTTTCGCAGCCAGTTCGTGATCACATCGCCCATGCCGAGGATGCCGCCACGGAAGAACAGCGCGATGATGACGAGCATCAGGCCGAGACCGAGCTGCCATGCGGTCGGATACAGCTTCGAGAGGAAGTGCGCGAGAACCATGTAGGCGACGGCGCCGACGAAGGCGCCGTAGAGCCGCCCGTAGCCGCCGAGCACCAGAATGATCAGGACGGTGGCGGCGCGGTCGAGCCCGAGCGTGCTCAGGTTGACGTAGGCGTTGGCCTGCGCCCACAGCCCGCCGGCGACGCCCGCGACCGCGGCCGAGATCGTGTAGCAGACGATCAGCCGGGTCCGCACCGGCGCGCCGACCGCGTGCATGCGCAGCGTGTTCTCGCGGATGCCGGTCAGGCTCTGGCCGAACGGCGAATAGACCAGCGTGCGCACGAACACGAAGCACACCAGCAGCACGCCGAGGATGTAGAGGTACTGCACCTTGGGAAACAGCGGATTGAACTCGAACAGTCCGAACAGCGGCGGGATGGTGATGCCGGTGAGGCCGTCGAACCCGCCGGTCCAGTCGTGGCCAAGGTTCGCCGCTTCCTCCAGCAGCGCCATGGTGCACAGCGTCAGCATCAACAGCGTCAGGCCGGTGGTGCGCAGCAGCACCAGCCCGGATGCGAAGCCGATCGCGGCTGCGACCGCGGCCGCTGCAAACAGGCTGGTGATCGGCTCGTTCCAGATGCCGTGGTGCGCCAGCATCCCGACCGTGTAGGCGCCGGCGCCGAAGAAGGCGGCGTGGCCGAGCGTGACGATTCCGGCGTAGCCGAGCGCAAGATCGAGCGACAGCGCGAACAGCACCGTGATGAGAAGCTCGGTGCCGAAGCCGAGATGGCGCGGGAACAGGAAATAGAACGCCAGCGCCAGGAGCCACGGCAGCGGCTCCCACAGCCGCAGCCGGTGACGCCCGGTCAGGGCTTGTGCGCCGGGATTTTCGTAGGCCGGGGCGGGCGCGCTCATTGCGGTTTCCCGAACAGGCCCTGCGGCCTCCACAGCAGCAGCATGATGGTCAGCACGTAGATGAACAGCGTGCCGCCCTGCGGAACGTATTTCTTCAGCACGAAATCCAGCACGCCGATGATGATGGAGGCCCAGAACACGCCGAAGATGCTGCCCAGTCCGCCGACCGAAACCACGATCAGGAAGAACACCAGATACTTCAGCGCATACTGCGGATCGAGGCCGAGGAACTCCGCGCCCAGCCCGCCGCCGATCGCGGCCATGCCGCTGCCGAAACCGAAGGTGATCGCGAACAGCCGGTCGATGTTGATGCCGAGCGATTCAGCCATGCGGCGGTTGTCCACCGCGGCACGAATCTGCGCGCCGAACCGGGTGCGCTCGAACCCAAGCCACAGGCCGACCGCAATGACGATGCCGACCACGATCAGGAAAATGCTGTAGGTCCGGTATTGCACGATGCCGAGGTTGAGCTGGCCGCGCAGTTCGGCCGGGATCGGGACCGGCTGGTTCTCCGGGCCCACCACGACCGTGAGCCCCGCGATGAACATGAACACCAGGCCGATGGTGAACAGCACCTGGTCGAGCTCGCCCGCCTTGTAGAGCCGCGAATACAGCAGCCGCTCGAACACCATGCTGATCGCAGCCGTCAGCACAAAGCCGATCGCCAGCGCCGCCGCGAAGCCCACCCCCCAGTGGCGCATCGACAGCACGATAATGTAACCCCCGAGCATGGCGAATGCGCCGTGCGCCAGGTTGACGAACCCCATCAGCCCCATGGTGACCGACAGGCCGACCGAAACGATGAACAGCACCATACCGGCGGCCATGCCGCCCAGCAGCATGCTGGCGATGTTCTCGATCATGGCGCCGCCCGGACGGCGCGAGCCGCCCCCGGTATCGCCGCGCGCAAGCGCGTCATTGCATCCCCCAAGGCCTTTCGGCCTGCCTTATTGCACAAATTGTAGAGCCATAGGCGCAAACTTCAAGCGACGATGCCGCGCGCCATGTTCCAAACAAAACCGCCGCCCGTTGCCGGGCGGCGGCGCGCTGACGACTTCCATCGTGGACGGATCAGACGCCCTTGTCACAGGGCGCGATCTTCTGCGCCTTACAGGCATCCTTCACGTTATCGATCTTGCCGATCACCTTTTGCATCAGCTTGCCGTCCTTGCCCTTCACCACTTCGGAGAGGTACTCGTTCATGATGATGTCGCGGGTGTCCGGATCGATCGAGATCGGGCCGCGCGGGCTGTTGGACTTGAAGGTCTTGGCGGCGGCGATCGCCTTCTCCGGGTCGATCTTGCCCTTGAGCTGCTGCACCATGTGCACGATCAGCGCCATGCCGTCGTAGCCGCCGACCGCCATGAAGTCCGGCGTGGTGTTGGCGCCATATTCCTTCTTCCATGCCGCGACGAAGCGCTTGTTCTCGGCGTTGTCGAGATCGGCATTGTAGTGATGCATGGTGATGAGGCCGACGGCCGCATCGCCCATGCCTTGCAGCTTGGTGTCCTGAGTAATGTCGCCGGGGCCCATCAGCTTGATGCCGGCCTCTCTCATGCCGAGCGCTGCATAAGTCTTCACGACGGCGGCGGCGTGGTCACCGGCCGGCACGAACACGAAGAACACGTCGGGCTTCTTGTCCTTGGCGCGCTGGAAGAACGGAGTCATGTCCGGCACCGCGCCGGCGCCGCCCATCGGGATTTCGTCGATCACCTTGCCGCCGTTGGCCTCAAACGAGCGTTTGAACGCGGCCAGCGTGTCCTTGCCGGGCGGGAAGTCGGTGTAGCCGACCACCGCGGTCTTGGCCTTGAGCTGCTTTGCGGTGGCTTCGCCCATCGAATAGGCAGCGTGCCACATGCTGAACGACGTGCGCAGGTAGTACTGCGACATGTTGGTGATGTGCGCTGTGCCGGCGTTCATGATCACCGCCGGCTTCTTGCCGGCGTTGACCACCGGCGCCGAGGCGATCGCGTTCGGCGAATAGACCCAGCCGGCCAGGATATCGACGTTGTCCTGGGTGAGCAGTTCCTGCGTCGCGACGCGGGCGTCGTTGCCGCCCGGGTTCTTGGCATCGCGCTTGATCAGCGTGATCTTGTAAGGCTTCACCTTGTCGGCATTGATCTTGAGATAGATCTCCATGCCGCGGTCGATGAGCTGTGCGAACTCAGCACCGATGCCGGTGTAGGGCAGGTTGACGCCCACCTTTACCTCTTGCGCGTGGGCCAGCGTCGCCGAAATGGCGAGCGCGGCCGAAGCCGCGAGAATACGTTTCATCATTTGAAATCCCTCCCGGAAGGTAGCCGAACCGGCGGCGCCTTCGCCCGTCCGGTTTCGGCCGGATATTAGGGCGAAAGCGCAAATTGGCGCAAGCGATGGGCCATGCTGCGGCATGCGGCTTTTCGGCATTTTTGCTTGCGAAATCGATCGCCGAAACCGGCCCGTCCGTTGCGCGGTGTGGTGGGAGCAAGCCCACGACATCGCGTTGCAAACCGGCAGGGTTGACGGCATGGCCCGTTCTCGACCACTGAAAGCGCCCGTGCGATGCTCGGCTCAAACGACAGTCAGAGTGAGGAACGACCCAATGAAAAGAACCAAGCCGCCTTACCGTGCCGATCATGTCGGCAGCTTCTTGCGCTCCCCTGCGATCAAGGAAGCCCGCGAGAAGCGCGAGAAGGGCCAGATCAGCGCCGCCGATTTGAAAACGGCCGAAGACCAGGAAATTCCGAAGCTCATCAAGAAGCAGGAAGAGGTCGGGTTGCAGCTTGCGACCGACGGCGAGTACCGGCGCTCATGGTGGCACTTCGATTTCTTCGGCCTGCTGCAAGGCGTCGAGATCTACGAGATCGATCACGGAATTCAGTTTCAGGGCGTGCAGACCAAGCCGCTCAGCATCCGCGTGAACGGCAAGCTCAGCTTCGGCAACCATCCGATGCTGGATCACTTCAAGTTTCTCAAGGCGCACACCAAGGTCACGCCGAAGATGTGCATCCCGGCGCCGACGGTGATGCACTTCCGGCTTGAGCCCGGCGCGGTCGATAAGAAGTTCTATCCGGACCGCGACGCGATCTTCGACGATCTTGCCGCCACCTACCGCCAGGCCGTGAAGGCGTTCTACGACGCCGGCTGCCGTTACCTTCAGTTCGACGACACCGCTTGGGCCTATCTCTGCTCCGACGCCGAGATGAAGAAGGCGAAGGATCGCGGCATGAATGTCGCGACGCTGGCCAGCGACTACACGCGGCTGATCAACAAGTCGCTGGAAGGCAAACCTGCGGACATGACGATCAGCACCCATGTCTGCCGCGGCAACTTCCGTTCGACCTGGATTTCCTCCGGCGGCTACGAGCCGGTGGCGGAGAAACTGCTCGGCGAATGCAACTTCGACGGCTACTTCCTCGAATATGACAGCGAGCGCGCCGGAGGCTTCGAGCCGCTGCGCTTCATGCCCAAGGGCAACAAGATCGCGGTGGTCGGCGTCATCACCTCGAAAAGCGGAACGCTTGAAAGCAAGGATACGGTCAAGCGCCGCATCGACGAGGCGGCGAAGTTCGTGCCGCTCGAGCAACTCGCGCTCAGCCCGCAATGCGGCTTCGCCTCGACCGAAGAGGGCAACGTCCTCACCGAGGAGCAGCAATGGGCCAAGATGCGGGAGGTCGTCGAGATCGCGGAAGAGGTTTGGGGAAAGTAGATACCCTTTCGTGTCCCGGCCAAGCGAGCGTTTGCGAGCGCGAGCCGGGACCCCGGTCACTAAGAAGCAAGCTGGGTCCCGGGTCTCGCTGCGCTCGCCCGGGACACGAGAGTAGAGAGAGTCCCCATGAAACGCACCAACCCCCCGTTCCGCGCCGATCACGTCGGCAGCATCCTGCGCACCGCGCCGCTCAAGGACGCGCGCGCCAGGCATGCCAAGGGCGAGATTGACGCCGCTGCGCTCAAGGCTGTCGAAGACCGCGAGATCGAGAAGATCGTCAAGAAGCAGGAAGAGATCGGTCTCAAGCTCGTGACCGACGGCGAGTTCCGCCGCTCCTGGTGGCAATTCGATTTCTTCAAGGGCCTCGATGGCGTGGAGCTTTATTCCACGGCTCAGGGCATCAAGTTCGCCGGTGTCGAGACCAAGGCCGAGAGCGTGCGCGTTGTCGGCAAGGTCGGCTTTTCCAGCCACCCGCACGTCGATCATTTTCGCTTCCTGAAACAGCACGCCAAGGTCACGCCGAAGATGACCATTCCGGCGCCGAGCACGCTGCATTTCCGGCAGGGGCGGCAGTCGATCGACAAGCAGGTTTATCCGGATCTCGACGCCTATTTCGACGACGCCGGCAACGCTTACAAGAAGGCGATCCGGGCGTTCTACGACGCCGGTTGCCGCTATCTGCAGATGGACGACACCGCCTGGGCGATGTTCTGCGATCCCGTCGAGCGGGAAAAGGCGCGCAGCCGCGGCGACGATCCGGACGCACTGCCTGAGAAATACGTCGCCATGACCAATAAGGCGCTGGAGGGCAAGCCGGCCGACATGGTCGTGACCATGCATTCGTGCCGCGGCAACTTCCGCTCCACCTTCATCGCCCGCGGCGGCTATGAGCCGGTGGCGGAGAGACTGTTCGGCGAGATCGATGTCGATGGCTATTTCCTGGAGTACGACACCGACCGGGCCGGCGGCTTCGAGCCGCTGCGGTTTTTGCCGAAGGGCAGGAAGCACGCCGTGCTGGGCCTGGTCACATCGAAGAGCGGCACGCTGGAAACGAAAGACGCGATCAAGCGGCGCATCGACGAGGCCACGAAATTCGTTGCGCTCGATCAGCTTTGCCTGTCGCCGCAATGCGGCTTTGCCTCGACCGAAGAAGGCAATGTGCTGGCCGAGGAGGAGCAATGGGCCAAGCTGCGGATGATTGTCGAACTGGCGGATGAGGTGTGGGGGAGGTAGCGATCCGACCTCTCCACAATAAACCGAGTGCAAATAGAGTCATTCAATGCAACGCGCCAAGCCCCCGTTCCGCGCAGACCATGTCGGCAGCATCCTGCGCTCGCCGGCGCTCAAGGATGCCCGCATCAAGCGCGAGCGCGGTGAGATCGACGCCGGGCAATTAAAGGCGATCGAGGATCGCGAGATCGAAGGCATCGTCCGCAAGCAGGAAGCGGTGGGGCTCAAGTCGATCACCGACGGAGAATACCGCCGCGCGTTCTGGAACTACGATTTTCTTGGCAAGCTCGACGGTGTCGAGGCTTATCTCGGCGAACGTAAGATCAAGTTTCAGGGGCCGCAGCCCAAGCCGATGATGCTGCGCGTGACCGGCAAGCTGGGCACGTTCAGCGGCCACCCGATGATCGAGCATTTCAAGTTCGTGCAGCGGACCACGAAGCAGACGGCGAAGATGACGATCCCGTCGCCGTCGTCGCTGCATTTCCGCTATGGCCGCTCGGCGGTGCCCGAGGCGATCTATCCGGACATGAACGACTTCTATAGCGATCTCGGCCAGACCTATCGCAAAGCGGTAAAGGCGTTCGCGGATGCCGGTTGCCGCTACATCCAGCTCGACGAGGTCAACTTCACGTATCTCTGCGATCCCACGCTTCGCAAGCAAGTGAGCGAACGCGGCGACGATGTGGCACGGCTGCCTGCGATCTACGCCGACATGATCAACGAGGCGATCGCGGATGCTCCGGCGGATATGATGACCGCGATGCACCTGTGCCGCGGAAATTTTCAGTCCACATTCGTTGCGTCCGGCGGTTACGAGCCGGTCGCGGAGGTGCTGTTCAACAAGATCAATATCCAGGCTTATTTCATGGAATACGACAGCGACCGCGCCGGCGGCTTCGAGCCGCTGCGGTTCGTGCCGAAGGGCAAGATGGTGGTGCTTGGCCTGGTGACGTCGAAGTCCGGCAAGCTGGAATCGAAAGACGAGCTGAAGCGGCGAATCGACGAGGCGTCGAAGTACATCGCGCTCGATCAGCTTTGCCTATCGCCGCAATGCGGCTTCGCCTCGACCGAGGAGGGCAACATCCTCGCCGAGGAGGAGCAATGGGCGAAGCTGCGGATGATTGTGGAATTGGCTGACGAGGTGTGGGGGCGGTCGTGATCCATCCCCGTGTCCCGGGCGAGCGTAGCGAGACCCGGGACCCCGGTTTCTTTCTTGCCGTTGAGCGAACCGGGGTCCCGGCTCGCACTCGCTTCGCTCGCTTGGCCGGGACGACAGCGGAAAATTCTGAGAACGCATGAATATGCAGCGCACCAAACCCCCCTTCCGTGCCGATCAGGTCGGCAGCCTGCTGCGTTCGGCCGCGCTCAAGGAGGCGCGGGCGAAGCGTGCGGGCGGCGCCATTTCGCCCGAACAACTGAAGGCGATCGAAGACCGCGAGATCGAAGGCCTGATCCGCGAGCAGGAGGCGGCCGGGCTTTCATCCATCACCGACGGCGAGAACCGCCGCCGCTCCTGGCAGATCGATTTTCTCGAACATCTGCCCGGCATCGAATCCTACGTGGGCGAGCGCAAGTTCAAGTTCCAGGGCGTGCAGTCCCCGCAGGTGCTGATCCGCGTCAACGGCAAGCTCGGCCGTTTCGACGGCCACCCGATGATCGAGCACTTCAAGTTTCTGCAGTCGCGCACCAAGGCGACGCCGAAGATGACCATTCCGTCGCCGTCGGCGGTGCACTTTCGGCATGGCCGCGAGGGCGTCCCGGAGTCGATCTATCCGGACATGGACGAGTTCTATCGCGATCTCGGCGCGACTTATCGGAAAGCCGTGCGAGCCTTTGCGGACGCCGGCTGCCGCTATCTGCAACTTGACGAGGTCAACTTCACCTACCTGTGCGATCCCAAGCAGCGCCAGATCGTGATCGATCGCGGCGAGGATCCCGATGCGCTGCCGATGGCCTACGCCTCGATGATCAACGCCTCGATCTCAGACATTCCCGACGACATGGCGATCACCATGCATCTGTGCCGGGGCAACTTCCGCTCCACCTTCATCGCCTCGGGCGGTTACGAGCCGGTGGCGGAGGTTCTGTTCAACGCCATCAACGTGCATGGCTACTTCATGGAGTTCGACACCGAGCGCGCCGGCGGGTTCGAGCCGCTGCGGTTCGTGCCGAAGGGCAAGACGGTGGTGCTGGGCCTCGTCACCTCGAAGCAGGGCACGCTGGAGTCCAAGGACGAGCTCAAGCGCCGGATCGACCAGGCCGCCAAATTCGTGCCGCTCGACCAGCTTTGCCTGTCGCCGCAGTGTGGCTTCGCCTCCAGCGAGGAAGGCAATATCCTGGCCGAGGAAGAACAATGGAAGAAGCTGGAATTGGTCGTCGAAGTGGCCGAGGAAGTCTGGGGAGGATGAGATGAAGCGCACCGTTCCGCCGTTCCGCGCCGACCATGTCGGCAGCCTGCTGCGCCCCAAAGTCCTGCAGGACGCCCGCGCTAAATTCGCCAAGGGCGGTATTTCCGCGAGCGATCTCAAGGCGATAGAGGACCGGGAGATCGCGCGCGTCATCAAGAAGCAGGAGGACGTCGGCCTGCAGGCGGTCACCGACGGCGAGTTCCGCCGGTCATGGTGGCACCTCGATTTCCTCTGGGGTCTCGATGGCGCCGAAAAGCACGTCATGGACACCGGCATCGCGTTTGCGGCCGTCACGACCCGCAACGAGGGCGTGAAGGTGACCGGCAAGCTTGGCATGGCCGGGCCACATCCGATGGTCGAGCACTTCAAGTTCGTGGCGGCGCACACGACGCGCACGCCGAAGATCACGATTCCTGCCCCATCGGCCATTTACGGCCGGCCATCGCGGACGCCGATCAGCAACAAGGCCTACCCGTCGATGGAGGCGTTCTGGAGCGACCTCGGCGATGCCTACAAGAAGGCGGTGCGCGGCTTTGCCGACGCCGGCTGCCGGTACCTGCAGCTCGACGAGGTGTTCATCGCCATGCTGTGCGATCCGAAGTACTGCCAGCAGATGCGGGACCGCGGTGACGATCCGGTCAAGCTTGGCAGGTTGTACGGCGAACTCATCAACACGGCGATGTCGGACATTCCCATCGACATGAACATGACGATGCACCTGTGCCGCGGCAACTACAAATCCACCTTCATGGGTGCTGGCGGCTACGACGCGGTGCAGGAGATCCTGTTCAACAGCATCAACGTGCACGGCTACTTCATGGAATACGACAGCGAGCGCGCCGGCGGCTTCGAGCCGTTGCGGCTGGTTCCCAAGGGCAAGCAGGTGGTGCTCGGCCTCGTCACAACCAAGACCGGCAAGCTTGAGAACAAGGACATGCTGAAGCGCAGGATCGATGAAGCATCGAAGTTCATCGGCCTCGATCAGCTCTGCCTCTCCGGTCAGTGCGGTTTCGCCTCGACCGAGGAGGGCAACACGCTCACCGAGGACGAGCAGTGGGCCAAATTGCGATTGATCGTGGAAGTGGCGGACGAGGTTTGGGGGCGGTAGCTGCATTGCTGCATCGCGGCCGCATACTCCGCCGTCATCGCCGGGCTTGACCCGGCGATCCATCTTCTTTTCATAAGCAAGTAAGATGGACCCGCGGGTCAAGCCCGCGGGTGACGACCGAGTGATGGGGTAGGGTGGATCATGCCGGGTATCGTTGAAGGAAAAGTCGCGATCGTCACCGGAGCGGGACGCGGCATCGGCCGCGCCATTGCGCTGATGCTGGCGCAGGAAGGCGCCAAAGTCGTGGTCAACGATGTCGGCGCGGCGCTGGACGGCTCGGGCAACGACATCGGGCCAGCGCAGCAGGTCGTGGATGAGATCAAGAAGGCCGGCGGCGAAGCGGTCGCATCGACGGTGTCGGTCGGCGAGCCACAGAACGCCGACATGATCGTGCAGGCGGCGCTCGACACGTTCAAGCGCGTGGACATCCTGGTGAACAACGCCGGCATCCTGCGCGACAAGATTTTCCATCGCATGAGCTGGTCCGATTGGCTCGACGTCATCACCGTGCATCTGCACGGTTCGTTCAGCATGAGCCGTGCCTGCGCGACGCATTTCCGCGAGCAGAACTCCGGCAGCATGATCCACATGACGTCGACCTCGGGCCTGATCGGCAACTTCGGCCAGGCCAACTACATGGCGGCGAAGATGGGAATCGTCGGGCTGTCGCGCGGCATCGCGCTCGACATGGAGCGATTCAAGATTCGCTCCAACGCGATCGCGCCGTTCGCCTGGGGCCGCATGATCTCCTCCATTCCGACCGAAACCGAAGCGGAGAAGGAGCGCGTCGCGCGCTTGCAGCAGATGACGCCGGAGAAGATCGCTCCGTTGGTCGTTTATCTCGGTTCCGACAAAGCCGAAGGCATCTCCGGACAGATTTTCTCGGTTCGCAACAACGAGATTTTCCTGTTCAACCAGACGCGCCCGATCCGCTCGATCCATCGCGCCGACGGCTGGACACCCGAGAAGCTCGATGCGCAACTCAAAGGCGCGTTCGCGCCGTCGTTCACGCCACTCGACCGCTCCGGCGACGTGTTCTCCTGGGACCCGATCTGATGGCGATCGACTACGACAAGCTGCTTGCGCTGAAGATCGCCGACGTCGAGCACGTCTATACCGACAAGGACACGATGCTCTACGCGCTCGGCGTCGGCCTCGGTCACGATCCGCTCGACCTCAAGCAGCTCGACTTCGTCTATGAGAAAAATCTCAAGCCGCTGCCGACTTTCGCGGCGGTACTCGGCTATCCCGGCTTTTGGGTGCGTGACCTCGATACCGGCATCGATTGGGTGAAAATCGTCAATGGCGAGCAGGGCATCGTGTTGCACGCGCCGCTCAAGCCGCAGGGGACGGTCGTGGGGAAGACGCGCATTGTCGAGGTGATCGACAAGGGGGCGGGCAAGGGTGCGCTAGTCTATACCGAGCGCAAGGTCACCGACAAATCGAGCGGTGAACTTGCCGCAACGGTGACGCAGACCACGTTCTGCCGAGCGGACGGCGGTTTCGGCGGCCCGCCGCGCGAGTCGCCGCCGGTCCACAAATTGCCGGATCGCGCGCCGGATTTCACTTGCGACCTGACCACGCGGCCCGAGCAGGCGATGATCTACCGGCTCTCCGCCGACCGGAATCCGCTGCACATCGACCCGGATGTGGCAAAGGCCGCCGGCTATCCCAAGCCGATCCTGCATGGGCTCGGCACCTTCGGCGTGGTCGGCCACGCGGTGCTCAAGAGCGTGTGCGGCTACGATCCGGCCCGGATGCGCTCGTTTGCCGGCCGGTTTTCCGCGCCAGTGTTCCCCGGCGAAACCATCCGCACCGAGATATGGCGCGATGGCGACGTGGTGAGCTTCCGCGCGCTGGTGCCGGAGCGCAACATCGTTGCGATGACCAACGGCCGCGCCGAGGTGCGCGCATGAGCGACAACGATCTGGCGCCGATCCGCGAGTCGGTGCGCACATTGTGCGCCGGCTTTCCTGGTGAGTATTGGCGCAAGGTGGATCGCGAGCGCGCCTATCCGCAGGAGTTCGTGGCGGCGCTCACCGAGGCCGGCTTTCTTGCCGCGCTGATCCCGGAGGAGTACGGCGGCAGCGGACTGACCATGACGGCGGCGGCCGCCATCATGGAGGAGATCCACGCAGCCGGTTGCAATGGCGCCGCCTGCCACGCGCAGATGTACACCATGGGCACGGTGCTCCGTCACGGCAGCGCCGAGCAGAAGCAGAAGTATCTTCCCAGCATCGCCAAGGGCGAGTTGCGGCTGCAGGCGTTCGGCGTCACTGAACCGACGTCGGGCTCCGATACGCTTGGACTTCGCACCACGGCGGTGCGAGATGGCAATTCGCACTACGTCGTCAACGGCCAGAAGATATGGACCTCGCGCGCCGAATATTCCGACTTGATGCTTCTGCTCGCCCGGACGACGCCGCGCGACAAAGTGGAAAAGCGCACCGACGGGCTTTCGGTGTTCCTGGTGGACATGCGGACCGTGAAGGACAAGGGTCTGACGATCCGGCCAATCCGCACCATGATGAACCACGCCACCACCGAAGTGTTTTTCGACAATATGAAGGTGCCGGCCGAGAACCTGGTTGGTGAGGAAGGCAAGGGCTTCCGCTACATCCTCTCGGGGATGAACGCCGAGCGCATTCTGATTGGTTCGGAATGCATCGGTGACGCCAAATGGTTCATCGAGAAGGCGACGGCTTACGCCAAGGAACGCGTGGTGTTTGGCAAGCCGATTGGCCAGAACCAGGGCGTGCAGTTTCCGATCGCGCGGGCCTACCAGCAGATGCGTGGCGCCGAATTGATGGTCCGTGAGGCCGCGGCGCTCTACGAGGCGGGCAAAGATTGCGGCGCCGAGGCGAACATGGCCAAGCAGCTTGCCGCAGAGGCGTCCTGGGCCGCCGCCGACATGTGCGTGCAGACCTATGGGGGCTTTGGGTTCGCCGAGGAGTTCGACATCGAGCGCAAGTTCCGCGAGACGCGGCTCTATACCGTTGCGCCGATTTCGACCAATCTGGTGATGTCCTATCTCGCCGAGCATGTGCTCGGATTGCCGCGGTCGTATTGAGCAATGATCCTTCCGCTCGAAGGTCTCCTCGTCATTTCGCTTGAGCAGGCGGTTGCGGCGCCGCTGTGCGCCTGCCGCCTGGCGGATGCCGGCGCGCGCGTCATCAAGATCGAACGGCCGGAGGGCGATTTCGCGCGCGGCTACGATCAACTCGTGCGCGCGCAGGCCAGCTATTTCGTCTGGCTCAACCGTGGCAAGGAATCCATCGCGCTGGACCTCACCAGGGACGAAGACAAGGCGTTGCTGGAGGCGATGCTCGCCAAGGCCGACGTATTCATCCAGAATCTCAAGCCGGGTGCCGTGGCGAAGTTGGGTTTTGCCGTCGACCGCCTGCGCCGCGACTATCCTCGCCTGATCGTCTGTTCGGTGTCGGGCTATGGCGAGACCGGCCCCTATTCGCAGCGCAAGGCCTACGACATGCTGATCCAGGCCGAGGCAGGGGTCGCTTCCGTGACGGGAGGCCAGGAATCGGGCGCATCGCGAGTCGGCGTCTCCGTCTGCGATATCGCGGCCGGCATGAACTCTTACGAGGCTATTCTAGAGGCTTTGCTGGCTCGGGCGCGCACGGGGCAAGGCACCGCAATCGCCGTGTCCATGTTCGACGCCATGGCCGAGTGGATGACCGTGCCGCTGCTGCAGTATGAAGGCGGATCGCCGCCCAAGCGCATCGGCCTCGCCCATCCGTCGATCTCGCCCTACGGCGTGTTCAAGACCCGTGATGGCGCAGACATTCTGATCTCTATTCAGAACGACCGCGAATGGCGCGTGCTGGCTGAGAAGGTGATGGGCGACAAGGCGCTCTCGGCCGATCCGGCGTTCGGCACCAATGTCGAGCGGGTGAAACGCAGAGCGGATACTGACGGCCGTGTCGCGGCCGCGTTTGCCGCGCACGACGCCGCAGCGCTGATCGACAAGCTCGAAGCCGCCGAGATCGCCTTCGGCCGTGTCAACGGCCCTGCCGATCTTGCGAAGCATGTCCACTTGCGCCGTGTCACCGTCGGATCGCCCAACGGCCCGATCGACATGCCGGCGCCTCCAGCGCAACGTGCCAATGAGGTCCGGAAGTATGGGCCGATCCCCGCACTCGGGGAGCACACGGATCGGATCAAGTCCGAGTTCGGCTTCAACTAAACAATCGCAAGGGAGAGACGCATGGAGATCGGGTTTATCGGGCTGGGCAACATGGGCGGACCCATGAGCCGCCGTCTCGTCGAGGCGGGACATCAGGTCACGGTGTTCGATGCGCGCAAGGATGCGATGGAAACGCTGACCAAGCTCGGCGCCACGGCGGCACGCTCGGTCGCCGACGTTGCCGATCGCGTCGAGACAGTGATGACCAGTCTTCCGTCGCTGGACATAGGCTTCCAGGTCGCGGCCGGAGAAAACGGCCTGATCCGCGGCAATCGCATCAAGCGTTACGTCGATCTTTCGACCACTGGCTCGCGGGCGGCCATCAAGACCGCCGAGGTGATGAAGCAGCGCGGCATCATCCAGATCGATTGCCCCGTCAGCGGCGGCGTTGCCGGGGCGGAGAAGGGCACCCTGGCGGTCATGGCTTCCGGCCCGAAGGAGGAGGTCGAGCACGTCCGCTCCGCGCTCGAGGTGTTTGGCAAGGTCTTCTATTGTGGCGACCAGCCGGGCATGGCGCAGAGCATGAAGCTTGCCAACAACTTCCTTTCGGCGACCGGTATGGCGGCGAGCTCGGAGGCTATCGCGATGGGCGTGAAAGCCGGCCTCGATCCGAACCTGATGTGCGATGTCATCAACGCCGGCAGCGGCATGAATACGGCTACGACCCAGAAGTTTCCGCGCGCGGTCCTGCCCGGCACGTTCGACTACGGATTCGGCATGGCGCTGATGGTGAAGGACGTGCGGCTGTTCCTTTCGGAAGCCGAGTCATTCGGCATCCCGATTGAGGTGGCGCAGGCGGTCGGCCGGCTATGGGAAAAGGCGCTCGCCGAGCACGGGCCGGAGTCCGATTTCACGGAATTGGCGAAGACCGTGGAGAAGGGTGCGAACGTGCAGATGAGGTCCAAGAAGAAATAGCGGGAGCGGCCATGAGCAGCGATGACGTCTATGAAGTTTATGCCGTCAAATACGCGCATCATCCGCGCAAGGCCGCGGAGAATTACATCGGCGGCGATCCGCACGACGTGCTGCAGCCCCTCGACTATTTCGTCTGGGCGATTGTCAATTCCGAGCGCACGATCGTGGTCGATACCGGCTTCGATCAGACTGTGGCGGACCGGCGCAAACGGCAACTGCTCAAGCCGCTGCGTGATGGGCTCAAAGCGGTTGGCGTCGAAGCGGACAAGGTTGAGACGGTGATTCTCAGCCACATGCACTATGACCATTGCGGCAACCACACCATGTTCCCGCGCGCGCGCTTTCATGTGCAGGACAAGGAGATGGACTTCTGCACCGGCCGCTGCATGTGCCACGCGCAGCTTCGGAATTCATACGAAGAGGACTACGTCGTCTCAATGGTGCGCAACGTGTACGCGGGCCGCGTCATGTTCCATGAAGGCACAGACGAGATTGCGCCCGGCGTGACCGTGCATCACATCGGCGGGCACGCCAAGGGCTTGCAGAGCGTGCGGGTCAAGACCCGGCGCGGCTATGTGATGGTCGCCTCCGACGCCGTGCATCTCTATCCGCACCTCGATGAGGCGCGCGTCTTCCCGACCACCTACAATCTCGCGGAAGTCCTCGAAGGCTACGAGACGCTGAAGAAGCTCGCGAGTTCGCGGCAGCACATCGTGCCGGGGCACGATCCGGCGGTGATGAAGCTTTATCCCGCTGCGAAACCCGGACTCGAGGACTGGGTGGTCCGGCTCGACGCCGAGCCGAAGCAATAGATCATGCAATTTCCGAGCTCGGCGAATGCGTGATGTGATGCGTGGCGGGTAAGGTTTCAGTCATGCGGCGAGTCTATCACGCCGCGTTTGCTGTCGCCTTGGTGCCGAGTTCGATCGTGCTGCGTTCGCCGATATCGTCGAAATGCACGCTGAGAAAGTCTCTCGCAGCGGCCTGCCCCGCGGAGCGCAGCGTCTGGAAGAAATCGAAATCGTTGTTGAGCCGGTTGCCGGGTTCGAGCAGCTTCTGCTCGCCCAACACGATGCGGTGCATGTGAATGGGGCGGTATTCGCCCGACGCGCTGGTCAGTTCCCCTCGATCAAGCAGATGACTGATGAACTCGATCACACGCATCTCGGCTGCAAGCGATGAGTTGAATGTGATCTCGTTGATTCTGTGCAGAATCTCCTTGGACGTCGTCGGTGTGGCGCGCCGCATCAACGGATTGATCTGCACCACCAGCACGTCCGGACTTCGGGTGCCGCGCAGCAGCGGAAAGATCGGCGGATTGCCGGTGTAGCCACCATCCCAATAGGGCACGCCGCCGATCTCTACGGCGCGGAACACGTAAGGCAACGCAGCCGAGGCCATCACGGCATCGGCGGTGATTTCCTCGCCGGAAAACACACGGAGTTGCCCAGTGTGGACGTTGGTCGCGGAGATGAATAATCGCAATTCCCGGCAGCCGCGGATGGCTTCGAAATCGACGAAGCGTTCGATCAACTCCTTCAGCGGGTTGATGTTGAGCGGATTGAGGTCGTAGGGCGAAAGGAACCGCGACCAGGTATCGACCCACGCTTGCACCGGCGATGTGACTGCCGGGACGAACGACATCAGCCGGTCGATTACGGCGCGTTGCCGGTCGGGCAAGGATCCATCGAAGCTAGCCGCTCGCCAGAAGTCCGCCAGCCGCTGCCGTGCGGCATCGGGCCCGCCGCGGGCTAGACCGTCGGCCAGCATCACGGCGTTGACCGCTCCGGCGGACGCTCCGGAAATGCCATCGATCACAAGCCGGCCGTCTTCCAGCAGATGGTCCAGCACGCCCCAGGTAAAGGCACCGTGCGCGCCGCCGCCCTGCAGCGCGAGGTTGATGCGCTTGCGGCCATGACGGAGGCGCGGTTGGGGGCGTTTGTTGAAAACTCTCGCGAAAAGTCCGTTCACTGGGCTGTCCAGCCTCCGTCGATCGAGATGTTGGTACCGGTGATGTTTGCGGCGGCGTCGGAGGCGAGGTAGAGCGCGAGGCTCGAAACCTGGTCCACCGTCACGAACTGCTTGGTCGGCTGGGCGGCGAGCAGCACATCGCGCTTGACCTGTTCCTCGGTCATGTTGCGGGTCTTCATCTGGTCGGGGATCTGGCGCTCGACCAGCGGCGTCCAGACGTAACCCGGCGAGATGCAGTTGCAGGTCACCCCGAACGTGGCGAGCTCCAGCGCCACGGTCTTGCTCAGCCCCAAAAGCCCATGTTTCGCAGTCACATAGGCGGCCTTGAAGGGCGAGGCGACCAGCGAATGCGCGGACGCTGTGTTGATGATGCGGCCCCATTTGCGGGCCTTCATGCCGGGCACGGCGGCGCGGATGGTGTGAAACGCCGAATTCAGGTTGATCGCCAGGATCGCATCCCACTTGTCGATCGGGAATTCCTCAATCGGTGCAACGTGTTGGACGCCGGCATTGTTGACCACGATATCGGCCGAGCCGAGCTGGGCCTCGCAGGTTTTGACCATTGCCGCGATCTCGGCCGGCTTCGTCATGTCGGCCGGTGAATACAGCGCCTTCACCTTGAATTCGCTGACGATTCCGGCGCGCTCCCGCTCGATCTCGGCGGCGTTGCCGAAGCCGTTGAGCATCACATTGGCGCCCGCGCCGGCCATGGCGCGGGCGATGCCCAGACCGATTCCCGACGTGGAGCCGGTGATGAGCGCCGTCTTTCCTGCAAGCATTTGGAAAACCTCGTGAATCGGGTGCATTCCAGCCTGATGGTGCCCGGAAACCCGCTTCGGAGTAAAGGTGGGGCCTCCTTTATTGCATTGCAATAGGAAATTGGTGCAACGCAGTATGCTGCAAAAATGCTGCAACATGGCTCTGCAGCATAAGTGCAGCATTTCGCAGCAATGCTGCAGCAGGGGTGCAGCAACGACCTGACGGTGCTGGAATTACTTATCCTCCAGCCTATCTTCGGGACGTTCTTCGCCGCTGTTCGGCGTAGATATCGAGCCCTGTTCTTCTCCCCTTCGGGTAATCCTCGTCCGATGACCGAAACCGTGTTCCACGCCCCCGGCCACGACCACGACCGCTGCACCGCGGATGCGCTGGCGCACGCCGAGACGCTATGCGAGGCGCGCGCGCAAAGGCTCACCCCGTTGCGCCGCCAGGTGCTGGAAGTCCTGCTGGAGAGTCACAAGCCGCTCGGCGCCTACGAGATCATCGACCGCGCCGCAGTCACCGGCTCGCGTCCGGCGCCGATCACCATCTACCGCGCGCTCGACTTTCTGCGCGACAATGGACTGGTGCATCGGATCGAGAGCCGCAACGCCTTCATCGCCTGCGTCAACAATCACGCCAGCGGCGACCTCGTGGTGTTCCTGATCTGCGACCACTGCGGCCAGGTCGGCGAAGCGCCATCGGCGGTGGTTGCCGATGAGCTGAAGAGCGCGGCGCGCGCCGCCGGCTTCACGCCCAAGACGACGGTGATCGAGATCGGCGGCGTCTGCGCCAACTGCCGCGACGCCAATCCGTGACGTGATGCGAATGTGATGGTGGACGCACCCGCCAGCCACAGCCGCGCGCTCGACGGCGCCTCGCGTTCACGCTTTGCGTCCGTTTGCCCTGCCTCATGGAAACCCTGACGTTGCGTCAGGCAGCGGCGGTCTCCGAGTAGTGATCTCCCTGTCAGCGCCACGCCCTCTTGTTGATTAAAGTATTTTAAGTCCCGCAACTCACTGCAATTGGAATTTTTAACGACGTCTATTTGGAGATGCTTGCAATCTTCAGCCGTAACTCGCCCCGCGAAACAAAAAAGCCAATGGGACGGCTTCAAAACAGGGGTGATCTTATGTCCAACATTGTTCTTTCCAGTGCCGTGCGTGCAAACATCGTCTCTCTCCGTCAGACGGCGGACTTAATCTCGAGCGCTCAGCAACGCCTCGCCACCGGCAAGCGGGTCAACTCCGCGCTCGACAACCCGAACAGCTTCTTTACAGCGGCTGCATTCGACACCCGCGCCGCCAGTCTGAACACAGTGCTTGATGGCGTATCGAGCGCCTTCAAAACCATCGACGGGGCCAATGCCAGCCTGACGGCGCTGACCAGCCTGGTGACCAACGCGCAATCCGCGGCAAATTCGGCGCTCGCCTCTGCCGGAACCACCGCGCGGCGGACCGGCACGGTCGCGTCGCTCGCCGGAGCAAGTTCATTTGCGGTCGTCGCCGCACGGACCATTACCGTGAACGATGGTACGACGACGGCAACGATTACTTCCGCCGGCACGACCTCGGTGCAACAGATACTCGACGGCGTGAACAACACCGCCAACCTCAACGTCAAGGCGTCGCTGACTTCGGACGGAAGAATCCTGTTCGAAGCGACCGGCACCAACGCGATCGTGATCGGCGGCACCACAACGGTTGCCGAGAAAGCTCTGTTCGGCATAACCGCCGGCACCACAGCGGCCGGTACGATAAACGCCTCACGTTCGGCCCTGGCTTCGCAGTTCGATGCCATCCGCACCCAGATCGATCAGCTCGTTGGCGAAGCTGGGCTTAATGGCGTGAACTTGCTCAACGGCGGCAGTATGACGGTCAACTTTGGTGAGACCGCCGCTTCCTCGATCACAATCACGGGCGCCGTGCTCGACTCGGCGAGTCTCGGCATCGCCGCCTCGGCCAACGCCTTCCAAACCAACAAAGGCATCGGCGATGCGCTCAGCGCGTTGACGAATGCGCTGTCTGTGCTCAAAGCGCAATCGGCAGTGCTGACCTCTAACGTGTCGATCATTCAGACCCGTGAAGACTTCACGAAATCGATGATCGACGTTCTGAAATCGGCCTCGGACAACCTCGTGATGGCCGACACCAACGAAGAAGGAGCAAATCTCCTGGCGTTGCAGGCCCGTCAGGAACTGTCGCTGACTTCGTTGTCGCTGGCGGCACAGGCGGATCAAAGCGTGTTGCGTCTGTTCAGATAGACCGTCAATAGCGGCGAGGCTCATGCCTCGCCGTTCTCTCTTTTCAACAGGCCAATTGCGGAACGTTGGACCTTTAATTCGAAAAGTCAGGTGTTCCCTGCGTGTCCGGCATCTTGTGCCGACGAGGACAACGGATGTTGGGGGCTTGTATCGTGAGCAAAACAACCGAATTCGCCGCGCTGCGATTTCTGATCGTCGATGCGAATGCGCATACGCGTCGGATCGTGCGATCAATATTGGTCGTGCAGGGCTGTAAAGAAATTTGTGAGGTAGAGAACGGCGCAGCCGCGCTCGATACTATATCGAGTTTCGCGCCGAACATCGTGATTGCAGACTTATCGTCGCCGGTTCTCAACGCAATAGAGCTCACCAAGATAATTCGTAGTTCGCCTACTTTGCGACGCAGTACGCGAATTGTCGTATTATCTACAGAAGTCCGTCGGGGTGATCTCCAAGAGGCACGCGATGCTGGTGTTGATCTTGTGCTGATCAAACCAGTGTCGCCGAAGGTCTTATGTGACCGGCTGAACTATCTTGTTCGGCAGTTCCCCATAATCAACGCTGAGCCGGCTGTGAGTCCGAAGCCAGTGCTCATGTTGGCGATATGAAGTTGAAATATGTGCCGCTCCAGCCACTTACGCACAATGCCAGGGATATCCTGACACGTTTCAATTCGGTTAACACTCTCCTGCCAGACTGGATTTGTCGGGATATCGTCTGAGCCCGATGCTTGCTGACAGGGAGGCCCCGGCTTTGCGGCCGGGGCTTCTCAAGTCTCTAATGGTTCTCAGCACACGACTACTGGCAGCCTATTCGGACGCTCGACTGCGAGGTCGATCTTGAGCCTTCCCCACTACCTTACGGCTCTCCACGGCAAGGGATATTCGGTTCGCGCGTCTTTGACCGCATGCGTCCTGATTGTTCTGCTCCCAATTATTCTCCTGGGATGGTGGCTCATTTCTCACAATGCCGCTATCGAGCGCTCCGTTATGGAGCACCATGCGGAGCAGGAGACTCGCGGCATCACCTCCCTGATCGACCGTGAGTTGCAAAATGCCACGAATATTCTCACGGCGCTGGCGGCTTCTCACTATTTGCAGATCGGCGATTTCGAGGCCTTTCACCGTCACGCTCTGGAGATATCGCGGCAACTCGGCTTACAAATCGTGCTGCGCAATCCACATCTCGACGTGCGGATCTTGGGCACCGCTATTCCTTTTGGTGCTATGCCCATCTTGAGCGTCCCCACTGTCCGTCAGGAGGCGGCTCAAGAATCACTGCTTACAAAAAAGCCCGTGATCTCGGATGTGTTTTTTGGTCCTTTGATAAAAAAGCATGTCGTGTCCGTGGTCGTGCCCGTGCTTCACAACGGCGCAGTTGCATACACCCTCTCGGCCGGCATTCCGACGGACCAATTCGCCGAGATTATCCACAGCACGCAGCTTCCCGATCATTGGGCCGTCAGCATTGTTGACCGTCGGAACATGATCGTCGCCCGCTCCGAGAAACACCATGAGTTCACCGGCACGAAGGTGCGCAATGACTTCCTCAGCGCAGCTTCGGCGACGGGGGTGAACAGAGGCGTGAACCGCGAAGGCATCGCCTACCAGTTCACCTATCGGCGCTCCGAAATAAGCGGTTGGTTTACCGCCGTTGGCATTCCTGAGAGCGTGCTTGTAGCCCCCCGCAACAAGGCCTTGGCAATCTACTCGACGGCAAGCGGCTTGCTGCTGATCATCGCAACAGTACTGTCCTACCAGTTGGGAGGCCGCATCTCGCAAACGTTCGGTGCACTGGGAATCGATCGCAAGCCAACCCGTGAAGAATTTCGAGTTCTCTTCGAATCCGCTCCCAATGGTGTCGTCGTTGTGGACAGCCGTGGTTTGATTGTCCTCGCGAATGAGCGACTGGAGTGCGAATTTGGTTTCGCTCGTGACGAACTGACCGGATACTCTTTTGATCTTCTCCTTCCCCCGGGCCAAACGAAATCGACCGCACCTGACGCCAATCCGGCGGAACTTAGTGGCCGGCGCAAAGACGGCGGCAGGTTTCCGATCGAGGTCAGCCTCAATCCTATAAACACGCCCGCTGGCACCTTGGTGATGGCGACGGTCGTGGACCTCACTGCGAGGAAGCAGGCTTCAGAGCGGCTCTCGGCTTCGGCGGAAGCGTTGCGCGCCAGCGAGGATCAACGCCGGCTGGCTGTTGAGGCTGCTGAACTCGGTACCTGGACGTGGGACATGGTCAAAGACGAGGTGTCGTGGTCCGACCGCCTGCGACAAATCCTCGGCGTCCCCGACACGATGGCATGCAGTCATGAAAATTATTTCGAGCGTATTCATCCATCCGATCGACACCTCGTCGAAGACAACAAAACACAAAGCGCTTCAGGCCGACGTCACTATGACTTCGAGTATCGGATTGTCCGATTGAACGACCAGGCGATACGATGGCTGAATTCCAAAGGTCGGGTCGACTGCGATGAATCCGGCACACCGCTGCGTAAGCACGGCGTCATCCAAGATGTCACCGCGCGGAAGGCGGCAGAGCAAGCGCGCGATGACCTGCGCCGACAACTGATGCAGGCGCAAGAGCAGGTGCGGCTACGGCTGGCCCACGAGCTGCACGATGAAACCGGCCAGAGCCTTGCTGCCATTCTGACGGAACTGAAAGGAATTGAAACGATTGCGAATCACGCCAGCCGCGAACGCTTGGGAGGTCTTCGCAAACAACTGGAGCAGATGGGCAAGGCACTTCATCGCGTCGCATCGGAGCTCCGGCCAGCGTCCATCGATGAATTGGGATTGGCGACTGTCCTTACAGAATATGTATGGGAATGGGGCGTGCAATTCGGAATCGAAGCGGATTTTCATTGCCATGACGGGAAGCTCGACGAGTTGTCGAGCGAAGTTCGGACAACCATTTATCGCGTTGTTCAGGAGGCTTTGACCAATATCGCTAAGCACGCAAGCAAGACGACCTCCGTCAGCGTCGTCATCGACTATGTTGGAGCTGCGCTGCAAGTGACGGTCGAGGACAATGGCGCAGGTTTTGATGCCACAGCAAACAATCCAAAAATGAACGGGCGCTCCGAAGCCCTAGGCTTAGCGGGGATGCGAGAGCGATTGGCTCTTATCGGGGGCGAGTTGATGGTTGAATCGTCGATCGGCCAAGGCACGACCATTTTCGCTCGAATTCCTCTTGAAATGGCAAGGTTGACCGCATGAACACCAGAACTCGTATCACATTGAGCGACGACCATCCCATCGTTCTAGGAGGATTGCGCAATCTCATCGCGGCAGAGGATGACCTGGAAATTGTTGCCGAGGCATCGGATGGCATCGGCGCTTTGAATATGATCCGCGAGAAACAGCCAGACGTTGCCATAGTTGATATTTCCATGCCCCAACTCAATGGCATTGCGCTTGCGCGCCGACTTGCCGATGAGGCGCCCACAGTACGGGTGATGCTACTCACGTTGCACGAAGATCGAGCTTTTCTGAAGCAAGCCTTGGACGCTGGCGTAAGGGGATACATGTTAAAGAGGTCTGCGGCGGAAAGCCTCGTACACGCTATTCGTGGGGTCATCGTTGGTGGGCTTTATGTCGATCCTGCGATAGCTAGCCGTGTGTTTAACAGCACTCCAAGGCGCGATGGCCGTTCCACTATAACCAATGAGAGTTTGACTGGACGTGAGACCGATGTTCTAAAGTCTGCTGCAATGGGTTTTACAAACAAAGAGATTGGCAACCAGTTAGACATCGGGGTGAAGTCCGTCGAGACCTACAGATCGCGCGGCATGGAGAAGCTTGGCCTCAAGACTCGCGCCGAACTTGTGCGCTACGCTTCCGCACAAGAATGGCTGTCAGACGTCTGATGCCAGTGCGCGCCTCTATTTAAGGTAGCCGACAATTATGCCTTGACTAGATGAAGCCTTGATGGCGGCCGCTCCGGCCAGTCCACCACGACCTTCGATATTCTCAAAACCGATCCCAAGACCAAGAACCCGCGCAACGCTCATCCCGCGTTCTGGGGGCCGTTTTCGATCATCGGCGAGGGTGCCGCGCGGTAGGGAGGCGGCTAGCTCCGCCGGCCGTCGATCCGCGCTGCGCCCTGCCACTCATCGTGGTTGTTGGTGAGCGCAAAGGTGTCGGACGCGACGATACGGTCGCGGCCGGAGCGCTTGGCCTCGTACATGGCGACATCGGCGCGCCGCAGCGTGCGGTCGATCGATTCTTTGTTTTCCCATTCCGCGATGCCGAAGCTGCAGGTGATGCCGAACGATGTTCCGTCGTGCTGGAATTTTTGCGCGCGGATGACGCGCTGCAACTCGCAGCACCACGCCGTCGCGTCGGCCAGGTCGCCGTAAGTCAGCACGCAGAACTCCTCGCCACCGAGCCGCCCTGCGATGCCGTCGGTCATTTTGGTGTGTTCGCCGATGGCAGCGAGCACGCGGTCGCCCGTGCCGTGGCCGTAGGTGTCGTTGATGCTCTTGAAGTGATCGACGTCGAACATGATCGCCGACAGCGTCTTGCCGCCGGTCGCGGCGCGGCACATTTCCTCGCCGGCGTCGAAGAAGGCGCGGCGGTTCAAGAGGCTGGTGAGCGAGTCTGTCGTGGCGAACTGGATGAGCTGCTGCTTCATCGTCGTCACGCGGTCGGCCAGCCGCAGCCGTGCGCGCAGCTCGTCCGGGTTCGGCGGCTTGTGAATGAAATCGTCCGCGCCGTTGTCGAGCGCCGTCACCGCAAGATAGTAGTCGTCCGACGACGACATCAGCATGACGTGCAGCGCGCGGTGTGCGCCGCTCAGCTTGCGCGCGGCGGCGCACAGATCGATGCCGGACATGTTGAACGGCTGCGTGCTGGTGATCAGGGTGCGGACGCCGGGGTCTCTCGCGATATGGGACAGCGCTTCGAGACCGTCGGCGTACACCACGACGTCGTGGCCGCCCTCCTCGATGAGCTGGGTCATCGCGCGTTGAACCGCGCGGCTTGGATCGACCAGCACGATGCGCATGGCAGCCCCGCAAAGTGGAAATATCGCGAAGCTTAGGACGACGGGATTAACGGTCGATTAACCGGTTGTGTCCACCGCGAGCCTATCGTGGCGTATTGCGCTCGCCGCGGCGGCCGATGGCTTCCTCCTCCAGATCGAGCTCGCGCTCGATGCGGCGGCGCGATTCGTCGGTGAGTTTGCCGTCGCGCAGCATTTGATAGAGGAATTGCCGTTCGGCCTCGATCAATTCGATGCGCAGCCCGGCGCTGAGGCGGTTCAGCTCCTGGCCATCGTCCGCGTGGGTGGCGAGCGCGCGTGTCCGCTGCTCGTGGCGGGCGCGCAGCAGGTCGAGCGCAGCACCGGAAATCCGGCGCTCGGCGGCAACGGCCTCCAGCCGCTCCAGCGCGACCTCCATCGCCTCCGTTCGCGCCGCAAGCTCCGCCTCATATTCTCTGTGCTGCTCGGCGCGCGCATGTTGCTCGAGCCCGAGCCAGCGCACCACCAGGGGCAGCATCAGGCCCTGTCCGACCAGCGTGACGAAGATGACGCCGAAGGTGATGAACAGGATCAGGTCGCGCTGCGGAAACGCTTCGAGCTTCGCGGTGGTCAGCGGGATCGCAAGCGCAGCCGCCAGCGAGACCACGCCGCGCACGCCGGTGAATGCGAGGAAGAACGGCCATTGCCACGGCGGCGAGGGATCTCGCTTGCGCAGCGAGGCGCTGGCCCAGCGCGGCGCATAGATCGCCGGGAACATCCAGACGAAGCGCGCCGCGATGACGATCGCGGTGGTGATCGCGGTGGCGACTATCAGCTCCCGGAACGAGAACGACTGCGCCTTCTCGATCAGCGTGCGGGCCTGCAGTCCGGTGACCAGGAACACCACGCTCTCGATCAGGTAGATGATGAGGTCCCAGAAGAAGATGCCTTGCAGCCGGGTCGCCGCGGAGATCTTCAGCGGCCCGTTCCAGCTCACGTAGAGGCCCGCGGCCACGGTCGCCAGCACGCCGGAGCCGCCGAAATGCTCGGGCACCCAGTAGGCGAGGTACGGCGTCATCAGCGACAGCGTGATCTCGACCCGCGTGTTGCGCGCCCAATAGCGCAATTGCAGGGCCAGCCAGCCGACGCCGATGCCCCAGATGATTTCGCCGACCATGATGAGCGCGAACGTGCCGGCCGCCTTGCCCATCGAGAACGCGCCGGTGGCGACGGCGGCGACCGCAAAGCGGTACAGGATCAGCGCGGTGGCATCGTTGGCGAGGCCTTCGCCCTCCAGCACCACCACCAGCCGGCGCGGCAATCCGAGCCTGCGCGCGATGGCGAGCGGCGCGACCACATCCGGCGGCGCGACGATGGCGCCGAGCAGGAACGCCACGCCCCATTGCCAGCCCAGCAGGTAGTGCATGGCGGCCGCGACCGCGCAGGTGGTGAACACCACGCAGCCGAATGCGAGCAGCCCGATCAGCCGCAGGTTGAAACGGAATTCGCGCCAGCTCATCGAAACGCCGGCCGAATAGATCAGCGGCGGCAGGATGACGAGCAGCACGAACTCCGGTGCAAGCTCGATCGACGGCAGCCCTGGCACCAGCGCGAGCGCGACGCCCGCGATCACCAGCAGGATCGACGGCGCCACGTTGATCCGCTGCGCGATCACGGCAACGACGACGCCAATGGCGAGCAGTAGTAGCAGGGTCTGGATGGTGGCGGTCATGGGGGGTTGGATTGCAGATCGTTGCGTGAGGCACGCCTCCCTCTCCCCGCTTGCGGGGAGAGGGTCGGGGTGAGGGGGAACCTCCGATGACGCGCTCCATCGCGAGTGCCCCTCACCCGGATCGCTTCGCGATCCGACCTCTCCCCGCGTGCGGGGAGAGGTAATGGACAGACCGAGCAAGCATTAAATCGCATTGGCGGCCATGTTCACCGTGAGCGCGACAACCGTGGTGGTGAAGAAGAACGACAGCACGCCGTGAGCGACGACCGAGCGGCGAATCCATTTGTTGGTCACTGCGACGTCGGAGACCTGGAACGTCATGCCGATCACGAACGAGAAATACACGAAGTCCCAATAGTCGGGCTTGGTGTCGCCGGGGAACTTCAGGCCGTTGGCGCGCTGACCGTCGCCGTAGAAGTCGTAGGCGTAGTGCAGCGCGAAGATGGTGTGGATGAAGGCCCAGGACAGCACCACGGTCGCGATCGCGAGCGCATACGACAGTGGCTCCAGGCCGCCGTCACCCCCGCGCGCCAGTTCGGCGAAGATCGCGCCCATGCTGGCGAGCGCCGCGGCGACGGTCAGCACCATCAGCGCGAAGGCGCCTTCGTCCTGCGCTTCGGAGTGCTTGCGGATCTCGCCCGCGGGAGAGCGCGCCATCATCCAGGCGGTGAGCACCAGGTAAAGCAGAATGGCGGCATCCCAGCAGGCCAGCGCGCGGGTCACGCCCCGCAGCGAGTCCGGAAGTGCAAGATAGACCGCGCAGCCCAGCGCCAGCGCGGCCCAAAGCCGCGCATGGCCGCGCGCCACACGGACGATCCAAAGTTGTGGCAATGCTCGCTTCGCCATGGCCCCGCCGTTTCCGCAGATTTGTGCTTAACTTGCCGCGATGACAAGGGCCAAACCTCCTCGAAGCCTCGCCTTCCGGCTGGCGCGCATCGCGATCCTGCTGATCCTCGCGGTGCTGGCGCTGCCCTATCTGCTGGCGCCGCTGTACCGGATATTCGATCCGGTCTCGACCGTGATGGTGTGGCGCTGGATCAAGCGCGCGCCGGTGGAGCGCACGTTCGTTCCGATGGAGCGCATTGCCCCGGTGATGGCGCGGACCGTGATCGCCTCCGAGGATGCCAAGTTCTGCTCGCATCGCGGCATCGACTGGGGCGAGCTGAAGGCGGCGATCGGCGATGCCGACGAGTTGAGCGATGCGCGGGGCGCCTCGACCATCACCCAGCAGACCGTCAAGAATCTGTTCCTGTGGGGCGGCCGCAGCTTCGTCCGCAAGGCGCTGGAGTTTCCGCTGGCGCTTTGGGTCGATCTGGTGCTGCCGAAGCGGCGCATCATGGAAATCTATCTCAACATCGCGGAACTGGGGCCGACCGGCCAGTTCGGCGTCGAGGCGGGGGCGCGGCGCGCCTTCAACAAGCCGGCGCGGGACCTGACGGCGGCGGAGGCGGGCGTTCTGACCGCCGTGCTGCCGAACCCGCACCGGCGCAATGCCCAGCGGCCGGGTCCCGGCGTGCGGCGCATCGCCGCCCGGGTCCAGGCCCGCGCCGCGTCGGCCGGCGACATCGACGCCTGCGTCCGGGTCCGGTGATCCTGGAGGCGACGGCCCCTCCCGGGCCGCGCCAGACCGCCCCGGACAGCGCACTAGCCTTGCCGGGCCCCTTCCTCTATAAGCCCGGCTTCCCGCAGGAATTCGGTATCGGGCGCCCCTGGCGCCGACGTTTCAGGAGATTTTTCATGGCCGTTCCAAAGAAAAAGACCTCGCCGTCCCGCCGCGGCATGCGCCGTTCGGCCGACGCGCTGAGGCAGCCGAGTTACGTGGAAGACAAGGATTCGGGCGAGCGCCGCCGTCCGCACCACATCGATCTCAAGACCGGCATGTACAAGGGCCGGTCGGTGCTGAAGCCCAAGACCGAAGCCTAACTCCGGGGTCCAAAGGCGGGAGCCAGCCATGTACCTGATCGGCTTTCCGCTGCTGGTCATTCCGTTCGCGATCTACAACATGATCGCGTTCCTCACGCCGGGCGTGAACTGGACCGACGCCATCACCGCGGTGAACCTCACGTCGGGCGCGACCTGGAGCGTGACCGCCGAGGACATGCTGATCGGGCTGGCGGTCATGCTGCTGCCGCTGGAAATCCTGAAGGCGACGCGGATCGGCGTCCGCTCGGTGGTCGATCATGTGCTGTCGATGGTGGTGTTCGTCGTCATGCTGATCGAGTTCCTGCTGGTGCGGCAGGCCGGCACCTCGACCTTCTTCCTGCTGATGATGATCAGCGTGGTGGACGTGCTGGGCGGCTTCATCATCACGCTGCGCACCGCGCAGCGCGATTTGACGGTCGAGCGCCTCGAAGCGACATCCTGACGCCGCTCCGGCTGCGGTAGAGCATCCCCATGGCGCGCGATTTCCATCTGCCCGGCCGCTCGCAAGTCATTTCCGGCGAGGGCATGGCCGCGACCTCGCATCCGCTCGCCACGCTGGCCGCCATCGACGTGCTGCGCCAGGGCGGCACCGCGGCCGATGCCGCGGTGGCTGCGGTTGCCGTGCTGTGCGTGATCGAGCCGCACATGACCGGCATCGGCGGCGACTGTTTCTGTCTGGTGGCCGATCCTGACAAGCCGGTGTGGGGCTACAACGGCTGCGGCCGCGCCGGCGCCCAGGCTTCGACCGAGGCGCTGCTCGCCAAGGGCATGAACGCGATCGAGGCGACCTCGCCGCATGCTGTGAACGTGCCCGGCGCGATCGAAGCGTGGGGCGAGATTCTCAAAGCGCACGGAACCTGGCAACTCGACCGCGTGCTGGCGCCGGCGATCCGCTACGCCGAGTACGGCTTCCCGGTCGCGCCGCGCGTCGCGGCGGACTGGCAGAACCTGGTCGGCAAGCTCGGCAACAGCACCGGCGCGACGCGGCACTATCTGTTCGGCGGACGCGCGCCGGCCGAAGGCGACGTCATCAAGCTGCCGGCGCTGGCCGAGACGCTGAAGGCCATCGCCAAGAGCGGCCCGCGCGCCTTCTACGAAGGGCCGATCGCCGAGGACATGGTGGCGACCCTGCAGGCCAAGGGCTCGGTGCTGACCGCGGAGGACTTCGCGCGGCATCGCGGCGAAGCGCCGGCGCCGATCTCGACGAATTATCGCGGCATCGATCTGGTCGAGATTCCGCCCAACACCCAGGGCCTCACGGCACTGGTGATGCTGAACATCCTGGAGAACTTCGATCTGTCCAAGCTGGACGCGCTGGGCCCCGAGCGCTTCCACCTGATGCTGGAGGCGGCGCGGATCGGCTTCGCGGTGCGTGACACCCATATCGCCGAGCCGTCGTTCATGCGCGTCGCCACCTCGGCGCTCAACGACAAGGCGTTCGCCAAGCATCTTGCGGCGAAGATCGACCGGAACAAGCGCGTGCCGCTGCCGAGCGCGCCGACGCCGGGCAGCGACACCGTCTATCTCACGGTGGTGGACAAGAACCGCAAGGCGGTGTCGTTCATCAACTCGCTCTATTCCTCGTTCGGCTCCGCCATCTGCAGCGAAAAGACCGGCGTGATGTTCAACAACCGCGGCTCGGGCTTCGTGCTCAAGCCCGGACATCCGAACGCGCTCGGTCCCGACAAGCGGCCGATGCACACCATCATCCCCGCGCTGGCGATGAAGGACGGCCGCTGCGACGTCACGTTTGGCGTGATGGGCGCGCACTATCAGCCGATGGGGCACGTTCAGATGATGATGAACATGTTCGACTACGGCATGGACCTGCAGAGCGCGATCGACGCGCCGCGCGCCTTTTTCGAGGGCGAGCGCACGGTGGTCGAGCGCGGCATGCCGGCTTCGACCGTCGAGGGCCTCAAGGCGAAAGGTCACAACGTCGTGGTCGCGCCGACCCCTTGGGGCGGCGCGCAGGCGATCCGGATCGACTGGAAGCGCGGCGTGCTGATCGGCGGCTCGGAGCCGCGCAAGGACGGCTGCGCGCTTGGCTATTAGAGCGTGAGGCATCGCGGACGGTCGTTATTGGCACGTAGCGGACGTCGCGCTTGCCGTGCAGAAAAACTCGGCGCCAAGACGAGTCAATAAATGGATCACACGAGGGGGATCGACATTTCCCTTGCGTCGCGGAGCACGTTCATGGGCTCATAGGGCTTGGCATGGAAGCGCACGCCCGGCGGAAGGTGACTGGGGAACGGCCGGCCTGACGTCATGAGGATGCCGACGGTCGGCCATCGCCCGGCGACCTGACGGGCCAAGTCTGCCCCATCTAACGTGCCGGGCATGCTGACGTCCGTGAACAACAGCCTAATGTCCGCGTTCGTTTCGAAGAATCGAAGCGCCGCGTCGGCACTTCCGGCTTCGAGCACCCGATATCCCGCATCCGAGAACATATAGGATGCCCCCATGCGCTCCAGCACGTCGTCGTCGGCAACGATAATCAGGGCTTGGGGAGGTGAAGGGTCCACGCAAGTCAACTAGCACGGATCACTATCGTTCCAGTTCTAATTGTGCGGGCAGGGGCAGATAAAGGGCCGGCGGGCCTGATTCGTCCGAAATATACGGACATCCCGTCAAAATAAGCGTACCCCTGATGCGCTCTCCTGAACCATGCTCCTACGGGCGCCGGCATCCACCGGAGTCGCATTTGGCGCACGGCCATTCCTTGAGGAGGCTTCGTGCAGCCGACAGGTTTCAGAGAACAGTTTACCGCCATCGCAGATGCGTGGGCGCTCGCTCAAGGCATTGTCGATACGGTCCGCGAGCCGGTCCTGGTGCTCGACAACGAGCTGCGCGTGATCGCCGCCAGCCGTTCCTTCTATTCCGCATTCAAGGTCAGTCCCAACGACACTCAGGGCAGGTTGCTTTACGCGCTGGGCGATGGCCAGTGGGACATTCCGAAGCTTCGTGTGCTGCTGGAAAAAATTATCCCTGAGAAAGGCGTGATGGAAGGCTATGAGGTCGAGCACGAATTCCCCGGCCTTGGGCACCGAACCATGCGATTGAACGCTCGCCAAGTTTTCTATGAAGGCGGCGCCAATATTACGATTCTGCTCGGCATTGAGGACGTGACCGCGCAGCGCGTCCTGGAGCGCGAAAAGGACGGGCTGCTGCGGCAGTTCGAGGAAGCCCGTGCATTCGCGCAGGCGATCATCGACACGGTTCGTGAACCTTTCCTGGTGCTCGACCAGGACCTCCGCGTGCTCGCCGCGAGCCGCTCATTCTATTCGACATTTGAGGTGAGTTCCGGGGACACCCAAGGCAGGCCGCTTTACGCGCTGGGCGACGGTCAATGGGACATTCCAGGACTTCGTCTGCTCCTGGAAAAAATCGTACCCGAGCGCGGCGTGATGGAAGACTACGAGGTCGAGCATGTGTTTCCCGACATCGGGCAACGCACGATGCTCCTGAACGCTCGCAAGGTGTTCTACGAGGGCGGTTCCAACACCACCATTCTGCTCGGCATCGAAGACGTCACCGTGCAGCGCATCCTGGAGCGTGAAAAGGATGAGCTGTTGCGAGATAAGGACGTGCTGTTCGAGGAATTGCAACATCGCGTGTCCAACAGCCTGCAAATCATCGCCAGCATCCTTCTGATGAAGGCACGGGTGGTGCAGTCGGAAGAGACGCGGTTTCATTTGAAAGACGCGCATAAGCGCGTCCTCTCAGTCGCTGCCGTGCAGAAGCAACTGCACGCATCCGGTGCGACCGGGTCCGTCGAGATTGCGCCTTACCTCACAAAGTTGTGCGAGAGCCTTGCGACCTCGATGATCGGCGACACCCGGCCGATCTTTCTGAAAGTGGTCGGTGAAATGGGCAGCGCTTCATCCCGTGAGGCGGAAAGTCTCGGCTTGATCGTGACCGAAGTCGTCATGAATGCGCTCAAGCATGCATTCCCCGGCGACAATGCGAACGGTCAGATCACCGTCGCGTATGACAGGGCCGGAACGGATTGGAAGCTTTCGATCTCCGACAACGGGGTTGGCAAGTCGGACGGCGTCTTGGCTTACGAAAAATCGGGATTGGGCACCGGCATCATCAAGGCGCTTTCAACTCAACTCAATGCCGAGGTGGAAACTTTGACTGGCCCCGAAGGAACCACAGTGTCGATCACTCACGCCACGTCCCCGGCAAAGGCAGCCGCTTAGCGCGTACCGTTTTCGATCTCTTACGATATTTCTAGGCGCTGAATCGTTTGACCGTCGAAGGTCTCACCTCGCGCGGCCACCAGGTGGTGACGGCGCCGACGCCGTGGGGCGGCGCGCAGGCGATCCGCATCGACTGGAAGCGCGGCGTGCTGATCGGCGGCTCGGAGCCGCGCAAGGACGGCTGCGCGCTCGGGTATTAGAGCGTTGGGTCGATGCTGACTGCCCCTATCAAATCACGCGATTAAACCGATACGATGCTCGCCCAAGCCAAGGAGCGGCATGCGACGGCGAGAATTTTTTGGTGTTTTGAGCGGAGCGGCATCTTGGCCGCTCTCGGCGCGCGCGCAGCAGGCAAAGGTGCCCACGATCGGCATCCTGCTCACCGGCAGCGAGGACCCCGAAATCTTTCTCAAGGGGTTTCGCGAGAGCCTCAAGGAACTGGGCTACATCGAAGGCCAGAGCATCCGGCTGGTCGTTCGCACGGGCGAAGGCAGGGCCTCCCTCTTGCCGGAACGCGCCGCGGAGCTTGTCCGTCTCCAGGTCGATCTGATCGTCACCTCGCAAACGCCGACCGTCATCGCGGCGAAACAGGCGACGCGCGACATTCCGATCGTCATGGCGGCCGCCGGCGACCCGGTCGCGACCGGGCTGATCGAAAGCCTGGCCCGCCCGGGTGGAAATGTCACCGGCATGTCGGCTGCGACCGCGGATGTCGCGGCCAAGAGCCTCGAACTGATCCGTGAGGTGAAGCCTTCCGCGCGCCGTGTGGCGGTCCTGGCCAACGAGGTCGATCCGTTCACGCCGGCGTTGCTTCAGCAGATCGCTCAAGGTGCGCTCGCCCTCGGCCTTGAGGTCGTGCCGGTGATGACCCGTCCGGCAGCACCACTCGAAGCGGCTTTCGAGGCGATGCGGAGCAAGCAAGTCGATGCCCTGATCGTTCAGGGAACCGTGGGAAGCAAGGAAGTATTTGAGCTTGCGATCAAGCATGGCTTGCCGTCATTCGGGAGCAATCGGCAGGTGGCCCGGTCGGGCGGGCTGATGTCATACGCCGCGAACGCTTTGGAGATGCACCGCGAGGCGGCGGGATACGTCGACAAGATTCTCAAAGGCCGCAAGCCCGCCGATTTGCCGGTCTCGCTGCCCACCAGGTACGAACTGGTCGTCAACCTCAAGACCGCCCAGGCGCTCGGGCTTACGGTGTCGCCGGTGCTGCTCGCCCGCGCCGACGAGGTGATCGAGTAGCGCAGGACCTGCTCGGCCATTGCGATCAGATGCGTAAGGTATTGGCGCGTTGCGGTGCAGCCGAAGCGCGGCGTTGCTAACACTTTCTTAACCATCGATTAACGGTGACATCACGCAATTTGTATACCCTTGCCTACTTCACGGGCGGCAAATCGATGTACCGATTTTTTTCATGGCGCAAAAAGCAGCATGAGTGGCGCCTCGCCACCGCGCTGAACTACATGCCCCACGGCTTCTGTATGTTCGGTCCGGACAAGCGGCTCGTTCTTTGCAACGACGAGTACGCGAATATGTACCGGCTGCCGCCGGAGCTGCGAAAACCGGGAACGACGCATGATGCGATCATAGCCCACCGCGTCCAAAGCGGTCTCCTGAATGGGGAGAAGAACAAGACCGCCGTAGAGAAGAAAATCTCGGAGTTGGGCACGCTTTCCAGCACCAAGGTCTCTCGCCGGATTGACAAGCTCAACGATGGACGCCTGATCTGCGTTACGCGGGGGCCAATGCCGGAAGGCGGCTGGGTGGCGACACACGAGGACGTGTCCGAGCGTTTGCGGTTGGAAGACCAGCGCGACCACATGGCTTCTCAAGAGCAACGCCGTATTGCCATCGATGGAGCAATATCTGCTTTTCGGAACAGCGTGGAGACCAAATTCAAGTCAGCGGCCGATCACGCAACCGCATTGCGTTCGACGGCGAACACGTTGTTCGCTTCGTCTCGCAAGACCGCCGGTCACGCGGAAGACGCCGCAAAATTCTCAGACGATGCATCTACAAATGTGGGATTCGCCGCCTCGGCGACAACGGAGCTGACGTCGTCGATTGCCGAAATCTCTTCTCATCTTGAGCGGACCAACGATTTGGTCGGAAAGGCAAGCGGAGAGACGGGCGCAACCAACCGGGAAATCATCGATCTGGCAAAGTCCGCCGAAAAAATCGGCCTTGTCGTCAAGCTGATTCAAGCCGTCGCCGCTCAAACCAATCTGCTTGCGCTCAATGCCACGATCGAAGCGGCGCGTGCGGGTGAAGCTGGGCGCGGTTTCGCAGTGGTGGCATCAGAGGTGAAATCACTCGCCGTACAAACGGCAAAGGCTACGGAGGAGATCGCCAGTCAGGTTGCTGGAGTGCAGGCCGGTACAGGCACCGCAATCGAAGCGGTCAGCCGGATCAACGCTCGAATGCAGCAGATTGGCGAGTTTACATCGGCGGCCGCCAAGTCGGCGCAGGAGCAGCATGTCGCGACCGAGGAGATTTCCGGGAACGTCAACCGCGCGGCGGACGGGACCAGAAGCATTGTCGCATTGCTGAGCGAGCTCTCGGGAGCTGCCGGTGAAACGCGAGGCTCTGCCGAAACAGTGTTGGCAGCCTCGGAGGCCGTGGCCGCGATCGCCGAGGACATGCGCAAAGAGATCGAAGAATTCCTGCGCAAGGTTGCGGCCTGAGAAGCCGGATGTCTGCCGTCTATCTCGATGTCCGCCGAATTGAGCAGACCGCCCGCTACGCGCTGAATCGCTTGATCGCATCTTGGTAAACGGCATCTGCCTCGTGCGGCTCGGCGCGGCGGCGTTCGCGCATCTGCGGAACCTGCTCGGCCATTGCGATCAGATGCGTGAGGAACGTGGAATCGCAGTGCGTGACGCGATGCGGGCGGCGCACAACGAATTCCGGCTCGATGCACACGAGCGCTCTGCTCTCGGATGGTGAACAATTCCCTTCCAGCATCGCACAGCCTCTGTCTCACCGCGGGACACAACGCGTCCCTCGCAGAGGACATCGCAAGCGGCGTGCCGGAGGCGGCGGCCAGATCGGTGCTGGGATTTTGCCGTTTCTTTAGAGTTGTCCGTTTAACTTGGCCGCAGTTTCCACCGCGATGTCACTTGCTGGGACAACGCGGCATTCCCAAAAAGGTTCGCCCGTGATCAAGGATCCGACGCCCAGACCGATCCGTCCCACAGCGCCGCAGCCGCAGGGGGATGTGTTCGCGCGCGCGGATGTTTTCGCGACCCGCGGTCCCAAGCCGTTGCCCGAAGCCCCAGTGGCCGATGTCTTCGCCCAGCCGCCGCAGGCTTCGCAGCCCGCGCAGCCGGCCATGTTCGCGCAGCCTTCGGCTGCTCCGCAGCATTCCACCGGTGTACTCGACCCGGCGGCAATCCTCGCCTCGGTCGGCGAGGTGCCCTACGTGTGGCTGATCGCCGACGACACGCTGGCGTGGGGCGGCAACGTCGCCGACGTGCTCAAGCTTCGCGACCGCGACGCCATCGCAACGGGGCGCGGCTACGCCAAGGCGCTCGACGGCGAGACCGCGCAGGCGCGCTACGACACGGTGATGAATTCGGCGCAGCGCGACGAGGGCGCGGGCGTTCCATATCAGGTGCAATATTCGATCACGCCCGAAGGCGCGGCGGCCCAGTTGTGGGTGGAGGACACCGGCCGCTGGTTCGCCGGCGAGGACGGCAAGCCGGAGCGCGCGCACGGCGTCATCCACGTCATCAACGAGCGGCACGCCCAGGAGGAGAAGCTTTCCTACCTGTCGCATTTCGACGCGCTGACCGGCGAGATGAACCGCTGGCATCTCACCGAGGTGCTGGAGACCACGCTGCAGCAGGCGATCGACCGGCGCGGCTCGTGCGGCCTGCTCATGGTAGCGGTCGACAATCTCTCGCGCCTCAATGACTCCTACGGCTTCGACGTCGCCGACGAGGCGATCGGCGCGGTCGCCAAGCGGCTGCGCGCCAAGATGCGCGGCGGCGATCACCTCGGCCGGTTCTCCGGCAACAAATTCGCGGTGATCCTCAACAACTGCACACCCGAGGATATGGAGCGCGCCTGCGAGCGCCTGCTGGCCGGCGTGCGCGACGAGGTGATCCGCACATCCGCCGGACCTGTCGCGGTCACGGTGACGATCGGCGGCGTGACCGGGCCGCGCCACGCCCGCACGGTGCCGGAGCTTTTTGCCCGCGCCCAGGAGGCGCTCAACGCCGCCAAGGCCAAGCGGTTTGGCTCGTTCCAGGTCTATCGCCCGAACGTCGAACGCGATGCGTTGCGGCTGGAGAACGTGCGTGCGGCCGACGAGATCGTCAACGCGCTCAACGAGCGGCGCATCCTGCTGGCGTTCGAGCCGGTGGTGGACGCGCGCTCGCGCCAGCCGCTGCTCCACGAGTGCCTGATGCGCATCCGCCGGGCGGACGGCACGCTGGTGCGCGCCCACGACGTGATCCCGGTGGCGGAGCGGCTCGGCCTGGTCCGCATGCTCGATCATCGTGTGCTGGAGCTTCTGATCAACGAGATGATCGCGGTGCCGGCGCTCGCCGCCAGCATCAATGTGTCGCCGGCGTCCACCACCGACCCCGACTGGTGGTCGGCGCTGGGCGCGATGCTGCGCGCCAACAAGGGCGTCGGCGAGCGGCTCACCATCGAGATCACCGAAATGGCGGCGATCCAGGACATCGACGACACCAAGGGTTTCGTCAGCCGCGTGAAGGATCTGGGCTGCCGGATTGCGATCGACGATTTCGGCGCCGGCTACACGTCGTTCCGCAATCTTCGCAAGCTTGGCGTGGACATCATCAAGATCGACGGCGCCTACGTGCAGAACCTGACGCGGTCGGAGGACGACCGCGCGTTCGTGCTCACGCTGGTGGAGCTCGCCAAGCGGCTCGGGCTGAAGACCATCGCCGAATGGGTGCAGGACGAGGAGTCCGCGGCGCTGCTGAGCCAGTGGGGCTGCGACTATCTGCAAGGCGCGCTGGTCGGGCTTGCCTCGGTCGAGCGGCCGTGGGGCAACACGGTGCAGGCCGACCGAAGGAAGACGGTGCGGCTGTAATCGCCCGCCCGGAATAGCGCCTACGGCGTCATTTGTTCTTGTCGCTCAGCTTGTCCAGCCGCTTCTGCATCTCTTCCATTTGCCGCTTGAGGTCGGTGAACTCCTCGCCGCCGGCCGGCTTGTCGGCCGCGCCCGCGGGCTTGTCTCCATCCGCATTGTCGGTTTGTCCCTGGCGGGCGAACGGCGTGAACATCGAGAAGGTGCGCTCGAACATTTCCATGTTCCGCCGCACCTGATCTTCGATCGCACCGAAGCCGCCCAGACCGAAGGTCTGCGCGATCTGGCCGCGGAATTTTTCCTGCTCGCGCGTCAGCGAGTCGATCGACACTTCGAGATAGCGCGGCACCATCATCTGCATGCTGTCGCCGTAGAAGCGGATCAACTGACGCAGGAAGTTGATGGGCAGCAAGTTCTGCCCTTCCTTGTTCTCCTGCTCGAAGATGATCTGCGCCAGCACCGAGCGGGTGATGTCCTCGCCGGTCTTGGCATCCTCGACGGCGAAGTCCTCGCCGGCCTTCACCATCACCGCGAGATCCTCGAGCGTGACGTAGGTGCTGGTGCCGGTGTTGTAGAGCCGCCGATTGGCGTACTTCTTGATCTTGATAGGCACGTCGGACTTTGCCATTGGGCCCCTGATCGCTTCCCGGAAACCGGCCCCCCGCCGGTACACAGTCCGTCCAAATTAGGCGGTTTCTGCAGGGTGGGCCATAGTTTTGTGCAGTGCGCCACCTTGGCGGGCAGGCCGCGAGCGATTATCAAAGGGTCAGAATTGCCCGGATCGGCGGGCTTTGGGCCCGCCTCAGCCAAGGAGTGTTTTGCAATGCAAGACGATATCGTCATCGTCAGCGCCGCCCGTACACCTGTTGGCGCCTTCAGCGGGGCCTTGTCCGGGCTTCCGGCCCATGAGCTGGGAAAAATCGCCATCCAGGAGGCCCTGAAGCGCGCCGGCATCGAAGGCGGCCGGGTTTCCGAGGTCATCATGGGCCAGATCCTCACCGCCGGTCAGGGCCAGAACCCGGCCCGGCAGGCCTCGATCGCCGCCGGCATTCCGGTCGAAAGCCCGGCGTGGGGCGTGAACCAGCTTTGCGGCTCGGGTCTGCGCGCGGTCGCGCTCGGCTACCAGGCCATCCTCAACGGCGACAGCGACATCGTGGTCGCGGGCGGCCAGGAGTCGATGAGCCAGGCGCCGCACGTCGCTCACCTGCGCAACGGCGTCAAGATGGGCTCGCTCGAGGTCGTCGACACCATGATCAAGGACGGCCTGTGGGACGCCTTCAACGGCTACCACATGGGCACCACCGCCGAGAACGTCGCCAAGAAGTGGCAGATCACCCGCCAGCAGCAGGACGAGTTCGCGGTCAAGTCGCAGAACAAGGCCGAAGCTGCGATGAAGGGCGGCAAGTTCAAGGACGAGATCGCAGCCGTGACCATCAAGTCGCGCAAGGGCGACATCGTGGTCGATACCGACGAGTATCCGAAGGCCGGCGTGACGCTGGAAGGCATCGCCAAGCTGCGTCCCGCCTTCGACAAGGAAGGCACTGTGACCGCGGCCAACGCCTCAGGCATCAACGATGGCGCAGCGGCGCTGGTGCTGATGAAGGCAAGCGAGGCGGCCAAGCTCGGCAAGACGCCGCTGGCGCGCATCGTGTCCTGGGCCCACGCCGGTGTGGACCCCTCGATCATGGGAACCGGGCCGATCCCGGCGTCGCGCGCGGCGCTCAAGAAGGCCGGCTGGAAGGTCGAGGACCTCGACCTGGTGGAGGCCAACGAGGCGTTCGCGGCCCAGGCCTGCGCGGTCAACAAGGACCTCGGCTGGGATACCGACAAGGTCAACGTCAACGGCGGCGCGATCGCGATCGGTCATCCGATCGGCGCGTCGGGTGCGCGCGTTCTGACCACGCTGCTCTATGAGATGCAGAAGCGCAATTCGAAGAAGGGGCTCGCCACGCTGTGCATCGGCGGCGGCATGGGCATCGCCATGTGCGTGGAGCGGTAAGGGAACACGCACCCAGGCCAAGCGGTGCGTGGAGCGGTAAGCCGACCGCGCTGCAGCAATCCTAACTCCGTCATGGCCGGGCTTGTCCCGGCCATCCACGCCTTTAGTCTGTGAGCCAAAGGCGTGGATGCCCGGCACAAGGCCGGGCATGACGAGACCTGTATCTGGGAGGAATGAGCATGGCTCGCGTCGCATTGGTTACCGGCGGAACACGCGGCATCGGTGCTGCGATCTCGAAATCGCTGAAAGCGGCGGGCTACAAGGTCGCGGCCACCTACGCCGGCAACGATGACGCGGCCAGCAAGTTCAAGGCGGAAACCGGCATCAACGTTTACAAGTGGGACGTGGCGTCGTTCGAGGCGTGCGCCGCGGGCATCAAGCAGGTCGAGGCCGAGCTCGGGCCGATCGAGGTGCTGATCAACAACGCCGGCATCACCAAGGACGCCACATTGCACCGCATGAAGCCGGAGCAGTGGACCGCGGTGATCAACACCAATCTCGGCTCGCTGTTCAACATGTGCCGCAACGTCATCGAGGGCATGCGCGAGCGCAAGTTCGGCCGCATCGTCAACGTCTCGTCGATCAACGGCCAGAAGGGCCAGCTCGGCCAGACCAACTACTCCGCCGCCAAGGCGGGCGAGCTCGGCTTCACCAAGGCGCTGGCGCAGGAGAGCGCGCGCTCCGGAATCACCGTCAATGCGATCTGCCCGGGCTACATCAACACCGAGATGGTGCAGGCGGTGCCGAAGGACGTGCTTGAGAAAAACATCCTGCCGCTGATTCCGATCGGCCGGCTCGGCGAGCCGGAGGAGATCGCGCGCTGCGTGGTGTTCCTCGCCTCCGACGACGCGGGACTGATCACCGGCTCGACATTGTCGGCGAACGGCGGGCAGTATTTCGCTTAGAGCGAAGTGCGGGTGATGCCGTGAACGCCGACATCGCCCGGTCCTGGATCCTCGCCAATGTCATCGCGCTGGTCGTGAGCGCGGTGCTTGGCCTGATCGGCTACGGCATCCGCAAGATGCTGGGCGCCGACATCGAGGGCGCCACGTTTGCAACGCAAGCCAACTACGTCGCGATCGAGACCGTGCTGACGATGCTCGGCTTCGCGTTGTACGCGCGTCTCACCGGCGCGGTGATGGCGTCCGAGATTCCGGCATTTCCACGCGAGAATTGGATGACGATGCACCTCGTGCTCGGTATTTTGGCCGGGCTGTGTCTTGGATGGTCCTCCCTGGAGCCTTCGACCGAAGGTGAGCCGATGGATTGGGACGACACCGGCCTACTGATCTTCTTGTTTGTCTTGTTCGCGGTGGGCGGCGGGTTGCTGGGCGCGGCGTTCGGTGGCTTGCAGGCGCTGGTGCTGCGCCCCGTGGCGGAAGGGTTGCGCCTGTGGGTGGTCAGCAGCGCGATGGCGGCCAGCATATTGGCGGCGGCGGTCCTCGCCGGTTTCCTATTGCTCCCTTCGCGACAGGGGTTGGTGGACGAGTTGACGAGCGCAGGGACGATGGTGATGGCCGGGGTGATCGGCAGCGTCATCATGCTGCCCGCGCTGCGCGGATTGCGGGCCAAATAGCCCGCTTCGGCGAAACAAGCCAGCGCAAATCCGCCGGTTGAACCCGCCGGGTTCCCATAGCGACCAATGCCCAAGATCGAGCGCCGGACCATTCGGCAGCGCCTTGCCGCGCTGGCGAGGCTGGCCGTTGTTTCGCCGGAGCAAGTCATGTCGGCCTTGACCATCTCATCTCAGCCTGAAGCCAAAGGCGCGATTGCGCGGCAATGGATCGGCGCTCATCTGCTGGCCCAGGTCATCTGCCTTGTCACCGCATCGATCGGCTACGGAGGTGCCAAGCTGCTCGGCATCGCGACGCCGGATTCGCCCAAATCATATCTCTCCGTGGCATTCGCGCTGGCGCTGGTGACCGAATTGATCTTCGTCGTTGCCTCCGCCTGGTTGCGCGGCGCAGTGCTGCGCCAGGTGTTGCCGCGCTTTCAAATGGTCCCCTGGCTGATCGTCGTCGGCGGCTATCTGCTGGCGATGGCGCTGCTGTCCGGATTTTCGACCAAGGTTCCTATCGACGGCGCGCGCGCCGCTGCCGATCTGACGGCGGATGCTCTGGTGAAAGGCTTGATGGTGAGCACGGTCCTGGGCGCGATCTTCGGCCTGCTGGTCGGCTCGCTCGAAGCTCTGGTGATCCGCCGCTCCGCCGAAGGCGCTGGGCTCTGGGTTCTCATGACCATGGTCGCGTGGAGCGCAGCCCTGTCGTTTCTTGTCGTGTCGAGCCTGCTGCTGGTCAAGCTCGATCCGATGTCGGCCACGATGTCGATGGCGACGGGCTTTGCCTTGAAGTTTGCGTCGGCGCTGCTGATCGGCCTGCTCACGCTGCCGGCGCTGCTTGCCATGACGCCGCGATTGATCCAGCCCGAGCCCGTCGCGTAGTCCGCCGGATTACCTCGGCTGCGGACAAGCCTCGGGCGGATAGCAATGCCGCGCTCCGTTGAAATCCTCGATCCGGGCCCGGCCCGCGTCGTCGTACGACATGTAGTTCGGGCCGATCGGCGATTTGCCGTGACCGCCGGGAATGTCGAGCACATAGCTCGGCTGGCACAGCCCCGACACGCGGCCGCGCAACGCGCGCATCAGGTTCTGGCCGTGCTCGATCGAGGTGCGCAGATGCGATGTGCCGGGCGCGAGATCGCCGTGGTGCAGGTAGTACGGCTTGATCCGGCATTCGACGAACGCGCGCATCAAGGCTTCCAGCGTTTTCGGATCGTCGTTGACGCCCGCGAGCAGCACCGACTGGCTGAGCATCGGGATGCCGGCATCGACGAAGCGCGCGCAGGCTTCGCGCGCCGCGGGGGTAAGCTCGCGCGGATGGTTGGCGTGCAGTACCACATAGGTGGCCTTGCCGGCGGTTTTGAGTGCGGCCACCAGCTCCGGCGTCACGCGCAACGGGTCGGCTGTGGGAACGCGGGTGTGGACGCGGATCACCTTGACGTGCGGAATGGCGGCGAGCCGCGCCACCACGCTTTTGAGACGGCGCGGCGACAGCACCAGCGGATCGCCGCCGGTCAGGATCACCTCCCAGATTTCGCCGTGCGCCGCGATGTAGTCGAGCGCGGCATCGAGCTTCTCGCGTGACAGTGGCTCGGCGTCCGGGCCGATCATCTCGCGGCGGAAGCAGAACCGGCAGTACACCGCGCAGACATGCGTCAGCTTGAGCAGCGCGCGGTCGGGATAGCGATGCACCACGCCTTCGACCGGGGTGTGGGCGTGGTCGCCGATCGGGTCCGCCAGTTCGGCCGGCTGGCGGTTAAGTTCGGCCGTGTCCGGGACGAACTGCCGCGCGATCGGATCGTCCGGATCGGTTGCGTCGATCAGTTCCGCCATCGCCGGCGTGACGGCGATGGCATATTGCGTGGCGACCTGTTCGAGCGCTGCGCGCTTGGCTTGCGGCGTCAGTCCGGCGGCTTGCAGGTCCGACAGGTGGCGCAGGGTCTTGGGAGCGGCGTTCATGGCGTGCTCTCGGATGTCATGCCCGCGAACGCGGGCATCCAGTACTCACCGGCGAAAGCGATAATGCTCCGCCGGTTCAATCACAAGCGTCACGGAATACTGGATCGCCCGCTTTCGCGGGCGATGACAGTGGTGATCGTGGCAATTGTGGCGGTGGCGGATTCGGCCGTTCTAGTTCGACACGCCAGCCGACTTCACCATCGTGGCCCAGCGCGCAACCTCGCTCTTGAAATAATCGTTGCTCTCGGCGACCGATTTGGCCACAGGGTCGAAGCCGGCCTTCGCCAGACGCTCCAGCGCATCGGCGTCCTTCATGCCGGCGACGATTTCGGCGTTGAGCCGCGCCACCACCGCGTCCGGCGTCTTGGCCGGCGCGAATACGGCAACCCACGAGCCGATCTCGATGTTGGGGTAGCCCATCTCGCCGTAGGTCGGCACGTCGGGGATCGCCTTGTTGCGCGCGGCGCTGGCGACACCGAGCCCGCGCAGCTTGCCTTGATTGATCTGCGGCGTGACCGGCGGCAGCGTCAGCACCAGGGAATCGACGTGGCCACCGAGCAGCGCGGTGATCGCCGGCGCGCCGCCCTGGAACGGCACATGCACGTATTGCACCTTGGCGACATCCTTGAAGAAATACTCCGCGCCGATCTGCGGGCCGGTGCCGGGGCCGGCGCTGGCGTAGGTGAAGCTCTTGGACTTCGCGCTGGCGAGGAATTCCTTGAGGTCTTTGGCCGGATTGTCCGCTTTGACCGCGACGACGTCGGGGCTGTAGGCCACGAACGCGACCGGCCGCAGATCGCCCTGCTCGAAGCCGCGGTTCGTGCTGGCGGTCAGGTTGGCGGCCAAGCCCGATGTCGTCACCAGCAGCGTGTGGCCGTCGGGGGCTGCGCCCGCCACCGCTTTGGCCGCGATGTTGCCGCCGGCGCCGCCGCGGTTCTCGACCACGAAGCTCGACTTCATGCGGTCGCCGAGCTTGGCCGAAACCAGCCGCCCGATGATGTCGGCCAGGCCGCCGGCCGGGAAGGCGACGATCATGGTGACGTTCTGGGAAGGATAGGACTGCGCGAGGCTTGATTGCGTGAATGCCGCAAGTCCGAGCGCGGCTGCGGTGAGTGTGCGGGCCGCGGTGCGAATGGCGAACATGGGCATATCTCCTCTGCGAGGCCGGAACCCTAGTGCGCGAGGATCGCGCTGGTCAATGCGGCGGATCGCTCAGGAGCCGCCGGCAACGGGCGCCCAGAGCACCTGCTCGATGCGGGTGGCGCCGCTCGCCAGCATCGCCAGCCGGTCGAAGCCGAGCGCGATTCCGGACGCCTGCGGCATCGAACCGAGCGCCGTGAGAAAGTCCTCGTCCAACGGATAGCGCTCGCCGTAGCGGCGCTCCTTCTCCGCCATCCACGCTTGAAAGCGGCGGCGCTGCTCGGCTGCGTCGGTCAGTTCGCCGAACCCGTTGGCGAGTTCGACGCCGCAGACGTAAAGCTCGAAGCGCTCGGCCAGCCGCGGATCGGTGGTGGGGCGCGCCAGCGCCGCTTCGGGGATCGGATAGTTCATGAGCAGGGTTGGCCGTCCGATGCCGAGGCTGGGCTCGATGCGCTCGCTGACGATGCGACTGAAGATGTCCGACCAGGTGTCGTCGCCGGCGACGTGGATGTCTTGCGCGCGCGCGGCTTTCGCGAACAGTGCGGCGTCGGGCTCGCCGTTCGGCAGCGTCGCCATCAGGTCGATGCCGGCGTGACGCTCGAATGCCGAAGCGACCGTGAGCCGCTCCGGCGCGGCGCAGGGGTCGCACACGCGATCCTTGAAGCGCCACTGTTTCGAACCCGCAGCCGTAGCGGCCTGCACCAGCAGCGCCGCGCAATCGGCCATCAACGCGTCGTAGGCTTCGCCCGCGCGATACCACTCCAGCATGGTGAATTCGGGATGGTGCAGCGCGGAGCGCTCGCGATTGCGGAACACGCGGGCGAAGGTGACGATCTTGGTCTCGCCGGCCGCCAGCAGCTTCTTGCAGGCGAACTCCGGCGAGGTGTGAAGGTGCAGCCGCGTCTTCGCGCCGTCCGGCGCCACCAGGTCGGTCGCGAAGGCGTGCAGGTGGGTCTCGTTGCCCGGCGAGACCTGCAGGATCGGGGTCTCGACCTCGGCGAAGCCCGCCGCGGCGAACCAGTCGCGCATCGACTTTTGCACGCGTCCGCGCACCGCCAGGAACGGCCTCCGGTCGGCATGAACGGCGGGATCCCACCAGGGGGAGGGGTCTGTCACGCGGTCACCATGGGCCCTATCTAACCCTCCTGGGCACGGGGGAAAATACTGGCGGAGCGCGTCAGGATCAGTATGGTGCGCCCACCCATTCGCCGGGGCGGGACGCCCTGTCAGCACCTAAGAGGAATTTCGCCTGTGAGGGTCATCGCCAGCTCCGTCCGCAAGGGCAACATTCTCGAAATCGACGACAAGCTCTACGTCGTCCTGACGGCCGAAAGCTTCCATCCCGGCAAGGGCACGCCGACCACCCAGGTCGATATGCGCCGGATCAGCGACGGCGTGAAGACCACGCAGCGCTACAAGACCACCGAACAGGTCGAGCGCGCCCACGTCGAGGATCGCGAGTACCAGTTCCTCTATGAGGACGGCGAGGGGCTGCACTTCATGAACACCGAGAACTACGACCAGATACAGGTGCCCGAGGACGTGGTCGGCGACGGCAAGGGCTACCTGCAGCCGGAAATGAAGGTGATGCTCAGCGTGTTCGAGGGCAATCCGGTCGCGATCCAGTTGCCGCAGCGCGTGACTCTGGAAGTCATGGACACCGAGCCGGTCACCAAGGGCCAGACCGCGTCGTCGTCGTACAAGCCAGCCAAGCTTTCGAACGGCGGACGCACCATGGTGCCGCCGCACGTCGGCCCCGGCACGCGCATCGTGGTGTTGACGGAAGACGGCTCGTACGTCGAGCGCGCCAAGGATTAGCCGGACTTCTGCCCTTGCTCGGTGCCATGCCCGCGAAAGCAGGCATCCAGTAAACGAAAATGCTGCTGTGATGACTGGATCACCCGCTTTCGCGGGTGATGACAGTTCCGTTGCTGCGGCGGTCCGCTAGAATTTATTCTTCCTGGTTCTGATCTCCGCGAACACCTCGGCAGGCGATCTGCCCGCCAGTCCGACTGCTGCTGCGACCGAGGCCACGTCGGCGCGCAGGAACACGTTCGCCGCCTTCTCCTCGTCGAGCGTGGTCGGAATGGTGGGCTCGCCCGCCGCGACCTGCTTCGCCGCCTGCGCGGCGCGCGCGATCAGCGCCTTGTTGTCCGGCTCGATGGTCTGCGCGAACTTGATGTTGGCGAGCGTGTACTCGTGTCCGCAATAAACCTTGGTGTCGCCGGGCAGGTCGCGCAGCTTCTTCAGCGAGTCCCACATCATCTCCATCGTGCCCTCGATGACGCGGCCGCAGCCGATCGAGAACAGCGTGTCGCCGGCGAACGCGATCTTGTCGCCGTGGAACCAAAACGTGATGTGGCCCGAGGTGTGGCCCGGCGTCTCGATCACGTTGGCTTCAAGATTGCCGACGCGGACCTTGTCGCCCTCGCGCACGGTCTCATCGACCAGCGCGATCTTCGCGGCCTCGGCGCGCGGCGCCACAACCCGGCACTGGTATTTCTTCTTGAGGTCGGCGATGCCGTCGGTGTGGTCGGCGTGATGGTGCGTCACCAGGATGTCGGTGAGCTTCCAGCCCTTGGCGTGGAGTGCGGCTTCCACCGTCGATGTTTCGGGCGCGTCGATGGCGGCGACGGCGCCGGTCGCGGTGTCGCGGATCAGCACGCCGAAATTATCGCTGCGGCAGCGGAACAGGTGGGTCTCGACGGGCATGATGTGTCCTCTTGGGTAAGTGAAAAACGTTTAGCACGATTTTTGGCGTCATTCCGGGGCGCGAGCGTCAGCGAGCGAACCCGGAATCCATAACCACCACCGGGAGTATGGATTCCGGGTCCGGCCCCTTGGGCCGTCCCGGAATGACGGACGGGCCGTCTGTGATAACATCCCCCCATGTCGCTCGACGTCGTCGATCTGCGGAATTTCTACGCGCACCGGCTCGGCGCGGTGGCGCGGGATTTCATCGGCCGCGCCATCCGCAGGCGCTGGAACGACACGGCAGGGCAGCGCGTGCTTGGCCTCGGTTATGCGTCGCCCTATCTCGGACTATTCCGCGAGGAGGCGGAGCGCTGCCTCGCCTTCATGCCGGCGGCGCAAGGGGTGGTGAAATGGCCGTCCGCGCATCCTTCGCTGTCCGCGCTGGTCGAATCGCTCGATCTGCCATTGCCCGATGCCGCGGTCGATCGCGTACTGCTGATCCACGGCCTGGAAATGTCGGAGGACGCATCGGCCCTGCTGCGCGAGATCTGGCGCGTGCTGGCGCCGGGCGGACGGCTGCTCGCGGTGGTGCCGAACCGGCGCGGCGTGTGGGCGCGCATGGACAACAATCCGTTCGGTCACGGCCGGCCCTATTCGCGTCCGCAGATTACAAACTTGCTGCGCGACACCTGGTTCACGCCGGTGGCCTGGAGTGAGGCGCTGTACGTGCCGCCGATCCAGCGCGGCTGGTTCCTGCGTTCGGCGGCGGCCTGGGAGCGCGCCGGTGCGCTGCTGCCAGGGCCGTTCGCAGGCGTGCATATCGTCGAGGCCACCAAGCAGGTCTATCGCGCGCTGCCGGCGCGGCCGCGCAAGCGTCAGCTCGTCCCCCAGTTGCCGCCCGTGCTGGCGCCGTCTCCCGGCGGCGCGGGCGTCTGAAAACAAAATGGCCGGGCAGAGGCCCGGCCATTTGCATCGTTGAACTCTGAATTCTGATTATTCGGTGCTGGGCACTTCCGGCGCGTTGCCGCGGTTGTCCGGCTGATCGTTCGGGCCGCGATGACGGCGGCGGCGGCGATGCATCGGAAAGCGGTCGCCCTGGCCACCCTGGTTGTCGTGACCGTTCGCGCCGTATTGCGGCGCCTGCACTGCTTGCTGCGGCTGGCCGCCGGTGATGAACGACGGCAGGCCGCCGGCATCGTTGCCGAAGTTCGGCTGCGGCTGTTGAGCCGGCTGCGGCTGCTGATGGTTCTGTTGCGGCTGCTGCTGCGGCCGCGAGTACTGCGGCTGCTGTTGCGGCTGCTGCGGCTGCGGCGCGTTGTAGGGCTGCGAACCGCCGTAGGGTTGCTGCTGCGGCTGTTGCTGCGGCTGCTGTTGGGGCTGCTGTTGGGGCTGCTGGTAATTCTGCTGGTTCGGCATGCCCTGCGAGGTCTGGCCGGGCTGCTCGTCGCCTTCGTCCTGCCCGCTGCCGTCGTTGTCGCCGATGCCCTGCGGCGCCGGCTGCGGCTGGTAGTGCGGGTTCTGCTGCCGGAATTGCTCCTGCGCCGCGGCGATCAGGCGGAGGTAGTGTTCGGCGTGCTGATGGTGCGCCTCGGCGGTGACGTGATCGCCGACCGACGTCGCATCGCGCGCGAGCTGTAGATATTTCTCGGCGATGTGATGGGCGGTGCCGCGGATTTTCACCTCCGGCCCGTTCGACTCATACACTCGCGTCAGCGGATTGTGGTGGTGGTGACCGCGGTTCTGGTTGTGCTGATTGCTATTACTATTGTTGTTGTTGCGATTGCGTCCGCGCATGCGCTTATTTTGTCCGTTTCTCATCATGGTTCGCTGTCACCGACTCCCTAAAGCGGCGGCCTTTCCCGCCGAATTGGCATCATTCGCGCAGCGGTGGGCTGCGTCATTCTGCCGAAGTTGCTTCACGTCCGGCCGGGCATTCCCGCATCAGCCGCAGCAACTTCCGCCCGCGATCAAATCGCGGCGCCTGGTTTCTCGCATGCGCGTCGCTTAACAATGTCGAAAAGCCCGATGCGCGCTCGCTCGGCTGCTTTTTTGACCTGAATTCGGCGATTCTCGACCCGGCTCTTTTACTGGTCTATTTGGCCCCCCGCTCGCCTCATCGAACCATCAATTCTATGGCTCGGGGCTTTGAGCGGCGCGCGACCCATCCGGGTCGATTCCATGAGGGGAAGCTAGTCTGTTACGGGCGATAATCCAAGCGATTTTTTGCCATTCCGCAATGCTCATTTCTCATGGCAAATCGCTGGCCGATTTGCGGCCGGACGCGCGGATAGTGCCCGTGCGATGCCTGACAGATCGGGCCGCGCCGGCAGGGTTTCAAGGCCGCCTGCCCGAAACAAGGCAGCGACGGCGTTCTCCTGTCCGATGCCAAGCTCGGCCACAATGTGGCCGTTGGGAGCCAGCAGACGCCTCGCATCGGTGGCGATCGCGCGATAGCAGGCCAGCCCGTCGGCGCCGCCATCGAGCGCAAGATGGGGATCGTGCCGCACCTCGGCAGGCAGGGCCGCAATGTCTGCCGTCGCGATGTAGGGCGGATTAACCACGACGAGATCGAAGCCGCCGCTCAGCGCGCTGCCGAAATGGCACGCCGCGAACCGCGCGCGCGCATCGAGCTTGAGCCGCCGCGCATTGCCGCGCGCCGCAGCGACCGCTGCGATGTCGATGTCGGTGGCAACGCCGAGCGCATTCGGCAGCTCGGACAAAAGCGCAAGCAGAAGTGCGCCGCTGCCGGTGCCGAGATCGGCGATGC